>NZ_JALLJA010000007.1:0-335205 GCF_023242385.1 Pseudomonas sp. MWU12-2345 | reverse complement strand
CGGCCTAGCTAATTGCGCGCAACTACACGTATGCCGCGCACAGTCGTACAGAGAGCAGGGGGCTCTGTTCTCAGTTCTGGATGTAGTGTTCTTGTATTGCACGTGCTGTCACAGGGTGTGCCTCATGGAAACGTTGTTTTAACATGAGGGCTTCGAGGGGAAGGGGGGGCCATGGCGGCGTCCTTGCCGCGTCCCACAAATGCTCACTGCTGTGTACGGTGTGAGCGCAGATCAAGAGAGACAAGCTTGCCGACTGACGTTGAGTTTTTGAAACCTTGATGTCAGGTGGTCCTGGCGCCAGCAGGGACTGCCAAAATTTTAAAGGCTTTCAATATGTAGTTTAAAAACAGTTAGAATTATTATCACCGTGGTCATCAGAATGACCATCCATTTTCCGATTCTGTCAGACCGTTGCTCTTTGGCCCTATCACGTTCTATACGATTGTTCAGTGCGATTTCTTCGGCAATTTCCTTACAAAACTGACGGCGTTGATCGATGAGGGTTTTGCTGAGAGTAGCTATGCTCTCACTCTGTTCTTTAATAGACGTACGCAACTCTCTGATCGAGTCGTTTAACTTATCGCCCTGATTTGAGATGTTTCGATTCAACAGATTTTCAGTAGATGTCAGATCATATTTTGATGCTGGATCTCTCACTTCGCTCTCCTAAGCCATTGACAGCGGCTTTGGTTTTGTAGAGTAGTCCATTGACGTGCTCACACTTGCAAAGTCTGGGCGTACCATCAACCGATCAATGAACCGTCAGTACACGGTGGTCTCGAGGACAACACCTCCTGGGAAGAGGTTTTTGTCAGCCGTCATCCCGGTCTAATAGTCGAGCCAAACCCATTGACTGAGATAGCCAGCCATTTCTCGGGTGATTGTAGGGATATACTTCGTTTGACGCGTGCAGATGATCTGCTCTCTGCTGGAAAGCTGAGTGAATTTGGGCGCACTCCTAGAGAAAGAGGCCTCCTCACAACTGGCGCGTGCTTTTCCCTTTTGATCGGGCGTTTTTTCTGACAGGTGATCCTTCAGGGAAGCACTACATAGGTCTGATACTCAGGCTTCCAGCCTGGAAGAGCTAGCGCTTTAACCAGTAGCATTTTGGATGACGAAGAAGGGTGATGGGGTCTCAAAGATTGGCGAGCATGAGCTCCAACTGCCGATGTTCCCAAGCGCTCAGTAGATCAACTGGATTGGTTCCGTAACGCTGCCAGTCTTCAAGCGTTCCTGTTCTTCCAGCAGGGCACGTCGCGTCTTCACAGTAATCCAGAATGTCGCCGTCATTGAAAAGCGTAAGCGTCCAGCCATCGACCTCAACGGGCATAGGTCCGGTATGGATCTCGCTCCAGGACTGCGGGCTCAGTCGACGCAGGGCGCGTACACCCAGAGCGACCTCTTTGAGCACCTGGTAAACCTCACGAGCGATGAGGGGGGTGGCTGTCATGTGCGTCGCTCCGCTGTGGCCTGCGAGGCCCAGCTATAAGACGATGCGAGTGATCTGCTTTTGCGGCTCGGCATTGCAACCCACTGACTTGGATAAAGGGGCCTCTCAGTATACTGAAGTCTGCATACCTCACCCGAGGCGTGAGGTAGAGGGCGGACTACTGCGTGATCAACAGCCACGGCCACATGGCGTTGGTGGCCCGTCTGGCTAAAAGCCTCGACGACTGAATAGCGAAACATCGGATCCGCTTTTGAGGCCTTGTTACCGTCTTTGGCATGTCTGTAGCGGAGGGTTAGGGGCACAATGCCGGCAGAGACCTCACACCCGTACGCAGGCGTGCTCTGCGTACGGGATATGAATGGCTGTGAATCAGCACGTAGACCGTGCCGAGCAACGAGAGAACCACAAACGCCAACCTGCCAGTGACACGGTGAATGCGCTGTGCTCTATTTGACTTTATCTATCCATGCAAACATAACGGTCATGATGAGGAAGGGCGTGACCCCATACAGCAGGGTGGCGCTCCACAACTGTCTATTGAACTTGATCATATCCAGATCGGATTTTACGTTTCTGATCAAACAGGTTAATTCGCTGCACTGAGAATGAATGGACGAATGAAGCTGATGTTCTCTCTGCCTGATGGTTAACCTTAATTCGTGATTGATCTCCTTCAGTTCATAACTTGAAGCGAAACGGTCAATGTCGGCCCGCCATGCCTCTACCGCAGCCTTGAGTTTTTCTTCAATACAACCGGCAGCCTCGAGCGCGTTATCCAGGTGTTTTGAGGACTTCATCGTATCTCCTGCAATCGATCATTTGTCCGGAGGCATTGCCTGGTAGCAAGCGTCCGTCAGTGTGAAAATCGGGCATTCGGTCGGTGAGGGAGTGACGCCTGTCCTCGCCTATGAATGCCCGGCGTACTGCACTGATCAACGCACTCCTGTACGTCGTAGCCTTGTAGATCATGACCACCTGATGAGGGGCTGTTCCTCGACAGCGACCCTGAGCAAATAGTCGATCAATTCTGTTGGTTGAGGCAGTCAGCCGTTTCCCACGATTTAGTCGGCCAAAAGCTGACTTTATGCCTGTAGGTGCATGAAGGGACGGGCGAATCAGGCACTTGATCGATTCATGTAAGAGCGGTCCTACTTTTTCGCCTGTATCGGTACGGTTCATGCCCGCATCGACCCCTTGTTGCGAAAATCGGGTGACATCTCCCCTGACGTCCCGCGCCCTAAAAAGGTCCTAAAAGGCGCGTTGAAACGGAAGGGGATAAGGGGAGCAAAACGAAGGACAAAGGGCTTACCCGCAAAAGGTTATCCGTGCATTGAACAGCCATAAGGCTCCCTCACACGTCACATTTATGAAATGAAAGCATGCGAGTTTTGTCTGCCGAAAAAGAACGTGACAAAGTAATTCGGCACGCTAATACGCTGTTTTAACTATGGACAATGGATTTTAAGGAAAGCCGATGTCGATGTTTTGTCAGATCATGGATAAATCTGATAGTGGTGGGTGCGGGTGCCGACTGCTTGATTTTCAACAGTGGCTCCAATACCCGGTGCCGGTTTTCTGTACGCCAGAGATCGCTACGGATTGTCGCCGTTGATTGTTGGTGGCGGCCAGGAAGGCGGGTTGCGCGGTGGTACGCAGAATTACCCGGGTGTTCTTTCGATTGAAACCGCGTTGCAGGAGAAACAGCAGAAATGCTGCTCCGCAAAAGCCGCGGCACAACGCAGTCGGGAAGCGTTTGAACGTACGCTGCAAGCGATGCTGGGCGAGGTGGTCGTGATCGGTGAGCAAGCACCGCGTGTACCGTGCGTGAGCTTTATTGCATCGCCGGGAGTGAATACAAAAAAACTACAGTCAGCCTTGAACACGCAGTCGATCTACATAACCGCAGGGTCGGCGTGTTCGGACAAGACACTCAGCCTATCCAACACGGTCACACAGCTGGGATATCCCGACCGGGTCGCCGGAGCCACAGTACGTATTTCCATCGACGAAGAACAGTGTCAGTTCGGCTATGAGCGGATTCTGGAGGGTATGGCCCACGCGCTGAAGTTGTCTTCGACTGTCTCGGCAGCTCACGCTGTGGCTCACGTGTCATGAGGGTGGTGACCTCCGGGTCGGCGTACCTGGACATCGACGCGTATGCCTGTTGCATTGCGTACGCCGAGCTGTTGAATCAACAGGGCGTCGATGCTCGGGCCGTCAGTAGTGCCCCGCTCAATGCCAGCATCTCCAGGACCGTGCTCGGATGGCAATCCTCTCTGGACGATTATCGGCCGAGAGCGGGTGATGAGTTCGTGTTGGTGGATGTCTCCGACTACCACCATTTTGACCCGGTGGTGGTGCTTGATCAGGTGGTGGAAGTCATTGACCACCACCCTGGTTTTGAAAACTATTGGGCGCAGAAGCTTGGATCTGGTGCGGAGATTCTGCAGATCGGAGCAGCAGCGACTCAGGTTTTTCAGCGTTGGGAAGCGACGGGGTTGTTGCCGCGGATCAGCAAAAAAAGTGCTGCGTTGCTGGCCACGGCGATTCTGGACAATACCCTGAATTTCACCGGGCAGTTGACCACCCAATCGGATATCCGGGCTTATGAGGTCCTCGCACGGCGGGCGAAACTGGCTGCGGACTGGCCTGAGCGGTATTTCTCCGAGTGCCAAGCGACTATCGAGTCAGACCTGATTGGCGCGTTGGCGGTTGATATGAAGCGGCTGAAAGTCGATAGCAACCTGCCGCAGGTTTTCGCGCAGATGGCGGTGTGGGATGCCAGTGCGCTGATCCGAACGCATCGCTCAACGATTGCTCACTGGCTGGCGGCGCAGGGTAGAGATTGGCTGTTGAACGTCATCAGCATCCGCGAGTGCAAGAGCTACTTTCTGGCTGAGCCCTTGGTCAGCCAACAGAAGTTGAGTCATTTGCTGCCGATCGAATGGCAGGCCGGAATGGCGGTGCTTGAGCGCTCGCTGCTGCGTAAGGAGCTGGTGAAGTTGGGCTTGGGCCGTATCTCCATTGCAGACGCCATACCGGAGATAGCGAGAAGTTGAACCGCCAGGTTGGCCGAATGCGCCACCGGCTCGCTTTGTCGCAACAGGTGACCGTGATTTCGATACATTGCTCTGCCCGAGGCACTTGTGGGTACACTCGCTAACCACTTCCAGCCCTCACGGTGCCCTGCATGAAAGTTGGAGTGATTTCCGATACTCACGGCCTTCTCCGTCCCGAGGCCCTTGCTGCCCTGAAGGGCTGTGAAAAAATCATTCACGCCGGCGACATCGGTAAGCCTGAGGTGCTTGAGTACCTGGCCGCTATCGCTCCACTGTTTGTTGTGCGCGGTAATAACGACCAGGACGCACCCTGGGCAGCCCATCTGCCGGACCTTCTGCGGCTCGACCTGAGCGGATGGCGGACCCTGCTCGTGCATGACATCGCCGATGTTCCAACAGCTCTGGATGAGGGCATAAAGCTGGTAATCACCGGCCACTCGCACAAGCCTCTCATTCAATGGCGTGATGAAACCTTGTACCTCAACCCAGGGAGCGCGGGTCCACGGCGTTTCAAGCTTCCGGTGACACTGGCGCTGCTGGAGGTGCTTGAGACCTCCATCGAGCCTCGCCTGGTTTCGCTTCTGCCATGATCCGAATGAACGAAAACGGTGGGGCCATCCGTTTCTTTCCTACCGTACAGGAGAGAAACCAAAGCGGCTTTTGAAACGCATTGAAAATCTCGAGATTGCGCGATACCCACAGGCGTCGGCTATTTGCGAAATGCTGAAATGCGTCGTCTGTAACAGCATCATCGCGTGATGCATTCTAATCTCGGTCAGCACTGCGCTGAAGCTGACGCCTTCTTCCGCGAGGCGTCGCCTCAAGGTGGCTTCACTGACGGCTAATTCGCGACCTACCTGTGCCGCTGTCCAGTGTTTGTCCGGAGCCTTGGCCAGTAACTGGGTTAATCGCTCCGCCAGCCCAGGGACTGAAGGACGGAGGAATACAATATTCCGCTCCTGCAATGCCAACAGAAGTCCCATCAACCGATTTGTCTGTTGCGCCTCCGAAACGGTTCGTGAGTCGATTCCTCGAATGCAAAACTGCAGCGCATCATTCAAGTCTTCGTCCAGTTCCGCCGTCTTGCATTCAGTGACCATGGATGAGGCCGTGACGTTGTGCCCATAGCGTTGGTGAAACTCAGTGATCAGGCCCGGTGCGAACGTCAAAAACAGAGAAGCAAACGTCGAACTGTTTTTATCCGGTGTTTTTTGAATATCCGTGATGGCGTTTTTTGCCACGGCCATCAAGGTACGGGGATCAGCCAACTCCCAGGTACGGTCACCACTGTCCAGTGTCAAATGGCCTGATGTCACGACCAGCAGCGTTGCTTCAAAAAAGCGGAAGTTGGTAGCGTGCTGAGGGCTCATCAGGCGCGGCCTGGCCAGCATGCATGGCGCTTGCGCTTGCAGGGGGGCGCCCGATGGCAGCAGCCAGCGGGCGTCGTCCGGTTGCGGGGCAGTCACAGGCTCAGGCCGATCCATGGTGAGGGTGTGGTTCCTGAAGTTGGCCGCACAATCACAGGTCCATGTTGAGGGTGTAGGTGCCCGTAAGGCTGGCCTTGGCCAGTACATGCCCTTGCAGTGCATCCAGAATATTCGCGCCGTTAACCGGGCCCGATATCACGAGGCTGGGCACGTCCAAAGCGTAGACAGTGAACACGTAGTGGTGCAGCCGCTCGTCATTCCACGGCGGGCATGGGCCATCGTACCCGTAGTACTCGCCGGACATTTGTGGGTCCGATGCAAACCAGGCGGTGTAGTCATTGAGGCCATGGCGTTGGCCATCGCCAGTTTGCGGACCGTTTTTGCCTCGGGGGGTGATGCCGTTGCTATGACTCCCTTCAGTAATTTCCCGCTGGTTGGCAGGAATATCGATCAAGAGCCAATGGTAAAAATCGACGCGCGGCAAGGACGCTGCAATGACTTTACCTTCCTGATTCACATCATCGCCCACACTCGGGACGTCTGGGTCGTGGCATATCAGAACGAACGATTGAGTATGCTCCGGGACTTCTGTCCACGCCAGATGTGGGTTGCGGTTGCTCGAGAGTGTGTAGTGGCTCTCCGCGTTCGGAACAGCAAAGGCGTATTCCCCCGGGATGGCGGCGTTGTCATCAAAGGCGTTACTGGTCAGTTTCATGGTTGGGCCTGAATAAGCAGTGAGGTATCGGGCGCCTGGCTCATCGAGTGAATGTGGCACTCGGGATCGTGACGTTTACCAGTCCTCGAGAAGGAGCGGCTGCGGGAGTGATTTTAGAGTGGAAGTGAGTTTTGCCTTTGACCCAGCCAATCAGAAACTGAACACATCCAGTCAACTTGGGCCAGGTATAGGCATGCGTGGAGGCAGAAGAAAAGGTACTGGGTCGTAAGTCTCTGCGAAAGGGCAGGGAGACCCTACCGTCATTACAACCTCCTGATCCTTCTCAACTATGCTTATGCCATACCAAACCGGGAGCCGTTCCCCGTGAGTTTTTTCTGCGGACTGTTATACAGAGCAGTCGGAGCTATACAGCAGAATGGCTGTCGAAACAGAGAGCTAGGCGTCAATCGAAAGGAGGCATGAACATGACACGCGTCCGAGTTGCGGGTTTCACTATCTCGCTTGACGGATACGGAGCGGGCCCGAATCAGGAGTTGAATCATCCGCTCGGCGTGGGTGGGACAGATTTGCACCAGTGGTTAATCCCAACACGCACCTTCCAGCGCACCCTGTTTGGCGCCGACGGCGGCACAACGGGGATCGATGACGACTTCGCTGCGCGGAGCTTCAAGAACGTGGGTGCCTGGATTCTTGGAAGAAACATGTTCGGACCGATTCGCGGCCCCTGGCCCGACATGAACTGGAAAGGCTGGTGGGGAGACAACCCGCCCTATCACGTTCCAACGTTCATCTTGACTCATCACCCGCGCGCGCCCATCCATATGGAAGGCGGAACGACGTTCTACTTTGTCACCGGCGGTATTCACGAGGCGCTTGAGCAGGCGCGCGATGCCGCCAACGGAATGGATGTGCGCATTGGTGGTGGGCCTGACACGATCCGGCAATATCTTCGTGCCGGCCTGATCGATGAGCTGCACATCGCTATTTCGCCGGTCCTGCTGGGCGGGGGAGAGCGATTGTTCGAGGGGGTTGACGCGCGCGCCCTGGGATACGAATGCGTTCAGTTCGTCGCATCGGAGAAAGCCACTCATGTTGTACTCCGGCGCCAAGGGGGCAATGGCGCTTAACAACCGATGCGCTGTCTGCGCCCATACCTGATCCGCCCGGTTCAGCGGATAGGCAGAATGGCCCGGATACGGGGATCGCGCGCGTAGAGGCCGCCCCAGGTCATGGCGCCCAGAAGCAGGGAAATGATTTCCGGCGGCGACCCCAACTCACCCATGCGGACATGGGCGCAGATGGCCCCTCCCAAAAAGCCCGTCACCAGGATCGCGCCGAGGACTGCAGTGGCCGGGATGGCGTAAAGGAGGGCGCAGGCGAGCACGATCGGACCCACCACACGGGTCAGGTCCATCGCGAACCCGGTTTCCTGCAACAGGCTCGCGATCTGTGCCGGCGCGAAAAGCTGAACGGTGCCGTCTGCCACCAGGGCGATAACGACCAACGCGCTCATGATCCGGCCGACCCACAGGGCGTGATGCGAGGTCATGGTTTCAGGCACATGATGCAGATTCATCGTTTCGGACACTTGTCTTTCTCCGCTGGGGTTATCCAGTTTCGAAGCTTACTGTGTCTCCGGGATGTTATAAGCACTGACAAAGTGAACGTACTGTTCTCTCTGTGGTGAACAATTCCGAGGCCCGAACATGCAGAATCTCGAACCCCTCCTCATATTCATAACCGTGGCGGAAATGGGCAGCTTCACTCGCGCGGCCGATAGCCTGGGTATCCAAAAGGGCAGGGCCTCGACGGTGGTCCGCAAGCTGGAGGAGGAGATGGGTGTCAGGCTCCTGCACCGGACGACGCGCAGCGTGCAGTTGACGGAGGATGGACGCGCATTTCATGCCCGTGCCCGCGATCTGCTTGCTGATGTCGATGACCTGCACTCGATGTTCGCGGATGATCGCGTGACACTTCGCGGGCGTTTACGGGTCGATTTCCCGACCGAGGTGGCGCGCGCCACTATCGTACCGGCCTTGCCGGCCTTCATGGCGGCTTATCCCGAGTTGGAGTTGGAGGTGTCGAGTACGGATCGGCAGGTCGATCTGGTGCAAGAAGGGTTTGACTGTGTCTTGCGGCTTGGACCCATAAGGGACGAGACGCTGATTGCCCGTCCACTGGGCCAGTTGCCCATGGTCAACGCCGCCAGTCCCGCCTATCTGGCGCGCTATGGTGTCCCTCGAACGCTGGAAGATCTCCAGCGTCAGGGACATCAGATCATTCATTTTTCGACGATGTTGGGTGCAAGACCCTATGGATGGGAATATCCGGACGGCGACAGCCACGCGACGCTTCAGTTGCCAGGTGCGCTACACCTCAACAGCGCGCAGACCTACGAAGCGGCGGCCCTCGCCGGCCTTGGCCTGATTCAGGCACCGCTCTTGGGGATCGGCCAATATTTGGAGAGCGGATCACTGGTAGAGATCCTCCCCGATTTGCGTCGCCGAGCGCTGCCCGTGTCCCTCGTCGTCGCACATCGGAGCAATCTGTCGCGCCGGGTCCGGGTATTCATGAAGTGGGTCGAAGATGTGCTGAGGCCGCATCTGCAATAGCGAGGCGAACCTCTTCGTCCGTCCCCAACCGGAGGGGCTTGGATTTCAGGCACTCTGAGATTTTCCGGATCGCAAGTATCCGGCAATCAAGGCAACACGCGCGCCATAGAGGCGTGCCGTCTCCAGATCCCCTGGCGACATCTCTTCAGGGGAAGCATCGGCAGGTGTCTGCGCCATCGGAGCGATATAGGAGCCCATGCGATTCAGGTCATCGCGCTTCGAAGCCTTGACGTTCGCCGGCTTGATATCCATACCCACCCAGATGCCAGCGTGCTGCCCGGAGAGCAGGAAGAAGTATTCAAGAGTATTGAGCTTGTCGCCGTTGATACTGGCGCTGTTGGTGAAGCCGCCAAAGATCTTGTTTTGCCATCCGCCCTCAAACCAGATCTTCGAGGAGGCGTCCGCGAATCTCTTGAACTGCCAGCTAGGACCTCCCATGTAGGTCGGCGAACCAAACAGGATGGCATCTGCGCCGGCGAGAACTTCCCAGGCATCCTCGGCAACATTCCCCTCGGCGTCGATTGCAACGAGCACAGCGCCGGGGCCGGCGCCTTCAGCGATGGCGGTTGCCATACGCGCGGTATGGCCATAGCCCGAGTGGTAGACGATGGCTGTTTTAACCGAAGTGGTGTGTGGATTCATGAGTGCTTCCCTGTGTGATTCGTGCTGGTGGGTGACATGGGAATCACTCTACTGGGGCGAAAATGCGTTATAAATCACGGTAGATCGAACAGTCTGTTATCTCTCTGGTGAACAATGCCAAATTGCCGCAGGTTTTCGCACGGAGCCTCCGGCTCGTGCAGCCAGAAAGGCAAGAGCGGCCGCCACGCCGAGCAGCAGGGCACTCAACTCGAACGTCGCGCGGTAGCCGTTCAGATCAAATACCAGCCCACCCACTGTTGCGCCGCAGGCAATTGCCAACTGGATGATTGCCACCATCAGGCCACCTCCCATTTCTGCGTCTTCCGGTAGCGTTCTCGCTAGCCATGTCCACCATCCCACCGGCGCAGCCGTCGCAACCAGTCCCCAGAAACCCAGCAAGACCGTCGTGATGGCTACCGAGCTGCCGAATGACACCAGTGCCAGTGCAATCACCGACATCAGGATTGGAATGACGATCAGTGTTCGATACAGGCTGTTTTTCAGGAATGCTTCGATAAGGAATGTGCCAATGAGCCCCGTCAGACCCAGGACCAGCAACATCAGCGAGAGCATGGAAACGCTAACGTGAGTGACCGTTTCAAGGAATGGGCGCAGATAGGTAAACAGCATGAACTGGCCCATGAAAAACACACTGACGGCCAGCATGCCCAGCGCGACCGGCATTTGTTTCATCAACCTGAAAATGTTGCCGGTACCCGAGCGGTTGTGGGGCTTCATTGCGGGCAGGCTGATCGACAACCAGAGCGTGGCGATCAGCGCAACTGGAACCACGCAAAAGAACGCACCGCGCCAACCAATCAAGGCCCCGAGAAAACTGCCCAGTGGTGCCGCAACCACCGTTGCCAGTGCGTTGCCGCCGTTGACGAACGCCATCGCCCGGGTGATCTGGCCTTCAGGTACCAGGCGCATTGCGGTTGCCCCCGACAGCGACCAGAAGCCACCGATCGCCACGCCGATCAACGCGCGGCCGACCATAAAAAGCCAGTAGCTCGGCGCAAATGCAACGACCGTTCCTGACAGGATCATCAGCAGTGCCAATGAGATCATTAATGGCTTGCGGTCGACGCGTGCAGCCAGCATCGGGATCAGGAGGCTGGTGAACAAGGCGAACAGCCCCGAGACGGAAATCCCCTGGCCGGCTTGCCCCTCGGTGATATGTAGATTGGCCGCTATCGGCGTCAGCAGGCTGACGGGCATGAACTCCGATGCCACCAGCACGAAGGCAGCGAGCGACATGGCCACGACGGCACCCCATGAATGTTGTGTTTCACCGGAGGCTGAAAGAGTGTGAGGGGGCATTGAATAGTCCTTTGTTGCGTGAAGCGTCGTGGCTTCGGCAGCGAAGCCGCGAGAGAAGATCGGCGCCCGGTTTGGACATTGATCTGGCTACTTCAGATGACTGTTGAAGAATGCGGTCAACTTGGCGAATGGAATCAGATTGACCCGATCGTAAAGATCTACATGTCCGGCTTCCGGAATGATCAGCAGCTCCTTGGGTTCGGCTGCCCGCTTATAGGCATCCTCGCTGAACTCCCGTGAATGTGCCTGGGCGCCGGCAATAAACAACAATGGGCGTGGGGATATGCTCTCGATGTCGTTGAGTGGATAGAAGTTCATGAACTTCACGTTGCTGGTCAGCGTCGGCATCGTGGTTGTCTGCGGCGATGCACCGATGGGGGTGACCTCGCCGCGAGGTGTACGGTAGAAGTCGTAGAATTCGTCGCCCACGGCATTACCGGTCAGCTTGAGCGGCGTGCCGCCGGTGTAGCGGACTTCGCCACCCCAGAATTGCGCATCGCGCTGCTGTGCCGCTTCGAGAATGATTTGTTGGCGTTGTTCCAAAGTCACTGCGTGTTTGAGGCCGTTACGGTTGGCCGCGCCCATGTCGTACATGCTGACCGTGGCGATAGCCTTCAGACGCGGATCGATCTTGGCCGCACTGATGGCGAAGCTGCCACTGCCGCAGATACCGATGATGCCGATACGTTGGCGATCAACCGTCGGGCGAGTACCGAGAAAGTCCGCGGCGGCACTGAAGTCTTCAGCATAGATATCAGGCGACACCGCTTGGCGAGGCATGCCCTCGCTTTCCCCCCAGAAGGACAGGTCCAGCGACAGCGTGACAAAACCCTGCTCGGCCATCTTCGTGGCGTACAGGTTTGCACTCTGTTCCTTTACCGCCCCCATGGGGTGACCGACGATGATCGCGGCATTCTTCGATTGAGGGTTGAGGCTTTTCAGGGTGAACAGGTTCCCGGCGACTTTCATGCCGTATTGATTCTTGAAGGTGACCTTTTCTACGGTCACTTTATCGCTGGTATAGAAGTTGTCCGCACCGTTCGACATGTCGGCTCCCATTGAAGAAAAGGAGGTAAAGAGCATTCCAAGAGCAAGCAAAGTGCCTTTCACTGAGTATCCCTTTCGGTTGATCTGCATGGACTCAAGGGGGTTATCACCCGCGTGGGCACCGTAGGCTTGTACAAGCATGGGAATGTCCTTGATGAGTTTCTCGGGTGAACATTCTCTCGGTCTTTCCATGGGGCCTGAAGGGCATTCCTATGGATTACTTGCCTGATTCTCTGAGTCCTGATTTTTTGCAGAAGATTGGCGGGTCAGTTGGCAGGGTCCACTGCAGACCGTTTAGGTTTTCAGTCGCGGAATGCGCCATTCAAGAATATCGCCACGCGATTGGCATATGCCCAGCCTGCGTAAAATGCAGTGTGGGCGAGTAGTTCTTCCAGCGCCTGACGGCTGATCCCTTGGGCCTGGGCGTAACTGACAAAGGGCGCGAGCGATTCTAGATTTCCTTGAGCCGCCACGGCGCAAAACGTTGCCAATGTTCGGTCTCTAAGGGCAAGGCCAGGGCGATGCCATATTTCTGCCTCAAGCAGATCCGCGGTGAAGTGCTGCAGTGCTTCGGAGAAAGGCACAGAGGTTGTTGGCATATAGGCGCATTTCTCCGCTCCGCAGGCCTGAGACTCGTCGGGAAACTCATCAAGAACAATCTCCCTTTCTACGAAGATGTCCTTCAGCACCGCGATTGCACCGAATGTGTATGGAAAGCTTGCATAGCACGCAAGGTGAGTCATCAACTCCGACAATTCGCTGGGCCGCAGGCCGCAATCGAGCGCTTTGATGAAGTAATAGCGGTAGGCGTTGGTCGCGTTACGCGCTATCAGTGTGCTCAATGTCGCAATTGCACGCTCGCGTACTGTCAGACCTGGACGGTTCCACAGTTCATCGATGATCCGCTCCTGCGTGTAATCCACCAAGGCAGGGGCGACGGCGCCAATCATCTGGAAGATCGGATTGGAGTTTTGAGGCGTCATTTGTGTTTCCTTTGCTGAAAAGGGAAAAGACCACGGGCTCGGCCTGCATGCTGCGAAAGCCGAGCGCGGCGTTTTCAGCTATCTGTTGCGAGGGATGGCATGTCGATGACGAAGCAGGATTTCATCGTCAACCCCTACCATCTTCAGACGCGACCGTTGAGCAATTGCTGAGCGATTTCCGCAACACGCTGGCCGAGATGGGCGGCTGTGTTGAGGTCGCTCTCGATAGGCGACAGTTCTGGTGATTCGTCATTGGATTGCGCCATTGCGCCTAGCCATCCGCCGACGCGGTTGAGTTCGTTGGCGGTTTTCCCCGGGAAAAGGTCGACGCCTGCCCAGATCATGCCGTGTTGCGCGGCGAACAAAGCCATGGTGATCAGGGAGTTCAGCTTATCGCCATGCATGGCGCCGGAGTTGGTAAAGCCGGCAGCCACCTTATTGCGCCAAGCTTGTGATAGCCAAGCAGTGCGGGTTGAGTCTTCCATGAACTGCTTGAATCGGGCGCTGATGGTGCCGTTATAGGTCGGCGAGCCGAAGATGATGGCGTCACTGGCCGCGAGTACATCCCAGTCCACGGTTTCTCCATTGACAGCGATCAAATGAGGCTGTGCGCCTGCAACGCGTTCAACGCCCTGCATGACGGCCTCTGCCTGTTTCTTGGTGTGGCCGTAACCGCTGTCAAAAATGATGCTGATTTGCATGGAGGTGCTCCTGATTCCAGTAGGTAATGGTTCTATCCTCCTCGGAGTCAGGGCTAACTAGAAGTAGGGGTAAGGTTATATGACTCTCAACCTTAGGTTGCTAAACTGATACCTCCCTCACGGAATTCAATGGCACCTATATGGATTCAACGCACCGGGTTCGCGCCATACTGTCATTCGTCCAGGCAGCAGACACCGGCGGCTTTGCGGCAGCGGCGCGTGCCTTGGGCGTTTCCAGCGCAGCGGTCAGCAAAAATGTTGCGGGTCTTGAAAAGGCACTGGGCGTTCGGCTGCTGAATCGAACCACACGCACACTGAAGTTGACTGAGGAGGGCCGGGTGTTCCTGCGCCAGGCTCGTTTGGCGCTGGAGGCGCTCGATACGGCCGTCGACACTTTGGCGTCCCTGCGAGAAACACCCCACGGGCGGGTCCGCATCTCCTCGAGTGTGGCCTTCGGAGAACGTTACCTGGCGCCGGTATTGCCGGATCTGCTTGATCGATACCCGGGTTTGTCGGTTGAAGTGGACTTCGATGATCGGGTCGTCGATCTGGTCGGAGGCGGATATGACCTTGCCATTCGAGGCGGAAATATCCGCGACTCTGCACTCATTTCCAGACCGATCTGTCACCTCAATACTGTTATCGTCGCGTCACCTGAATACCTGGCCCGGCATGGTGCACCAGAGAGCGTCGAATCACTTCAACGGCACCGTCTGATTGCTCGACGCTTTCTGGATGGTGTTGTCGCGTGCTGGAGTTTTCAGTCAACAGACGGAAGCATCATCACAGTAGATCCTTCGGAGTCGGCCGTGATGACCCTGTCCTCGCCTGAGGGGCTTGTGAAGGCCGCGTCTGCCGGAGTAGGCGTGGCTGAGGTGGCCGTTCATCTCGCTTGGGAGCACTTGGTGGCGGGTAGGCTCAAGGTGCTCTTGTCTGCACAGCATCATCCGGGTGTTTATGAACTGGTCATTCAGTATCCGCATCGTGCATTGATGGCGCCGCGCGTCCGTGTCACCGTTGAGTACCTGCTACAGGCGTTTGCTGCAGAACCGACTCTTCATATCCCCATCGCCGATCTGGCACCTTTTGTCGTTGTCAATCCAAAGGGGCCCTTGGTGGTTGAAAGCTCGCTCGGCGGATAGGAGATTTTTTCTAGGTTATCGTTGCCTGATGGGTTATGTAGAAACCGCGGGGAGCGCTGCCTGAGTCCGTATCCCGCTCAGGCCGCGGGCTTTTCTTGTTCGTGGGCCTGTTTGGCACTCAAAATTTTGAGGGCGTTTGGCAGGGTGACACCGTTCTTGGCGGCGAGGATCTCAGCCATTACGCTGACGGCGATCTCGGCCGGCGTTTTGCTACCGATGTAGAGGCCGATCGGGCCGTGAAGGCGCTGAAGTGAGGCTTCACTTTCTCCAAAGTGCTCGATAAGACGTTCACGGCGCAATTTGCTGTTGCGCCGCGAGCCGATTGCACCGATGTAGAAGGCGGGGCTGTGCAACGCCTCGAGCAGGGCCAGGTCGTCCAGCTTGGGGTCATGGCTCACGGCGACGATGCTACTGCGCAGATCAGGCTTGAATGCCCGCACAGCGTCGTCCGGCATTGCGGTCAACTGCTCTACGCCTGGGACGCCCCAGCCGCTGATGTATTCGTGGCGGGGATCGCATACCGATACACGGAAGCCGTTGAATAGCGCCATGGTTGCCAGATATTCGGCCAGTGCGCCTGCACCGATCAGCAGCAGGCGGTAACCAGGGCCGAGGGTATTGGTCATCTGCCGGCCATCGAAGACGAACTGTTCTGGCGCGGCGCTAGCGCTCAAGGACACGGTGCCGGAGCTCAGATCCAGGCTGCGTCGCACCAGTCGGCCGGCATTGAGCTCGGCCAGCATTTGTTCCAGGGCATGCCACGACGCCGTGAACTCAAGAACCAGTTCCAGCGTCCCTCCACAAGGCAGGCCGAAGCGGTGAGCTTCGTCGGCAGTGATGCCATAGCGCAGCACTTGCGGTGGCCCGTCGGGAATACGGGTGCCGCCATGGGCCTCGGTGTATCGGTGGATCAGATCGTCTTCGATGCAGCCTCCTGACACGCTACCGACCACACGTCCATCGTTGCGCAGGGCCATCATCGAACCCACAGGGCGGGGTGAGGAGCCCCAGGTCCTGGCTACCGTGGCGAGGATGACGCGATGGCCAGCCTTGAGCCAGTCGTTGGCGGTGCGCAGGACCAGCAGATCGATACTTTCCATTTACTCTCTTTTGTTCAGGCCAGGGGGGTCTTGAAGATCATCGCGGGGCAACCCTGCTCGCGATGGAGATTGGTGTCGCCACCCACCGCTAGCGCATGTGCAGAATGATCGGGCTGCTGCTGGCCGGGTCGGTATGCCCACGTAGTTTGCCAACCGCTTCCGTATCGACCGCCGCCCCTTGATTGCCCCAGGTGCTACGCACAAAGGTCAGTACTTGGGCAATTTCCTGATCCGACAACTGATCGCGGAAGGCGGGCATGCGGTAGGCATCCGGTACACCGGCGGCGACGATACGCTGCGAGCCATTGAGGGTGATATTGATGGCTGAAGCATTCTCCTTTGCCAGTGCTGAGGTGGCTCCTGCCAAGGGCGGCATCCATTCGGGCTGGCCCTGACCGTCCAGGCCATGGCAGGAGGCGCAGCGGGTGACGTAGGTGTGCGCGCCGGGGCTGTCCAGGTGCTCGACGGCGGACGCCGCCTGGTACTGCCACGGCGTGCTATCACGCTGCGGATCGCCGGGCAGCGACTTGAGGTAGTGGGCAATTGCTGCCAGGTCCTCGTCGGCCATGAACTGCGTGGAGTTGTTGAACGCTTCGGTCATAGAGCCAAAGACCACCGCATGCTTGTTACGTCCGGCCTTGAGAAACTGAACGATCTCAGGCTCGCTCCAGCGCCCCAGCCCGGTGTTGGAATCCTGCCGCAGGCTGGGGGCGTACCAGCCATCGAGCAGCGCCCCAGCGAGGAAAGGTGCACCGGACTCGTCCAGGGCCTTCTCGTTGAAAGCAAGGCCGCGCGGTGTGTGGCAGCTGCCACAATGGCCAGGACCCTGGACGATGTAGGCACCTCGGTTCCATCGCGGATCCTGGGCTGGTTTGACGGCGTAGGGCGCCGTCGGTGCAAAAAGCCCATTCCACAGTGCGATAGGCCAGCGCAGGTTGAGTGGCCCTGGGATACCGTTGGGGATGTTGGCCTGGCTCACCGGTTGCACACCGTTCATGAAGAATGCGTACAGCGCCCGGATGTCATCGTCGCTGAGCTTGGCGTAGGACGGGTAGGGCATGGCCGGGTAGAGCCGCCGGCCGCCCGGCGCGACGCCGTGGCGCACGGCACGGTCGAAGTCGGCCAAGCTGTAGGCACCAATACCGGTGGCTCTATCCGGGGTGATATTGGTGGCGTGGATTGCCCCCAGAGGCGTAGCCATTTCCAGCCCCCCGGCAAAGGGCGCTTTGCCCGGCAGGCTATGGCAGGCTACGCAGTCGCTGAGTCGAGCGACGTACTCGCCGCGGTTGATCAGGGCCGGGTCAGGACTGGACTCGGTGACTTTCTCAGGCTCGAAGGGGGAGACTGGCTGGCGGGTGACGTACCACGTCAGTAGGCCTGCGGCGACCAGGCATGGCAGCGCCAGCCAGCTTACGGTTCTTGCGAATCGGCTGTTTTTCATGGACGGTCTCTGTCGGTCAACTGAAGGTGTATCGGCTCAATGGCATGCTTCGGATACGCTGGCCAGTCAACTGGGCCACCGCGTTGGCCACAGCCGGCGCCACTGCAGGCAGCGGAGGTTCACCGACTCCACCCATTTTTTCGCCACTCTCGACGATTCGTACATGCACCCTGGCCATGCGGGACGGTGGCAGGATCGGATAGAGGTCGTAGTTGCGTGCGCGTGGCTGACCATTCATGTAGACGGCCTCCTCCAGCAACACCTGTGATAACCCCAGAGCGACGGCGCCGTTGACTTGAGCCTCAACAATCGCCGGATTGACGACGCTACCCGGGTCAATCGCCTGCCAGATGTCGTGCACCTTGACCTGGCCGGCTTCGATCGACACCTCCGCGATCACCGCCGCGTGTGAGCCGAACGGAGAAGCCATGGCCACGCCCCGGGCGCGTCGGCTGCCGTCCTCGGCGGTAAAAGGGCCACGCTTCCAACCTCCGGACAGTTCGCCCACCGCGTTCAGCAGCGTGGTCAGACGCTGGTTATCGCGCAGCAGGTGCAGTCGCAGCTCGAACGGGTCATGGCCGCCTTTGTCAGCCAGTTCGTCAAGGAAGGCTTCATAGAAAAAATCGTTGAGAGAATTGCCTACCGAACGCCAGTAGCCGAGCATGGCCGGCCCTTTCACGTAAATCTGGGCAATGCGCCGATTGGCAATGGCGTAGGATTTACCCGAGAGACCTTCAAGGGCGGAGGGGTCCAGTTTTTCGCCCTGTTTGCCGGCGATGGCTTCTGTTGGGCCCTCGGTCACACTGACCGCTTCAATGGCTACGGGCAGGCCTCCGGCATCCAAGGCTGCACGGAACTTGACCACGGCGACGGGGCGCAGCACGTCCCGCAGGAACTCTTCTTCGCGGCTCCAGATCAGTTTCACAGGACGGCCTACGGCCTTGGCCAAGGCGATGGCCTGTGGGTACGGGCTGGCCGAGTCATAGAGGAAATGACGGCCGAAAAAACCGCCCAGCAGCGGCGAGTGCAAGGTGATTCGTGATGGGGCGAGGCCGGTGCGTTTAGCGATGTCGTTGCGGAACATGTCCGGCGCCTGGTTGGGTAGCCAGACTTCAAGCGAGCCGTCGGGGTTGAAGCGCGCCAGGGCCGAAGGCGGTTCCAGTTGCGCGTGGTTGAGGTACTGGTTGTGGTAGGTGGCCTCGACCTGGGTCTTGGCACTGGCCAGTGCGGCGGCCACATCGCCTTCGCGCTCGTCCTCACGGGCCGGGCCCTGCTGAGTCGCAAGAGAATCGCGGAACGCATCACTGGAAAAATCAGCGGGCATCGACCGCACTTTTGAGTCGGCAGTCGGCTCAAGCCATTCGACTTGAATCGCTTCCACCGCGCGCTTGGCGTGCCACCAGCGGTCGGCGACCACTGCCACCGCACCGGGCAGCTGGTGAATGGAGTCCACGCCTTTCATCGCCTTTACTTGCGCTTCGTTACGCAGACTACCGACGGTCATTCCCAGGCGCGGTGCATGCTGCACGGCGGCGTGGAGCATGTCGTCGACCTTCAGGTCAATGCTGTAGAGGGCCTTGCCGGTGGACTTTTCGTAGGAATCGACACGCCGCACTGGCTTACCGATCCAGCGGAACTGGCTTGGATCGCGCAGCTGGAGGGTCGACGGGTCGGGCACTGGCATGTCGAGGGCTCGACCCGCCAACTCACCGTAGCCAAGAGAGCGGCCAGAGGAGGCATGCACCACCCGGCCGGGCTCTGTGGACAGCTCGGCCAATGGCACACCGAGGTGCTCGGCCCCAGCCTGCAAAAGCATCGTACGGGCCAAGGCGCCAAGACGGCGCATGGTTGGGTAGCTCATGCGCACTGACATGCTGCCTCCGGTGATGCGCATTCCGTTTTCCATCACCACGTAGGCTTCGCCGGGCGGTGCGCTCTCGACGATGAAGGTGGCCGGATCGGCATCGAGCTCTTCGCCGACAATCTGTGCCATAGCTGTGTGGGTGCCTTGTCCGCCTTCCATGAAAGGGCTGAGTAGGCGTACGGTGCCGTCCGGGCGAATCTCGAGAAACGCCGGAACCTGAGTCCCGCGCTCTGCGGTTGTCGCGGTGGCGGCCTGCACCCTGGTCGAGCCGAGCGGAAGGCCGAAACCGAGTACCAGGGCACCCACGGCGGTACTGGTCAGAAACCGGCGGCGTGACAAGTTGACCGGCTGGTCCAGTGATTCGCCAAGTCTGCCTTCAGTGGCGTCGATGTGCTTATTCATCATGCGCTCTCCGTTTTGGAGGTTTGTGCGGCAAGGTCATGCACGGCGGCATGAATCGCGTTGTAGGTACCGCATCGGCACAGATTGACCATCGCTGCCTTGATCTGGGCATCACTGGGCGCCGGGTTGTGCTTGAGCAGCGCGGTCGCCGCCATGACCTGTCCGGACTGACAGTAGCCACACTGTGCAACTTGGTGTTCGACCCAAGCGGTTACAACGCGTTTGCCCACCTCATCGGCTTCGATCGCCTCGATGGTGGTGACCTCGCGCCCGACGACTCCGGCTACGGGGGTAACGCAGGCACGCACCACGTTTCCGTCGACCAGAACAGAACAAGCACCGCACTGGGCCAGGCCGCAACCGTACTTGGTCCCCGTCATGCCCAGATTGTCGCGAATCACCCAGAGCAAAGGAGTGTCGGCGTCAGCATCGACCTGATAGGTCTTTTGGTTGATTCGTAGTTCCATGGCTCACCTGCTGATCTTCGGTTGGGGTTTCGTTGTACTTATGAGGCGCGCGCGGCAAGTCGTATCTCAGGTCAAAAAAATCTATCAACACCATGGTTATGCCGGAACGCTTGGCGTATCGGTTATTGGAGCCTCAGGCTGTGTGCGCGTCTTGCGTGAACGCATATTGTTTGGGTTCTTGACCACGCATCAACGCAATGTCTCTACGCGGTGTCGTACCGAACAGGCGGCCATATTCGCGACTAAATTGGGAAGGGCTTTCGTAGCCGACGGCGAAGGCTGCCCGCGATACTTCCAGATGTTCGTTCAGCATCAGCCGTCGTGCCTCGTTCAGACGCAACCACTTCTGGTACTGCAATGGGCTCATCGTGGTGAGTTGACGGAAGTGATGATGGAAGGTCGGCGCGCTCATCTGGACGCGGGCGGCGAGCTCGTCGATGCGCAACGCAATCGTATAGTTGAGCTTGAGCCAGTCGATGGCTCTGGCGATTCGATAGCCTTGGCCATCGACTGCAGTAATCTGTCGGAGTCGGGCAGCCTGGTCACTTTTGAGTAGGCGATAGTGAATCTCTCGTTGAATCATCGGGGCAAGCACGGGGATCGCTTCGGGCTCGTCCAGCAGTGACAGCAGCCGGCTGATCGAATCTATCAGGGCAGGTGTTGTTGTACCGATGCCGACACTTTGCTCTGATGCACGATCGCGTTTCGCTGATAACCCACCTTGAGTGATGAGCTCTGCCAGTACGTTTACTTCCAGTTTCATGACCAGGCCGATGCATGGATGCTGCGGGCTGGCTACTAGCACTTCGGAGTTGGCTGGCAGGTCCAGAGAGGTGATCAGAAAGCTCGATGGGTCATAGGCGTAGCCCTCGCCACCCACCCAAAGTCTTTTTTCGCCTCGGGCAACGAGGATCAGGCTGGGCTCGACCATGCACACGGCAGGGGGCGCCGGCAGTTCGCGACGGAACAACGTAAGGCCTGAAATCGACGTGGTAAAGTCGCCCGGCAGGTGAATCTGATGGTCGATGATCTTTGCCAGGGGTGACTCCTGGCAGGCGCTGACTTGAGGCATGATGGCGTACTCCTGATCGAACTCTATCTCGCAGGCGAAGGGTTTCCTATCTATCACGCTGCAAGTTCAGAGGATTAGGCAAGTATTCCAGCGGATTGAGCTACATCAAGGGAGGGGGGCCGTACAAAGGCCTCAATCGCTAAAAAGCGCTGGTACAAACCACTCGTTGGGCTTGGGCCGCAGCAGTCCCGGTTTGTGCAGCACAGGATCACGTACTACCCGTCGGCGGAACTCGTTGGCGGTGAAAATGCCAGGGAAACTCCACCCGTTATCGAAGGAAATTGATCTATGAGCCTACCCCCAGAAGGACTTCCCATTTATCGCGTACTGACTGGCCCCGATGACGCCGCCTTTTGCCACCGTGTCAGTGACGCCTTGAGCATGGGGTACGTGCTGCATGGTTCTCCTGCAGTCACTTTCAACGGGCAGCAGGTGATCGTTGCGCAGGCAATAATCTGGTCCGCAGGTGCTACCTCCGCCAAATAGTCAGCGACTATCTCCTGGTGCGAGGACGGCCGCTTTCCCTACAATCCGAGGCCTCATGAACAAGCAACTTGCTTGCCGGGGCATCTTCCTGGCTCCGAGGCCTCATGATCCTTTTCACCGCTTGCAGGTCATTGGTCGCGATAGGGCACTTCTTCGTCCGGGCCCAAGTACACCGGTACCCGCCATCCCACCTCGCGTAACGAGTGCTGAACCTGGTCTTGAACACCCAGCAGTGTGGCAAAGATGGCCATGCGTACGGCGATACCGTTATCCGTCTGTTTGAAGATGGTCAGTCGCGAGTCGGAGTTGAGATCGACGCTGAGGTCATTGGCGTCCGGGCGCGAGTCCCGTGGTAGCGGATGCATGATCAGGGTGCGGGCACCGCAGGTGGCGTTGACCAGGGCCTGGTTGATCTGGAAGTCGGTGCTGTAGCCCTCCAGCGTTTCCTGCTGGGCAAAGCGCTCTTTCTGGATGCGGGTGGCGTAGACCACATCCGCGCCCTTCAACCCACTGGGCAGGTCGTAGGTCTGTTCGACATGGTGGCCATTGCGTGCAAGGTGCTCCACCAGGCTCTCGGGCAACATCAGCGACGGTGGCGAGATCAGGGTGATCCTCAAGTTGCGGTACAGCGCCAGCAGTTTGCTCAGCGAGTGCACGGTGCGGCCGTATTTGAGGTCGCCGACAAAGACGATATGGGCGCCATCAATCAGCTTGTCCAGGCGCGAGAATTCGCGTTGGATTGTGTAGAGATCGAGCAATGCCTGGCTGGGGTGTTCACCCGGCCCGTCGCCGGCATTGATCACCGGCACGTGAGTGGCACGGGCAAACTCGGCTACCGCTCCCTGCTCTGGATGGCGCACGACAATGGCATCGGCGTAGCCGCTGATGACCCGGCTGGTGTCATGGATCGACTCGCCCTTGGCCATTGAGGAAAAGGTAAATCCGGTGGTGTCGCACACCGATCCACCCAGGCGGGCGAAGGCTGAGCTGAAACTCAGGCGGGTGCGGGTGCTGGCCTCGAAAAACAGATTGGCCAGTACCGCACCTTCCAGTACGCGTGTGGTTTTCTGGCGGCGTGCAATCGGCTGCATGATGTCGGCGACACGCAACAGCGCCTCTACCGAGTCGCGGGTATAGCTGTCCACCGACAACAGGTGTTGGCCCGATTCACTGTTACCTGCTGGATGGGTATCTACACTATGTGTATAGGTCGATGTCTTTTTTAGAATTTCCAGGATAAACCGCTGGGCAATCTCCGGCATATTACGGACTTCTGGCGACTCGTCTGGCAACAGCCAGCTATCCAGGGCTCGCCTGGAAACGCCGATGCGCTGCGCCAATGCGTCACGGGTGAAGTTCAGGCGACGCATGGCATCACGCAGGAAGACTTGCTGGGACATTGGGAGTGATCTCGAATGATGTGTACACGTAGCGTATTGTTGCTCGCCGGTTCGTGTAACTCAAGCGTAGATTTTCGGCTGGTCTCGCAGGCGGGTGCTTCACCGGTTCATGCCCAAGTGTGCTCAGGTGCAATTTCTGCTGGAGCAGTTCCAGAAGCAGGGCAAGGCTAGCTATACGACGCTAGGACAGCGCAAGAATCCAAGGCGCACCCAGGCCCAGCAGCAGAATGAGAAACAACCCGCCGAAGATAGAGCCCAGGCGCCAGTAATCGGCACTGGGCAGATAACCACTGCCGTAGTAGACCGGGCTCGGCCCCGTGCCATAGGGTGTGATGATGCCCATCAGCCCCAGCGACGTGCCCAGCAGCAGCGCGAAGGCTTGCAGATCGATGCCGCTCACCCCCATCCCGGCCGCCAGCATCACCGGCAGCAGCGCGGTGGTGTGGGCGGTGGAGCTGGCAAACAGGTAATGAGCCAGATAAAACACCACCACCAGCAGCATCATGGCAACGTTTGGAGAAAATCCATTCAGGTGGGCCGCGACGAATTGACCAAACCACGGCACAAAGCCCACCCGTGTCAGCCCGTCGGCCAGGGCCACCAGGGTGGCGAACCAGGCGAAGGTGTTCCAGGCGGCCTTGTTGCCCAGTGCGTCATCCCAAGTGATGACCTGGGTCAGAAGCATCAACACGATGACCAGGATGCCCACCAGGGCCGGGTCGAGCCAATCCCCCGCGAATATCCACAGTCCGAGCGCACTCACCACCAACGCCAACAGGATCTTTTCGCGGCGAGACAGTGGGCCCAGATCTATCAGTTCGCGGGCCGCCCAGGCCGGCACTTCTTCGTTGCTCTTGATCTGTGGCGGATACAGCCAGTACGCCAGCAAGGGCAGCACTGCCAGTAACAGCAGGCCGACCGGTGCGGCGGCGATAAACCACTGGCCCCAGGAAATATGCACGCCGGCGATTTTTTCGATCAGGGCCGAGGCCAGCAGGTTGGGCGCCAATGCGGTCATGAACAGTGAGCTGGTGACACAGGTGGAGGCGATGGCAACCCACATCAGATAGGAACCGATGCGCCGGGCGCTGGGGTCGTTCGGCTTGGAGTCGTAGAGTCCGGGCAGGTTGCGAATCACCGGGTAGATGGTCCCGCCACTACGAGCGGTGTTGGACGGGGTAAAGGGCGCCAGCACCAGGTCCGCGAGCATGACGGCATAGCCCAGGGTCAGGGTCTTGCGGCCCATGCGCTTGACCAGCAGCAACGCGATCCGCCGCCCCAGCCCGGTCTTCTCATAGCCCAGGGCAAACATGAAGGCGCTGAAGATCAACCAGACCGTGTTGTTCGCGAAACCCGACAGGCCCCATTTCAAGGCCTCCGCAGGCACCTTGAAGCCTGGGCTGGCCAGTTGTTCCGGACTGAACAGCACCCAGGGGGCCAGCACCGCCGCGACCGCGACTCCGATCAGGCCAATCACGGCGCCCGGCAGCGGTTCGAAGATCAGGCCGACGACCACCCCGGCGAACAGGGCGAAAAAATACCAGGCATGGGGGGCCAACCCGGCCGGTGCCGGCAGGAGGGCGAGCACCAGGGCAACGCAAGGTGGCAGCAGAAATGTCCAGAGATTACGCACGATCGAGTTCCTAATAATACCGGGGCTGAATGCGAGTGAAGGGTGATTGCAGGTCATCAACCCACGGCAATGACTTGAGCGGCGTATTCGTTGCGAAATTGCTTCAGGGAGCTGAGCACCACCGTTGCCGCGCCATCGATCAGGCCACAGCGGCCGCTGCCCGGAAGCAGATGGCAGAGACTCTCCAGTGCCTTCAGGTCATCGGGCAGGCCCATACCGGTATCGATTCGCCGCAGCAACCGCGAGAGTTGATAGGTCCCGGCTTTACACGGCGGGCACTGGCCGCAGGAGCCCGCCGCAAAGAAGTCGACGTACTCCGCCACCTTGCGCACGATGCTGGTGCCCTCCGAAATCACGATCATGGCCCCGGTCCCCAGGCTTGAACCGCGGGCCTTGAGCGTATCGAAGTCCAGGGGCACATCCAGGTCCTCCGCGCCCAGCAGGGTATTGGAAGGACCGCCGGTGAATACCGCCTTGAAGGCGCGTTCGCACAACATGCCACCACCGTGCTGGAAAATCAGCGTGCGCAACGAGGTGCCCATCGGTAGTTCGTACAGGCCTGGCCTGAGTACGTCCCCGGAGAGCGAGTAGAGCTTGGTCCCGCAGGCGTCACCCAGGCCCAGGTCTCGGTACCAGGCGGCGCCATGGCGCAGGATGTGGGCAACATGGGCCAGGGTTTCGATGTTGTTGATCAGCGTCGGTTGGCCATGCACGCCACTTTGCGCGGGGTAGGGCGGTTTCTGCCGGGGGAAGGGGAAGCCCCCTTCGACACTGGCGATCACCGCGGTTTCTTCGCCGCCGATATACAGGCCCGAGCTTTCCACCACCGCAAGGTCGATCGGGCGATTCTGCTGCCGGGCGACTTCGGCCAGGAGGGCGCAGCCCCGCCATTGCTCGACGGCCTGACGCACAACGGCCACTGCGCTGTGCTGGTGCGGGTTGACGTAGAGGTAAACGTGATTGGCCCCTGTGGCCAGCGCGGCAATCAATGCGCCCTCGATCACCTGATGCGGCGACTTTTCCAGTAGCTCGCGATCCTTGAAGGTGCCTGGCTCATCCTCGTTACCGTTGCACAGGACATACTTTTCCAGCTCCGCGGGCTGCTCCGCCACGGCGGCCCACTTGCGATGGGTGGGGAAGCCGGCGCCACCCAGGCCGCGCAGGTCTGCCTCGGCCAGGGTCGGGAGGATGCCGCTCGGATGGCTGAGTGCGGCGCGCAAGCCTTCACCGCCGCCCTGGGCGAACCAGGCATCGAGGTCGGCGCCCACTTGTACGGCGGGGGCGAGTAATACGAGTTGAGTCTTCATCTCAGGCATCTCAGTAAGGCAGCGAGTCGGCGTGAGTGGTCGGCAGTGCACCCTTGGCCCGGTGGGGCACGGCACTGTGCCGGCGCAGGTCGAAGTTGCCGTACCCGGGAAACAGCTCGGGGCCGTAGACGTCCAGCGGCAAGCCGGCGGCGATCAACTGGCGTTGCCAGTCGTACACGTGGGACAGGCCGACCTTCGGCGCGGGCGTAGGGTCGGCGGTGTGGGCCGCGTGCTCTCCAGCCCGGCGTCCGAAGGTGATGATCTCTGCCAGGGCGTTGCCCATCATGCGATTGCGGCCATGGATGCCGCCGCTGATTTCGCCGACGCAGTACAGCCCGCGTACCGAGGTCTCGCCGTTCTCGTTGATGGCCACGCCACCGTTTTGATAATGCAGGGTCGGCCGGACGATCAGCGGTTCCACGGCCGGATCGATACCGCACTGGGCCGCGACATGTCCCAGGCTCACCAGGCGTTCCTTGAGAATCCCCGGATGGCGGCGCTCCAGCCCGGGGGTATCGAGCAAGACGCCCAGTTGCCCGTCACGCTCGACGCCACGGCCTTCGGCGCATTCCTTGAGGATCGCGGCGGACACCACATCGCGGGTTTGCAGTTCGGGGATGAAACGCTGCCCCAGGCCGTTCACCAGATAGGCGCCGGCCGAGCGCGCGGCTTCGGAAACCAGCCCGCCGACACGATGCGACGGCCAGGCCAATCCGGTGGGGTGATACTGGAAGGAATCGATTTCGCGCAGGCGAGCGCCAAGACGATAGGCCAGGATCAAGCCGTCGGCGGTGGCGCCATAATGGTTGGAAGTGGGGAAGCCATTGAGGTGCAGGCGCCCGGCGCCGCCCGTGGCGAGTATCACGCGGCTGGCGCGCACGAGGATGAAGCTGTGTCGTTCCAGGTTGTAGAGTACGCCGCCCACGCAGGTGCCGCTTTCATCGGAGAGCAGCTCGACCAGAGGGCAGCGGTTCCACACGCTCACCCGCTCTTCCAGCTCCACCGCCTCGCGCAGCACCCGCATCATCTCCAGACCCGTGTAGTCCTTGAACGAGAGGATGCGCGCACGGCTGGCACCGCCGGGCTTCTTGCGCAGCAGCTTGCCACCGATCAGGCCGCCCTCGGCGAGATCGAAGTGCATGCCGCGCTCGATCAGCCAGCGGATAGTCTCCGGCCCCGACTGGGCGAGGCGCGCCGCCAGCGTTCGATCGGCACAGAGGTGGCCGGCGCGCAGGGTGTCTTCAAAGTGAATCTGGGGGCTGTCGTCCTCGCCGACGGCCGCCTGTATACCGCCCTCGGCCATCACCGTATTGCTGTCGCCCAGGCGCAGCTTGGTCGCGAGGATGACATGGGCACCGTGCTCCACGGCGGTCAGCGCCGCCGCGCAACCGGCACCGCCGCCGCCGATAATCAGCACGCCGGTATTGACCACCGGGGCACCGGCCAGGGCCGCGTCATCAATTTGCGCGTTGCTGTGCAGGCGCTCCGTCAGTTCGCGTGGGCAATGGTCCCCGCGATTCACGCCCACCTGCAGCGGCGTATTGGCCCCCACCCGATAGTCCGGGTGGAAGGCGTGCAGCAGTGCCTGTTTATCGAAAGCTTCAGAGGCGGGCTCGCAAGCGCTGGCGCGCAGTTGGGCCAGGGCTTGCGGATAAGGAATACCGGGCATGTCGTGTTCCTTATTCCAGCGTTACGTTGGGGTCGACGTTCATCACGCCGCGGTTGATCTGGCTCAGGCGCTGCATCAGGTCCGCCGGTCGAAAGCCGACGGACGCTGACATCCGGCGTATGTAGAGGCCCAGATGGTTCGGCGAAATATGCTCGGGGCAGGCGATGGTGCACAGGTTGCACATGATGCATTCGTTGAATACCTGGCTCGCTGACAGATCCCCGACGGCGGCCAGGTTGACGCCTTTCTGCACCTCCAGGCCCTTGGGGCAGGCGCGGTCGCAACCGCCGCAGTGCCGGCAATGGCTGGCTTCGGGAAAGGTGGCGGCAATGCGCTCGGAGATGTTCCAGGTGTCATCCCAGTCATGGAGGTTGTAGGTGTGGTGCCGGTTCATGGGCAGATGGTCGAGGAAGCTGATCTGCAAACCCTGCTCGACCCGGGTTTCGCAGGCCAGGGCGGTGCTGACCTCCCGTTCGCCGGCGCGCCGGATCAGCACCCGGCACGAGCCACAGACGCCTTGGCCCATGCAGCCGACCGCGTCGATAAGCGGTTGTCCCGAGTCGATAACGGCTTCCAGGATCGAACGCAGGGCGCTGGTTTCGATCAGTTCTCCATTGATGGTGACCTGAACCGGGGATGTTGGCATAAAAACTCCTGAACGCCCCGCAAACGGCAAGGGCTCAAGGGCAGCCTAGAGCATCACGGCCAGAGGGGAACTGATACGGCTCAATAAAACCGAACACGCCCCTGCCGAGTTTGTCGTTTGCAGATGCTTAAGCCGCCCAAGTGCCCACCGAGACATCTGGAGCAGGGCTGTCATACACTGGATGCCCCTTACGTTGAGGTCGATTCATGAGACGGGTGCTCGGCTGCTGCCTGCTGTCTTTCCTTGCTTTCTCAGCTACTGCAGCGGATCTGCGCATGCTGACCGATAACCATCCACCCTTGCATTTTCAGCGCGGCGATGAGTTGGTGGGGTTTGGCGTTGACGTGGTGCACGCTCTCGCAGAGATAACCGGCGATCATGTGCATATTGAACAGGCGCCCTTGCTTAGGGCCTTGCAAGTCGCTGGCACGGGCTCGGACACGGCAGTTTTTACCGTACTGCGTACTGCCGAACGCGTGCCGCACTACCAATGGGTAGGCCCATTGCTGGACGTCGAAACGGCACTCTATGCGGGATCTGGAAAAGCACCGCCGTTGCATAGCCTGCAAGACGCCAGTGCCGTCGGCCGAATCGCACTGCCGCGTAAATGGCTGGCTTACGATTACCTGAAAAAACAGGGGATGAGTAATTTGTACGGCGTGGAAACCCCCGAGCAGATGATGCGATTGCTACGCCTGGGGCGAACAGATCTGATCGTCGCGGATACGCTCACCATCGCCTCGCTGGCTCATGAGGCCGGGCTCAAACCTGACGAACTGCACTACCAATGGCCACTGATGACGCAGGGCGCCTATATCGCCTTTTCCCCACAGACGGACGCCCACCTGGTTGCGCGCTGGCAGAACGCGTTCGACGAGATGAACCGTGATGGGCGCCTGCAACAGCTGAAGCAGCGTTGGTTGCTTGATCGCGTAACAAAGTGAGCCCGGTACTTGGACGGGGTCTTAGTCGCGTTTCCGGCTTTACCCGCGACGCCACTGAGAGTGTCGCTTGCATACGACTTGGATCGAACGGGCCATGTGGACTGGCGACGAGCCTGACCGTCTCGAGTACAACCAGGAGGTTGAGATCGAAACGCGTCAGATCGCCATTCATAAACAAACCACCGACCCGCTAGATCGGGCTCTTGGTGGCATACAATTTTTTGGCTTCAGCAAAACACTTTTCGGCGATGGCCGAGCGTGGTTCGGTTTTACGCATCACCAGGCCCAGAGGCGCAAGGACGCTGGCATCCGGCAGGTTGATAAAGGCCAGGTTCTCGATCGGATTATCCAGGCCACTGTCCAGCGGCATGATTGAACAGCAAAAACCTTCGTGGATCGCCTGGAACAACTGATACGTCGAATCGCTTTCGAGTATTGGCTGTGGGTCGAGGCCGCGGCTGCGGAAACTCAGGTCAATGGATTTTCGATAGTGCATGCCATTGCTGATCATCCCCAGGGGCAGCTCGGCGGCGTCTTCCCAACTCATTTCCGTGCCTTCGAAATGGAAATGGCGCGTGTCGTAAAGCAGGCCGACGCGGGTCTCGCCCAGTTCGAAAAACTCCAGGTAATTGGGGTTTACGTGGTCGAGATAACACACGCCCAGGTCCAGTTGATTAGTGCCCAGCGCTTCGATGATCTGGTCCGAACTCATGGAGGACAAACTGAACTTGAGCTCCGGGAAGGTCTGGGACAGACCCTGGATGTAGCTGATCGGGCTGAAGCCGCTGAGCGGCACCAGGCCCAGGCGCAGGTTGCCGACCAGCTGACCGCGACAGGCGGCGGCTTCGGCGAACAACCCGTCATGGGCGGCGAGCAAGGTTTTGGCCCAGGCCAGCACGCGTTCACCGGCCTGGGTGAACCCTTCGAAGCGCTGGCCCCGGGTGACCAGTTCCAGGCCCAGTTCATCCTCAAGATTGCGCAAACGCATGGACAGCGTCGGCTGGGTAATGTGGCAGCGCGCGGCAGCCTGCCCGAAGTGTCGAGTCTGCTCCAGCGCGATCAGGAATTTGAGTTGCTTGATGTCCACGATGGCACCTGCTGAGGAGTAAATAAGAGGTCAGTATTGAGGCCGCTGTGCAGAACGCAGGGATGGTTTCGGTAATCCTGGTCCGGCCCTTTGAAACAATGCCGTGGGCGTTATCCGATGGACGCCGATGGCCAGCCTGTGGGGTGCGCAGACAATCTCACTGTCCTGTCCGTGTGTCCAATCACAAGCATTGAATGGCTGATCGATTGACTCAATCAGCGGCGAAATGCCCCGGGAAAAATCATTGATAGAGGCACTCGATAACCCGGTCAGCCGTAACGATTAGACAGTCATTGTTTTAGCGCCTTAGCCTCTGGCAATTGTTTTGATGATGGCCTGCCGGAGAATGACATGAACGTGAAATCGGATGCATTGTTTGTACCCTTGAATATTGCCGTATTGACCGTCAGCGATACCCGGGAATATGCCAATGATACCTCCGGGCAATTGCTGGTCAGTCGATTGCTGGAAGCAGGGCACAGCCTGAGTGAGCGCAACCTGCTCAAAGATGATCTGTATAAGATCCGCGCCCAGGTCGCTACCTGGATTGCCGATGAGCAGATTCAGGTGGTGTTGATTACCGGGGGCACCGGCTTCACGGGCCGCGACAGCACGCCCGAGGCCGTGAGCTGTTTGCTGGATAAGCAAATCGATGGTTTCGGTGAGTTGTTCCGGGCGATTTCCATTCTCGATATCGGCACGTCCACGGTACAGAGTCGCGCCTTGGCCGGGCTGGCGAACGGTACGCTGGTGTGTTGCCTGCCGGGCTCGACCGGTGCCTGCCGGACCGCCTGGGAAGGCATCCTCGCCGAGCAACTGGATGCGCGCCACAGGCCGTGCAATTTCGTGCCACACCTCAAGTCGGTGCCCCTCTGCGGGACGCGGGGATGAGCCTGTCAGCGCTGATCCCGGTGGAGGAGGCCATTGCCTCGCTGCTGGCCATGGCCCAGGAGCAACGTCTGCAAGAAAGCGAGCCGGTCGCATTGAGTGAAGCCCGGCAACGGGTGCTGGCCAATGATCTGGTGGCGACACTGGACCTGCCTCCCTGGCCGAACAGTGCCATGGACGGTTACGCCTTGAATATCGACGACTGGAACGGCCAGCCGCTAGCCGTGTCGCAGCGTATTTTTGCCGGCCAGGCGCCGCAGGCATTGCTCGCGGGTACCTGCGCTCGAATCTTCACCGGAGCGCCGGTACCCGAGGGGGCCAACAGCGTCGAGATGCAGGAGAACGTCGAGCTGATGGAGGACGGTCGCGTCCGTTTCAAACAGCCGCTGAGCGTTGGCCAGAATATTCGTCCGCAAGGCCAGGAAAACCGTGCCGGGCAGGTGTTGCTGCAGGCCGGCAAACGACTCGGGCCGTTCGAGCTGGCCATCGCGGCGGCGCAGGGCTGCACCCATGTGCCGGTGGTACGGCGTCCACGGGTCGCGCTGCTGTCCACGGGCGACGAACTGGCCGAGCCGGGAACGCCGCTGGAACCCGGCTGTATCTATAACAGCAATCGCACATTGCTCAGCCACTGGTTGAGCGCCTTGGGCTGTGAGGTCATCGATGGCGGCATTCTTCCCGACCAGCCGCGGCACACGCGGCTCAAGCTCGAGCAGCTGCAACAGGCCGCGGACTTGATCCTGACCACCGGTGGTGTGTCTGCCGGTGATGCCGATTGCCTCGGCGAGGTGCTGCGCCAGTGCGGCAAGCCGTTATTCTGGAAACTATCGATCAAGCCGGGTAAACCCCTGACCGTGGGGTACTTTGGCACCGTGCCGGTCATCGGTCTGCCAGGCAATCCGACGTCGGCGCTGGTGACGTTCGGGCTACTGGCCCGGGCTTACCTGTTACGCATCCAGGGGGTCGAAGACGTCACGCCCTTGAGCTTCCCGGTTAACGTCGGTTTTGACTGGCCGAAAGCAGGAAACCGTCGGGAATACCTGCGGGCCAAACTGGAGGAGGGGCGGGCGGTGCTGTATCCGAACCAGAGTTCAGGTGTGTTGCTGGGCGCCTCCTGGGCCGACGGGTTGGTCGAAATCCACGAGGGTTGTACGTTGCAGGTCGGTGATACGGCACGGTTTATTCCCTTCTGCGGCTTGTTCTGATGCGCTGCATTCCCCCCAACCGGGTTGGGGGGATTTCATGCATCCCAGCGATTCGCCGCCAGCCGATCGCTCTCTCTTCCCTCTACCCAGCGCTCACCGGACGGGGTGTGTTCACGCTTCCAGAAAGGCGCGCGGGTTTTCAGGTAGTCCATTAGAAACGCGCAGGCATCGAAGGCCGCGTGGCGATGTTCGCTGGCAACGCCGACAAAGACAATGGGCTCGCCGACCTTCAACAGCCCCACGCGGTGGACGAGGGTCACCCGTTGCAGCGGCCAGCGTTCATGGGCCTGATCGACGATCAGTTGCAATGAGCGCTCGGTCATTCCCGGATAATGCTCAAGGTACAAGTGGCTGACCTTATCCCCTTGATTACGATCACGCACATAGCCCACGAAGGTGGCCACGGCACCGATGCCAGGGTCTTCGGCGTGCAAGCCGTGGGTCAGTTCACCCAGATCAAACAATTCGGTCTGAACCTGAACAGCCATCACTCAACCCCCGGTCACTTGGGGGAAGAAAGCGATCTCATCGAAGTCTTCTATCGGCGCCGCGGGCGTACACAATTCCTGGTTCAGCGCGCACATGAGGCTGGTTTCGCCGAGCACTTCCCGCCAAATCGCGCCTCTGGCGCCCAGTCGCTTCCTGACGTCGTCAATGGTTTTCAAGGACCCGTCCAGCGCGATTTTTTCGCCTTCGATGCCGAGTTGTTCCCGATAGCGGGCAAAGTAGTTGATCAGGATCATTGGGCGTCACCGGCGACAAAGGTACCCGATTTTCCGCCCTGTTTTCTGAGCAACTGGACACGTTCAATGACCATTCCCCGGTCGACGGCTTTGCACATGTCATAGATCGTCAGCGCCGCCACACTGGCCGCCGTCAGGGCTTCCAGTTCGACGCCGGTTCTGCCGTTCAGCCGACAGGTGCTGACGATTTTTACGCTGTCGGGCTCCTCGGCGCTCAGCTCGACGTGAATCGAACTCAGCATCAATGGGTGGCATAACGGGATCAGTTCATGGGTTTTCTTCGCCGCCATGATCCCGGCGATTCGGGCGACTGCAAACACATCACCCTTGGGATGGCCATTTTGCTGGATCAGCTTCAAGGTGGACGGCAACATGCGTACCCAGGCTTGTGCCTGTGCCTCACGGTTGCTCGGGTCTTTATCCGTGACGTCGACCATGCTGGCCCTGCCTTCGGCGTCCAGGTGCGTCAGCGTGTGTTCGAATGCGTTCATGGTGGTCCTCGGATCAGTTCAGTACAAAATCGATGGGTTGGAGTACGGGAGGGAGCTCCGTGGCGCCGGTGGCACCCAGTACTTCACGTTCAATGTTGCGCACGATGGCATTGGTCGGCAGGTCGTTTTCGTCGTGGCCAAAGGGGTCCTCCAGTTCGTCGCCAATCGCGTCCAGTCCGAAAAACGTGTAACTCACGATCGCGGTGAAAACGGGTGTCAGCCAACCCAGTGGCTCGGCCATTGCGAAGGGCAACAAGATGCAGAACATGTAACTTGTTCGGTGCAGCAGGAGTGTGTAGGGGAAGGGCAGCGGCGTGCTTTTGATCCGCTCGCAAATCGTCTGTGTCGTGGTCAGGCTGCTCAAATGTCCGGCCATCAACATATAGCGCCATTCGCTGATGCCCCCTGATTCGACGAGTGTCGAGCATTGTTGGCTGACTCGACACAGAACACTTTCCGGGATATTGAGTGCGTTGAAAGAGGGCAATCTGTCCAGCCAGGGCTCGGCCACGCTCAGTTCGTCTTCCTGGCGAAGCCTGGCGTTGAGCGCATGGGCGAATCCACAGAGGTTGCGCAGGATCTCGCTGCGCTGGCGGGTGTCCTTGATGACTTGAGTTTCCCGAATCATCCCCCGTATATCCATCACCATCGCCCCGAGCGCCTTGCGCCCTTCGTACCAGCGGTCGTAACAGGCGTTGTTGCGAAAACTCATGAAGATCGACAGTGACAAGCCCAGCAGTGTGAAGGGCGTGGCGTTGACCTTCGAGAAGTACGCGGGGTGGAGGGTTTCGACCAGCACAATCGCCGAAGCCAGCAGTGCCACCAGAAGGCTTCGCAGCGCAATCCGCTTGGCCACAGAACCCTTGAGTGAAATCAATACATTGATCAGGTTGGGTTTGGCTCTGACGATCATGGAAAACAACCTTATGAAAAATAATGAAACCGGGCAGGCTATCCGCCGGTCATGTTCATGAAACGCACCACTTGCACCTCGTCATTGAGTTCGAAGTTGTGTCGGTACGGCTTGATTTTCATCGCTTCGGTAATCGCCTGCTCCAGCCGCTGCGGTTCGCCTGGGTGGCGGCGCAGTACGTCCTTCAAGTCGACCGAATGCTCATTGCCCAGGCATAGCAGGAGGCGGCCCTCGACGGTCAGTCGAACGCGATTGCAGGTCCCGCAGAAGTTATGGCTGTGGGGTGAGATGAATCCCAGGCGAATGTGCGGCGCTTCTGCCAGGCGCCAATAGCGCGAAGGGCCCTGGGTCGATTCCGCGGAGTCGATGAGGGTGTAGCGTTCGGCAATCCGTTCACGTACTTGCGTACTGGAATAGAACGCTTCGGCACGGCTGTGCTCGCTGATGACACCCAGCGGCATTTCTTCGATGAAGGAAATGTCCAACCCGCGTTCAATCGCGAATGCCACTAGATCGTTGATCTCGTGATCGTTGCGGCCTTTCATGACGACGCAATTGAGTTTGGTGTGTTGAAAGCCGGCGGCATTGGCCGCGTCGATGCCCGCGATGACCTTGGCCAGATCACCGGTGCGCGTCAGTTCGCGGAAGCGATCGGGGTCAAGGCTGTCGAGGCTGATATTCAGGCGCTTGAGCCCCGCCTCGAACAGCGGTGCCGCCAACGTGCCGAGCTGCGAACCATTGGTGGTCATGCATAACTCGCGTAGACCCGGCAGCGCCGCAATGCGCTTGCACAGGTCGACCACGCCTGGGCGAATCAACGGCTCGCCACCGGTCAGGCGGATCTTTCGAGTGCCCAGGGCCACAAAGCTCTGCGCCATTTGATAGAGCTCTTCCAGCGTCAGAATGCGTTGGCGCGGCAAGAACTCCATGTCTTCGGCCATGCAATAAACACAACGAAAGTCGCACCGATCGGTAACCGACATTCTGAGATAGTCGACCGGGCGGGAGAAACGGTCCATCAATATACGATCGGTCATCACAGCCTCCAGCAGTGGGCAGGTCCACTGTTATATGAGGGCCTTGTTGAGTGGAGGCTAAAGTTGTTTTTAGTTCTCGTCTAATCACTATTAATAACCGGCTGATCGACCCAATCTATGGGGCGAAAAAGTGCCTTGTTTAGGGGGGGGTTAAGTTTTTACTGTGTTGATTTTTAAGGTTTTTTTATCTTGATAGATTGTTTCGATGGGGCGGTCATTAAGAGTGATTAGACAGGTGTGGCACACACCGAATAGGCTGGATTCGTCATCCCGAATTGGGCCCATTCGTTGGCCCTGCGTGAATAAATCTGTTGTGGGCGTTAACTACGTGCGCATGGATGTGCGCATAAAAACAGCCGTTAACAATGACTTTAAGTCAGGCCGTTGCCTGCGTGCAAAGTCTTGGAGAAATACCATGAGCGAAGTTGAACGTTATAAACCGTACAAGGGAGCCGCCGCGGGTTGGGGGGCGCTGATTGCGGTCACCAGGAACTGGTTGGGCAGTGAAAACGCGTTCAAGAATATTCGAGCGATGCTCAAGACCAACCAGAATGGCGGCTTCGATTGCCCGGGTTGTGCCTGGGGCGAGTCGCCGGAAAACGGCATGGTCAAGTTTTGCGAGAACGGCGCCAAAGCAGTTAACTGGGAAGCCACCGGGCGGCTGGTCAACCCGGCGTTTTTCAACAAATACAGCGTGTCGTCGCTTGCGGCGCAAAGTGACTATTGGCTTGAATACCAAGGGCGCCTGACTCATCCGATGCGCTATGACGCTGTGGCTGATCGTTATGTCGAAACCAGTTGGGACGATGCCTTTGCCCTGATCGCCAAACACCTGAACGCACTGACTTCGCCCGACCAGGCCGAGTTCTACACCTCGGGCCGGGCCAGCAACGAGGCTGCTTATCTTTATCAGCTGTTCGTTCGCGCCTACGGTACCAATAACTTCCCCGACTGCTCGAACATGTGCCACGAAGCGAGTGGCCTGGGCATGGACGACAGCGTTGGCGTCGGCAAAGGCACGGTGACGTTCGATGACCTGGAAGAAGCCGACGCGATTTTCGTCATCGGCCAGAACCCTGGCACCAACCACCCGAGGATGCTTGAGCCACTGCGCGAAGCGGTGAAGCGGGGCGCACAGGTGATCTGTTTCAACCCGCTGAAAGAGCGTGGCCTGGAGCGCTTTCAGCACCCGCAGCATCCGCTGGAAATGCTCACCAATGGCTCCGAGCCGACCTCGTCCGCCTACTTTCGTCCTGCACTGGGCGGCGACATGGCCGCGTTCCGTGGCATCGCCAAGTTTCTCTTGCAGTGGGAGCGTGAAGCGCTGCTGAACCATGGCGAGGCGGTGTTCGACCGTGCGTTTATCGCCGAGCACACCTCGGGCCTGGACGCTTATCTGGCGGAGCTTGATGCCACGTCGTGGGAGCACATCGTTGAACAGTCCGGCCTGACGCTGGAAGATATCGAACTCGCCGCGCGCATGTACCGTCGTGCCAAGCGGGTCATCATGTGTTGGGCGATGGGCGTGACCCAGCACACTCACTCGGTCGTGACCGTGCAGGAAATCATCAACGTGCAGTTGTTGCGCGGCAATATCGGCCGGCCGGGGGCAGGGTTGTCACCGGTACGTGGGCATAGCAACGTACAGGGCGACCGCACCATGGGCATCAACGAACTGGCCCCGCCGGAGTTGATTAACGCACTGGAAGCACGCTTTGACTTCAAGGTTCCGCGTCGCCACGGCCACAACACGGTGATGGCGATTGCGGCGATGGAGGAGGGGCGTTCGAAAGTGTTCATCGGCCTGGGCGGCAACTTCGCCCAAGCGACGCCCGACAGCCCGCGCACCCACGACGCCCTGCGCAACTGCGACCTGACCGTCCATATCGCCACCAAGCTCAATCGCAGCCATTTGGTCACCGGTCGTGAGGCCCTGATTTTGCCGTGCCTGGGGCGTACCGACATCGATATGCAGGCGCAAGGGCCACAAGGTGTGACGGTGGAAGACACCTTCAGCATGGTGCACATTTCCCACGGCCAACTGAAACCCAAATCGCTGTTGATGCGTTCGGAGCCGGCGATCATTGCCGGGATCGCCAACGCGACACTGGGCAAACACCCGATCGACTGGCTGTGGGCGGTTGCCGATTACAGTCGCATCCGTGACCTGATTGCCGACACCATTCCCGGCTTCAAGGACTTCAATAAAAAACTGCTGCACCCCGGCGGCTTTCACCTGGGCAACAACGCCGCCCAGCGCATCTGGAAAACCACCACCGGAAAAGCGCAATTTGCCCCGAGCGTGTTGCCGGCACACCTGGTCAGCGAAGGTGTGCGCAACCTGGCCGTGAAACCGGACCTGATCCTGCAAACCATGCGCTCCCACGATCAGTACAACACCACGTTGTACGGGCTTGATGACCGTTATCGCGGCGTCTACGGCATGCGCGACGTGGTGTTCGTCAATGAGCAGGACATTCGCAAACTTGGTTACGAGCCGGGGCAAAAGGTCGACATGATCTCGCTTTGGGGCGATGGGCGTGAGCGCAGAGTCAGCGGTTTTACCTTGATCGCCTACGACATTCCACCGGGCCAGGCCGCAGCCTATTACCCGGAAACCAACCCACTGGTGCCGCTGGAAAGCTACGGCGACCGCACCTTTACGCCGACCTCGAAGTTCATCGCGATTCGCCTTGAGCCAGCAGCGGTCAGCAACCTGATCCAGTCCTCTGGCGCTTGAACCGGGCCGGGGCGGCGTGAGCGTCGCCCCGATTTTTCCTGATCATCGGGCATCAGTTCGCTGCGAGTCGCGAAACACTCTGAGGGTATCGTCATGTTAAATCCGGGGGCGCTGGACCTGGCGCGCATTCAATTCGCGTTTACGGTCTCGTTTCACATCATATTTCCCGCCATCACCATTGGGCTGGCCAGTTTCCTGGCGGTGCTCGAAGGCCTGTGGCTGAGAAGCAACAATGCGGTGTACAAGGACCTGTATCACTTCTGGTCAAAGATTTTTGCCGTCAACTTCGGCATGGGCGTGGTCTCCGGGTTGGTCATGGCCTACGAGTTCGGTACCAACTGGAGCCGTTTCTCCGACTTCGCCGGGAGTATCACCGGGCCGTTGCTCACGTATGAGGTGTTGACGGCATTTTTCCTTGAAGCAGGCTTTCTCGGGGTCATGTTGTTCGGCTGGAACCGGGTAGGACGAGGGCTGCACTTCTTTGCCACGGTGATGGTCGCCCTCGGTACGTTGATCTCGACTTTCTGGATCCTGGCGTCCAATAGCTGGATGCAGACGCCACAGGGCTTCTCGATCGTCGATGGGCGGATCATGCCGATGGACTGGCTGGCCATCGTCTTCAACCCGTCGTTCCCGTTTCGCCTGGCACACATGGCCATCGCCGCGTTTGTGGCCACGGCATTCTTTGTCGGGGCATCGGCGGCCTGGCATCTGCTGCGTAAAAACGACACGCCACACATCCGCAAGATGCTCTCGATGGCGTTGTGGATGGCGTTGATCGTGGCGCCGATCCAGGCGGTGGTCGGTGACGCCCATGGTCTGAATACCCTGGAACATCAACCCGCGAAAATAGCCGCCATGGAAGGGCATTGGGAAAACGTCGGTAACGAGCCGACGCCGCTGGTGCTGTTTGGCATCCCGGACATGGCGGCCGAGAAGACCCGCTATGCCATTGAAATCCCTTACCTGGGCAGTCTGATCCTGACCCACAGCCTGGATAAACAGATCCCTGCGCTCAAGAGCTTCCCCAAGGAGGACCGTCCCAACGCGACGATCATTTTCTTCAGCTTCCGGGTCATGGCCGGGCTGGGCATGTTGATGATCCTTACGGGGGTGCTGGGTCTTGCGTTACGCCGCAATGGCGCGCTGTACCGCAATCGGATGTTCCTGCGCCTGGTGCTGTTTATGGGGCCGACCGGTCTGATCGCGATGCTGGCGGGCTGGATCACCACCGAAGTCGGTCGTCAGCCGTGGGTGGTCTACGGGCTGTTGCGCACGGCCGATGCCGCGTCCAATCACACCGTCACGCAACTGAGCATTTCGCTGGCGTTGTTTGTGTTGATCTACTTCTCGGTGTTCGCGGTGGGCATCGGTTACATGATGAAACTGGTACGCAAGGGGCCTCAGCCGCATCACGATCATCCGCCGCAAGGTGGTCCTGGCCAGGAGCGTACGCCACGCCGCCCCCTGTCCGCCGTCGCCGAGACGCTTGCGTCCAGCGATCACGTCAACTGAGCAAGGGGATTGAACATGGGTATTCAAGGCATCGATTTGTCGTTGATCTGGGGCGTCATCATTGCCTTCGGGGTGATGATGTACGTGATCATGGACGGGTTCGACCTGGGGGTGGGCATCCTGTTTCCGCTGATCCCCGATGCGCAGGAGCGCGATGTGATGATGAACACCGTCGCGCCAGTATGGGACGGCAATGAAACCTGGCTGATCCTCGGTGGGGCAGCGCTTTACGGTGCGTTTCCACTGGCTTACTCGGTGATTCTGGAGGCGTTGTACCTGCCGCTGATGTTCATGCTGGCCGGGTTGATCTTTCGCGGCGTGGCGTTTGAGTTCCGCTTCAAGGCCAGTCCTGAAAAGCGTCATATCTGGGACCTGGCCTTTATCGGCGGCTCACTGCTGGCGACGTTTTGCCAAGGCATCGTGATCGGCGCGTACATCGCAGGTATTGCGGTCGTCAATCGGCAGTTTGCCGGTGGCACCCTGGATTGGCTGGCACCGTTCCCGTTGTTCTGTGGGGTTGGTTTGATTGTCGCTTATGCGTTGCTCGGCAGTACCTGGTTGCTGGTCAAGACCGAAGGCATGCTGGAGTCACGTATGCGCCACTACACCCGGCCGCTGGCGTTTGTGCTGACGGCAGTCGTCGCGGTGCTCTGCGTATGGACGCCATGGCTGCATCCCGAGATTGCGACACGCTGGTTTACCCACGCGCACATCGTGGTGTTTGGCGGGTTGTTGGTCCTGGGTGTGCTGGCGCTGTTCGGGTTGCTGCGCGCGTTACGCCAGTATCATTCCCATTGGCCCTTTGTGTGCACCCTGGCGCTGGTGTTCCTGGGTTATATCGGATTGGCGTTCAGTATCTGGCCGAACATCGTTCCACCGTCCATCAGCCTGTGGGAGGCGGCTTCGCCCCCTACAAGCCAGTTGTTCATCTTGATCGGCACGTTGTTCATCCTGCCGATCATCTTGATGTACACCTGCTGGAGCTATTACGTGTTCCGAGGAAAAGTGAGGATAGGCGATGGCTACCATTGATAGCGAAAACACTGAAGTGTCGGCTGCACAAAACGAAGCCACCCTTTGGTATCGGCAGGTGCTTTGGTAGGTAGACCGTTACCGGTCGACTTGGAAAAGCTCGTGCCGGACGGTCATTAAGGAGGGGCAGGCGCGGGTCTTGAACGACGCCGCGCCTGAGTGGACATGGGTTATTTGGCTTTCAGGCCATAGGTCTTGTTGGCAAAGGTAGCAATTGCATTCGCCATGGCTTGTGGTTGTTCGGGAGCCATGGCATGACCGGTTTTTTTCAGCACGACGACCACAGGCCCGGATTTTTCATGCTCGACGACGGCGGCGACTTCCTTGGCAAAGTCGTGAACGGAGAGATTTTCCATGGGACCGACGCTTTTGCCGATGCCGCGCGGTTCAGGGCGTAAAATCGCGGTGGCGCTGGAAGAAAGCGACTCGATCGAACGCTTCAACGTGCGCTGGAACTGATCGAAGGCGTTGACGTCTCGCGCCAACGCCTCATCAATTCACAGCATGCGGCGCAGGACGTCGCGTCGAGGATCCTGGTCGTAGAACCGGTGCTTGAGGGCGCCGGCGATATGGAACAGGATCAGCCCGAGCAGGGTATAGGCGAGTACTTTGTGCAGCCATTGGAAGACGACGAACCAATCGTCGTTTTTCGCCAGGAGCTCCGGCAGGTTGACCCCAAAAAAGAACACCCCGTCGCTCATCGTGTATGTGCTCGACATGGAGTAACCCATCAACGGCACGATCACCAGCAGCACATACATGAGGCGCTGTGTCAGTCGTGACAGGAACCTTTCATACCCCTCCAGCGTTTCCAGCGGCTGCGGCAACCTGGGAGTGCGCAAACGCACGGCGAGCTGAGTCAGGATAACCAGAAACGTCAATACCCCGAAGGACTTGTGCCAGGGGTAATAGAGCTCGTATTTGCTCGCCACCTCATCATTCAGACCGGTCATGTGCCAGCCTGCCCAGAGGAGGCCCAGGACGAGCACGGCGCGCACCCAGTGCAACAGGCGCAGGGAGGTCGGATACCGATCGGTTGTCTGTTGGTCTATCGGGTTCATTAGTCTCTCCATTGATTATCAAAGGCATCAAGCACTTTTGAACGTCCACCCTCTACTGTACAAAGCTTGTGGGGTGGTTCGTCTGGACAGGGATTATTTTCAGCTGGGCAGCAGCACGCTGATGACCTTCTCCTCGGTGTAGGCCTGCGCGCCGCTGAACCCACCTTCACGTCCGATACCGCTGGTCTTGACGCCGCCCCAGGGCAGGTTGGCGTCCAGCGGGCTCCAGCAGTTGATACCCACGGCCCCGGCCTTCACAGCGGCGGCGACGCGGTGCGCGCGTACCAGGTCAGCGGTCCAGACCGTGGCCGCGAGGCCGTAGGTGGAATCGTTGGCCAGTGCGATAGCTTCTTCTTCGCTATCGAACGTGATCAGCGTGCCGACGGGCCCGAAGATCTCGTCCCGGGCGATCGCCATGTCGTTGTTGGCGTTGGCAAAGATCGTCGGGCGGACAAACCAGCCCCGCTGGGGCGTCGATACGCCGCCGGCCAATAGAGTTGCACCTTGGTCGATGCCCTGCTGGATGTAACGGTTGACACGATCGAACTGCGCTTTCTTGGCCACCGGGCCCATCTGTACGCCGGGCTGGCGAGGGTCGCCCACGTTCACCGCCTGCGCGGCTTCAGCCAGCGCTGCTCCGAAGCGATCGGCGATACTGCGGTGCACCAGGATGCGCGAGCCGGCGGCACAGACCTGGCCCTGGTTGGCGAACAAGCCGAGCGCACAGCCGCGCAAGGCGTCTTCAAAGGAGGCATCGTCGAACACGATCTGCGGGCTTTTACCACCCAGCTCCAATGCCACGCGCTTGAACAGCACACCGGCGGTGCGCTGGATCTCGCGCCCGGCCTCGGGGCTGCCGGTGAAGCTGATCTTGGCGACGTGTGGGTGTTCGCACAAGGCGCGACCCACCTCGTTGCCGTAGCCAGTGACCACGTTGATCACGCCGTCGGGGAATCCCGCTTCCTGAGCCAGCGCCGCCAGGTGCAGGGCGGACTGCGGCGTCTCTTCCGAAGGCTTGATGACTACGGTGCAGCCTGCTGCCAGCAGAGCGGCAAGCTTCCAGACGGTGATCATCAGTGGCGAGTTCCAGGGGACGATCGCGCCGACCACGCCCACCGGCTCCCGTACCGTGTACGAAAGAGTCTTGGTGCCAAAGTAGCCACCGGTGGGAATGGTGCGACCTTCCAGCTGGTTGGCCCAGCCGGCGGCGGCGCGAAGATTGGCGATCGCGTTGGGCAGGTCCATCCGGCGTGGTTCGATGGGGGAGCGGCCGATGGCGTTGGCATCCAGGTCGGCCAGCCGTTCGGTGTCGCGTTCAACCAGGTCAGCGAGTTTCGACAGCAGTCGGCCACGTTGGGCCCCGTCGAGTTGGCTCCACGCACCGCCCTCGAGCTGGCTGCGCGCGGCCGCCACGGCACGGTCCACGTCCTCGGCCGTGCCGCGCGCGGAGCTGGCGTACACCTGTTCCGTCACGGGATTGACCAGGTCGATGCGACGGCTGTCGGCGCCTGCGAAGGACGCGCCTGCGATGAAGTGATTCAAGTGCTCAGTCATTTTGCGCTCCATAAGTAGTGTGCAAGATCACGCCTCGAGGGAGGCCAGGGCGTCGCCGAAGATGTCCAGTGCCTTGAAGAACAGCTCGCGAGAGATGGTCAGCGAGGGCATTACGCGCATCACGTTGCTGTAGCGGCCACAGGGAATCATCAGTACGCCGTGGTTGAGCAGGTAGCCCATGAGTTGGCCGATCTTTTCGCCCGACAGGGGCGCCTTGCTGACCGGGTCTTCGATCAGTTCGATACCGATCATCAGGCCGCGCCCGCGCACTTCACCGACGAATGGGCTGTTGAAGCCACGAATATGCTCCTGTGCCTCCAGTCCCAGCGCGTGAGCGCGGTTGAGCAGGTCGAGCTCCGGATCCTGCAGGATGCTGATGTTGGTCAGCGCCACCGCCGCCGACAACGAGTTGGCGGCGAAGGTGTTGGGCATTGATCCGTCGGGAATCTGCGCCGCCAGGTCCGAGCGCATGATCAGGCCGGCCATCGGCAGGTCGCTGCCGATGCCTTTGCCGAAGGTGAGCATGTCGGGCTTCACGCCGGAATGTTCGACGGCCCACATCTTGCCGGTACGTCCCGCGCCGGACTGCACTTCATCGACGATCAGCAGCGTGCCGCTGCGGTCGCAGGCCTGGCGCAAGAGTTGCAGGAATTCCGGTGAGGGCGGCACGTAGCCACCTTCGCCTTGTACCGGCTCCACGATCACGGCAGCCACATCGTCGGCGGCGGTATAGGGGGTGTTCAGCAGATAGTCCACGTACTCGCCGGCGATCTGCTCGGCGCTTTTGTGGGTGGTGTCGAAGGGGAAACGATAGGCATACGGGTAGGGGGCGTGAATGACGCCGCCCATCTGGGCACCGTAGCCCTTGCGGTAGGCCGTGCCTGTCGTCAGGGAACCCGAGGCGTTCCACACGCCATGGTAGCCACCATGGAAGGCGATGATCTGGTGCCGCCCGGTGATGCGTTTGGCGAACTTGATGGCGGCCTCTAGCGCATCGCTGCCGCTTTGCGTGAAGAAGGTGATGCAGTCGCCACGCAAACCCTCGGGCGCGATCTCGGAAAGCTTGGCGGCCAGTTCGGTGCGCCGGGTGCTGTTGATTTCCAGGGCATGCATCAGCACTTCGGATTGTTCGCGGATCGCCTGCACCACCTTGGGGTGGCAGCGGCCTACGCTGCTGACGCCTACGCCGGCGGACAGGTCGATATAGGTGTTGCCGTCCGGGTCCTTGAAGGTCGCACCGAAGGCGCGGTCCATGGCCACCGGCATACGTCCGCCACCGCGTGCCATCGACTCGGTACGCGCCGACAGCGCCAGCGCCTCGCAGGTCTTGGGGCCGGGCATTACGCTGGAGATAATCCGCGGGGCGTCCGCGAAGTGCAGGGATTCAAGTTTGGCTTCACTCATGACGGTCTCTCTGGAGGGTCGATTCAGGTGTCTCGATCATCTCCGGGGCGAGTTCCAGGCTGGTAGCCCGAATCGGCACATGGGTACGTACACGCGAACCCATGGTCGATTCCACAAACAATTTGCAGGACTTGTGCTATGTGCGAGTATCAAGCGGGACGGCGATCTAAAAACAAGAATATTGGTAGAGGCTTGTGACCCAATGAAAAACCAGACGATCAGCCACTTTCGAGATATCCATGTCCATGCGGCCACTGTCCAACAGTGGAGCCAGGACTACAGCCAGCTGACCGCCGGCTCTGCCGAGAGTTCGCTCACGCAACTGACGACGGCGGGTTGCCACTTGTTTCTCGAGAGGATCAACCAGCGTGTCGTGCAGAACGGCGTGGCCCCTCGAGGCAAGATGTGCTTTGCAGTGCCGATCAACGTCCCCGGTTCGATTCGGATGCAAGGGCGCGAGGCGGATGACAGCAGCCTGTTCTTTCTTCACGGTGGCGAAGAGTTCATGTTCCATATGCCGATGGGCATGGAGCTGCTGTCCATTACCTTTGAGCGTGAACTGTTTGAACAGGCGCTGGAGCAAACGGCGTCGTCAAAGGAACTCAACCAGTTGCTGCGCCAGCCGGTGATCAGGTTTTCTCCTCAGCGTTTCGCACAGGCGCGGCGCCGATTGCTGGCGTTGTTCTCACAGGCCCTGGTGCATGAAGATCTCGACGGTACGCGAGATCATGAGCGGGCGCTGGAGCAGGCCATGCTCGATGAGTTGTTGCAACTGATGACCGACCCGGCCTGTGACAAGCACCAGCGCAGCCCCAGCTCCACGCGCAGTTTCATTGTCGAAAAATGCCACCGCCTGACGACCGCGGAAATGATCAACGTGCCCAGCGTGATCGAGTTGTGCCAGCGACTCCAGGTGAGTCGGCGCACGGTGCAGAACAGCTTCCGTTCGGTCGCCGAGACGACGCCGCTCAATTACTTGCGCTCTGTGCGGCTCAACGGTGTACGCCGAACCCTGATGTCTACCCGCGCCGCCGATCTCTCGATCGGTGATGCCGCCGCCCAGTGGGGCTTCTATCACCTGAGCCATTTTGCGGCGGAGTATCAGGAGCTGTTCGCGGAGTTGCCGTCCCATACCGCTCGCGCTGCCATCACCGGTTGCTTGCCTGCCTGAACACGAAGGGATTTGGATACACCTGAAATTGCCTGCGTCGTCTGCTCAGGATGCGCAGTGTTTCGCCGTGGGTGCTTGCGTTACCGATTTGGGATACCGGGGCGTTGCTGGGCAGGCATAGGATCAATGCCAGCGTAGAACAAGAACGACAAGCTATTCGGTGACGGTGATCAGCCGGCTGCACCGATCCTACCGCGACTGCCTCATACAATAAGGTCAACAACATGAGTGTATCTAACCCGGTCAACAGCTCCACGGAGCTCAAGCGTGGCGCCCTGGGTGTGGGCTTTATCATCTTCTTCGTGGTATCGGCGGCGAGCCCGTTAAGTGTGATCGCCGGAGGCTTTCCGATCGGCATCATGCTGGGCAACGGCGCCGGTACCCCAGCACTGCTGATCCTGGCCTTGCTGGTGCTGCTGGCGTTCTCGGTGGGTTACACCACCATGTCCCGTCACCTGACTAACGCCGGCGGTTTCTATGCGTTCACTGCCCGAGGGTTGGGCGGCCTGGCCGGTGGCGCCGCCGGGGTGCTGGCGATGTTTGCCTATAACATCCTGCAGGTCGGGCTGTATGGCATGTTCGGCGGTGTGGTCAGTGGCACCATGGCAAGTGTGTTCGGCCTGGTGCTGCCCTGGTGGTCCTACTCGCTGATGGCGATGGCGAGCATTGCGATCCTGGGCTATCGCAAGATTGACCTGTCGGCGCGGGTGCTGTCGGTGATGGTGATTGCCGAATACCTGGCGATCCTGATCCTGGACTTCGCCATCCTCAAGTCCGGTGGAGACAGTGGCATCAACCTTGACGCCTTCGACCGCAGCCATGTGTTCAGCGGCACACCGTCAATCGGCTTGCTGTTCTGCTTCGCCGCCTTCATCGGCTTCGAGGCCACCACCATTTACGGTGAAGAAGCCAAAAATCCTCAACGTACCATTCCGATTGCCACCTACTGCTCGGTGTTGCTGATCGGTGGTTTCTACGCGCTGTCGGTGTGGTCGATGGTGGTGGGGGCGGGGGCGGACAAAATCGTGCCGATACTGCAGGCCTTGCAGGATCCGACCACGTTTATCTACGGCATGTCTGACCACTTTGTCGGGCCTCATCTGACCCAGATCATTCGCGTGTTGTTCATGGTCAGTATCTATGCCGGGCTGTTGGCGTTTCACAACGCCGCGGCGCGTTACTTCTATGCCATCGGCCGTGACGGCTTGTTGCACAGCCTGTTGGGCACCACCCATCGGGTGCACCAGAGCCCGCATATGGGCTCGGCATTGCAGAGCCTGATCTCGGCCGTGGTGGTGCTGGTGTTCGCGGCGTTGGATGCCGATCCGATCCTGCAACTGTTTGCCTGGTTGTCCAACCTGGCCACCCTTTGCGTGATTTTGCTGATGGCGCTCACCTCGGCAGCCGTGTTGGTGTTCTTCCGAAGCCGCCCCGCGCTCAAGGTCGGGGTCTGGCGTGGGCAGGTGTTTCCCGGTTTCTCCTGCCTTGCCTTGTTGGCGGTGCTGGTCCTCGCGGTGGTGCATTTCGATGTGCTGACAGGGGCAAGCGTGGCCTTGTCCTACGGCCTCTGCGCCATTATTCCACTGGCCCTGCTGGGGGGTGTGTTTCTCGCATCGAGGTTGCGCAAGGCGGCGCCGCAGCGGTTCCTGGCGTTGGGCAGCCACAAGCTTTAAGGCGTGGCCGGCGGTGCTTGCTTGCTCAGCTTGACCAGCAGCGCTGCGATCAACAGCAGGGCTGCCGATGCTGCCAGTACCGCGACAAAGCCTGCGTCAAACGCCGAACGCGCGAGTGTGGTCAGCATCGCGTTACCCTCGGGTGACAGCGTCTCGGCGACCACCAGCGCATCGTCAAGACTCTCGAATGCCGCGGGGTTTCGGGTCAGCCACGACGGAATCATCAGGCTCGCCGAATAGGCATAAATCGCCGAGAACAGGCTGCCCGCCAGGGTCACTCCCATCGCCCCGCCCAGTTCAAAGGACACTTCCTCGATGGAGGCGGCCATGCCGGCTTTATCGGTGGGCACGCTGAGCATGATAGTGCTGGACGAAGCGGTCAATGCCGCACCAATCGTCAGGCCCAGCAGCGCAAGGCTGGTGATTTGCAGGGAAACCGCGGCGTTGTACAGCAACAGGTAGGCCAGCATCGCCACTGACGAGAGGAGCAACGTCCAGAACAGCATCCGCTGGTTCCCCAGGCGCGGCAGGTAGTAACCGGCCAGCGGCCCGGCGACGAAGGAACCCAGTGGGAGAGGGAGGATGAATAATGCCGCCTCCAGTGGCGACATGCCGAGTACCAGTTGCAGGCGTTGGCTGAACACCAGCTCCATGCCGATCAGCGCAGCGGCCGACACGACCGCTGAAATGACGGCATTTCTGAAGCCTGGCGTTGTGAACAGGGCCAGGTCGAGCATTGGCTGTGTGGCACGGCGTTGGCGTCGAATGAACAGCGTCAGGAATAGTGTACCCAGGACGACCGCCACCAGAATGGCGTCGAAGGAGGGCACCCGTTTGCCGAACTCCTTGATCGCATACGCCAGGCTGATCAAGCCGATCATGACCAGCAGCGAACCCAGCCAGTCCCAGCGCTTTCGGGTATCCCCAGGATGATTCGGGATCAACAGCGCGCCGAGGACCAATGCCACCAGCACAATGGGCACGTTGATCAAAAACACCGAGCCCCACCAGAAATGGTCCAGCAACAGGCCGCCGACCACCGGGCCGAATGCGGCGCCTCCAGAGGCCACTGATGCCCAGATGCCGAAGGCCATGGCCTGTTCGCGCGGGTCGGTAAACGTCAACCGGACGATGGCCAGCGTGGCCGGCATCATCATCGCCGCGCCGACGGCCAGAAAGCCGCGGGCACCGATCAATACGCTCGCTGATGGCGAGAAGGCGGCGATCAGCGAGAACAGGCCAAACACGCCCAGCCCGACGATAAACAAGCGTTTGTGCCCTAGACGGTCACCGAGTGTGCCCATGCCCAGCAGTAGCCCGGCAGCGATCAATGCATAGATATTGATGATCCAGAGCTTTTGCGAGGCCGAGGCATCGAGCTCACGGGTCAGTGTGGGCAGGGCGGTGTACAGCACGGTCATGTCAATGACGATGAGCAGCAGTGCGCTGGAAATAATCGCCAGGATCAGCCAGCGGCGTGGAGAAATCATGACGGGTGCTCAATGATTGAGAGTTGAAAACCGGCCACTGTAACTCAGTCAAGGCACCAGCAGCGCCCTGCCTCCTTACACACGGAAATGACCGACCAGTTGCTGTTGATGGTTGGCCATTTCATGGAGTGAATCACTGGCCCTGGATGCATCGTTCATCCGATGGGTCAGTGTTTCGCTGATGCCGCGAATATCAACGACACGATGGCTGATATCTTCCACCACGGTGCTTTGCTCCAGGGCCGCGCCTGCAATCTGCTGGTTCATTTGTTCGATCACATTCACGGCCTGGGAAATATTCTCCAGTGCGGCGCGGGTCTGTTGTACCTGGATCACGCTGCTACCGGCTTGCTCGCGGCTTAGTTGGGTACTGTGCACCAGTTCCTGGCTCAGCTGTTGCAGTGTCTCTATCACCGTGCGGACCTGCTCGACCGAGCTCTGGGTGTTGCTGGCCAGGTGCCTGACCTCATCGGCCACCACCGCGAAGCCGCGTCCCTGTTCGCCCGCCCTGGCCGCTTCGATGGCCGCATTCAACGCCAACAGGTTGGTCTGCTGGGCGATGGTGCTGATGACGTCCAGCACCTGGCCGATCTGGGCGCTGCTGGCGGCGAGGGCATGCACTTGCTTGAGGGTGGTGTCCAGGCGCTGGTCGAGGTTTTCGATACTGCGCTCGGCGCTGGAAAACACCGCTTGACCTGATCGGCTCGCGCTTTCAGCGGCGGTCGCGGCGTCTGCGGCGCTCTGGGAGCTGCGCGCCACTTCCTGGGCGCTGGCACTCATTTCGTGAAGCGCGGTCGCGGCCAGCTCCACTTCACGGTACTGGCGTTGCATGCCTGCGCTGACTTCCCGGGCAATTCCCGATGAGGTATCGGCACTGTTGCGCGTATCCCGGGAGGCGACTTGAATGTCGCGAATAATCGGCTGCAACTTGTCCAGAAAACGGTTGAACCCATTGGCCAATTGGCCCAATTCATCGTGACGCCCGGCGGGCAGGCGCCGGGTGAGGTCGCCGTCGCCTTCGACGATGGCATCGAGCAGTCCGGCCATCTTCAACAGCGGGCGGGTCACGCCATAGGCAGCCAGCCAGATCAGCAGCATGCCCAGGCTGCTGGCAAGGATGCCCAGGCCCAGGTTGAGCCAGTTGGACTCACGGCTTTTGTCGTCCAGTTCACTTTGCATTTGTCGGGCAGGTGCCTGCACCCGTGCTTGCGGGACCTTGAAAGCCAATTGCCAAGGGGGGTTGCCTGTCACGGTCTGTACGGCCTGGCGTATATCGAGCGTAGCGCCCGAGACGTCACCACTGCGTCCCGCCACTTGACCCGAGGACGACAGAATGGTCACTTCGCTGTTGCCTTGGTACAGGTCCTGGCCGAGGTTGGCGGCCAACTTTTGCAAGGTGTCGAGGCTGATGTCCATGCCAACCACGCCGAGGGCCTTGCCGTTGACGATCAGGGGGATGGAAATGCTGCTCATCAGGACTTTTCGGCCTTCCACTTCGATGGTGTAGGGCTCGACCACACAAATCCGCTTTTGTGTCTGAGGGCAGGTGTACCAGGCGTTTTCCGGTTCGCTGCCGGCTGGTGCAGTGTTGGCGGCGATTTGTGCCTCGCTCAGCACCTCCTGCACCAACTGCCCCGGCTGGCTCTGCGACCAATACAGCGCAAAGCGGCCGGTTTCATTACCCGCCAGCGCGCGTTGGCCGCGCCAGTCAGCGTCAGCGCCGGCCAGCGCGTCAGGCAGCATGATGACGTATAGGCCGAGTACTTTTTCGCGCTTTTTCAGTGTTTCACGGGCTGTGCTGATCAGCGCTTCGCGTAGCTGCGCGACCGTGAGACGTCCATTGAGCGTTTGATCGCGCAGTTGGAGAACCTGTTGCGCGAACCCTTCGCCATACAACGCGGTTTCGTTGAAAAAGCGCTCCACCTGTTGGCCATGAGCAACGGCCTGGGCCTGCAAGTGCTCTAACGCGGCCTGCCCGAGCAACTGGCTGCTCTGCTCTTTGAGCAGCTTTGCACTGGTTTGATTCTGGTAAGCGCAAGCGCCTATCAGTGCTCCCACCACAGCCAGCAGGCAGAGTCCGCTCAGCAGTGTGATTCGCCATTGGATGGTGAGGTGAGCTAGACGCATGGCTGAGGCTTCCTATACAGGACGTTGGCAATCATGGGCTGGGGAGCGAGCCCTCGTTTTTATTGGCTTTGCCGGCATTCGGGTATAGCGCGGGTGATGCCAGGTTGCGGGGACGGCAGGTCGGGAGGCTATCCCGAATCGGCAAGAGCTGCGGGATTGACCGTGCAACCCTGACCTGTTTTGGGGCGGCGCTTGGGATGCTACCGATTTGGGATAGCGAGCGGTCGAGGGGCGGGCATAGGATCAAATTCAGCGCGCAACTAAAACAAAAACGCTAATCGGTGCCGATGCCGTTTGATCGGACCCACCCTACAGCGACTGCCTCATACAACAAGGTCAACAAAATGAGTGTATCTATCCCGGTCAACAGCTCCACGGAGCTCAGGCGTGGCGCCCTGGGTGTGGGCTTTATCATCTTCTTCGTGGTATCGGCGGCGAGTCCCTTGAGTGTGATCGCCGGTGGCTTCCCGATTGGCATCATGCTGGGCAACGGCGCCGGTACCCCGGCGTTGTTGATCCTGACCCTGCTGGTTCTGCTGGCGTTCTCGGTGGGTTACACCACCATGTCCCGGCATCTGACCAATGCCGGCGGCTTTTATGCGTTCACCTCCCGTGGCCTGGGTGGATTGGCGGGTGGTGCGGCCGGGGTGTTGGCGATGTTTGCCTATAACATTCTGCAGGTCGGGCTGTATGGCATGTTCGGTGGGGTCGTCAGCGGCACCATGGCAAGCGTATTCGGCCTGGTATTGCCGTGGTGGTCCTACTCGCTGATAGCGATGGCGAGCGTTGCGATTCTGGGCTATCGCAAGATTGACCTTTCCGCGCGGGTGCTGTCGGTGGTGGTGATCACCGAGTACCTGGCGATCCTGATCCTGGATTTCGCTATCCTGAAAACCGGCGGTGACAGCGGCATCAACCTTGATGCGTTCGACCGTAGCCACTTGCTCGGCGGTACTCCGTCCATCGGCCTGTTGTTTTGCTTCGCGGCTTTCATTGGCTTCGAGGCCACCACCATTTACGGTGAAGAAGCCAAAAATCCTCAACGTACCATTCCGATTGCCACCTACAGCTCGGTGCTGCTGATCGGCGGTTTCTACGCGCTGTCGGTGTGGTCGATGGTGGTGGGGGTGGGCGCGGACAAAATCGTGCCGATGCTGCAGGCCCTGCAGGATCCCACGACGTTTATCTACGGCATGTCCGATCACTTCGTCGGGCCTCATCTGACCCAGATCATTCGCGTGTTGTTCATGGTGAGCATCTATGCCGGGCTGCTGGCCTTTCACAACGCCGCGGCGCGTTATTTCTATGCCATCGGCCGTGACGGCCTGTTGCACAGTCTGTTGGGCACCACCCATCGGGTGCACCAGAGCCCGCACATGGGCTCGGCGTTGCAGAGCCTGATTGCCGCGGCGGTGGTATTGATTTTCGCGGCCTTGGATGCCGATCCGATCCTGCAACTGTTCGCCTGGTTCTCCAACCTCGCCACCCTCTGCGTCATCTTGCTGATGGCACTGACCTCCGTTGCGGTATGCGTCTACTTCCAACGTCATCCCGAACTCGATGTCGGGCTCTGGCGAGGGTGCATCCTGCCCGGTTTCTCGTGCCTGGCGTTGATGGTCGTGCTGGTACTGGCAGTGGTGCATTTCGATGTACTGACCGGAGCCAGCCAGCTGCTGTCCTACGGCCTCTGCGCCATTATTCCCGTGGCCCTGATCATCGGCGTCGTTCTCGCCGCGCGACTGCGAAGGATCTCGCCACAGCGGTTTCTCGCCTTGGGCAGCCACAAGCTTTAAGGCTGCACTCGATTCAACTCGACTACCCGGACAATACCGGCCTGCCAATTGCGTGACTGGCGAGCAAGGGTTCGGCAGGCCGGCCCTGGTCGCGAACGTGGCACCAATACCAGAAAAATCCTTCAAAGGCGCACCACGAGGAGCTTGAGCCATGCGGTATTCATCACGTCGCCCCGTTTTCGGTAGCACGCTCGTGAGCACATTGGCGCTTTGCGCCATCAACCAGGTGCATGCCTATGAGTTGTACAGTGATGAGAGCCGTCACCTCAACGCAGACATGACGGCGGTGTTCGGCCAGTTCAACAGTCGCAAGAACTACAATGGCACACCAGGAGGCTCTACCTGGCGTGAAGGCTTTATCAAATACGGGTTGAGTGGCGACCAGGCCCTGGCGGACAAGGGAACCGCCTATGGGGCATTCGCCCTGGTCAGTTCCGCCACCTGGGGCGACGGCGACCCGGCCGGCAATACCCTGGGTAGCGAGCGCAAAACAAAGACAGAGGACGCCTACCTGGGATGGCGCTCCGGCGACCTGTTTCCTGGATTGGGCAAGGACGGCGTCGATGTTTCCGGCGGGCGCCAGGTGGTCAAGCTGGGCCGGGGATTCCTGATCAACGATGACGGGCCGAACCTGGGCAAGGGGCCGGCCAATGGTGCTATGAACCGTGGCGGCGCTTATTACCTGGCGGCACGGCATGCGTTCGATCAAACCGCGTATTTGCGCCTGGGTGGGCAAGACAGCTTGCACGGCAGCCTGCTGTGGCTCAAGTCCGACAACCGCGCCCAGGCTGAAACCGAACTGGCCGCCGGCACGCTGGATTACACCACCAAGCCGGGTACGCTGGGGCTGACCTGGATACACGGTATCGACGTGAATGATCAATGGGCCAGCGACTTGCAGCGCCAGCGCAAAGGCATGAACGTCTACAGCGTGCGCGGTGAAGGGGATGCGGGCATCAAGAACGTCAGCCTGGCGTTCGAATACGCCTGGCAGGACAAGGACGCCGGGCCGGAGCAAGCCTGGTACGGCGAAGCGGGCTACACCTTCGCCGATACCGCCTGGGCGCCGAAGGTGACCTATCGCTATACCCGCTATTCACAGAAATGGGATTCGCTGTTCACCGGCTTGAGCATGGGCTACGGCACCTGGCTGCAGGGTGAAGTCGCCGGCAATTACGCCGGCCCATTCAACAGCAATACCGGCATTCAGCACGTCGGGCTGAAGGCAACCCCGCTGGAAAACCTGACCTTGGGCGCGCTGTACTTCGATTACCAGACGGTGCGCACCCGCAATGCGCTGAACCTCAATGCCCGTGAGCTGGATGTCTACGCCGAGTGGGCGGTGAACCCGCACTTGATCGTTACCCCACTGATTGGACTCTACAAACCCAGGCGGGACTCAACCACGGGCGGCAATCAAGTCGGCGGCAATGGCACCAACCTGTACAGCCAGTTGACGGTGGCTGTTCCGTTCTGATCGCGCCTGCGCTGCGTCCATGGCAAGAGACCGTTGGTTGATCCATGGGCTAGGACCCGCTGCTGCTCGACTGATTACGCATGTTTTCGGCGATGCGCCGAGTGGTCTCCACGACCATTTCGATCACTGTTTCCTGGCGCAGCAGCTTGAAGCTCTGAGTGCTGCCGACGGCGGAGAGGCTGCCGACCACTTCGTCGATGTCCGCCTGGATGATGGGGGCGGCGATGCCGGTCAGACCCAGGTTGAGTTCATCATGGGTCAGGCAGTAACCGTCCTTGCGGATCTTTTTCACCGCCTTGGAGAAGTCTGGCCAGTCATAAGGCCTGGCCGGGTCGTTGGCCATATGTTCGTCGAACAAGCGTTGCAAACGACGACCTTTCTGAAAGGCGATCAATACCTTGGATTGCGCGCCGCGAAAAAACGGCAGCGGTTGCCCGCGCCCGAACGCAAAGTGATAGGTGTCGGTGGGTTCGGCGATGTAGGTGTTGATGATGCGACCGTCATAAAAAACGCTCGCAAACACGGCCAGACCCGTTTGCGCGGACAGCTCGTGCATCAGCTCGCGTCCGGCAAGAAGGATCGGATCGTACTGACGCATCATCCAGTCCAGTTCGATGACCCGCGGCCCCAGGCCATAACTACCGGCGTCCACGCGGGTCAGCAGGCCGGCCTCGCACAAATCCTTGACGTAACGGTACACGGTTGCCCGTGACAGACCCATGCGCTCGGCAATGGTGTCGGGGTCGATCTTCAACGTCTGTGGACCGAACAGGTCCAGGACACTCAGTAATTTGCTCAGACTGCTCATTTCGTTCCTAAAGAAGGGGCGGCACGTGTTTCGTTCCAGCGTTGACCAGGCAGCCTGCGGGAGCGCCAAGCGCTGTCGCAACACTACCTCAGTGAAAGAAAAACGCAATCTCGAGCGCGCCGAATTGCCTGAAAAATATGTATAAATCTCAATAATCGAGATAAATAGATATAAATTGCTTGTTGGTAGAATATTTTTGTGTGATAAATCTCATCACTGCAAATGCTCAAGCAAGAGGGCTGAAAATGAATGGTGCGCAACTGATAGTGAATGCGGCGGCGGCAAGCGGTATCGAATACTGCTTCGCCAACCCCGGAACCACCGAAATTCCGTTGGTGGCGGCCATGGCCAGCGCACCTGCACTCAAGCCGGTGTTGTCGTTGTTCGAAGGGGTGTGCACGGGGGCGGCGGATGGGTATGGCCGGATTGCCGGCAAGCCGGCGATGACCCTGACGCACCTGGGCCCGGGGTTTGCCAACGGCATCGCCAACCTGCACAACGCGCGTCGTGCCAATACCCCCATCGTCAACGTGATCGGCGATCACGCGTCATGGCATGTCAACTACGATCCGCCGCTGGCCAGTGATATCCAGGCCTTGGCCGGGACCGTCTCCGGTTGGGTGCGCACCTCACGCACGGCGTCGGGTATCGGCGAGGATTTGCAGGAGGCGGTGCGGGCGGCCTGGCAGGCCAAAGGGCAGATCGCCAGCCTGATTCTGCCCATGGACCTGCAAGCCAGCGCTGTGACGCACAACGGTGTGTTCGCGCCGATGCGGGCACCGGTTCGGCGGTTTGCCGGTGACCGGGTCGAGACGGTGGCGCAGGCATTGCGTGATGGGCAGCGCCTGGTGTTTATCGTCGGCGATGAGGGCTTGTCGGTCGCTGGGCTGGAAGCGGCGGGGCGTCTGGCCCAACTGCCTGGCGTGCGCTTGTTTGCCGAGACCTTTCCACGGCTCAGCTACCGTGGCGGTGGTTTGCCGGACCTGGACCGCCTGCCGTATTTCCCGGAAGTGGCCATTGAAATCCTCGAGCAGTACGACCAGGTCGTGTGTGCCGGGGTGCCGGAGCCCGTCAGTTATTTCGGCTACGAAGGCATCCCGTCGCGCCTCGCGGAGCGTGAGCGTCTGCTGGCGTTGGCCGATGTCGGCGACGATGTCGCCGGCGCGCTGACGGCGCTGGCCGATGCCATCAATGCACCGGCCTACGTGCCGACGCCGCAGGGCATCGAACTGCCACCCGGCCATCTCGAGCTCACACCTCAGTCCGTCGGCCAGGTGTTGGCCGCATCGCTGCCGGACGACAGCATTGTCTCCGTGGAAGGCGGCACCTGCGGCTATCCGTTTTTTACCGCCTCCGCCCGCGCCGCGCGGCATCGGGTCTTGACCAATACCGGTGGTGCTATTGGCCAGGGTATTCCGGTGGGATTCGGTGCCGCCTTGGCGGAGCGGGGCAACCGCGTGTTTTGCCTGCAATCCGACGGCAGCGCCCAGTACACCATTCAAACCCTGTGGAGCATCGCCCGTGAGCGGTTACCGGTGGTGATCCTGATTGCCGCCAACCATCGCTACGCGATTTTGCAGAACGAACTGCGCCGCTTCGGCATGACCGAAATGGGGCCCGAAGCCCTGCGCCTGACGGAACTCGATAGCCCGCGGATTGACTGGAAGGCCCTGGCCAAGGGCTACGGCGTGCCGGCCTGCACGGTGCGAACCAATGCCGAACTGCAACGGGCGCTGGCCAATGCCAATGCCGACGGCGGTCCTTGCCTGATCGAAATGGCGCTGTGAAGGAGTCGATGATGAAACAGTTCGAAGTGCTACCTGCCGTGCAACACTTTCTTTCCCGGCCTGGCCGCCTGTTTATCGGTGGCAGTTGGCAGGACGCCGCGGCTGGCCGGCGGTTTGCCGTGGAAAACCCGGCGACTGAAGAAACCCTGGCGGAAGTGGCCCAGGGTGACGCGCGCGACGTGGATGCCGCCGTTGCGGCGGCCCGCGCGGCATTCAATGGTGCCTGGGCGCTGCAGTCACCGGCCCAGCGCGGTTTGCTGCTGTTTCGGCTGGCGGACCTGCTGGATCAGCACCGCGAGGAGCTGGCGCAGTTGATCACGCTGGAGAACGGCAAGCCCCTCTCGGCGGCTCGGGGTGAAGCGGCCAGCGCGGCGACCATCATTCGCTACTTCGCCGGCTGGCCGACCAAGATCGAAGGCAGCACGCTGCCCGTGTCGCCGGCCAGCGGTGCGCCGATGCTCAACTACACCTTGCGTGAGCCGGTAGGTGTGTGCGCGCTGATCGTGCCGTGGAACTTCCCGTTGAACATGTGCGTGTGGAAGCTTGGCCCCGCGCTGGCGACGGGCTGTGTCGCGGTGCTCAAGCCCGCCGAGCAAACGCCGTTGGTGGCGATTCGACTGGTGCAGTTGATCGAGACCGCCGGGTTTCCACCGGGGGTGGTCAACCTGATCACCGGCCTGGGCGCGGAAACGGGCGCGCCGCTGGCGCAGCATCCCGACGTGGACAAGATCGCCTTTACCGGCTCGACCCAGGTCGGCCGGCTGATCGCTCAAGCGGCCACCCGCAACATGAAAAAGGTTTCGCTGGAGCTGGGGGGCAAGTCGCCGAACATCATCTTGCCGGACGCCGATATCGTGCGCGCCGCCAAAGGCGCCGCCGATGGCATCTTCTACAACCAGGGCCAAGTGTGCACGGCCGCCTCGCGTTTATATGTGCACGCGAGTGTCCTTGATCAAGTGCTGGAAGAACTTCAGCGGCATGCCGCCGCCCACGTCCTCGGTAACGGCTTGGACCCGGCCAGCAGCATGGGCCCGCTGGTGTCCGGCCGCCAATTGAGCACGGTCAAGGGCTACCTGCAACGCGGTCAGGAGGAGGGCGCCGAACTGATCTGCGGTGGCGGCCGTCCGGCCCACCTGGAGCGCGGTCACTTCATTGCGCCCAGCGTGTTCCTCGATCGCGCCGAGCGTGCCTGTGTTGCCCGCGAAGAGATCTTCGGCCCGGTACTGACCGTCATGAGCTGGACCGAAATCGATGACCTGGTGCTGCGCGCCAACGATTCTCCCTATGGCCTCGCGGCGGGCCTGTGGACCCGCGACTTGCGCTCGGCGCACCGCGTGGCGGCGCAGCTCAAGGCCGGCTCGGTCTGGATCAACTGCTGGAATGTGGTCGATGCGGCGTCGCCGTTCGGCGGCTACAAGCAATCCGGCTGGGGCCGGGAAATGGGTAAAAACGTGATCGATGCCTACACCGAGACCAAGAGCGTCTTCGTCGATCTGGCCTGAACCGAATAATCACAAGAGGAAATGCTATGGATCTGGAATTGAAAGGCCGCGTGGCCATCGTCACCGGCGGCGGTATGGGCATCGGCAAGGAAGTCGCACGTTTTCTGTCCGAGGAGGGGTGCAAGGTGGTGATCTGCGCACGCCGCATGGAGTTTCTCCAACAGGCTGCCGAAGAGATCAGCGCACAGACCGGCAACGAAGTACTGCCGCTGTACTGTGACACCAATCAGATGTCGGCCGTGTCTGACATGGTCGAAGCCGCGCACAAACACTTCGGTCGTATCGACATCCTGGTCAACGGTGCCGCAGCGCCGTCCGGCGTGGTGCGCAATGACATCGAACATGCCGGCGACGAGGAGTTGCTGTCGGACCTCAACACCAAAGTGATCGGCTACTTCCGTTGTGCCAAGGCCGTTACCCCGCATATGAAGGCTGCCGGCTTCGGTCGCATCATCAACATCGGCGGCCTCACCGGGCGCAGCAGCAAAGTCCTCTCGGGGATGCGCAACCTGGCGATTGCCCACATGACCAAAACCCTCTCCGATCAGTTGGGCCCTTCGGGCATCACGGTCAACCTGATTCACCCCGGCGTGGTGGATACCCCGCATATCCGCGAGCTGTACGAGCGCGAAGGGATCAAGCAGGGCAAGACCGCGGAACAGGTCGAGCAGGGCTACATCGACGCGACGCCGATTCGTCGCACCCTGGCACCGATTGAGATGGGCTGGCTGATCGGTTTCCTGGCGTCGCCCAAGGCCGCTGCGGTGACCGGGGAATCCATCGGCATCGACGGCGGCTTGACCCGTGGCATCTTCATCTGAGGAGCAACAGCGATGAGTAACGGAACCCTTTTGGTGGCCACCGTAGGGCAAGCGGTGATCCGCAGCGCCGACGATGGCCGTACCTGGCACCGCCTGGGCCTGGGGCAGGACCTGGAGTTCGACGCGATCACCCGATCCTTGAGCGTGCACCCCGGCGAGCCGGAGGTGATCTACGCCGGCACGGACGTCGGTTTGTGCGTCAGCCGCGACACCGGCGGCCATTGGCAGCGGGTCGACTCGCCGTTCAACGGGCAGACGGTGTGGAAAGTCGCCGTCGACCCGCAGGACGCACAACGGATTTTCGTCGGCACCGGTGCGCCTTCGCGCGCCGTACTCTGGCGGACCCTGGACGCGGGTCTCAGTTGGGATCGTGCGCCGGTGGAGATTCCGGAGTTCTGCGACGGGGTCAGCCGCCCACGCCTGCTGGCCTTCGCCTATGACCCGACGGACCGTAACCAGCTGTGGTTCGGCCTTGAGGAAGGCGGGCTATTTCATTCCCGTGACGGGGGTGACAGCTGGACGCGGGTCGATGATCGGCTGCTGTGGGACTACAACTCGGACGTCCACAACATCCTGGTACTGCCCAATCATGGCCAGAAGGTCATCGTGGTGGTCTGCGTCAACGCCGTCTACCGCAGCCTGGATGAGGGGTTGACCTGGACCGGCATTGTCGGTCGAGAAGCGTTCGGCCTGTACTACATGCGTTCCATGAACGCGCCGTTGGGCACGCAAAGCGACCTGTACCTGAGTATTTCCGATGGCACGCCCGGCTCCACCAGCAAGATCCTGGTCTCCCATGATGCTGCGCTCAGCTGGGAAGTGCTGCCACTGCCGCAACAACCCAACTCCTGTGTCTGGGCCATCGCCTTCAATCCGGCAAACCCGCGACAGATCGTGGCGGGAACCAAGTATGGGCACTTGTTCACCTCCGAGAGTGGCGGTGATGGCTGGCAGAAACAGTGGCGGGAATTCAGTGAGATCGCCGATGTGCTCTGGACCCCCGCAGTGGCGCAGATCAAGGCGGGGCACCAATCCATCGTCAAAAAAGACTGAGGTATCACGCCATGAAAGTCGAGATCCTTCGTACGCACTTATCGCTCTGGGTAAGTGACCCTGATGTGTCGGCACGCTGGTACGCCGACATCCTGGGCATGCATGAAAGTGCCCGAGGCGAAAGCTGGGTGATGATGGCGTTTGGCGGCAAACATCACGACATCGCCTTGATTCGTGCAGAGCCTGGCGCCCATCAGGGTGGGCTGGGGTTGCAGCACTACGGATTGGAAATCGCCGGGGACATGACCACCTTGCGACAGCTCTACGGCATGTTGCTGGGCAAGGGGGTCGAGGTGGTGAAGATCACCGACCACGAAATCGGCCATGGCGTGTACTTCAACGACCCTGACGGCAATCGCATGGAGTTCTTTCTTGAGACCGAGCACGACGATGCGCGTGGCAAGGCGCGGTTCAAGGCCGCCGGCGCGCCGAGCCGACATTTCAATCTAGACCCACTGGACCCACTTTGAGGCAACCCTGATGAAAATCGCGAATTTTGCAACCTATCACATCCGCAAATGGTACAGCTTTGTCGAAGAAACCCTGGCCAACGAAAGTGGCCAGTTGGCCGATGGCGAACCGTTGTTCAAATATGCCGTCGCCGCCGTGATCGCCAACCCCTATGCCGGTCGCTACAGCGAGTCGCTGACCGAGTTGGTGGAACCGTCGCCGCTGCTGGGCGAAGAGTTCGGTCGTCGCATTCAGGCGCTGGCCGGCTCGCGGGAGATTGTCAGCTACGGTAAAGCTTGCCTGGTGGGCAGTCAGGGCGAGTATGAACACGGCAACGCGTTCCTGACCAACCCGGCCGCCGATCCGGTACGCCTGGCGCTGGGCGGCGGCAAATCCTGGGTGCCGTCCACCGGCAAACGCGGCGGTCCGGGCTCGACCATTGATGTGCCGCTGGCCCACAAGGATGCCCTGTATGTGCGCTCCCATTACGACAGCATGTCGTTGATGTTTGGTGACGGTCCCGCGCCGGATGAGGTGATCGTGATCTGGGCTTTCGCCACGCGCGGGCGTTTGCACGCGCGGCTGGGGGGCCTGCAGGCGGCGGACGTCAAAGGCCTGGATGGGCTGCACTGATCGCCGCGCACGGCTTTTGCGTCGCCGGATTAAAACCACAACAAGAAAGCGGTGAATAGCGATGAAGCAGGAGAAAACCCAGGTTGTCATTGTCGGCGGTGGCCCCAACGGGATCACGGCCGCGCACTATATGGGGATGTACGGTATCGACTGCGTCGTCCTTGAGCTTGCCGACTGCATACTGCCTTACCCTCGCGCGGTGGGCATGGATGACGAAGCACTGCGGGTGCTGCAGGGCATCGGCATTGCCGACCTGGCCGTGCGCGACATGATCTGCGATGTACCGCTGCGCTATTACAATGCCCGCGGTGTGTGTTTCGCCGAGGTCAAGCCGAGTACCGCCCATTACGGCTGGCCAATGCGCAATATTTTCATGCAGCAGTTGCTGGAAGGCACGCTCCGCGAAACCCTGGGGCAGCGCGCCAGCGTGGTGTTGCGCCAAGGCCATGAAATGCTCGAACTTGAGCAGGACGGGCAGGGCGTGACATTGCAGGTGCGCGATGCCCAGGGCGAGATTTATCAACTGCGGGCCGACTATGTGATCGGCGCCGACGGCGGACGCTCCACCGTGCGTAAAAAGCTCGGGATCGAGCTGCTGGGGCTGACACACCCGCGCAAATGGATGGTGGTCGATACGGCCAACGACACCCTGGATGCCCCCTTCACCGCACTGCATGCCGACCCGCAACGGCCCTTCGTGTGCATCTACCTGCCGTACCAGCAGCGTCGCTGGGAGTTCATGCTCCTGGAGGGTGAAGATGAGGCGAAGATGTGCGAGGAAAGCACGATTCGTGATTTGATCCGTGGGCATATCGGCGACGCGGTCGAGCCGTTGAACATCATCCGCATCCGCGCCTATACCCACCATTCCAGGATCGCGGCGCGGTTTGTCCAAGGGTGTGTGGCGCTGGTGGGGGATGCCGCGCATATTTCGCCACCTTGGGCCGGGCAGGGCCTCAATTCCGGGCTGCGGGACGTGGCCAACGTCGCCTGGAAGCTGGCGGCAATCATCCAGGGGCGCGCCTCGCATTCGATCCTCGCCAGCTACGACCAGGAACGCCGCGGGCACGCCACCGAACTGGTGGCCCTGGCCGACAATATGGGCGCGGTATTGGGGCTGACCAACCCGTTGATGGCCGGCGTGCGCGACTGGCTGTTCCAGGCGGTGAACAGCGTCGACGACCTGCGCTCGCATCTGCTGGAGTTCAAATTCAAACCCAAGGCCACCATTACCAAGGGCCTGGTCCATCATGAACGTGCCGAATTGCGTGAGGACGATCTGGTCGGCCAGTTGTTTGTGCAGCCGTCTATCGAAGACGCCCGGGGGCAGCGTCGACGCCTGGATGAAGTGCTGGGCAACTCCTATGCGGTGCTGGGGTATCGGGTGAATCCGCGCGAGCAGCTCAGCGAGGAAATGGCGGCGTACTGGGCGCGCTGGGACACGCGTTTTATTCAGGTCAATCGTTCGCGCAGTGGGATAGGCCGTCACCAGCCATTGACGGCCACGGACGCCATCAGTGTGGAGGACGTGGATAATCGCCTAGGCGAATGGTTCTCCAAAGTACGCGACTGCATCGTGGTGGTGCGCCCGGATCGGTTTGTCGCCGCCATTACCACGCCGCAGCGGCTTGAAGGTGTACTACGCAAATTGGCCGAGCAACTGTCATGAACAGCGGCAACGCGTTACTTGACCGGCTGCATCAGGCGACGCGCACGGTGCAAGCCATTGCGCCACTGGCCCCCGAGGCGATAGATCGGTCTGCCGGGTATGCGCTGCAGCGCCAGGCACTGGACCGTCGTCAGGCCGCCGGCGAGCAATTGAGCGGGTGGAAGATCGCCCTCGCCGGCAGCGCCGCGCAAAAGCGCTTCGGCCTTGACGAGCCGGTGTATGGCGGCCTCACGGATTGCATGGTAGTCGAGCCGAACACGGCCCTGGTGCTCTCGCGATTGATCCAGCCCAAGCTGGAGATCGAAATGGCGATTGTCCTGGGGCGTAGCCTGGTGCCGGGTGACTACCGCGACGAGGATATCCTGGCCGCCATCGGCGAGGTCGCGCCGGCGTTCGAGATCGCCGACTGCCGTTGGCAGGGCTGGGATTTTGGCGTGGGCGCCTTTCTTGCCGACAACGCCGCGGCGGGGCTTTATTGCCTCGGTCCGCGTATTCCTTTCGATCCTGTACAGCACGCCGGCGTGACGTATCGCCTGGAATGCGCAGGTGTGCTCTGCGGCTACGGGGATACCGGGGACCGAGAGGACCGCCCGCTGGCCAATCTGTGCTGGCTGATTCGACGTTTGCTGGCCGACGGTCAAGGTGTGGAAGCCGGGCAGGTCGTGCTGTCCGGGGCGCTGTTGCCACCGATGAATATCCAGCCCAGCACGTACCGCCTGCATATGTTTGGCATGGAACTGGCTTTGGTTTTCACGGCGGACACCGCCCTGTGTGAAGGCTAGCTGTCGTCATGGATGACTGAGTCCCTTTCAGGCCGATAAAAACACCGGGGCCACCGAGGAACGACAACCATGCTCGCTGAAGTTCGAACCTTCAATGACTCTCAACAACACGCCGGCTCCATCCAGGGCTGGCGGCAAGTCTATGACCAACTCGGTCGTGGCTGCCTGACCAGTGAGCTGCGGCAGTTGTCCGCCGAGCGCTTTCAGATTTTCCAGGAAATCCTGGACAAACGTGTGGTGCAGCGCGGCTATGCGCCGAAAGGTCGATTGTGCGCAGCCATGTCTTTGGGTAGCACGCCGGTGGTGCAGGGGCAACAGGTGGGCACCCACAGCGTGGTGCTGTTGCGCGACGCCGAGGAGTTTGTGTTGCACGCACCAGAAGGCATGCACTTCTTCGCGCTCAACGTCGATGCGGTACGCTTCGCCAGACTGGCGGCCTTCGAATTGTCCGGCGATCAGCTCAAGCGCTTGAAGACCACGTCTCAGCTCTGTGTGGATGACGGCTTGCTGTTGCGAATACGCCAGCGTATTCAACCCTTGTTTCATCACCTTCTGGAACAGACCGACGCCATCAGCCCAACGGCCGAGAAAATGCTGGAGGACGAACTGCTCGACGTGTTCCTCGATTTGTTCAGCCACGCCACCGATGAGGTCCGTTGTCGTCGCGGTAATTTCGCCGTGAGTGCTTACCTGGTCAAGCGCTGCCAGGAGCTGATCGATGCCAGTGGTGATACACCACTGAGTATTCTCGACCTGTGCGAACACCTGCGGGTGAGCCGCCGGACCCTGCAGAACAGTTTTCAGGCGGTGACCGGAATGCGTCCTGTCGAATACCTGCGCAATCTGCGCCTCAATGCGGTCCGACGTCGCTTGATCGCAACCCCTGCCTGCACCCACAACGTCGGTGAGATTGCAGTGGCGATGGGCTTTTTTCATCTGAGCCACTTTGCTGCGCACTACCGGGCGTTGTTTGGCGAGCCCCCGTCCGAAACGCTCAGGGCGGTGCGCTAAAAGTCCATCAATGTGATCAGGCGTAACTGATCCGGTCGCTATAGGCGTTCTGCGCCATTTTGCGTTGGTAGTCGCACGGCGTGGTGCTGACCAGTTTCTTGAAGTCACGCAGGAAGTGCGATTGATCGGAAAAGCCCAGGTCGAGGGCCAGCTCCGAAAACGATACATCCTGTTGGGTATTGAGGGTTTCCAGGGCGGCCTGGCAGCGGATGATTCGGCAAAAGGTCTTGGGCGACAGGCCAGTGTCCTGGCTGAATTGTCGGTGCAGCGTGCGGCTGGTGTAACCGCTGAGGTCTTCCAGTTGCCGAATCCGAATATCACCGCGATGGCGCAGCGCCTGCTGAATGACCATGGCCGTAAGGGTTGAGGTTTTACCCATCAGGCGCGGGGCAAGGTAGTCGTTGAACAGCCGCATTTGCTCGCCCAACTGCGGTGCCTGAACGATACTTTCGAAGATGCGCTGGGCAAACCCCGAGACCTCCAGCAGGTCGAGTTCCCGCTCGGTCAATTCCTCGGCCAGCACATTGATGAAACCGGGAATGACTCCCGGTGAAAAGCGCACGCCAAAGTAGTGATGGTTCTGGTGCAACTCGACCGCCTGGGCGGCGAGCGGCGTGCCACAGATCCTGGCGGTAGGGCGTGTTGCATCACAGTCGAAAACAATGTCCACGCAACCGTCCGGCACGGCCAGCAGATTGGTCGATTGCGCCACATCGAAGGCATAGAAATGCGAGATCGCCGGGTGCTCGGAGGGGATGACCGAATACCGTGAAGAGTTGAGCACGAACCAGGGCTGTTCGTTCGCCGTGTGGTGCCGACGCGTTGGCACGCGCTGTTTGATCATGGTTGCACCTTCGATGGACAGCGATACGAGCATTTTCACGCATTAATTGCGCCAACTTTATCCTTGCTGCCCAATCGGGCTTGTCCGAAATTTACAATACCGCCGAAACCCGCCCCCTGATACTCGACATCGACAGCGTGGAGCTGCGCCTACCGCAGCGATATCACCTTCAGTTCGAGAATAACTATGTCTACAAATACAAAAATCGACTTCATCTACCTCTCCGAGCAGGACATGATCCGTGCGGGCGTGACCGACATGCTGGCGTGCGTGAATACGATGGAGGAGATGTTCGGCTTGCTCTACAGCGGCGACTATCGCATGGCCGGCCCGAACAATGACTCCCATGGCGCGATGGTCATCTTCCCGCAGGATTCGCCCTTCCCGAACATGCCCAAGCCCACGGCCGATCGACGCATGATGGCCATGCCCGCCTACCTGGGCGGCAGCTTTTGCACCGCTGGCGTGAAGTGGTACGGCTCCAATATCGCCAACCGCGAAAAGGGCCTGCCGCGCTCCATTTTGATGTTCACCCTCAACGACCCCGACACCGGCGCGCCTTTGGCCCATATGTCGGCCAACCTGCTGTCCGCGTACCGCACCGGTGCGATTCCCGGCGTGGGTGCGCGTCACCTGGCACGCAAAGGCTCGAAGGTGGTCGGCCTGTTAGGCCCGGGTGTGATGGGCAAGACCACGCTGGCGGCGTTCATGGCGGTATGCCCGCATCTCGACACGCTGAAGATCAAAGGTCGTGGCCAGAAGAGCCTCGATGACTTTATCGCCTGGGTAAAAGAAACCTACCCACAGGTCACCACGATAAAAGTGGTCGACACCCTTGAACAGGTGGTCCGTGACTCGGACCTTGTTACCTATTGTAGCTCCGGCGAGGTGGGTGACCCCTCGATCTACCCAATTGTGAAGCGCGAATGGGTCAAGCCGGGTGCCTTCCTGGCGATGCCGGCGTCCTGCTCTCTTGACGAGGGGATGGAGCAGCCTGACGTGCGCAAGGTGCTGGATAACACCGGTCTCTACCAAGCCTGGTTTGAAGAACTGCCCAAGCCCGCGCATCACTGCGTGCCGGTGATTGGTGTGCGCTTCATGGACATGATCGCCGAAGGCAAGATGCGCCTCGAAGACGTCGAGGACATCGGCAAGATCATCGCCGGGGCCGCGCCAGGCCGTAAGCACGATGAAGAAATCATCATCATGTCGGTAGGTGGCATGCCCGTGGAAGACGTGGCCTGGGGCACGGTGGTGTACCGCAACGCCATCGAAAAAGGCATCGGCGTCACGTTGAATCTGTGGGAAACCCCGGTTCTGCGTTAAGCCACCCAACTCCTACTCTGACAAGGCATTCGACATGACAAAAATCACCAAGCTCAAGACCGGCTCCCCGTTTGAAGACCAGGCCAGCTACTCGCGCCTGGTGGTCGTGGACAATTGGATCTACGTCTCCAACACCGCCGGCCGCAACCCGCAAACCAAGCTGATCCCGGAGAACATCCTCGAGCAGACGCGGCAGGTATTCGCCAATATCGAAGCGGCCTTGGCCGCGGTCGATGCGAGCCTGGCGGATGTGGTGTGTTCGCGGGTGTTCATCCAGGACCCCAAGGATGTACCCGCCGTGATGAACATGATCGGCGAAAAGTTTCGCGGCATCGACCCGGCCAGCACTGTCACCTGTCCGCCCCTGGGCTCGACGGTCTACAAGGTGGAACTGGAAGTGACGGCGTATCGCAACGCGTCGAAGGCGCAAGTCGAAGTCATTCGCCTGACACAGTAACCGCCACGCGGCCGTGCGCAGGCGCGGTCGACTTCATTCGCTTACCGAGTCTTGAATATGGCACCGACTATAGCGCCTGTGAAAACCTCCACCGTGCTTCCCTACACGACTTCCGTCGTCATCATTGGCGGCGGGATTATCGGCCTGACCGCTGCGCTGACATTGGCCGAACGCAATATTTCGGTGGTAGTGCTGGAAAAAGGCCAGATCGCCGGCGAGCAGTCATCACGCAACCTGGGCTGGGTACGCAAGACCAGTCGCCACGCGGCCGACATCCCGCTGGCGCTCGCGGCGGATCGCTTGTGGGCGCAGATGCCCGAGCGGGTCGGGGCGGATGTCGGGTATCGGCGCGAAGGCATCATGTTCGTGGGCCGCACTCCATCGCAGATGGCGCTGCATGAGGGCTGGCTCAAGTCGGTGGAGCATCTGTCGCTGGATTCGCGGTTGCTCAGCAAACGCGAGATTGACGCGCTGGTGCCGGGCGGCGTGGGGGACTGGGCCGGCGGCATTTTCACGCCGTCCGATGCGCGTGCCGAACCGACGCTGGCCAGCAGCGCCATTGCCAAGGCGGCCATGTCCATGGGCGTGGTGATAATCGAGCAGTGCGCGGTGCGTACCCTGCAAATGTCCGCCGGAGCCGTCAGTGGCGTGGTCACGGAGAAAGGTGAGATTCGCTGCGATCATGTGTTGCTTGCGGGGGGGATGTGGTCACGACGCTTTCTCGGCAACCTCGGCGTGTCGTTGTCGACCTTGCCTTTGACCTGCTCGGTGCTACGTACCCAGCCAATGGAGGGGCCGACGCAGATTGCGGTCGGTGCGCCGGACTTTTCGTTTCGCAAGCACAGGGACGGCGGCTTCATCATCACCCAGCGCGGCAAACTGGATGCCTTCCTGACCCTCGATCACCTGTTGCTCGCCAGGCAATACATGCCGCAGTTCCGTGCACAGCGCAGCGTCCTCAACGTCTCGCTGGGCAAGCCTTTTCTCAACGACCTGGCGCTTGCCCGGCGTTGGCGAGCCGACAGCGTCAGCCCGTTCGAACGTGTCAGGATGCAAGACCCGGCCGCCAACCCGCGGCTCAATAACGACGCGATGAACAACCTCATGGCGGCCTGGCCGATTTTTGCACAGGCGCGGATCGCCCAGGCCTGGGCAGGCACTATCGACGTCACGCCGGATTCCAATCCGGTCATTGGGCCGGTCGCGCAGATTCCGGGGCTGACCGTGGCCACCGGCTTCTCGGGGCACGGTTTTGGCACGTCGCCAGCGGCAGGTCAGCTTGCGGCGGATCTTGTCTGCGGGCAGACGCCAATCATTGACCCAAGCCCTTATCGCTTCGATCGTTTCTAGATCGGCCGGAGCCCTGCACAAAGGAACAAACCGATGCCTTCTGACAGCTGTTTCTTTACCAACCGCTCAGGCTTGCGCCTGCATTTTTTGCGTTGGGGCGAATCGACCGGCGTGCCCCTGGTGCTGTTACATGGCTTGCGCGCCTATGCACAGACCTGGGAGTCGCTGGTGCAGTCCTTGGGGGCGGGCTATTGCATCCATGCCCTGGACCAGCGCGGTCGAGGGTTGAGTGACTGGGCCGCGCCCGACAGTTATCACACACAGTCGTATGTCGAGGACCTCGAGGACTTTGTCGCTCATCTCGGCTTGTCGCGGTTTGTATTACTGGGGCACTCATTAGGCGGCGCCAACGCCCTTGAATATGCGCGGCAGAACCCGGGACGGCTGATGGGCTTGATGATCGAAGACATCGGTCCCGGCTCCTCAAGCCAGGGCGATGGTGCCGCGCGCATTCGTCGCGAGATGAGCCAGACGCCGTTGCAGTTCGATAGCTGGGACGCGGCTCGCGCCTTCTGGCAGGCTTCGCGCCCGGGGTTGTCGGAGCAGGGCCTGGCGTCAAGGCTCGCGCATTCGATGAAGGCGCGCGACGGCGTGATCACCTGGCGCCATGATCAGCAGGGTATTGCCGAGGCGCGCCTGAGTATCGAACCGACGGACCTGTGGCCGGCGGTGCGCGCGTTGGATTGCCCGACCCTGTTCATTCGCGGTGGCCGCTCGGACTTCCTGCCGCCCGCGATGCTGCAGCTCATGAGCGCCAGCAACCCGCACATTCGGACGGTGGAGGTCGCCGACGCAAGTCACTATGTGCACGATGATCAAGGCGAGGTGTTCAACGCGCTGGTCGCAGGCTTTCTCAACAGCCTGGCGCTGCCGGGCCAATGACACCCCCGGCCCGTCAGATCGCACTGCTGGATCGCTGACGGCCTTTGTGCCGTTCTCCATCGACACCTGCTTGCGTGGCGCCTGTTCAGCCGCGCCAGCTGGCCCTATCGACGCATCGATTCGTGGCGCGCCACCGTGAATGTCGCTCAGCTTTTCGGCTCGCCTCGTTTCACCATCGCGCGCCATTGCTGCACGCTCGATCGCTCGTGCATCCTGGCCTGCCAGGCGGCCAATGCTTCACATTCATCAGGTATCGGCAGTTTCACCAGCGAGGCGAAAATCATGCCGCCCACCAGCGCAATATCGGCCATCGAGAATTCATTACCTGCAACAAAAGGCTGACCTTTCAGGACACTGTTGAAATAGTGCATCCCCCTGACTGCCTTGTCCCGCATCCGCTCACCCCATTCAGGGTTCTGAGACAGCTCGACGTCCGGCCCAAGCCCGGGCGTTGCGTTATGGAAATACACACTGACAGCGTCTAGAAATTCGATTTCCGCACGCTTGGTCATCATATGGATGAGGCCTTTCTCGGTGGGGGTTTTACCCGTGAGCGTAGGGGCGCCTTCCAGTGCATCAAGGTACTGGGTGATGGCGGTGCACTCGGCAATGAGCGTGCCGTCGCCCAGCTCCAGGACGGGCAGTGTTCCCGAGTAATTGAGGGCCAGGAACTCGGGTTTCTTGTGCTCGCCTGCCCATAGATTGACCGGTACAAACTCGATCCGGGACAGCAGTCCTTTCTCGGCTAACGCGATACGGACACGCGCCGGGTAGGGGCCGTTGTACCAGTCGTAGATTTTCATCGTTGGGGATTCGGACACGTCGTGCGGTTGCTGGAAAGTCATGATTTATCTACCTGCCTGTCAAATGGTAGGTAGAGGTTGAGCGCTTGGTTCTGCGTTGTCAACAACTACCTGTCAGTTGGCAGGTAGCGACGTGTGCGAGTAACATCGGGCTCAATGACCCCATGAATCAAAGCATCGAGGAATGAAAACGTGAGCGAAAACGCCCGGGAAGCCATATTGGAAGCGGCCAAGGGAGCGGCTCAGATCCACGGCTACAGTGGGATCAATTTCCGAACCATCGCTGATGCAGTGGGGATCAAGAACGCGAGCATCTATTACCATTTCTCGAGCAAGGCCGACCTCGGCGCTGCCGTCGCCAGACGCTACTGGGAAGACACCTCCAGTGTTCTGGAGGCCATACGCGGGGCAAACCCTGAGCCGATCAGCTGCTTGCAGGTGTACCCGACGATCTTCCGAAGCTCACTCGAGGGCGGAAACAGGCTGTGTCTGTCCAGCTTCATGGCCGCGGAATACCAGGACCTGCCCGAGGAAGTGAAGCGTGAAGTGCTGGCGTTTGCCGACATCAATGTGGCGTGGCTGGCGAAAGTACTCTCTGATACCGGCCTCGCAGGCGTTGAAGTGTGCGAGCGGCGTGCCCGGGCCATTTACACCGCGGTTGCTGGCGCTCAATTGATTGCCCGAACGCGCGTGGATATCGGTTTATTCGACGAACTGGTTCAGAGCTACCGGGAGGCGGGGCTCATTCCGACATAACAGACTTGGCGCGTCAGGACGGTTGGCGACCGGAGCGCCCGTGGCAGAGGTGCGGAGCAGGGAAAGGGACTACAAATCCAGCCCCACTGTCAGTATAGGAATTTTCAGGCAGCCCCCAGGTCCAGTTCAGCCCAACTCAGCAACTTGAGCTTTCTGCTCTTTCGATCTGTAGTCAGTGAAGGCACAATGCGCATCCTTTTTTGACTGGCCATGTCGGAGGCCTTGAAATGATCAAGACGCCGTACTACCTCATCGACAAACAAAAGCTGCTGGTGAACCTGCAGAAGATCGCTTACGTGCGCGAACAGTCCGGGGCCAAGGCCCTGCTGGCACTCAAGTGCTTTGCCACCTGGTCGGTGTTTGACCTGATGCAGCAATACATGGACGGCACCACCTCGTCCTCGCTCTACGAGCTCAAGCTCGGTCGGCAGAAGTTCGCCGGCGAGACCCACGCCTACAGCGTGGCCTGGGCCGATGACGAAATCGAGGAGATGCTCGAAAACTGCGACAAGATCATCTTCAACTCCATCAGCCAGTTGCAGCGCTACACCGAAGCCTCCGCTGGCAAGGTCCGCGGTCTGCGGGTCAACCCGCAGGTGAGCAGCTCGGATTACCTGCTGGCCGACCCGGCGCGGCCATTCAGTCGCCTGGGCGAGTGGGACCCGGCCAAGATCGAGCAGGTCATCGAGCAGATCTCCGGCTTCATGTTCCACAACAACTGCGAAAACGGCGACTTCAACCTGTTCGACCAGATGCTGTGCACCATCGAAGAGCGCTTTGGCCATCTGTTGCACAAGGTCGAGTGGGTCAGCCTCGGCGGCGGTATCCATTTCACCGGTGAAGGCTACGCGCTGGATGCCTTTTGCGCGCGCCTCAAGGCCTTCTCGGAAAAATACGCCGTGCAGGTTTACCTGGAGCCGGGCGAAGCGGCCATCACCCAGAGCGCCTCGCTGGAAGTCACCGTGCTCGACACCCTCTACAACGGCAAGCACCTGGCGGTCGTGGACAGCTCCATCGAAGCGCACATGCTCGATCTGCTGATCTATCGCCTGAATGCCAAGCTGGCCCCCAGCGCGGGCGAACACACGTTCATGGTGTGCGGCAAATCCTGCCTGGCCGGAGACATTTTCGGCGAGTATCAATTTGATCGCCCACTGACCATCGGCGATCGGCTGTCGTTTGTTGACGCAGCAGGTTACACAATGGTCAAGAAAAATTGGTTCAACGGCCTGAAAATGCCGTCCATCGTGGTGAAGCAACTCGACGGAAGTGTCGAGGTGGTTCGTGAGTTTGGTTACAACGACTACATGTCCAGCCTTTCCTAAGCTGGCAGATAAAGAGAAATAGATAATTGAAGAAGAACGTACTTATCATTGGTGCAGGAGGTGTCGCCAAGGTGGTGGCCCACAAGTGCGCGCAGCACAACGACGAACTCGGTCGTATTGCTATCGCGTCGCGCAACATCTCCAAATGCCAGGCCATCATCGACAGCGTCAAAGCCAAGGGCAGCCTCAAGGTGCCCGCCGATATCCAGGCCTTCTCGTTGAACGCCCTGGATGTCGAAGCGACGAAGGCACTGATCCGCGAAACCGAATCGCAGATCGTCATCAACGTCGGTTCGTCCTTCCTGAACATGTCGGTGCTGCGTGCCTGCATCGATACCGGCGTGGCCTATCTGGACACCGCCATTCATGAAGAGCCGGGCAAAGTCTGCGAGACGCCGCCCTGGTATGGCAACTACGAGTGGAAGCACCTCGAGGAATGCAAGCAGAAGAACATCACTGCCATTCTCGGTGTGGGCTTCGATCCGGGTGTGGTCAATGCCTATGCCGCATTGGCGCAGCAACAGTATTTTGACAGCATTGACTCGATCGACATCCTTGATGTCAATGCCGGTTCCCATGGCAAGTATTTCGCCACCAATTTCGATCCGGAAATCAATTTCCGCGAATTCACCGGGCAGGTGTGGAGCTGGCAGAACAGCCAGTGGACCAGTAACACCATGTTCGAAGTCAAGCGCACCGACGACCTGCCAGTGGTCGGGGCGCAGAACCTGTACCTGACCGGCCACGATGAAGTGCACTCGCTGTCGAAGAATCTCGGCGTGCCCAATGTGCGTTTCTGGATGAGCTTTGGCGAGCACTACATCAATGTGTTCACGGTGCTCAGGAACCTTGGCCTGCTCTCCGAGCAACCGGTCAAGACCGCCGAAGGCCTGGAAGTAGTGCCGCTGAAAGTGGTCAAGGCCGTGCTCCCTGATCCAAGCTCGCTGGCGCCGGGTTATACCGGCAAGACCTGCATTGGCGACCTGGTCAAGGGCACCAAGGACGGCCAGCCGCGTGAAGTGTTTATCTACAACGTGGCGGACCACGAGGAAGCCTACGCCGAAACCGACAGCCAGGGCATTTCCTATACCGCGGGCGTGCCACCTGTGGCGGCGGCCTTGCTGGTCGCTCGCGGCGAGTGGGACGTGCAACGCATGGCCAACGTCGAGGAGCTGCCGGCTGAGCCGTTCCTCAAGGCACTGGACCTGATGGGCCTGCCGACCCGCATCAAGGACGAACACGGAGACCGCCCCTGGAACGGCAAGGCCTGAGACCTCCACGCTAGTGTGAGTCTCGTTCCCCGTTCCATGCGCAAGAACGCCGCTCTTTGAGCGGCGTTTTTATTTGTGGGTAAGAGCGCTCGACAAGGCCAGCAACTTTCAGCGATGAATCCCCTCCAAGGAGCGATACTTGCATCGTGTCAGCCACCCATTTCACCTCGACCGGCTTTTCTTTTGGCTGCCCGGCCCCTGAACCACCAACCAGTGGCTCTTCGATAGCGTATGACGGATTTTTAAATGAGTAGCAGCCCCACCACAGAAACCCCCGACAACTGGCAACCGGTCATTGCGCTGGCGTTGGCGGCCTTTGTCTTCAACACCACCGAATTCGTGCCGGTCGGCCTGTTGAGTGCCATCGGCGACAGCTTCGACCTGTCGAGCGCGCAGGTCGGGCTGATGCTGACGATCTATGCCTGGGTGGTGTCCCTGACCTCACTGCCGGTGATGCTGTTCACCCGCAACGTCGAACGACGCAAACTGCTGATGGTGCTGTTCGGCCTGTTCATTGTCAGCCATGTGCTGTCCAGCCTGGCCGCAAGCTTTGGTGTCCTGCTGGTAAGTCGGATCGGCATCGCCTTGTCCCATGCGCTGTTCTGGTCCATCACCGCGTCCCTCGCGGTGCGGGTGGCACCGAAGGGCAAGCAGGTACAGGCGCTGGGCCTGCTGGCGACCGGGACGTCCATGGCCTTGGTGCTGGGGATTCCGCTGGGCCGTCTGCTCGGCGAAGCCATGGGCTGGCGCACCACCTTTCTGGTGATCGCGTTGATGGCCGGCGCCCTGGTGCTCTGGCTGGGCAGAAGCCTGCCGTTGCTGCCGAGCCAGAACTCAGGCTCCCTGAGAAGCCTGCCCATACTGTTCAAACGCCCCGCACTGGTGGCGGTCTACGGCCTGACGGCGACGGTGATCACGGCTCAGTTCACGGCCTATAGCTATATCGAACCGTTCATCAAAACCGTGGCCGGCATGAGTGGCGAGGTGGTGACCCTGATCCTGCTGCTGTTCGGTGGCGCGGGGATTTTCGGCTCGCTGCTGTTCAGTCGATTCAATCGGCAGCACCCACAGCGCTTTCTGCTGGCGGCCACGGCGTTGCTGGTGCTGTGCCTGGCATTGCTGTTGCCGTTGAGTGGCGGGGTTTCGACGCTGGGGATACTCAGCGTGTTCTGGGGCATGGCGATCATGTGCTTCGGGCTGTCGCTGCAATCGAAGGTGCTGGTGCTGGCGCCGGACGCAACCGATGTGGCGATGGCTCTGTTCTCGGGGATCTACAACATCGGGATCGGTGGCGGGGCACTGGTGGGCAGTTGGGTGGGGCGGCAACTCGGGTTTGCCTATGTCGGCGTGGTGGGGGGCGTGTTAGCAGGCCTGGCGCTGGCGTTCTACGGCCTCTCGGTTTATCGCGCTGGCCGGGCAGGGGCGGGGCGCTGAGTCCTGATCGAACCTGAGCGCCAGGAGCCCGGTCAGGTTCCTGGCGCTCATCGTGTTGCAATCACATCGCGGCGTGGAAAATCTCTTCGATTTGCGCCTGTTCTGCCGTCCGCGGGTTGGTGAAGCCGCAGGCGTCTTTCATGGCATTGGCCGCCAATGTTGGAATGTCCTCCACCTTGACCCCCAATTCAGTCAGGCCGCCTGGAATGCCAACGTCCAAAGACAATTTACGGATGCCGGCAATGGCCGCGACCGCGCCTTGCTCGTGGTCAAGATGCTGGGTATCGATCCCCATCGCCCTGGCGACGTCCGTCAGGCGAGCCTGGGAAACGCTGGCGTTGAAGCTCTCGACGTGGGGCAGCAATATCGCGTTGCAGACACCGTGGGGCAGGTCATAGAAGCCACCCAGTTGGTGGGCCATGGCGTGCACGTAGCCCAGAGAGGCGTTGTTGAACGCCATCCCGGCCAGGAACTGTGCGTAGGCCATATTCTCCCGCGCCTGCATATCGCCGCCGTTGGCGACCGCGTTGCGCAGGTTGGCGGAGATCAGCTCCACGGCTTTGAGCGCGCAGGCATCGGTGATGGGCGTGGCCGCGGTGGAAACGTAGGCTTCGATAGCGTGGGTCAACGCGTCCATGCCGGTGGCGGCGGTCAGGCCTTTGGGCATGGCGGCCATCAATGAGGGATCGTTGACCGACAGCAGTGGCGTCACGTTACGGTCGACGATGGCCATTTTCACGTGGCGGGTTTCGTCGGTGATGATGCAAAAGCGGGTCATCTCGCTGGCGGTGCCCGCCGTGGTATTGATGGCAACCAGTGGCATTTGTGGTTTGGCGGACTGATCGACGCCTTCGTAATCACTGATATGCCCGCCATTGGTCGCACACAAGGCGATGCCCTTGGCGCAGTCATGGGGCGAGCCGCCGCCGAGGGAGATGATGAAGTCGGCGCCGCTGAGCTTGAGTCGCTCCAGACCGTTTTCGACGTTACTGACGGTCGGGTTCGGCTTGGCCCCATCGAATAGGGTCGCCTGGATGTCCTGCGCCGCCAGCAATTTGGCGACCTTGTCCGCGACCCCAGCTTTTGCCAGGCCGGCGTCGGTGACGATCAGGGCGTGACGCAAACCATATTTGCGAATGGCGACCATGGCTTCATCGAGACTGCCGATGCCCATCATGTTTACGGACGGAATGAAGAACGTGCTGCTCATGACTAGCCCTCGTTATTGTGATTATTGGCCCGAACGGCCGGTGGTGCATTCATCAAGACGCACTCATCCTAGGAACGATGGCATAACGGTTAAATGGTCCTTTAGTCCTCGCAAGGGGGGTCTTTGGTCGTAATGGCACGCGGCTTCCTCCCATCGCAGGGGGGACCCCCTACCGAAGTAGGATACGGACCCGGGTCCAGTCTTCGTAGACTGAAGGATCAGACAGCGCACTTTGCGGAAGGCGACCATGGGACAGACCCAAACAGACGGCATAATCAGCGCGATGTCGATGGCAACCGAGGCGCAAGAGGTGGCCCAGGAGCTGGCGCGGCAGCTATTGCACCCGTACTTGGGGTTTGTGCTGTTCTTTTGTTCGGTCGAATACGATTTGCGCGCCCTGGGCAGCGCATTGCAGCAGAGCTTTGGCGGCATTCGCGTGGTGGGCTGTACCAGCGCCGGGGAAATTACCCCGCAGGGCTATGGCCGAGGCTGTGTGACCGCGGTGGGTTTTGATCATCGGCATTTCTCCATTGCCGCCGAGCTGATCGACGAATTGGAACGTTTCAGTCTGATCGACGCCCAGCAAATGGTCGAGCGACTGGTCGGCGGCTGTCGCAGCAACAGCCTGGCGCCGATCAAGGGCAACAGTTTTGCCCTGACACTGCTCGACGGCCTGTCCAGCCGCGAGGAAACGGTCCTTGCCGCGCTGAGCGCCGCCTTGGGCGATATCCCGCACTTTGGCGGCTCTGCCGGAGACGATAACTACCTGACCCATACCCATGTGTACTTTGGCGGCGAATTCCACAGCGGCGCGGCCGTGGTGCTGTTGGTCAATACCTGGCTGGACTTCGAAGTGTTCACCACGCACCACATTCTGCCGCGTGCGGAAAAGCTGGTGGTCACCCGCGCCGACAGCGGCATGCGCCGGGTCTACGAACTCAATGCCGAACCTGCGGCCGAGGAATACGCGCAGATCATCGGGGTGCCCGTCTCACAACTCAATCACCAGGTTTTTGCCGCTCACCCGCTGGCGGTTCGTATCAACGATCAGTACTACGTCAGGGCCATTCAACAGGTCAATCCTGACCTGAGCTTGAGCTTTTACTGTGCGGTTGAGAACGGCATCGTGCTCACGGCGATGACGCCCGGCCCCTTGCTGCCGAACCTGCAGACGCTGTTCGACGGCTTGCGGGAGCGCCTGGGGCCGTTGTTGCTGACCATCGGCTGCGACTGTTTCCTGCGGCGCCTGGAGCTGGAAGACGATGGCAGCGTCCAGCAGATCGGCGCCTTTCTGCGCGAGCAGCGGGTGATAGGTTTCAATACCTACGGAGAGCAGTTCAATGGCATGCATATCAACCAGACCTTTACCGGTGTCGCCATTGGACGCAACCGTGCAGCCATCTCCCGCTGAGCTGCTTGAGCAGATCGAACAACTGCGGCGGGACAATCACAAGCTGCGGCGGATCAATACGGCGCTGATCGAGCGGGTCGAGTCCGGGACCGCCCGTGGCAATGATTCCTATGCGGCCTTTCAGCACTCGGTGGTCCTGGCCGAGCAGGTCAGGGAACGTACCGATGCGTTGAACCAGGCCATGGCCGAGCTCAAGGCCAGCAATCATCTGCTCAGTGACGCACGCCTGCGGGCGGAAACGGCCCATCAACATCTGGTCGATGCCATTGAAAGTATTTCCGATGCGTTCGTGCTGTTCGATGAAGACCAGCGCATCGTGCTGTTCAACAGTCGCTTCAAGGCGTTCTGGGCCAACAGCCGGGTACGGATCATCGCGGGCATGCGCTTGACCGAGGTCAAGCGGTTGCTGGCCAGTACCGGGCTGTTCAGTGAAGAGCCACGGCACAGCGCCGGCGCACACCTGCTGTACCGTCTGAATGATGGTCGCTGGCTGCAGGTCAGCGAGCGGCCGACCCGCGAGGGTGGCCGGGTGATCCTGTTTACCGACATCACGGACGTCAAACTCAGCGAAACCATGCGCCGCGAGCAAGCCGTCGCGCAGAAGTCGCACCTGCTGCAACGGGCCGTCGACAACCTGTCCCAGGGTGTCGCGATGGTCAACGCCGAGGGCATCCTGGAACTGTGGAATCGGCGTTTCCTGGAGCTGAGCGGGCTGGCGCCGGTTGCCGCGCACAGGCTGTTTTCCGAGGTCATCGCCGACAGCGAACTGGAGCTGTTGACGCCGGACAGCCGCGACGCCAACGGCCGGGTGATCCATGAACGGGAGCAGCGGCTGGACGATGGCCGGGTGCTGGAAATTCGCACGCATCCCTTACCCACCGGCGGTTTCGTCAACACCTTCACGGACATCACCGAACGCTACCAGCATGCTGAAGCCCTCAGCGAGAGCGAGCGCTGGATCCGCCTGATCACCGACCATGTGCCGGCGCTCATTGCCTACCTGAACGCCGACCTGGTCTATGAGTTCACCAACAAGGTCTATGAACAGTGGTACTGCTGGCCGCGTGGCGTGATGCTCGGACAGAGCCTGCGCGAGGTCCACAGCGAAGAGCATTACCAGCGCCTGGAAACCTATGTCGAACGCGCCCTTGCGGGGGAAAGCGTGACCTTCGAATGCCCTGAGATCAACATCAACAATCAGGAGCGCTACATGCTGCGCTCCTATGTGCCCAATCGCTTGGCCAATGGTGAAGTGATCGGCATCTTTGTGCTGATCCGCGATATCACCGAACGCCGCCGTACCGCCGAAGCGCTGCACCAGGCTTATCAGAACCTCGAGCAGCGAGTCCGCGAGCGCACCACCGAGTTGACCACCCTGAACAGCCAGCTGCTGCGCGAGATCGACGAGCGCAGTCGGGTCGAGTCGCGCCTGCGTGAAGCCAAGCTCGAAGCCGAGCAGGCCAACCTGTCGAAAACCAAGTTTCTGGCCGCCGTCAGCCATGATCTGCTTCAGCCGCTCAATGCCGCACGCCTGTTTACCAGTGCCTTGTTGGAGCGCCGCGAACCGGAGGCCAACGCAACCCTGGTGCGTAATGTCAGCAATTCGCTGGAAGACGTGGAGAATCTGCTCGGCACGCTGGTGGATATCTCCAAGCTGGATGCCGGGGTAATCAAGGCCGATATCGCGCCGTTTGCCCTGAGCGAACTGCTGGAAAACCTGGCGGTCGAGTTCGCGCAAGCGGCTGCCAGCGAGGGCTTGCGCCTGGCGTTCGTGCCGTGTTCGGCGCTGGTGCGCAGCGATATCCAGTTGCTCGCGCGGATTCTGCGCAACCTGCTGAGCAACGCCATCCGCTACACCACCACTGGCCGCGTGGTATTGGGTTGTCGTCGGCATCGCCATTGTCTGTCCATCGAAGTCTGGGATACCGGTATCGGGATTGCCGAGAACAAACTGGAGGAAATTTTCCAGGAGTTCAAACGCGGCGACGTGCAACGACCCCATCAGGATCGCGGGTTGGGTCTCGGGTTGGCCATTGTCGAAAAAATCGCCGGGATCCTCGGGCATAAGATCAGCGTCCGCTCGACCCCCGGCAAAGGCTCGATGTTCGCTGTCGAAGTGCCGCTGACCCTCTGCGCGCCCAAGCCACAGATCCAGTTACCCATGACGGGGCCCATGCTCGAAAGGTTGCGCGGGGCGCGGATCTGGGTGCTGGACAATGATGCGACGATTTGCGCGGGGATGCGCACGCTCCTGGAAAGCTGGGGCTGCCAGGTGGTCACCGCGCTGTGCGAACAGGACCTGGCGCGGCAGGTGGACAACTATCATGGCGACGCCGACCTGTTGATTGCCGATTATCACCTGGACCATGAGCAGAACGGTGTCGATGTCGTGGCCACGATCAACGCCCGACGTGGCTTGCCCTTGCCGGCGCTGATGATCACGGCCAACTACAGCAATGAACTGAAGCTGCAAATGCGTGAGCTGGGCCACACCTTGATGCACAAACCGGTGCGGCCGATGAAGCTCAAGACTGCCATCAGTCATCTGCTGGGCAAGGAGTCGGTGGGTTGACCCACTCAGCGCCGCAGGTAGGCGGTGAAATCGATATCCCCGGCGCTGAGAATCGCCTGGACCCGGTTATGCACGTTGAGCTTGCGCAGGATGGCCGAGACGTGAGCCTTGACCGTGGTCTCGGCGATTTCCAGGGTGTAGCCGATCTGCTTGTTCGACTCGCCCTTGGTCATACGTTCCAGGACCAGCAATTGCTTGCGGGTCAGCGATTGGAGTAACTCAGGCGCAAAGCCGGGGGCGCTGTTCATGCTGCGCCGGGTATCGGCCTTTGGCGAGTGGATGATATCCGGAGGCAGATAGACATTGCCGTTGAGGATCTGCTCGATGGCTTCAGTCATCTGCGCCCGTGGCGACGACTTGGTAATAAAGCCCACCGCACCGTACATGATGGCTTGCAGCACAATCTGCTTGTCTTGTTCGGCGGACACGATCACCACCGGGATGGTGGGCGCCTCGTTGCGCAGATTGATCAGGCCATTGAGGCCGTGCATGCCAGGCATATTCAGGTCGAGCAGAATCAGGTCGAAGTCGTCATGGCGCCGAGTCAGTGCCAGCGCGCTCTCCAGGTCGGCGGTTTCCATCACTTCGCAGCCCGGAAAACCGTCGCTGATCACATTGGCGATGGCTTCACGAAACAGCGGGTGATCATCGGCAATTAGAATTTTGTACATGGCCTTGCACCTGTTTATTTTTGATTGCGGTGTGATGGCGGGGCATTTCTGTTGTTCAGGGAAAGGGCTCAGGGTACGAAGTCCTGGGTAGGCGGCATAAGGGCGATTCCTTTCTTGTAATGGCGGCATTACATGCCACTCCCCCTGCTTTGTGAATGCGACGATAGTCAGGTAAACCCCTACTAAAGTACGAAGCGTTGCGCGTTTGCGGTTTTCCAGAAGGGCCCAATTACGACTAAATGACAAGGTGACCCCTGCCAAGGGCGTATTCGTTTGGCGGCGCGGGCTCTCTAGCATCTGTTCATCGCGTGTGCGACCCACAGACAATGACCCGCAAAGAGGCCTCAATCATGATTTACGCACCCCCCGGAACCCCAGGCGCTGTCGTTTCTTTCAAATCGCGCTATGGCAATTACATCGGCGGTGAGTTTATCGCGCCGGTCCATGGCGAATACTTCACCAATACCTCGCCGATCAACGGTGACGTGATTGCCCAGTTCCCCCGTTCCACCGCCGCTGATATCGAACTCGCGCTGGACGCCGCCCATGGGGCGGCCGATGCCTGGGGCAAGACCTCGGCACAGGATCGCTCGCGGGTCCTGTTGAACATTGCCGACCGCATTGAACAACATCTTGAAGTGCTGGCCGTTACCGAAACCTGGGACAACGGAAAGGCCGTGCGCGAAACCCTGAATGCCGACGTTCCGCTGGCGGCCGACCACTTCCGTTATTTCGCCGGTTGCATCCGTGCCCAGGAAGGCGGCGCCGCGGAGATCAACGAACTGACCACGGCTTACCATTTCCATGAACCCCTGGGCGTGGTGGGGCAAATCATTCCGTGGAACTTCCCGCTGTTGATGGCGGCCTGGAAGCTGGCGCCTGCGCTGGCGGCGGGCAACTGCGTGGTGCTGAAACCGGCCGAACAAACGCCGCTGTCGATCATGGTCTTCGCCGAGCTGATCAACGACCTGCTGCCACCGGGTGTCTTGAACATCGTCCATGGCTTTGGCCGTGAAGCCGGCGAGGCCCTGGCCACCAGCAAGCGTATCGCCAAGATCGCATTCACCGGCTCCACGCCGGTGGGCGCGCGCATCATGAAGTGCGCGGCCGAGAACATCATTCCCAGTACGGTGGAGCTGGGTGGCAAGTCGCCGAATATCTTCTTCGAAGACATCATGCAGGCCGAGCCGCAGTTTATCGAAAAGGCCGCTGAAGGCCTGGTGCTGGCGTTTTTCAACCAGGGCGAGGTTTGCACCTGCCCGTCGCGTGCCTTGATCCAGGAATCGATCTACGACGCGTTCATGGCGGTCGTGATGCAGAAGATCGGCAAGATCAAGCGTGGCGATCCTCTGGACACCGAGACCATGGTCGGCGCCCAGGCCTCGGAGCAGCAATACGACAAGATTCTTTCGTACCTGAAGATTGCTCAGGAGGAGGGGGCGGTGCTCTTGACCGGCGGCGCGGCGGAGCGTCTGGAAGGCGATCTGTCCACCGGCTACTACATCCAGCCGACGCTGCTCAAGGGCAACAACACAATGCGCGTGTTCCAGGAGGAGATCTTCGGCCCGGTGGTGGGCGTGACCACCTTCAAGGACGAAGCTGAAGCCCTGGCGATTGCCAATGACAGCGAGTTCGGCCTCGGTGCGGGCCTGTGGACCCGTGATATCAACCGTGCCTACCGTATGGGGCGGGCGATCAAGGCCGGTCGCGTGTGGACCAACTGCTATCACCTGTACCCGGCGCATGCCGCGTTCGGTGGCTACAAGAAATCCGGTGTCGGCCGTGAAAACCACAAAATGATGCTCGACCACTACCAGCAGACCAAAAACCTGCTGGTCAGCTACGACATCAATCCGCTGGGCTTCTTTTGATGCGCTGAGCCTTTACCGGCAAACGCTTGAAACGGCAGGAACCTGGCATGCCCTCGTTCCTGCCGTTCGTTTTGTCCATGCTTGGGTTGTCGCAGCAATCGAAGGCTGGTGGGCGAATAGAGGGCCGATTTGTTTTCCGTTGGGCGTCCCTGGCTTGTTAGTGGAGCGTCACCACCCGGCGGCTCTCGCCGATCCGGATCCTGTCCAGCGCCCGGTTCAAGGCATCCAGGGCATCGAGAAGTGCTTTTGCCTCGGTCTCCCTGCCATCCCCCCAAAGGCGTTCAGCCATTTTGTTCAGGGCCTGGATGGATCTTTCGATCTCAGCAGCCGTTGCTGCCGCGCTAGCTGCCGGCTTTGTCTTTGGCATTTTCAGAACTTCAACTGTCGGGGGACTGATTTATTTACCATGGCAGGATCTCTCCTGGAAACGTGTTTTATCCATGGGGAAGGCTGGAATGGAACCTCTCGACCAAAGGACGCGACAGTTACGGATGTGCTCATCCTGCCATTCTAAAAACTTGCGCGGGTTCCACGCTTTCATTGCCCGATGGGTTGGCTGTACCGATCCTGGATGCGCTTCAACTCACCTGACTGGCGCAGTTGCTCCAGGGCGTCGGCCCAGGCGGCTACCCGTTTGTCGTCACTGTCGCGGCTGAAGGCAATGTACAGCGATGAGCGATAAAGCTCGATGGGAATCTGCCGCAGCGTGCCGGGGGCGATGTTCAACTCGCGGCTGTAGTAAGCCACCCCCGCGGCGGTGTCGCCGACGATGATGTCAGTGCGTCCGGCGAGCAGCATGCGATAGAGCTGCCGGCTCTCGATTGCAACTTTTGCGAGGTTGTTGAAGCCCCGCGACTGCAGAACCTCGGGTATCAGGCCGGCCTGTCTCGTCGTGATCTGTGGCGCGCGTAGTAGCTGTTCCAGGGAATTCACCGGCTGCTGCGCATTGGCTAACTGATAGGGGTAAATGGACTCTTCCACGATAGGTCCGACCCACTTGTATAAGGGGGCGCGCTTCGCCGTGCGGAACAGGGAATACAGGATGGTCTTGGGGCGGGTATTCAATGCGTGGATGCTGCGCATACTGGGCAACAGCACCATCTCGAAGTCATCCCCGGTCCGCGCCATGATGGCCCGGACGATCTCCGTGGACATGCCCGTGAGCTGATTGTTCTCCTGATAGTTGTACGGTGCCCACTCCTCGGTAACGACCAGATAGGACTCGGCCCTGGCGGGAGCGCCGAGCAATAGACAGAGCAGCGCTACAGCAAGTGTCGAAGACTTCACGTGTTCTGCCTGGTTGACTACACGGTGATCAAGGCTGGCTCCTGATTAAAGGGGCAAAATCAGTATAGACCCTGACACCTGTCTGACGTCTGAGGCAGTGTCGTAAAAGGTGGTGCAGGTTTTCGCTGAAGCTTGTCCTGGCTGAGCATAGGCGTCGCAGCCAGTGGTATGAGTCAGCCTCCGGGCACCCAGTGCCCGGAGGTTGTCGCCTGTTACTCGAGCAGTTGTTCCAGGCTTGGATCGCGGATCACGCGTTGCAGTGGCTGCGGTGCGCCATTGCCAGACTTCAGCATCTTCAACTTCAGGCCGGCGGTTTTCGCGCAAGCGTTGATGCCGTTTTCGTAGATCCCGCCCATGTCACACTTCCACTGGTAGAAGTTCACCAGACTGCCCGACATCTGCAGGCTGAAATCCGTGCTCTTGGTTCCAGGAGTGAACGGATGGCCTGCCGGAATGTTCTGGAACCACCTCATCCAGTCAGGTGAACCCACCGGTGGCGGATTTTTCTGGAACAGTGGATTCATGATCGCCACTTGCGGCGCCTCGGCCGTCATATGGCAGCTCTGGCAGGAGCTGTTGGGATTGTCCACCGGACCGTTGAGGCGCCCGTTCCAGCCCAGGTGGGTCGGCGGCAGCTCCTGGGTGTTGGCGTTGATGGCGGTCTGTTGCAGCGCCGGGTTGATCTTGGTGACGGTCGGTTTCGGGTTGGTGAAGTCATTGCCGGTTTCTTTCGGATCGTTGCCCCAGATGATCCCCACCGGTACCAGGTTGTCCCAGCCAGCCTTGCCGGTCTTGGCGCCGTTGTACTGGAAGGTGCCGAAGATCCAGCCGGTCTCCTTCATGCGGGTGTCACGTACGGCGATGTCCATCTGGATCAGGGCGACATCCTTCACCACGCGATTGGCGGAGGTGAAGGTGTCGGTGATATAGCCCTGCCACAACACCGGGTTGACCAGGAACGGCACGGTGCTGCGGTCGATGTCGGCAAACAGGGCCTTGCACACGACCGTACCGTTGGGGAAGCTGTTGGGCTGCGAGGTGTAGCTCGGATCAGGGTTCTGTGGGTCTTTCCAGACCTTGCCGATGGTGTAGGCGCCGATGTCGTTGTAAATGCCCACGGCGTAAGTCTGGCCGGTGGCGGTTTGCGTGGACGCCAGTTGCTGGGCCTGGATCTGCGCTTCCTTGGTCAAGCCATGGATGCCCTCGCGCCCCAGCGGGCCATAGTGCTGCCACGGCATGTGATACCACTGGCGAACCTTGTTTTTCTGAACGTCCCAATTGACGTCGACGTTACCTTCCAGGCAGTAGTTTTTCACGGCGTCCATGTAGGCACGCCAGGTTTCAAAATTGTTGTCCTGCTTGGTCGGCAGCTTCTTGAAGAACTCCGGCAGCGGGCCTTTGGGCGGTGTGGTGGGGTAACTCTGGCTGAGCACGAATTTGGCGCCGGTATAGGTGTCGGGTGGCGCGTAGCCGTAGTCAGGGTAGGTACCGGCCTGGGCGGCGACGCTGAACAACGCGGCCGCCACCGCGAAGGCTGTGAGCTTTCCTAGGGGTTGGGTCATCAATCATCTCCTTGATAGGGAAAACGCCTGGCATCGCTTGGGCTTATGCCTGCCAATGCGGGGGCTTCCTTTTATTTATTTTTGGTCAAGGTCTCGGTTTGATCGCCGAGACGGGCTTCACGGGTGAGCAGGGTATCGGGTGTGGGGTGGACTACCTCCTCGGCGGTGCCGGACGACTGAGTTCAATCCCCAACGATTTGCCAGGAATGATCAACAGAGAGGAAACGGAGTGTGCGCAGGGAGGGCGGGGGATTCTGACTATCGACTCCTGTCGATCGCTGGCCGTTCTTCCTTGCTATCAGGTGTAGGTCATTTTCAGGAAAGTGCCATCCTTTTAGATGGCAGCCAGGGGAACATCGGGAGGCATGCACGTGCTGAATCCATCGCGTTGGACACATCCTATAGTGTGAACAATGGACCGCTGGATTAACGGCTCAGATCACTAGACAGATATCAAATGGCCGCCTACGCTGCAAATCGCTACTGTTAGACCTGTGCCTACAAAAGCTGGATCGTTCGGTAATACCTGACATCGGATGTAAACTCTTCATTAGCCAGGAGGCTAACCTTATGTCTGTTCAACCGCTTACGCATGTACTCATCGATACCGATGTCGATTTCGACGATTACATGGCCATGTCGTATTTGCTCAAGCATCATGGGATAAAAGTCGAAGGTATTACTGTGACGGGGGTGGGCGCTGTTCACTTGAGTCACGGCGTTGAAAATGTCAGCAATTTCCTCACTTTGTTTAATGACCCTGAGATAGAACGTATCCCCGTTGCGGCGGGTCTTCAACGCCCCATGGTGTACAGCAATACCTTTCCCTTTGAAACACGCCAGGCGGCGGATCACCATTACGACGCCCTGTTTCCACGGAAAAACCCGAATCCCACGCGAGCCGATGCGCTCGCTTTTTTAAGGGAAACATTGGAAAAAGCCAATCATAAATTTACGGTGTTGATGATCGGTGGTGGTACGACCTGGGGGCATTTGTTCCAGCAAGCCAAAACCGACAGTACGTTGCAACACTTGTTGCTCAGCAAAATAGACCGCATCGTTATGATGGGCGGGAATTTGTTGTCGGAATACGTCCAGCCTGGTGCGGGCGGTAATATTATTGACGCCCTGGGTGATGCGCCTTACTACACCAATCAGGTTGCCGAATGGAACATCTTCCTGGATCCGCTGGGTGCCCACTATGTCTTCAATGGCGGGGTCCCCATTCAATTGGTTGCGCTGAACGCCAGTAACTTCATCCCCATTACCCAGAGTTTCGTGAACCAGCTCTCCCGGATTTCCAACCCGGTGGCTCAATTCCTCACCCACGTGCTGCAAAGCTCGACCATCGCGCCGGGTATCGGCAAATATCTGTATTTTTGGGATCCTCTGGCGGCCGTCGCGATCACCGACCCTCAGTTTCTTCAATTTACCCGCTATCACCTGCGGGTGGAGCAGGAGCTGAACGAAGAGCAGGATATGACCGGGAAGTTGGTGCCGGATAACGCGGGTGCCCCGGTCGATGTGGCCCTGTCGGCCGCCCCCGGGTTCGTCACCACACTTTATTTGTACACCATCGCCGGCAACTCGGTCGAAGCCACCGCCGAAAACATGGCCAAAGCAGCAGAGGCCGTGGCCGATAAGTAGCGTTGCAAGGCAAGGGCCGGCAGCCAGGGAACAGCTACGCCGATCAGGGCGCCCCCGCGCCCTGTAGTAGCCGCTATTCAAAGGAGCGAATATATGAACGTCAAAGCAATGTTGGGTCGACTGTTGCTGTGCCTGGGTGGCGTGCTGGCGGTCTCGTCGGTTTATGCGGAGAGTGTGATCATCGCCACACCGCAACAAGGTGTGGGGATCACGGTCGATGTCTTTGATCATCCAGAGGCTTCAAGTGGCACGCCTTCTTCGACGAGCACGGTGCCCTTCAGGCCGCAAGCGTTTTATATACCCTCGGTGCAGTCGTTCAAGGGTAAGGTTTATATGTTCTGGGCCAACAACAATGACCAAAAGCATATAAATTATGCCACTTCGGCGGAAGGGAAAAACTGGTCTGCCACACAAACTATCAGTGTGGATAGTATTTTTAGTAATGTCTCGGTGAGCGTGTTCAATCAAAAATTGGTACTGACCTTTACCGATCCCCAGGGCCGCTTGAAGACCGTCAGCTCCGAAAACGGCACCGGCTGGTCCACGGCCAAGCCTATCAGTACGCTCCATACGGCCATCAATAACAAACCGATTGTGTATAACGGACAGCTCTTTGTCTTGTATAGCGAAAACTCAGGTAACGCTGTTTATTATGTCACCTCGAATGACGGTGTTGCGTGGAGCCGGGAAAATCTGGCCTTCCAGGAAAGCGCCGACAAAATTCTAACGATGGTGCCCGTCGTCTATAACGGTCAATTGTGGGCTTATTACGCTTTTGAAAATGGCGCCATGTTCGCCCGCACTTACGACCGGGCCGGCCAGTGGGGGGCGAAGCAAGCGCTGACGGGGATAAACGGCCAGGGGCCCAGGGGCTTCCTGAACAGTGCAACGATGATCGGCGAGCGCGTGTTTATCAGCAGCAGTTCCAGTACGTTTTATTCAAACGACGGGCTGCATTGGAATGCGTATTTCTCCAAACGCTTCCCTGGGAATTCGGCCTATCCATCGGGATTGGGCGTTTCCTATGCCATCACCGCAAACGATTTGACCACGAACAATCCGCAACTGCCCGCGGACCTGGCCACGGGCCTTAGCCATACCGACTATGCAACTTTCGCCTGGCGCAGCTTTATCGCACTGAACAATGCCGCCAACACGCCGTTACCGGCTAACCGCGGCATTGGCAATCCCTCCAGCAGCTTTGCCGATTCGGGCAAGCTGCCACAATCTCCCAGTCCTTTGTTGTGGCAAACCTTCGCCCACCGCACCGAGTTGTTTCCTCCGGGAGGGGAAAAAAAAGGCGTAGGCGGCCCTACGCGGCCGTTCGCTTCCAGCCCGCAATACCGCTATGTCAGTTTCCCCAACGGTGTGCCTTTGGCCCCAGGCGCGAGTTTTGCTCATTACAACAATCTGGATGAGGCGACTCAAATAGGGCAAAACGCGATATTTTTCCCGGTCAACCCGCCACGACCAGCAATGAACGGGAGTCACTATGCCCCTTCGAACGACAGCCAGATCCTGTTCGAGGCCAAGGCCAATCCCGTCATTTACACCTATGCGCAAGGCCTGAGCATGTACCCGGATCATATCGTCCTGCCCGACGGCGCGGTGGAGGTCAAGGCGGCATGGCGCAAGCTGGCGGATATTCCGGTGGCGCAGCGTGCGCGCTACCATACGGCGACGGTGGTGACCTATCACGGCACCGATAAGGCACCGGTGGCGTACAACGAAGACTATGCCTTGGTCGCCTTGCATATCATCCATAAGACGGCCAACTACCCGACCTTCATATTCGCCACATTCGAGCATGAGGATGCGATGACCTTGCCCGACAAGTCGCCGACAGGGCTTTACTATATCGCCAACTACGACAAGGTTGCCTACTCGCCGGATAACGGTTTACCGCCGGTTGCTACCTTCTCTGATGGCAACACCACCCATACGGTGACCCTGCCCAGGGGCGATGTTGCGGACTCGGCCCATACTCCGCCCATCTACTCCGGCAGCAACGGGATCCCCAAGGGGCAGGCCGGGCCGATTCGTGTCGTGCAACCGCAAACCATCTATTCCGAAGTCACGGCGGTCAACAACCAGGTCAAGCAGCTTATGGACGGCAGCAGCGCGTTCAACAATTCGGTCTGGAAGCACTACCGGCTTAAAGGGGTGCAGGCCATTCCGTCGAGCACTGAAACCGACCCGGATTATTACCTGGCCAATATCCTGGTCGAAAGCAGCCAGCCGGGGATTCAACTCTTTCGCGGAAGCAACGTATTCCCCGTTCCGGAGGACAACACCCTGACCAATATGCGCACGGTGAAGAACATCAAGGTGCCGGATTTTGATCACAGCACTGGAAGCCAGACCATGGGCGGCTGCATGGGTTGTCATGGCATCGCCCAGAGCACACTGAAACAAGGTTTCAGTTTTCTGTTTGATGCGATCAATCGCGCTAACTTCATGGACCCCTCCAGCCCCACCGGCTTTGCGAATCCGGAGACCATAGGTTTGCCGGATACTCGCACCCAGCATGCACGGGCTCTGAAATACTCTTTCGGCTTTCAGAACAAAGGCGCGGTTGAGGAGACGGGCAAGTAGGAAGCCGGTGTGGCTCACTCCCGCTTCTCGGCCACCAACAGCAATGACTGAGGCGCAGCACTCTGTGGGTGCTGCGGCTCCTGCAAAGCGCTCAACCGAAAACCGGCCATGTCCAGCGCATTGAGCCAACTGGACAGGGTTCGGAAATACCAGGGCATGGCTTGCCACTGCCCCTTGAACCCATCGAAGGTTTCGTTCCGCCAACCATCCTGATAGTCGCCCGCCGCCGCGGTCCATGGATGCAGGGTTTGGATCACCAGCGCGCCGCCAGGGGCGAGCAGGGCGTTCATGGCGGCAAGCAGGGGGATGATGTCCTGGTGCAGCAGGGCAAAGTTGGCGCAGATCAGGTCGTAGTCGCGGCCGACATCCACCTTCGCCTCCACCAACGCTTCGTAGCTGGCCAAATGCACTGGCGAAGAGCCCGCCGCCCGCGCGGCCTCAACCAGCGTCGCATCGCCGTCCACACCAACCGCGTTGATGCCCCGTGTCGCCAGTGCCCGCAACAGCCAGCCCTCGCCACAACCCAGGTCGAGCACACGCTCGGGCTGGCGGCCCAACACCGCCAGCAGGATGGCCTGGTCGGTGACCTGGCGGCGGCTTTCGATGGCGCCGCCGCGAACCGCTTCAATCCAGGATTGGGCGTTGTGATGCCAGCTTTGCAGGAGGGCGGATTCGGGGGCGGGCATTTTGATGTCCGGAGTCGGTGGTTGGATGGAAGGATAGAACAAGTGCAGACGCAGCGGACCTGGATGGCTCGAGAACATAGGCATATGTACTCGAGCATTTGTTACGGATGGACGGGATAGTCGGTATACCCGCCCGCATCGCCGCCAAAGAAGCTGGCAGGATCGGCTGGACTGAGTGGCAGCCCCTCGCGGATACGTCGCGGCAGATCAGGATTGGCCAGGAAGGGGCGGCCGAAGGCGATGATATCGGCGCGGCCTTGCGACACTGCCCGGGCGGCGCTGGCGGGGTCATAACCGCCGGCTAGAATCAGCACCCCGTGCCATATGCTCCGCAATTGCTGGATGATGGCGTCCCAGCGAGGGTCAAATTGCTCATCTCGTACGGTCCCGACGATGGCCGGTTCAACCAGGTGAAGGTAGGCCAGCGACCAATCGTTGAGCCGGTTGACCAGATAGCCGAACGTCTCTTCAGGCGTGTCGTCACCCATCCCCATGAAGCGCCCCATGGGGGTCAGGCGTACAGCTGTTCGCGCGGCCCCGATTTCTGTTGCAACGGCGGCTACGACTTCGAGCAACAGGCGGCTGCGATTTTCGATGCTGCCACCGTAAGTGTCCTTGCGCTGGTTGCTGGCACTATTGATAAATTGGTCAAGCAGGTAACCATTGCCTGCATGGATTTCAACGCCGTCCATTCCGGCCTCAATGGCGTTACGTGCGGCGCGACGGTAGTCTTCCACGATTGTCTTGATGCCATCGATGGTCAGTGCCTGAGGATCAGGAATCTCTCCCCACACACCGTTGCCCTGTTCGTCGACAATGAATGTCTTGCCTGGAACCGGCATCGATGTCGGCGCCACCGGAAGTCCGCCATCCGGTTGGAAGCTGGGGTGCGAGACCCGTCCGACGTGCCATAACTGCATGAAAATCTGTCCGCCGGCCTTATGGACTTCATCGGTCACCACGCGCCAGCCATCAATCTGTTCCTGGTTGTAGATGCCCGGCGTCCAGGCATAGCCTTGTGCTTGTCGAGAGATCTGGGTCGCTTCGGTAATGATCAGGGCAGCGCTGGAGCGCTGACGGTAGTACTCGGCGTTCATGGATGTAGGCACATCCCCCGGCTGGCCGGCGCGTGAGCGTGTGAGGGGGGCCATCGCGATGCGATGTTCGAGTTGCAACGAGCCAACGGCAATCGGTTGGAACAGGGACTTCATGATCTTTCTCCAGTTTGAGTGGGCTGGGCTCAGCCAGCGTGAAGGGTCGGACGGTGGAACATCAGGTGATCGCCCATGGCTTGGCCCTGGGCGAGCAGGCGTTGCCCCAAGGCAATCTGTGCCGGTTCCCAGTTCGCCAGGGCGCGATCCGTGTCGTCTGGGGCCTGGCTCAGGCACCGGGCCAGTTCGAGTGCGTTGAATGCCGCCTTGGAGGTGCTGGCGGCGGTGTGCGGCCGGGGAATGGCGGCCGCATCGCCGAGTAGGACCACCCGGCCATCAACCATCCGCGGCATCGCCAAATCGCGGATGCTTTGCACGAAAGGCTGTTCGGTGGCTTGCACCACTTCCCGAAAAGCGGGGGGCAGCAGCCTGTCGGCTTCCCTCCAGACATGCTCGCGCCATGCCGGCGCGAGAAGCCCTTCCGGTACCGAATAGTCGCGCTTGTGCCCATTGGCGTCGGTCATGAGATCGCCGATGAGTGGCTCCTCGACAACCCGATACCAAACCCAGTTGTAGTAGCGTTGTCCGGGACGAATATCGTTGTGTTCACCGGGTACCAGGTAGCCCAGGATGTGCGAGCCGCCGGCGTTTGCGAAACCGAAGTCACCCGCCAACACCTGGGCAGGCAACTCGGGCAAACGGCTTTCTGGCAGGAGGCCGCGCCAGGCAACATAGCCGGCGTAGCCAGGCTGGTATTCTGGCCAGAGCAATTGACGTACCTGCGAGTTACCGCCATCAGCGGCGACGAGCAAGTCAGCCTCGATGCGCTCGCCGTCTTCGAACACGGCCACCACCCGGCCGGCTTCTGGCTGATCGAGGTCCACCAGGACTTTCCCCTGGTGGTAGCGCTCATTGCCGAAGGCCTGGCGCAAGGTTGTGTAAAGCAGTGACCAGGACGTCTGGACTTGCGGGGCCAAGGTTTTGCTTTGGACACGGCCGTCCGGATACAGCACGGTGCGGTACTGCGAGCGAACGCCCATCTCCAGGTGGGTCAATGGAACGTTCAGCTTGCGAAACGCTTCGACCACCTCCGGCTGCAGCACTACGCCGCCGCCTCGACTGTCGAGGTCGTGGGACGAACGCTCGAAAATATCGACGTCCCAGCCGATCTGGCGCAGCAGATTACCTTCGAAAAGCCCGCCCAATGATCCGCCAATCACCAGGGCACGAGGTGCCCCGGCAGGTCGTTGAGGGTGAGTTGTAAATGTGCCCATGGTAGGTCCTCCTTTTCGACCTACTCTAAGGGCTGGACCGGACGCTGATAATCAGCACTCCTCGCCAAACCGTATTGCGTGAGTTGCAACACCGGTCTGGGTAGAGGCCACCATGACCGCGCTCACGCTCGGTCATGGCGGCCGCACTCAAAGCGACCGGGTCAGGGGCAGTTGCAAAGGCCGTCGGCCAGTGGCGTGGGCCAGGGCATTGCCGAGGGCCGCCGCCATCGGGCCTTGCACGATCTCCGCGGCGCCCAGAAATGGCTGGCCTGGCTGATCGAGCAAATGCACTTCGACACGCCGTGGCAATTGTGGAAAACGCAGGATCGGATAACCGCTCCAGTCGTAACTGCGGACGCCTGCGGCATCAAAATCGACGGCTTCGAACAACGTCCAACTGGTGGATTGCACAATCCCACCCTCTATCTGGTTTCGCAGGCCGTCGGGGCTGACGATCTGTCCGACATCCACGGCCGTGACCACCCGATCAACCACGATGTCACCGGTTTGCGGGTGAACGTTGATCTGCACCGCCAGGGCGCAATACCCCATGATGTTTTTGTACCGCGCGAAGGCAAAGCCGACCCCCACGCCCGGCTTGACGGGCTGGGTTGTCCAGCCGAAGTCGTCCCGCACTCGCTCTATCACCGCTCGAGCGCGAGGGTCATCCAAATGGGCGAGGCGCAAAGCGACGGGGTCCACACCGGCGCGCGCCGCCAGCTCATCCATGCAGGCTTCGATCGCAAAGACATTGATGTGCGCACCCAGGGAGCGCATCGCCGAGGTGCGAAATGGCATCAGGGTGATGAAGTTCATGTCGATACGGGTCGAGGCCGTGTTGTACAGGGGCACGGCGTTACGATCACCGTCGCCTTCCGGTTGTGCGATAGGCACCGATGGGGCCGAGGTGAAGGGTTTGGAGAGCAAGCGCGCCGGTAACAGGCGACCGGCATTGACGATGCGTTCGTTGTGCGGGGTCGTCCACAGTTCGTAGGCCCAATCCTGGATCCGGCCGTCTTGATCCAGGCTTGCCTGCACCTCGGTGATCATGGCCGAGCTGTAGGGCTCCCAGAGGTTTTCCTGCTCGCGCATCCATTGAACCCGCACGGGAGAGCCGGGCACGCGCATGGCAATCAGGGCGGCGTCCGCCGCCGCGTCATCCGCGCCGTTATGGCCGTAACAGCCGGACCCTTCGGTATGGATGCAGCGAACCCGTTCCAGGGGTAAGCCGAGCATTTGCGCGATACCCGCGCGTAGCGGATAGACACCTTGGGAGTGGGTCCAGACAGTGAGCACGTCGTCCTTTAACCAGGCCACCGCGCAGGACGGGCCGATAGAACCGTGCATGAGATAGTGCTTGGTCACCCGTGCCCGATAACCCGGTCCGGGGGCCGCCGCCGGACTGCCCGTGTGGCTGATGGGGTAACGGCGCGATGGCAAGTGCGGGAGCAACGCATGGATGCTGCGTGCATCGGGCAGCGCAACGCCTTCGCTCCATTTCGCCTGCGCATACCCCGCGCGCATCGCCTTCACGGCCTGCCATTCGTCCTTCGCAACCACGGCCAGGTAGTTGCCGTCATGAACGACCTGCACCACACCAGGCAGGCTTTGCAAGGCCTCGGGATCAAACGACAGCAGTTGGCAACCTGGCCTGGGTGGCCGGATGAGTCGGGCATGCAGCATGCCTGGCAAACGCATATCTTGTACGAATGCGGCACCGCCACTGACCTTGGCCGGGATGTCCAGGCGAGGCAGTGAGTGCCCGATCAGGCTGAATTCTCCAGGGGCCTTTGCTGGCGATTTCGGCAGCGCATGGCGATGCAGGTCCACGCCGCCGACGGCCTCGAAGTAGCTCATGCGCTGCCCGTCGGGCCCTTGAATCAGCGCATCACGGGTCACCAGCCCATCAGGCTCGACGTGCCAATGCCTGGCCGCGGACTCCACCAGCAATTGGCGCACCTGGGCCGCGGCATTGAATAACGCCGTGCCACTGTCGACGATGGTGTGACTCCCCGCGGTATAGCCTTCATCGGGTGTCAGCGCGGTGTCGGCAGTCAGCATGTTGATGGTATCGGGCGCCACTTCCAGACGCTCGGCGGCGATCTGCAACAAGGCGGTTTTCACCCCGGTACCCAGTTCGACCTTACCGGTGTAGACGGTTATTCCCTGCGCATCGACGCGTATCCAGGCATCCAGGTAAGGGTTGCTGCGCAAGCTGCCGGCCAGGTCTGGAGCCAGGACCAGCGTGCCGAGGGTATCCACCTCGGTGTCGGCCCATGCATTGCCGGCAACCGGTAGCAGCGAGAACGCCACCAGCAAGGAACCGTTGCGCAGGAAGGCGCGCCGCCCGAGATCGACGTTAGCGTTGCTCTTCATGGTGTGCTCCCGACACGGCGACGGCACGGATGGCCTCGATGATTCGCAAATGTGTACCGCAACGGCAGAGGTTCGGCGCCATGTGAGTGGTGATTGTCTGCTCGTCAGGGTTGGGATCGCGCTCCAGCAGTGCCTGGGCGCGCATCAACATTCCGGCGATGCAGTAGCCGCATTGTGCGGCTTGTTTTTCGATAAAGGCCTTTTGCAAGGCGCCGGGCTGATCGGCTGTACCCAGGCTTTCCACGGTACGGATTTTTTTGCCCTGCACACTTGAGCAAGGGGTGACACAGGAAAAGATCGGCTTGTCGTCGACGATCACCGTGCAGGCGCCACACTGGCCAAGCCCGCAGCCATACTTTGCGCCATTGAGCTCAAGCTGGTTGCGCAAGGCATAAAGCAGGGGCGTGTCGGCGTCGATGTCCAGCACGTGGGACGCTCCATTGACATTCAGGGTCATGCGGCTCATTGCGCATCCTCGCGTAAGTCGTCGATAGTTTCCGGGAGGTCGGCCCAGGGATGATCCGGCTCGGCGCGAGCGCGCAGGTATGTCGCCAGCACCGTGAGTTGGGCGTCGTTGAGAAGGGCGGCAAACGCCGGCATGCCGGGGCCTGAAGCGCCCGGGGTCATGGCGATGCCCTCCCGTACCGTCTTCACGAAGTTGCGCGAACTGGCGGAGCGCAGGGCTGAGGTGTCGGCAAGATCAGGACGCCCGTCGATCAAACGCATGGGGGCGCCTGCGCCATGACAGCCGGCACAGGCCGCCTGGAAGAGGGCGGCCCCTTCATTGCGTGCCGTCGGGTCGAGCGCTCGGGTGTCAGGCGTCGGCGAGGGTGTTTCAGCTGGAGTGTGCGCACCCAGGCTCAGCAGGTATTCGGCAATGGCCTGCACATCACTGACGGGCATTTTCCCCAGGCCCAGGCTGACCGGTCTCATGGGGCCGGCCGCCGCCCCATGATCGGCCGCCACCTCGCCGCGCAGATAGTCCACCAGTTGCTGACTGTTCCAGGGCTTGCGCGCTTGGGCCAAACCCAGCAGGGAAGGCGCCTCCCAGCCATCGACCGTGCCGCCGGCCAGCGATTGCCCGGACTTTTCGGCGCCCAAAAGGTTGAGCGGTGAATGGCATCCCGCGCAGTGCCCGGCCCCTTCGACCAGATACCGGCCTCGATTCCATTGCGCCGTTTGCCCGGACTCCGGTTGTGCTTGTGCGCCATGAAGGAACAGCAGGTTCCAGAACGAAACCAGCGGCCGAATGTTCATGGGGAAGTTCATCTGGTTCGGCCTGGCGGGCGAGTCCACTGGCGGTCCGCTCATCAAATAGGCATAAGCGTCTTTCAGATCGTCCTCGCTCATGCGGCGATAATGGGCATAGGGAAACGCCGGATACAGAAAATGCCCGTCACGGGATACGCCGTGACGCATGGCCCGTTCGAACGCCTCCAGGGACCATTGACCCATACCCGTGCGATCGTCGGGTGTGATGTTGGTGCTGTAGAGCGTGCCAAAGGGGGTCGCCAGCGGGAGTCCGCCGGACAGATACTCGCCACCCGGGCGCGTATGGCAGACCGCGCAATCGCCGGCCTCGACCACCAGCGCTCCGCGCCGGATCTGCTCGGCATTGCGCGGCGCAGGTTGCTTGACGGGGGGCAGGGAGGGTCGCCACATCAGTGCACCGGCTAAAGCGGCGCCACAGACGGCGAGGGTAAGCCCACCTAGCCACAGACCTTTCTTGTTCATGCTTGCTCATCCTTCGCCAGCGTTGTGCTCGAAACGGGAAGGGTAGGCAGGCATGCCGAAGCGGGGTATCACCTCGCCGCGCAACAGTGTGTTGCGCCAACTGCACCTGCGCCGAGCATTGCGCCTCGCGCATCGTAGTGTTGCTCCACCGCCTGATTCCTAAGTTGCAAACAGGCACCTAGGCTAGCGCCATCCATTCAACCCCTAATGAGGTGTGGCCATGTCCCTTGGCAGCTCCACAACGTCTGATCTGAAGGCGACGCCTGTCACGTCGCCAACCCTGTCCACCACGATGGTCGTTTTGCTTGCGTTCTGTTGCGGGGCCGTCGTCGCCAACCTGTATTACGCCCAGCCCATCGTTGAACTGATTGCGCCGCAGATTGGCCTGTCAAGCGAGCACGCCAGCCTCATCGTTGCCTTGACTCAGCTCGGCTACGCATTGGGTCTGTTCTTTTTGGTGCCCCTGGCCGACCTGATGGAAAATCGTCGGCTGGTGGTTGGCTTCTCGCTGGCGGCTTCCTTGTGCCTGGCCGGTGCCGCGCTGAGCCAGACGCCTTCAGCCTTTCTGATCTGTTCGTTGCTGATCGGCCTCACATCGGTGGCCGTACAGATCCTGGTGCCACTGGCGGCGCATATGGCGCCGGAAAAATCCCGTGGCCAGGTGGTGGGCAACATCATGAGTGGCTTGCTGTTGGGGATTCTGCTTTCCCGCCCGATTGCCAGCACGCTCACCGAGTCGTTCGGCTGGCACGGGGTGTTCTTTGGTGCGTCCGCCCTGATGGCGATGATCGCGCTCTTGATGGGGGTTGCCCTGCCGCAACGAATGCCCGCTCACCGTGCCAGCTACGGGGCGTTGATCGGTTCGATCTTCAGCCTCGCGCGCCGTTATGCCGTGCTTCGCGAACGCTCTTTGTATCAAGGATTGCTCTTTGCCAGCTTCAGCATTTTCTGGACGATTGCGCCTGTCGAACTCATCCGTCATCACCATTTCAGCCAAACACAGGTAGCCCTGTTTACCCTGGTGGGCGCGGTCGGGGCGATAGCGGCTCCGATTGCAGGACGCCTGGCGGATGCCGGTCATACGCAGCGGGGTAGCCTCATCGCCCTGCTACTGGCGCCGGCATCGCTATTGATCGCGGCACTGCCGGCCTCGGGTTACCTGTGGCTGGTGGTTAGCGCCGTGCTGCTGGACTTTGCCGTTCAACTGAACATGGTGCTGGGACAGCGTGAGGTCTATGCTCTTGATCCGCATAGTCGCGCTCGCTTGAATGCGGTCTACATGACGAGTATTTTCCTTGGCGGAGCCTTGGGCTCGGTGCTGGCGAGCCCGCTTTACGAACGCCTGGGATGGAATTTGTTCGTCTGCCTGGCTGCTTTGATACCCGCCGTGGCGGCCGTGCTGTTTTTCAGCCGCCTGCGCTTTAGTGCGAAGTTGTGAGGCTTGCCAGCACAACCCTTCAAGGCAAACACGCGAGGCTTGTTCAGAATGCATCCAACCAGGTATATCGGTTGAGCCACTGGGTCCAGTCGCTCACAACATCGGAGTTTGGGCCATGGACAAACTGCTTGCGCTGACTATGTTCGTCGAAACCGTGCGCTGCGGTGGCTATTCTGCCGCGGCGCGTAAACTCGGCGTTTCAACCTCATCCGTCACTCGCCAGGTCGCCAGCCTCGAAACGGAGTTGGGCGCGTCGTTGCTCAATCGTACGACGCGTAGTACCAGCCCCACCGTCGCGGGACAAGCGTACTTCGAAAAGGCTCTTTTTATCCTGGATGCCCTCGCCGAGGCCGACACGGCCGTTGCCGACCGCAACGCCGTGGCCCGCGGGCGCCTGAGGGTCAGCGTACCGGTCGAGTTTGGCCGGCGGGTCATAGCCCCGCACATAGGGCGCTTGCTTGCCCAGTATCCAGAACTCGACGTGAGCCTGTCGCTGAGCGACCAAATGACCGATCTGTTGAAGGAGCGAATCGACCTGTCCGTTCGCTTGGGCTCCTCATTGGCCAGCGAAGACATTATCAGTAAACCGATCGGCCGGTTCGAACGCTGGATCGTTGCAAGCCCCGACTATCTGGCCGGAGCCGGCATTCCCTTGCAGCCACAGGCGCTTTTGAATCACGAATGCTTGCGCTTCGATTACGAGGGCCTGCATCAGGGCTGGGTTTTTCGCAGCCCGGAAGATTGCATTCGCATCAATGTCCAGGGACGGCTTGAAAGCAACAATGCCGATATCCTCCGTGAAGCGGCCTTGAGTGGCCGAGGCATTGCGTTGCTGGCGGATTGGCTGGTGGCCGAGGATGTGCGCCAAGGGCTTCTGACCCGCGTACTCGCCAACTACGAGGCCAACCCGGGCGAGGCCAATGGCATGATCAATGTGTTGTATTTGCCAAACCATCGAGGATCCAGCCGGGTGAAGGTTTTTATCGCCTTTCTCGAGGAAATCCTCAGCTACTGAGGGGGGATGACAGCGCCCACGCAACACTGCATTGCGCTGCGGATATCTACTCGGAGCGAGTCATTTCACCTAAAGTCGGGTCACTGGACATTTCGGTCGATCCACATGAAAAACACGTTCATCGCCTTGGCCTTTGATTTTCTCAATCCCTGGTGTTGGGTCGGTGAAAAACGCCTGCGCCAAGCCATGGCTACCACCGGGGTCATCCTGCCAGTCGACTACCAGGCGTGTCGGTCGCACCCGGCAGCCCAGGTCGGCATGGACTATCGCACCTACCGGGAGAATCGCTTCGGCAGCCAAGCCAAAGGCCATGAAGAAGCCCTTTCCCTTGCCGCCGCGCAGTTCGGTATTTCGTTGGACTTCAGCCTGATCACCACGGTGCCGGATACGGAACGCGCGCTTCGGCTCATGCGGTGGCAGAGGGATAGGGGGCAATGCACCCAAACCCTGTTTGAAGGCATTTACCATGCGCTTTTTTGCGAGGGCAAGGACATCAGCGATCCAGCGTCGCTGGTTGCCTTGCTCCCGCAAGACACCGAAGAGCGGCACCTGGCCATGAACTTTCTGCGCAGCGAAGACGGCGTCAAGGCGCTTGTGGAGGCCGAACGCGAAACCAGCGCATGGTGTGGGCGCCTGACACCAGCCATCCAGTCCGGCGGCACGGTAATCAGCGGCGCGCAGCCATCCGCCATCTTGGCAACGCTGCTCAAACCTCCCCGTAGCCAGCACCTCGTTGCGCAATAGCTACATCAAGGTGCTGGGTGCAATCCCCAGGAGACCCGTCAGGGTGTTCATGATGGCCTGTTGTCTGGTGCGGTTGGCCTGGTGTTCCGCTTCTGCGGCCGCCACATCCGCTTGGCAGTGCGGGCAGGTCGACTCGTGGGGATAGATGTATTGCAAACAGCCACGGCACAGGGCCAGTTGCACGGGAATGCGTCCTTCATCCGGCGATTTCTGCCCTTGATTGGCCCAGGCCAGTTTGATCACCTGACCGCTATCGCTGACGCTGCTGACTTTTTCACCGGTGTCGATACGCTCGGTGATCAGGTCGAAACGCCCGACCGCGAAGGAGGCCTGCGGGGCGTCTTCGATTTTCACGATTCGTTCTCGCAGCCCTTGTTTTTCCAGGTCCAGCGCACGGTAATGGCAGTAAGGATTGTTGCCTGGCTTGCCCAGCAAGGAGTGTGAGGTCCAGGTGCAACCACCGCGGCATACATCGTTGTAGTAACAGCTGCGGCAATAACCCCACAGGTCCTCGACGCCGCGCAGGCGCCCGAAATGCATGCCTTCACTGTAATGCCAGATGTCGTGCAGATTCATGTTGCGCACGTTCCCGCCGGAAAAGCCGACGGTGGCCAGGGAAGGGCAGCCTTTCACCGTGCCATCGGCCTCAAGTGCCAGAACCGTTTGGCCGGCGGCGCAGCCACTCCAATGCACGCGCTCGTCACCAAAGCCGCGCCAGAGATGTTCGTAAGGGCCGTAGTAGCCAATGTTGTTGCCCACGTTCATCAGCAGGCCGCGATCGACCCCCTCCCGGTAAAGTCGCGCCAGCAGCGGCATCACTTCAAGCAACTGGCTGGGTTGTAGCAGTAGCTCCGGGTGATCGACGGCATTGCCCATGGCGACCGTGAGCTGGATCTGCCAGTGAGTGGCGCCCAGCTCGATAATGGTGTCCATGAGCGCCGGCAAATCAGGCAAGGTGGCCGCGCCGATCTGCGTGTTGACGCTCACGGCGAGCCCGGATTGCTTGGCGCGGCGCAAGGTGTCCACGGCCTTGTCGAAGGAGCCCGGGACATTGCGTACCGCGTCATGCAGCGGGGCAAGACCATCGAGCGAAACGCCGACGCCATTGAGGCCGGCGTCGACCGCGGCCTGCATCTTGGCGGGCGTCAGGTTACGTCCGCCTGTTTGTATGGCGCAGTACATGCCGTGATCGTGGATCGCCCGGATCAGCTGCGTCCAGTCCTTGCGCAAATAGGCTTCGCCACCGATCAGGGTGATCTCTCGGGTACCGAGAGCCGCCAGTGAGTCGATCACCTCCAGGCATTCGCGGGTGTTCAGTTCATCGGGACGTCGATGGCCCGCGCGTGAGCCGCAGTGCAGGCATTTGAGGTCGCAGGCCAGGGTGATTTCCCAGACCACATGAACCGGTACGTAGCGTTTGAGGTCGGTCTCACTGAGATAACGGGCAGGGCGGTTGTCTGACATGGGGAAATCCTTGCGCGCGGGCACGGCGCGATACGAGTCCATCGAAGTGTTCGCGCCTTCCCTAGCGTCGATGGCGCGGTTGGATTTGCCTCTGGTTGGAAAGACCCGGGAGAGACCAGAATCGGCCTCGCCCGGGCAAAGCGGACTAGCGTGCTTCCAGGCGCGCGATTTCCGCGTTCAATTGCTCGAGGGCGCTTTGCAGCACACCGTGATGCGCCAGTTGCTGCTCTCCCAGGTGCACAACGGATTTCAGCTGCGCCAGATCGCCACTGGCTTGTGCCTGCTGCACCGCCACGGCGTAGAGCGGCAATACGGGATGCCTCCCAGGCTCGTGCTGCTCGACGGGGGCCTGGCTGACAGCGGCGTGCCTGACGTAATGCTCTTGGCCATGCTCGAAGTAGTTATAGTCGACAAACCCGCTGGCCCAATCCGCGCCGAGGATCCCCTTGAGATGAAACGTCTCGGCGATCTGGCTGGGCGGTCTGCTTGGGCCACCCTCCAAGGTGAGGACAATGTGGTTCTCCACCGAGGCTGTCAGTTTGGCCTCGGAGTAATTGCCCCAGACCTTGGCGCGGAAATTAACCGTTGGGTAGGTACTGGCGAACACACTGGCAATTCCGGTGACGGTCTTGCGAGCGGTATCGACCAGCAGATCGAGGGTAAGTACCGGCGCACCCAGCAGTGGGGTATGGGTGATGAGGCGAGTATGAAAAAGTCCAATCGACATGGTGCAACTCCCTTGATTGTATGCGGACAGTTCAGTCTGATCGCGCCGCCAGTCAGCGCCGCTCCAGCCTGCTGATTTCGCCCTTCGCGGCTTCCAGTGCGCTCTGCAACTGGGGTTGCTGCTCCAGTTGCTGCTTGGCGAGGCCGGCCAGGTGTTTCATCTGGGCCAGGTCGCCGCTGGCAATGGCGCTCTGAATCGGCGCGGCGTACAGGGGCATAATCGGTGGGTAGGGCAGAATGACCGGGCCAGGGCCCATGGGTGGAAAGAAGCGGGATTGCACCGGTTCATTGAGGTGGGCGGGGACATTGTTGACGCTGACCCAGCGCTGGCCATCCTGGTACTGGTAGCTGGCCACGCCTTCTTTCCAGTCACTGCCCACCACCAGGTGCAACTTGAAGTTCACGGCAGTGTTCGCAGTGGGGCCGCCGTGGTTGCCTTGAGCGGTAATCAGGATTTTGCTGACGGCCGGTGACATGACCGTCATGTAGGTGTATTCACCCCAGACATCCGACTGTAGATCGAGCGGCGGGTTGATCGCCTGGGTGACGATGGCAGTACCACTGACACTCTGCTCGGGCGTAAAGACCAGCAGATTGAGCGTCAGGCTTTGTGCCCCGGGGGCCGAGGTGCCAATTCGATAACTGAGTGGGAACAAGCCGACAAGTTGCTGAGTAGAACCAGACATAGTTATTGCCTCCATTGCATTGAGAGAAAGGCCCTAAAGCTTCTCTAAACGGGAAACTTCCTTGGCCAGCTTTTCATACGCGGTTTGCAGGTCTTGCGGTTGCGGCTTCGTTGAGTCACGTTGCTTCAGCAACGCTTTCATCTGCTGCAGATTGCCCTCCTCGATCGCGCCTTGGATGGCGGTCCCGTAAGGAGGTAAAGCGTGGGGCGTTGAACGATTCATAACGATGGATCCTTCCGTGGTGTTGCCAAACCCTCCTTCCGGGAAGGAGGGCACCCTTATGCACGCTGACCCCGTTTCGGGGCGATGTTTTGCCCGTCGACAATGGCCGCTTGCAATTGCGCGTTAGCGAAGGCACCGGTGGTGGGCGACGATTCAATCGCGCCGTTGAGTTGCCCACGCTGACTGTGTAATGTTCGGGGGCGTCTTGATGACCGGATTGTGATGATCGGCGGCCAGGAGGGGATGTGAAAAAAACGTGCGAATCGATAGTACGTTGGTCATCTTTCTATCCTTGAGAGAAAACAACGAAACGCAGGGATCAACTCGTCACTCAGGGCGAGCGAATAGATGATCGCAAGCACAAACCATCCCTGATTTTCTTGGGTATTAGCTGTCGGTAACAGCAGGTTTTCCGATACTCGCAGACTGGCATTTCGCCAGTTACGTAACCCTAGATATGAATTTCCGATCACGCCAAAAAAAGCGCCGAACGGTCATGTCGGTTCATTTTCAGGAAGCGTGCGCTGTGAGCCGTTGTATCAAATGGCGCCCTATAGACCGCAAGGTACACGACAATCGCCAGCTCACCTTAGAGGGCATCAGCCCATGGACAGTAGAATCTTACGCAACCTGATGCGCATCGTGCAGACCGGCTCGTTGTCGGCGGCCGCGGAGCAGTCCAGTTTGACGGTGCAGGCGTTGGCCGCGCAGTTGAACAAGGTCGAAGAGCAGTTTGGTTTTCGCCTGTTTCGGCGCTCCAACAAGGGCTTGACCCTGACCCCCCAGGGCACGGAACTCACGCCCTACATGGACAAGGTGTTGGTCGCCACGCGACAGATGGAAGAGAAAGTCACCGCGCTGAAGGCGCCAGGGCAACGCACCCTGAAGGTGGCGCTCAATACCACGCTGTCGGAGGACTTCAATCGGAGAATGATCGGGCGCCTGATCGAGGTGTTCCCTGACCATCAGCTGGAATTCAGCTACGCCGAGTCGATGGAAAACCTCAGCAAGCTCAAGAACGAAGGCTTCGACCTGGCCGTGTTGATCGGCCCGCAAAAGCTCGGATTGCCGAGTATTGTGCTGCCGGATGTGCATATCCGGGTGGTGGGCGCCCACTGTGGTGATGAGAGCGATCCGTTGGTGCTGCTGGGTAATAAGTTTCTGGTTCGTCCGGCGGATGATTGTCCGTATTCCCACAGTTTCTCGCGCTTTCTCGATGCCGGCCTGGGGCGCTATGAATCCGCCCAGCGGATGATCTACTCCGGCAGCGAAATCCTGACCCTTTCGTTGATTACGCAGATGGACGGCCTCGGCATGGTGTCCCGCGAGGCGGCCCTGCGTAACGGCTTGAGCATCTTTCCTGGTTTCGAGGATTTCCTCGAAGTGCGATTGGTGGTCAACAACCCGGAGTTGTCGAGCCAGGCACTGAACGATGTGGTCGCGTTGGGCCTGCATGAGCGAGTCGCGCACCCTGTACGCAGCCGTTCCAAGCCCGGTATCGAAAATGTGCTTCAGTGATCGGCGGTGTCGTTGGCACTGGTGTTCAACCACAGGCGCAGCTCCGTCTTGAGGAGTTCGCCGTAGCTGTTCTTGAGCAGTACGTTACGCAGTTCTGTCGGGTAGATGGGCGCATCGCCGTAGATGATGGTCTTGATTTCCCCGCCATCGTAGCCTAGGCGGCGGGCCTGTTCGACCATGCAGGTGAACATGGCGGGGGCCACGAACAACGCGATATTGCCGAACCCGCTCGCCAGTTCGAACAGTTCGTCGACCTTGAAGCCGCGAGACTCCGGGACGACATGGCGAGCGGCCCGGCGCACATGGATCAGGTTATAGAGCCCGGCACAGTGAGACATCGGCGCTGCATAGACCACGGCCTCATCGGCGTCGATCGGATCGACATCGGGTGAACAGCCCTGTGACATGGCCGTCAAGTTGCCGTGGCTGAGCATCACCGCCTTGAAGCGATCGGTGGGGCCGCAGGTGTAGAACAGCCAGGCGAGATCATCGGCCTGACGCGGGCAGGGCGTGTCCGGCGGTGAAGTGATTGAGGTGAGTGCGCCCATGTCCTCCCGATCCAGCTCTCGACACACCTGGGGCAGGGCCCCGGGCGCGAACACCTGGCCGCCATCGGTCAAAATCAGCCGGGCCCGGGCATTGCGCACGATCCAGCCGGCCTCGACGGGGTGCAGCTTGCAGTCGATCGGCACCGCCACCGCGCCGGCCCACCAGATGGCATAGAGCAGTTCGAGGTATTCGCAACAGTTCATCATGAACAGCGCGATCCGATCGCCGGGGGCAATGCCGTGCTCGTCGATCAGATACCCGGCACGGTGCCGGACCAGGTCGACAAAGACGCCGTAGTTGGCGACTTGCCGTCGTCCCTCGAACAAGGCCGGACGCTCTGGGTAACGAAGGCCGGCGTCGTCCAGCCAGTTGGCGATATTCATGCTCGGCTCCTGCGTGGCTGATCGCGGATTTCCTGGTCAGTCGTCGACGCCAACTGCCCTGTCTAGAGCGAGCACTACGAGTCTTCACCGCATTGAGCGGCATAGTCCGTCAGGTGTGGATTTGCGTCCATGAGAAATAACTTCAGGCATCTCAAGCGTTGTTTGAATCGCCCTTCAAGGCAAAGTCCGCGGGGTCGAACCGATCGCTCGTGTCCATCCGAATATTTCGCAGCCCCACTGTTTTCAGGTGCGACGCGTATAGGGGTTCCGAGAAATAGCTGATCAGGATGGAGCGACGGCGTGCGCCGATGATGTTCAGACTGCCCGCATGCACCAGATCGACATCAAAGACCAGGATGTCTCCCGCGGAGCCTGAAAGCTGCACGGACCGGGACTCGTCATTGAAATCGAAGGGTGGTTCTTCCTGCCCGGGGCGATGGCTGCCGGGGACGATCCGTGTCGCGCCGTTCCCGGGGCCATAGTCGTCAAAATAAGCCAGGGCGCCGACCATGTCGCCGGGCCGTTGGGCCGACAAGTCGCGGTGCAGCTGTTGATGGCCGCGACCGGCCAGGGGCTCGCGACCCTCCACCTGGGAGAGGAAGAATCGTTCTCCGATCAACTCACCCACCACCGCCAGCAACCCCGGCAGGCGGCACACCGCCTGAACCCTGGAGTCATCGTCCAACAACGAGTGGCGACAATCCATGCCCCGCGGTACTGGCCATTGATCCGACGGTTTCACGCCTGCATCGAATACGGTGCGAAGCTCATCCAGCCACTCGGCCGGGATCGCTCGGCGCAGCAGCACATAGCCCTCTCGATGGAGTTGCTCGCGGTCAGTCATAGTGTCCTCAAGTCCCTTGCCACCCACGCCTCCTGCAGAACCGGCCCATGGCGATTTTGCAGCATACGGGGCTTCCACGGTGGTGACCACACCGGCGGGAGACGTTTGCGCGTCTCCCGTCAAGGGCGGGCTCAGGCGTTGAGCGGGTTCAGCTTGGCGATCAGGACCTGGGCGGTTTCGGTGGACGAGCCCGGGTTCTGGCCGGTGATCAGCAGACCGTCACTGACGACGTGGGAGGACCAGTCATCGCCCTTGGAGTACAGGCCACCGTTGGCGACCAGCATGTCTTCAACCAGGAAGGGCACTACGTCGGTCAGGCCTACAGCTTCTTCCTCGGTATTGGTGAAACCGGTGACTTTTTTGCCTGCAACCAGTGGCGTACCGTCAGGCTTTTTCACGTGGCGCAGCACGCCCGGAGCGTGGCACACCAGGGCAGCAGGCTTGCCGGCAGCCAGGAACGCCTCGATCAGATGGATCGATTTTGGATCTTCAGCCAGGTCCCACAATGGGCCATGGCCACCTGGGTAGAACACCGCGTCGAAATCACCCTGGGAGACGCTGTCCAGTCGCACGGTGTTGGCGAGCAGGGCGGTCGCTACGGCATCGTTCTCGAAGCGGCGGGTCAGGTCGGTCTGGAACGATGGCTCGTTGCTCTTCGGATCGAGCGGCGGCTGGCCACCTTTGGGCGAGGCCAGGACGATATCTGCATTGGCGGCGAGGAAGGCGTAGTAGGGCGCTGCCAGTTCTTCCAACCAGAAGCCGGTTTTACGGCCAGTGTTGCCAAGTGTGTCGTGGGAGGTCAGTACCATGAGAATTTTCATTTTGAGCGTCCTGTTTTCAGTTTGAGGCCGTGGGATCACGACAAATCGAGCGTTTTAATTAGACTGGTCGTCTATGGGCTGGGCGAAGAAAAATTATTGGGCAGCCCTGATGATCAGCTCCGCGACGTGCTGTGGATAGGACAGCATCGCTACGTGGCTTGATGGCACTTTACGCTGTATTCCTTTTTGTCGGGTGGGGTGAATGTGTGGCTACAGTATCTTCCATTAGACCAGTCGTCTAGTATTTTTTCAGGTCTTTTTGCGCAACGCTTCTCATGGGTTTTTTCTACGCGATGAGGTGTCGCGAAAGGACAGTGGATTGACGTTGGGGGGGAGGCTGCGGGGGGAGAGTAACGCGAGCAGTGCAGCACCACGATGGGCGATACACCACTCATGCCATGATTCAGGGCAGGTTGAGAATCTGGCGGGTCGTGGCTATCGCCGTCTCGAAGGGCTGGACACTTTTCGTAATCTTCACCATGACGCTGGCGCCGACCCACAATTGATAGAGGCTCTGCGCAACGTTGCGAGGATTACCGGTGATGGTCAGAGAGCCTTCGGCCACACCGATCTCAATCGCATTTGTGAGGCGATCGATAATGCCCGCCGTGCCTCGCTGGAGCACGGCGCGCATGGTTTCGGAAAGGTCGGCAACTTCCACGCCCAACTTCACCGCCAGGCACTTGCCCTGGCAATTCTGAAAGGACTGGGTGGCCTGCCAGATGTGAAAGTAGTTCAGCAACCGCTGGGCCATCGTCTGGTTGGGCTGGGCGAGCGTCTGATCGATATCGTCGAGGTAGGACTCGAAGTAGTCTTCCAGCACGGCCTCGCCAAACGCGTCTTTCGAGCCGAAGTAGTGATAGAAAGATCCTTTCGGCACACCGGCGGTGGCCAGGATCTCGTTCAGGCCCACGGCGGTATACCCTTTGGCGGCCATGATTCGTTGGCCTACATCAAGGATTCCTTGGCGGACATCAGATGTTTCGCGAGTCTTTGGAGTGTTCATGGGGCGATGGTAGTGGTTCCTAGTCGATCGGTCTACTAGGGGTTCTTGTTTTAACCCCGTCATGCGGCGGGTGTTGGATTTCCAGGTCAATAGATCAACAAGCGCCAGCAAGAGGCCAATCGCATCAACTGATTCGCAGTCCACTGCTCTTGTCAAACACATGCAAATGCTCGCAACGGCCGCGCGAGGTCACGTGCTCGGACCGGATGCCGACCACCACCGAGGTCAAGGGTGGCCGGTCAATGTGTAGGCCCAAGGCGATCTTATGCTCGCCGAGGCGTGTGGCCAGTCCTCCTAGATGAAGCGCTGGTTGACGCGCGCGGAGAGTGCTTCGGCGCTTTCCTTGCGCTCGGAGTAGCGGTCCACCAGGTATTCCTCCCGGCCGCGCAACAGAAGCGTGAACTTCATCAACTCCTCCATCACGTCGACAACGCGGTCGTAGTAGGGCGACGGCTTCATGCGCCCGGCCTCATCGAACTCCAGGAACGCCTTGGGCACGGAGGACTGGTTGGGAATCGTGACCATGCGCATCCAGCGGCCCAGCACGCGAAGCTGATTGACCGTGTTGAACGACTGCGAGCCGCCGCACACCTGCATCACCGCCAAGGTCTTGCCTTGCGAGGGCCGCACCGCTCCCAGCGCCAGGGGAATCCAGTCGATTTGCGCCTTGAACACGGCGGACATCGAGCCATGGCGTTCAGGTGAGCACCAGACCTGGCCTTCCGACCACATCACCCGATCGCGCAGTTCCCGCACCTTGGGATGGTCCGCGGGTGCATCATCGGGCAGGGGCAGGCCGGACGGATCGAAGATGGCCGTTTCGGCGCCCATGAGCGTCAGGAGGCGTGCCGCTTCCTCCGTCAGCAACCGACTGAAGGAGCGTTCGCGAGTTGATCCATAGAGCAAAAGAATGCGCGGCTTGTGCGTGGGCGGGCGGTACTGGGCGAGCCGCTCATCGCTAGGTATATCGAACAGTGACAGGTCCAGGTTCGGCGCATCGCTGGGGTTTTCCTGGGTAAATTCGTTCATCAGAGCTCACCAATCCGGTCCAGCGCCTGCTTCAACTCCGTAGGGTTGAGCGCTTTGAGATTGAGAGAGAAAAACGCGGTGAATCGCTGACGGATATGCGCAACCGTCGCGTCAAATGCGGCCTGGACCTCTTCATCCGTGCCGCTGACCTCGGACGGATCGGACAGGCCCCAGTGGCTCTTGATGGCGGGGCCGAAGTACACCGGGCAGGGCTCGCCGCCGGCCTTGTCGCACACTGTGATCACCAGGTCCGGCGGATTGTCGGCAAAGCTTTCCGAGCCCTTGCTATAGAGTCCCGAGGTGTCCACGCCAAGCCCTTGCAAGGTGCTTACCGCGCGAGGGTTCAAGCGCCCGCTCGGGAAGCTTCCGGAACTGACGGCCGTCATCCCTTCAGGCGCCATCAGGTTGAACAGGCCTTCGCTGAGCACGCTGCGGCAGCTATTGGCGGTACACATGAACAGAACTTTCATCGTTGTCTCCTGGGCTTGGATGCTCAACCGCAGGGCCTGGGGTATGAGCGGGATGGGAAGTGTGAGAGGGCGGCCAGCCTTTGATTGTCTCGGGCGCGGGATCAGCAGCAAGCGGCCTGGCGAACAGGACGGTCTGCCATGGAGGTAAGGCGGTCGGTGCTCCGGTCGACCCAGGCTCGATTGGCCTTGAGGGTCACCTGGAGAATGTCCTCGACCCACTCCGGCAACTGCGGGTGCAGGCGGTAATAGATCCATTGCCCTTGGCGGCGATCCTCCAGCAGTCCGCAGATGCGTAGCTGGGCAAGATGACGAGAAATTTTCGGTTGGCTATCGTCCAGCGCCCAGATGAGTTCACAGACGCAAAGCTCTCCCTGTTCGCAGAGCATCAGCATGATCCGAGCGCGGGTCTCGTCACCGAGGCACTTGAAGACAGTGGCGGGGGAAAGGCTCATGGTGGCGTCTCGCAATACATATGGATATTCGTATATTCGAATATACATATTTATCTAGCGTGGCGATAGTGCCGGCGCAACGGACTTGGGCGAGATGTCATCGTCTGCGGCTTCTATTCATCGGCGGGTATAAATCAACAGCAAAACGGCCCCCTGTACCGAGCCCGCCGTGTGTGCCGCATCCGGCGCACGGCAACAGTAGTCGCCGACATTCAGTGTTCGCTCCTGATCAAAGAAGGAGCCTTGCAGTACGAACAACTGCTCCAGCTCTCCGGCATGGGTATGACTGGCGACCTGGGCGCCGGGATCGACCTTCATCAACAGGGTCTTTTCACCGCGCTCGGGGTCCTCGAACAGCGGCTTGATCCAAAAGCCTTCCGCCGCCGTCGGCAGCCATTCATCAGTGGAAGACGAATGATAAAGCGAGCCGCTGACCGGGCCTTGAATGCCGTTCTTGGCGCTGATTTTCCAGGAGGGGGCTTCATTGTCTGGCATGTTTTGCACCTGGGAGTGGGTTGGCTTACAAGTCCTTGACCAGTCGCAAAGCGTCGTAGATCGCGGCATGGGTGTTGCGCGCTGCCACCGCATCGCCGATGCGGAACAGCTGGAATTTGCCGTCCGGATTGGTCACGAGCTGTTGCGGGTGGCCGACGATCAGGTCCTGCTGCTCAACCACGCCACCGTTGCTGGACGCCGGTTTCAGCTCGAAATACAGCTCGTCCAGCGGTCGGGTGCCGTGGTTGACCACCACTTGATCGACGCGCCGGACCTTGCGCGCACTGCCATAGTCGCTGTCGATGGTTGCCAGCAGCTCGGTGCCCTCGCGCTCGACGGCGAGCAGGCGGAAGGTGACGGTGAAGGTGGTATCCAGCGCTTGCAGCGAGCGCATGTAGGGCACCAGGTTCATCGCCATGACCTCTGGCGCGAAGGTCCGGTCCGGCGTCATGATTTCGATTTTCGCGCCGGTTTTGGCAATTAACTCGGCGGCTTGCAGGCCGGCATGATCACCGGCGTCGTCGAACAGCAGGACATTGCGCCCGGGTTTCACATCCCCGGAAATAATGTCCCAGGCCGAGACCACCAGTTCATTGCCGGCCGAGAGAATCTCGGTGTGGGGCAGGCCGCCGGTGGCGACGATCACCACGTCCGGGTTTTCGTCCTGCACGGTGCCGGCTTCGGCCCAGGTATTGAAGCGAAAGCTCACGCCGCGCGCCAGGCACTGGGCCATGCGCCACTCGACGATGCTGATCATTTCCCGCCGCCGTTCCGATTGCGCGGTGAGTCGAACCTGCCCGCCGGCCTGGTTGGCGGCTTCGAACACCACCACCTCATGGCCACGTTCCGCCGCCACCCGTGCCGCTTCCAGCCCGGCGACACCGGCCCCGACAATCACGATCCTGCGCTGGCGCGGCGCCTTGGGGATGTCATGGGGCATGCTGGTTTCGCGGCCGGTGGCCGGGTTGTGGATGCAGTAGGCGGCCCCGCCCTGGTAGATCCGGTCCAGGCAATAGTTGGCGCCGACGCAGGGACGGATATCCTCTTCACGACCCTCGATGATCTTGCGCACGATATGCGGATCGGTCATGTGCGCGCGGGTCATGCCGACCATGTCGATCTTGCCCGAGGCGATGGCATGGCGGGCGGTGGCCACGTCCGGGATCTTCGCCGCATGAAAGGTCGGGAATTGGGTGGCGGCGCGAATCTCCCCGGCAAAGTCCAGGTGCGGTGAGTTGCGCATGCCCTGGATCGGAATCAGGTCGGTCAGGCCGGCATCGGTGTCGATATGCCCGCGCACCACGTTGAGAAAGTCCACCATGCCGCTGTCTTTCAGACGCCTGGAGATGTCCAAACCATCGGCCTGGGTCAGCCCGCCGGGCATTTGCTCGTCGCCGGTATAACGCACGCCGACGATAAACTCATGGCCGACGCGCTGGCGGATGGCCCGCAGGATGTCGAAGGTAAAGCGCAGCCGATTGTCGATGGAGCCCCCATAGGGCGCCTCGAGGTCGTTGGTCAGTGGTGACCAGAACTGATCCATCAGATGCCCATAGGCTTGCAGCTCGATGCCATCCAGGCCGGCGGCCTTCATCCGCTCGGCGGCATCGGCATAGTCCTTGATGATGCGTTCCACATCCCAGTCTTCCATCTTCTTCGGGAAGGAGCGATGGGAGGCCTCGCGTTCGAACGACGGTGACACCACGGGCAGCCAGTCGCCCTTGTCCCAGCGCGTGCGCCGGCCCAGGTGGGTCAACTGGATCATCACCGCCGCGCCATGCTCGTGGCAGGCGTCGGTGAGGTCGCGCATCCAGCCGACCACCTCATCCTTGTAGGCGAGGATGTTGTTGAACACCGGCGGACTGTCCCGGGAAACCGCGGCCGACCCCGCGGTCATGGTCAGGGCCACGCCGGCCTTCGCCCGCTCCACGTGGTAGGCGCGATACAGCGCCTTGGGCATGCCGTCCACCGGATAGGCCGGTTCATGGGCGGTGGTCATGATGCGGTTGCGCAGAGTCAGGTGCTTCAACTGATAGGGCTGGAGGAGCGGATCGTTCAGCATCGTCAAGACTCTCCGGAACAGGGCAGGGACCTCGGTTGAAATTACGGTAGGGCGAAATGTACACCTGTGTCAACAAGCTGGACACAGGTGTACATTTTGCTTGCGCAGTGCTGGGTGAGGGATTAGGATCGAGCCATGAACGAACCATCCAAAGCAGTAGAAAGCGGCTGGAGAGGGTCCCTGGAAGGGTGGCTCGACGCCGCGTATGAAAGCCTGACCGAGTGCGGTGTCGACACGGTCCGGGTGATGCCGCTGGCCAAGAAGCTGGGGCTGTCGCGCACCAGTTTCTATTGGTTCTTCAAGGACCGCGAAGAGCTGCTCGGCGCCTTGATCGAACGTTGGCGGGTGAAGAACACCGGCAACCTGGTCGCCCAGACCGAGTGTTATGCCGAGAGCATTGCCGAGGCGATGCTCAATGTTTTCGACTGTTGGCTGAACCCCGACCTGTTCGATTCACAGTTCGAGTTCGCCATGCGCAGCTGGGCCTTGCAGTCCGCAGAAGTGGCCGAACATATCCGGGTCGCCGACATCGCCCGACGTGAAGCGTTGATCCGGATGTTCAGGCGTTTCGACTATGACTTCGACGCCGCCGATGTGCGGGCGCGAACGATCTACCTGACGCAGATCGGCTACATCAGCACCAACACCCGGGAGGATATCGGCGAGCGCATGCGGCGGATTCCCGAGTACGTGAAGATCTTTACCGGCCAGGAACCCCTGGAGCGCGAGTTGAAACGCTTCTACGCCCGCCATGGGTATGTCACGGATGACGCGTCACCCCCCAACCCGCAATGACCGCGACTTCTGACTGACGAAGGCAGGTTCATATGTTCGACGCACCCACGATAGGCATTATCGGTGGATCGGGATGGCTTGGCCGCTCGATTGCCCAGGCGCTGCTCGACAAGGCGTTTATCCCGCCCGAGGCGTTGGTGCTTTCGAACCGCAGCGGCCGTCACCCGTTACCGGGCGCCAGGCGCTCGCAGGTGACGCTCACCTGTGACAACCAGGCCCTGGTGGAGCGTTGTGAGGTGATCATCCTCGCCGTACGTCCCGAACAGTTTGCCGAGGTGGAGATTTTCGCTGAAAACCGCCTGGTGATTTCCTTGATGGCCGGCGTGCCCTTGGCGGAGGTGATGGCGCTGACCGGCAGCCGCCAGGTGATCCGCGCCATGGCCAATGCCGCCGCGCAAATCGGCAAGTCCTACACGCCCTGGTTGGCCGCGCAGGCGGTCAGCGACCCGCAGAAAGCCTTCGCCCAGCGGCTGTTCGAAACCTTCGGCGGCGCCGATCAAATCTTCAGCGAAGGTCATTTGAACTACCTCACGGCGCTGGTGGGGACCGGGCCGGCCTACCCGGCGCTGCTGGCGCGCAGCCTGCTCGAACATGCCCTGGGCGTCGGCCTGCCGGCCGCCATTGCCCGGCGTGCGGTGAACGCCGTGGTGGTGGACGCCAGCCAACTGATCGGCCCTGGCTACAGCGTCGATGAACTCTTGCAGACACTCATCAGTTACCGCGGCGTCACCGCCGCGGGCCTTGAAGCCATGATTGCCGGCGGCTTCGATAAAACAATAAAAGCAGGTCTGGATTCGGCGGCCTCGGTCGCCAGTGCCATGGGTCCATTTGTCCATTCTGCTGACACCCAAGAAGGTCCGATGACGCGGTAGTTGGCCCTTCCTAACTCTGGCCGCAATCGAGGTTAGCGTTTATGAATATAAAGTCTTTCTCGAAGACGGGACTTGCCCTGGGGATCGTCGCCTTCAGTGGATGGGCGGCAGCAGCGGAGTGCGGCGATGTGACCATCGCCAATATGAACTGGCAATCGGCCGAGGTGATGGCCAACGTCGACAAGTTGATCCTCAATGCCGGCTACGGCTGCAATGCCAGCCTGGTCACCGGCGATACGGTGCCGACCATCACCTCGATGGCCGAAAAAAGCCGACCCGACATCGCCCCGGAAGGCTGGATCGACCTGGTGCCCGAGGTCGTCAGGACGGGCATTCAGAGCGGTAACCTGATTCAGGCGGCGAACTCCTTGTCCGACGGCGGCTCGCAGGGTTGGTGGATTCCGAAATACATCGCCGACGCCCATCCGGACATCAAGAGCTTCGATGATGTGAAGAAGCATCCGGAACTGTTTCCGGCCCCGGACGACCCCAAGAAAGGCGCGATCTACAACGGTCCGCAAGGCTGGGGCGGCACGGTGGTCACCAGCCAGTTCTACAAGGCCTACGGTTTCGAGAAGGCCGGTTTTGTGCTGGTGGATACCGGCTCGGCGGCGGCGCTGGACGGCTCCATCGCCAAGGCCTACGAACGCAAGGCGCCCTGGCTGGGCTTCTACTGGGCACCCACCGCCTTGCTGGGCAAGTACCCGATGGTGAAACTGGACAACGGCCATGCGGTCGATCCGGCGGAGTGGAAGCGCTGTAACACGGTCGCCGACTGTCCTGATCCGAAACCCAACGGCTGGCCGATCGATCGGGTCTATACCTTGACCACCAAGTCCTTCGCCGCGCGCTCGCCCACCGTCATGGCCTACCTGAACAAGCGCGCCTGGTCCAATACCACGGTGAACAAGCTGATCGCCTGGATGACCGATAACCAGGCCACCGGCGAGGAGGGCGCCAAGTACTTCCTGAAAAACAACGAGGCGCTGTGGAGCCAGTGGGTCAGCCCTGAGGCGTCGAGCAAGATCAAGGCCGCGCTGTAATCCCGCGGAGCCATGCAGTCCGTTGCGACGGGCTGCATGGCTCCCTTGGCGGCGACAACAATAAAAACACCCATGTATTGAAACGACCTGCCAGCGTTCTTACGGTCTTCTACGAAAGGGGAATGTCATGGAGTGGTTGCTCAGCTTTCCACATATGGATGACGAAAGACTCCGCGCCTTGAAAAAGGTCATCGACGGGGCCTTTCGTCATTTCACCAGTACCTACGGCGATGCGTTCGAAGCTTTTTTCCAGCCGCTGCAAGTGTTCCTCAATCAATCCGAACGGTTCATGACCACCACGCCGTGGCCGGTCATCATTGTGCTGGTGGCGCTGATTGCCTGGTTCGCCAGTCGCAGCTGGCGCATCGTCCTGGGGTGCGTGTTCACGCTGATGGCGATCGGTTATCTGGACATGTGGACCGACACCATGAAAACCCTGTCGATGATCTTCGTCTGCACCGTCATCTCCATCGTCATCGGCTTGCCCACCGGCATTGCCATGGCCCGCTCCAATCGCCTGCGCAACCTGATCAGCCCGGTACTCGATGTGATGCAGACGTTGCCGAGCTTTGTCTACCTGATTCCGGTGGTGATGTTGCTGGGCATCGGCAAGGTCGCCGGGCTGATCGCCGTGGTGGTCTATGCCTTGCCGCCGATGATCCGCCTGACCAATCTCGGCATTCGCCACGTCGATGCCGAAATGCTGGAGTGCGCCGATGCCTTTGGTTCGTCCAGTTGGCAGAAACTGAAAAATGTCCAGTTGCCGCTGGCGTTGCCATCGATCATGGCCGGCATCAACCAGACGATCATGATGGCCCTGGCCATGGTGGTCATCGCCTCGATGATCGGGGTCGAGGGGCTCGGGCAACCGGTGCTCAAGGCCATTTCCAACCAGTACTTCACCCTGGGCATGTTCAACGGCCTGGCGATTGTCGGCATTGCGGTGATCTTCGACCGGGTCAGCCAGGCCTACGGCAGAAGACTGCAAAAGCACCTGGAGCGGGTCCATGGCCACTAATCCGAGCGATGATTTCGGCATCGAAATCAGGCATCTCTACAAGATCTTCGGTTACCAGGCGCAAGCCAGTATCGAGCGGGTCAAGCAGGGCATGAGCAAGGCTGAGCTGCTGAGCCGGCACAGTCATGTGCTGGGCCTGAAGGACATCAATATCAGCATGCCATCCGGCGGCATCCAGGTGATCATGGGGCTGTCCGGGTCGGGCAAATCGACCTTGATCCGCCATATCAACCGCCTGATCGAGCCCACGGCCGGCGAAGTCATGGTCGGTGGCGTGGATGTGCTGAAGATGAGCCCCCACGAGTTGCGGGAATTTCGCCGGCACAGCATTTCCATGGTGTTCCAGAAGTTCGCGCTGCTGCCGAACCGGACCGTGCTCGAGAATGCCGTCTATGGCTTGGAGATCCAGGGCATGGCCCGTGGCCGGCAAGTGGAGATCGCCATGGGCTGGCTGGAGCGGGTCGGCCTCAAGGGCTACGAGCGGCACTACCCGAATCAGCTGTCCGGCGGCATGCAGCAGCGGGTCGGCCTGGCCCGGGCCCTGGCCAGCGACGCACCGATCCTGTTGATGGATGAAGCCTTCTCGGCCCTGGATCCGCTGATCCGCATGGACATGCAATCGGTGCTGCTGGACCTGCAGAAAGAAATCAGGAAGACCATCGTCTTCATTACCCATGACCTGGATGAGGCGCTGCGCATCGGTGATCGTATCGCGATCCTGCGTGACGGCGAGGTGGTGCAACAAGGCACCCGGCAGGAGATCGTCATGAGCCCCGCCGACGACTACATCGCCAACTTCGTCAAGGAAGTGAACCGCGGCCGGGTGATCAGCGTCGAGGCCATCATGCGTCCGTTTGTCCAGGTCAAGGCCCAGGCCGCGCTGACGGTCCCTCTGGGGACGTCACTGGAGTCGGCGGTCAAGCGGCTGGTTGAGGCCGGAGTCGATGAACTGGTGGTGACGGACAGCCAGGGGCAGCCCGTGGGGCAACTGGCGCTCAAGTCGATCATCGCGACCATGGTCACCTCGACCGTGAGCGAAGCGTCGTCGGTGGCTCAGTCAAGAAACGTGGCGCAGGCGCTGCTGCGCTGAGAGATCAAGCCCAGGGTGGCTCGATCTCTCGGGGTTTGACTAGAACTCCGGGATCAAGGCTGTTCAAGGGCTTTCAGGGGCGAGCTGTTGGTGCCACGTCGCATCAGGTGGCCGATGCTCATGATCACCAGCGGCGTGAACAGCGCGATATAGGCATTGTCGATGCCCCACGGATTGCCGGCCAGGAACCATCCGACGGTCGCCACCAGGGAGGCGATAATGCTGATGAACGCGGCTTTCGGCGTGCCGAATTTAGGCGCATAGAACACCATCAGCACCAGCACCGCCAGGGACGCGCGCAGGGCTTTGCCGAGGAAGGCGATCATCAGCACCTTGTCGGAGGTCAGGGCCAACGCGATCGGCAGCAGGCCGACGACGACGGTGGCCAGCCGGACAAAGCGCAGGGATTTGACGTCGCTTTTTTCCGGGTTGAACCAGGGCTCGTAGAAGTCCCGCAGCAACAACGTGGCCGAGCCCATGCTCACCGCCGAGATGGTGCCGAACAGCGAACCGGCCAAACCCGCTACCACCAGGCCCGCGGTCAATTGATCCATGCTCGCGATCAGGCGCGGAAAGGCTTGCAGCGAATCCACCTGGGGAAACAAGGCGGCGCTGCACATGCCGATCAAGGCCGCGCCGATACCGAAGGGAATCATCAGGCCCGCGCAATAGAAGCACGCCCGTTGCGCCTTGCCCGCGTCGCTGACCGTGTTCACTGCTTGAATCACATACTGGGTGGAGAAGATCGAGCCGATGCCGGCAATCATCCAGGCGATGATCTGACCCCAGCCGATGGCGGTCCAGTCGAACATGCTGGGCGGCAGTTGAGTGCGCAGTGCGCTGATGCCCCCCACCTGTTTCAAGCCGAACCACAGCGCCAGCCCGACGCCGAGGTACTTGAGGCTGGCGTGGACGAAGTTGGTATAGATAACCGAGCGCATACCGCCGATGCTGACGTACAGCACCGACACCACGCCGACAATGATGATCGCCAGGGTGCGATCAACCTGCAGCACACTGGCCAGCACCGCGCCGCCGCTGGCATAGATGGACACCGCGACGATTTCCAGGGCGAAGATGGTGATGATCGAGGTGGCAAAACGGGTTTTCTGCCCGTAGTTGCGCGACAGCACGCCGGAGATGGTGTTGTCGCCCAGATCCTTGTATTTGCGCGCCAGCAGCCAGGCGAACAACACAAAGCCCAGGGCCAGGGCGAAGAGGTTCCAGGCGGCGGAGATACCGGTTTTGAAGCCGGTTTGCGCGGTACCGATACTGACGGCGGTGCCGATGAATTCCGACAGCATCAAAAAGCCGATCAGAAACGCCGGAAAGTGCCCGCCGCCGGTGGTGTAGTTATTGGCGCTACGCGAGTGCCGACGCACACCGAAACTGATCAGCGCGAGGCTGAGCATGTAGAACGCGGTGATGGAAAGGACGATCCAGGAGGAGTGGGGCTGCATGGTCATTACCCGATCAACGTGAGGAAGGTTGAGGGAAATGCAGCAGGGGCGCGTTCGCAGGCTGGGTTCATGGTGATGCTCTTTAAGTATTATTGTGATGCGTTTTAGCTTCCTGGCTTTTGTTTGCGGTGTCTAATATTGAGTAAGTATTGGTGAATACCTTAAAGGTATCGGTGCGTGCCAAAAAGACGTTGAACTATTGGGGATGAAACATTCCGATTACCCTTGTAGGATCGGTCCTTCAATTCCCGACGAGTCAGAAAAATGGATGTTCACTCGATTCTTGCCTTCACCCTGGTTGGGGGTATTGCCATCGCCAGTCCTGGTCCCGCGACGTTGATGGCATTGAACAACAGCATTACCTACGGCCCGCGCTCCACCCTCTGGTCGTCACTCGGTAATGCCAGCGGCCTGTTCTGTCTGTCGGCGGCGGCCATGCTGGGGCTCGGGGCGTTGCTGGCCAGCTCCGAATGGATGTTCAACGCGGTGAAGATTGCCGGTGCCGGTTATCTGTTCTATCTGGGTGCCAAGCAGTTGTTGAAAAAGAGCCCGGTGCTGGCAGGTGAAGCTCAAGGTCACCCGACCCGCAACAGACCGTCGCGCGGCAAACTGTACAAGTCGGCGTTCCTGACTGCGGCCACCAACCCCAAGGCAACGATATTTTTCACCGCGCTGTTCCCGCAGTTCATCGATCAGAGCGCTGCACTGCTGCCGCAATTCCTGATCCTCACGGCGATCTTCATGGCTTTGTCGCTGACGTCCTTGAGCCTGTATGCCGCACTGGCCTCTCGCGCCAAAGGCCTGCTGATCCGTCCCGTATTTTCCAAATGGTTGAATCGGGTGGTGGGGTCGACTTTTATTGGCTTTGGTGCGGCGGTATTGAGCATGCGTCGGCAGAGTGTTTAGGGATGGGGGAAGCAGTGGAGCGTGAGCGGTAGCAATTGGCCAATAGCAGCCTGTTGCTAGCGCCCCTTTAGCTAGCCATCAGTTCAATAATGGTTTTTGGATATTAAGCATGAGGGTGCGCATAAAGTGCGGCTCAATGAAAAAGACCCGCCTGTCACAGACAATTTTGGCTTAGTCGCTGGCTTTTAAGAAAGGCTCTGCATGACAATCATGCTATCTGGAGAACGGGCTCGGAATACTCATTTGCAACCAGTAAACTCCGCTTGCACACCTGTTTGGCCTTATATGATCGCCGCTCGATTTTGTACAAACCAATGGTGGTGTGAGCTTAAAACTGACCCGGAGCATCTCCGCTTTGCTGAACAAATCTATTAATGGACTACCCGGATACCGGGGGTTTGAGTATCAGATTGAAGCAACCGTTTGGGTCGCGCTTCACCTGATGCTTAGGGAAAAGCGCTGCGACATGATCGTTGTCGAGCCCCAAAGTGCTGAAGATCTGGAGCTTGCTGTCAATACTGACCAGAGCTCTTCGTCAGTGGAGTTTACTGTTAGTCCTGCCAGGCGTCTGGTATTGCAGTTCAAAACTCGCAGTACTCATCCATGGACCAAGAGCGCGCTGAGTGGCGTAGTGGGAAATGGCCTCCCAATTGAACGTCAGGGAAGTGGGCCTCCCCCCCGTGAGCGCGCCTTAGAAATGTTGATTCAGCGTCACGACACGACTTATGTGCTCGTGACAGATGCAGGCGTGGATTCCAACATTTCCCGTCTAATTGCGACCTCGCTGCTTGGCAGTAGTGCGACCAGTATCCCAACCGGCATCTTGGACAATCAACTGAAGTCATGTGCCCCGGCTCTGAACGGTCGCTTGGCGGTTTTGCCATCAGTGACACGCGAGCTTATCCTTTTCAGGACCAACGATCTCATCTCGCGTATCGCTAAAGTGCCACATGTTCGCCTCGATGCATGCGTGGAGTCGCTCAAGTCGCAAGTTAGGAAGCGGCTGCTGGGCGAGCTTGCCGGCGAATTCGATCTGGCTGATCTGGAATCTACACTAAAAAAATACGGAGGAGTATTCGATAGTCCTCCCATGGATGGATATTTTCCGCCAGACGACGTGGCAAAACTCGAGGCGTTTCTTTCTGAGCAGAACGTGCTGGTGCTGCTCGGGAAACCAGGCATGGGCAAATCATTGCTTGCCTCGTATCTTAGTCACCTTCATCGTCGGTACAACCCGCCGTTTATGATTCATCATGAGCGAAACTCGCCTGGCGTAATTGAGCGCCTAATGCAGGAGCCGGGGCCGGCTCTATTTATCATTTCTGACCCTTGGGGTGTCAGCAATAACAAGGGACGAAGCGAAATGACACATGATTTGTCACGGATCATTGGTTCCGCTAACGCAGATAAACGGTTCATTATTACATCCCGCGATGATGTATATGACGACGTCGATGTGATAACGCGAAGGAAGCTTGAGAGGTTCGAGATAACACTTTCGGTGGAGAGTTACGCTGAACTCTCATTATGGGGCATGGTGGTGCGTCATCTTTCAACTCAGTCCAGCGCCCTTGAGGTTGCACAAGGATTTCGCTCGCAAATCCTTTCCGAATTGAGGAGTCCTGCTGAACTTGATCTCTTCGGAGTGCTGCTTTCTAAGACCAAAAAAGTAACTTTGGACGCATGGGCGGAAGCGCTGCGTGATCTGATTTTTGAAGACCAACCATGGACGGCTCCGCACTCTGCAGATACTAACGTCATGGATTTGATAAAGCATGCCGGTAGTGTGGTTTCGGGCCAGTACGCACAGGAAATACTGTCAGAATGGATGTCGAATCACACCGCCTACATTGCTGCTAGTTGGGTGTTGTTTGAGTCATTTGAACATTTGAATGAGCTTGAGTTCATAAACTTATTGGACTCGGTAAAAGCGCTTGCTAAAGGGCGGCCTCCTCGAGATTTTATTGAACTACTCAAAAAAACCAAGATTGTAGAAGAAAGGGATGGATACTTGATCATTCACTCTCTAAGTCTAGGTGGTATGCGTGATTTGCTTAACTCTTCAAGACATGATGCGTTGCTGGTAATTGAAAAGATTGTCATGCGTTACGTGTCTTTGATGTCGGAGGCGGACGAATTTAATCACTTGGGACGTGCGCTGCGTATTCTGGAGACGTGGAGCAAGTGGAACGTAGGTCCAGTAGTTGGTTTTCAAGATGTGATTACGATAATTGATAGTTTTCTGGAAGGGAAATGCCTGGGAAGCGTCGGTGAAGACTTTCAGCATGCTGTATTTATGGCTGCTTGGTGGCCTTTAGCTAATAACAAGTTGGTACAGTTAGCGGGGTCATGGAGGGCCCGCGAACCCAGTTCGGATTGGTATCCGCCGGATTTTTCATTGTCCGTGATTCACGATATTATCACATCTGGCTATGCCGAAAAGTTCCTTCCTTTATTTGTGAGTGAGGTGATGCCAAATACGTCAGTCCATTATGGTCGGAATATTCAAGCATTCGTCGCACACATCTGTTGCTTCGATATTGATCTCGGGCCTGCGGCCCGCTCTGCACTAGATCTGATATATTACAGGTTGACCGTTGATGATGGCAGTAATGCTCACCTTGACCCGGATGTGGATCTTAATCTCAAACCGTTGAAGGCTTTATTTACTAGGTGTACAGGCGAGCCCTATCCTGAACTCCCTGGGCCAACGCCTGATTGGGAGTTATGAATTTCTGAAGAGGCCGGGGCGAGTGGGGGCGGTGTGAGCACCGGCCCCATCATCCACTCCGCACTCCTGACCTACCTTTGCGGCAGTATTGATATCGGTTTGATCCATATCCAGATCGCCGTAGGTTGATAAGGATTGAGTACGATAGGCGGGCCATCAGTGGCTCGCGTTAGTGGTTCTCTGAACGTCGCTGCACGCCTGCGAGAAAGTACCTACGCGAGCTTGAATCGCCCCTGCTTTCGTAGATCACTCGGTGACTGCTTAATGGCCGAGTGCTGTCTTTTACGAGAGCAGCAATCGACCCATATCAGACCATGAGTACTGATATCGTTTGGGGGGATGGCCATTGAGCGGGGCTGCTAGCCCTTCGACAACGACTATCCGTCAAATTTTGGCTTGGTTCGTGAAGTATTCGTTGGCTTTCTGTATTAGGTCCGCAGTGAATTTTCCCCGTTTAATGGCGTCGGATGTCGGTTTACCGGTATCCTTAATGATTTCTTGGCATATCTGGAATTTATCTATGTAGGCTTTGTCTTCAGATAATAAGGATGTGATTATTTTATTTGCATAACCTTCTGCCGCTTTGGAGGATGGAGCCGGCATTTCGGTGTTTTCATGCACTACCCACTTGTAAACTTGAATTACGTGCCATCGAAGCTTTATAAAGTTGTGGGCGCCATTCTTTCGGCCGTTTACTAGTGTGTTGTATTTGTATAGGGCTAGTGCTGAGGCGTAGTAGAGTGACTCGTGATCGGCGTCGCAAAATAAATCTTTTCCGCTAGAGGAAAAGATCTCCTTTACATATCGAGCAGAGTTGTGCGGTTGGTTGAGTACCATCGCAGCGTAGCATCGTGCCAACTCACGTACGTCGAATATTCGGGTATTCTGAAAGCCGGAGGTTTTATATTCTTGCTCTCGGCGCTCAAAGTAGATTTTGTTTTCAGAAGCTGCTTTGTCGTTTTTGGCATCGAAATATCTTTGAACCAGCTTGGCCTTGTTTTTGAGGCCGTGAAATGATTCTGTTTGAACTTCGGTTTGGTTGTTCGTTGCTGATATTATGTCTTCCGATACATCGCTATTGGCTGACTCAATAAATTTTATAATTATGTTTACTGGCTTGGTTAGCAGGTGCTTGTTGAAGAATAATGTGTTACTTGTTTGACAGCCATTAATTATCTGGTAATTGGTGAGGCTGATTTCTTTGGTGTTCGGGGTTAGGGTGAGTTCGGGGGTTACGATGGTGATGCCGTTATTTAAAACTGAAAACAGATCTTTTTTATTGATATCTTCCAGCGTGGCTTGGATTTTCCCATTTACTTCATTGGTTTTTCCAAGATAGGATCGGATATTTTCTTCGAACACACGATGGTTAAGATTTCCCTCACTGTCTGAAATCACGTTCTCAACAAAGTCGAGGGCGTTAGCTATTCCTATGTATGATTGAGGTATGTTGGGAATTTTTGGCATCCCAAAATAATCAATTAGTTTCAGTGTTGCTTCATTGGTTTCAGTTACGTTCGCATAAAGCTTGAGAAGCTCAGCGCGCCCCATAGGGGTTACATGAGCCTCGTGGAAAAGTTCTGTGCCAATTACTTTTCTTTTTAATGCGTCAAAAGAAGCTTGTAGCTCTCTTTCGCTTTTATAGTTTCCGCTAGTACAGTAGTAGGCATGAAAGCTAGGCAGGCGATTTTTTACTTTCTTAAGGTTTCTCAGGATTATGTTGAATATTTTTAGAGAGCTAACGTTTAACTTTCCTTGTGGGTATTTAGGTTTCAAACTAAGAAAATCTTCAATGCCTACGCTAAAATTATTTATGTCGGATTTTTTGAAGGCGTCACCACTTTTGCATTGCGTGAAGATTATCTCAATGCTTAAATTTGTTTTGTGCTGCGCAAAAACATTGGTGGCGTCGTCGGCCGTTGTGATTAGGTCGCCATCGATTATGATCGATATTCCATCAATGGACGCATCGTCCTCGTCAGTGGTAATGTCTTTAGGGTTGAAACGTCCCAGATAGTGTTTCGAGGTTGTGCAGTAATTGCAGAAAAATTCGAATAGCTTCGACTCGCTGGTCTTTTTAGAGAATTGAAACTCTTTCTGTAACTCTTCGATATTTTTTTCGATGATAATGTGCATGATAGGTCCTTCTGATGCAGTGGCGTATGGCTAGTATGCCATCAATCCCAATTGGCAGCTACGCGGTCACAATCGTTTTTCCGCATACAGCCGGCTCCTCAAGAGGCATCACGTTCTTGAAAATTTTGGCCTACTACTGCGCCCTCAGGGCTGCGCCAGGCAGTTCAAATGCCTACCCGATTTACTCCGCTAACTGATACTAAACGATTGCTTCTGGCCGATAGCAGCCAGTCTGCGGGGCTGCTATCGACAGAGCGGACCGTTACGTTTGGTGAACGGGCAGGGGAGAGCTTTACAGCTTCTGGCCGGAGATTCGCTAATCATCCCAGCCCGTTTCCCTGTAGGGGGGGGCTTGTTCGGGGAAATCCGTCTGGCACTCCCCCAATCAACACGCGAAATTACCTTCCAAAAAAACTCATATTTCCCACACGTTTCAGGCATGGGAGAATATTGCGTGCGCCAAACGTCGAGGCTACTGTTCAAGTGTCGCTGCAAATTCAGCGACACGGGTGTGGAAACTCGTAAAGGAATCGGCGCACATGGCCGCATAAGCGGCTTTTTTGTCTTCGCTTTATGGCGGGCTGTGCGTGGGACACCTATGGTGTGCCGGGTTCCTATTCTCCGGTTTTCCACCCCGCGCACAGTTCGCCACCCTTCGCGTGGAAACGAAATGGCGAACTCCTAAATTTGAATAGGGAGGTCACCATGACCAAGAAAATTACCCCCGATCCGCCGACCGTTCGCAAAGCTCTCAGCACTGCGGATAAAGAGACATACCTGCGTAAGCTCCCGGACACTCCGTCCAACGAATCCGAGCCAGCCCCGGCCAGCACGCCACGTTTGCTCGATACCCTCGCATTCACCAGCTCCAAACCCGTCACCCCCGAAGCCCCCTACAAACCCACGCTATTCGCCATCCAACCCGGCATCACCGCCCAGGACGCCCTGGTCTACGTTTCCAATCTGCTCGAAACGGCGGAACTCAATGGCGACGAAATCAGCCTGCACACCAACCCGGTCGAACGGGCGTTGTTCTGGGGCATGCTGCATTCGGTGGAGGTGGCGCGTGCGGTGGTGGATGCCTTGTTGGAGGGCGAATCCCCGTCTAATCAGCTATCGTCAGCGTTGGGCAACCCTCCGAATGGTTGAGGTCGCCAGCCAATAAGGCGCCCCCCGTTTCCAAGGCGTTGAGTATGGGGCGAAAAGGAGACGTATTTATTTAGAGCAAATAGATACGTCCACCTTTTGGACTCGAATCATGAAGTCACCTGTTTTTTGTAACGTGTTCTGTCTGCAGAGGCTCCGTTTTGGCCGATTGCGACAGTCAGCAATCGGCCAAGAGCAGTCATTCAAAAAAGTCTAAAAACTCGGTGCCATTGGGATTACCGCCGGTGACAAACGCAGTGCACCGTAAACCTTGTAAATCTGGCGGAATCCTCGACCACCCAATTGCGTGTAAGCTGGACCGGTTAAAAAAATGAACGTTCACCTATGATGTCAAGCTTCTCAGGCACACAGGAGACGGGGAACTCGCTCGCGCCCCAAAGGAGCCTCCAAAAATAATTTGCAACTCATCATCCGAAAGGTTCGCGAGACCTTTGCAAAGCGCGTGATGCCAAGAGTTGTAATCTTTTTTTCTTTCACTAATGTAGATCTGATCGTCGATTACTTCGGCACGAAATTTTATAGGCGAACTGTATTTTTCGGACGAAATCCTCAGTGTTTCTAATGAATCTAATGTTCTGTTGATGTAGGAAGTTTCGTCTAAAGATATTTCCATATGGTAGTCAATGCGCAACTGTTCCTCCTCAGTAAACGGTGAGCGGTCATATGATAGATCAAAGCCAATTATGCCGCACTCAAGGCTTACGGCGGTATAAACATTCAGTTTGTTCAGTATATGCTTGTCGAAGTATGGATGAAGCGGGCTTATTGGAGCACCATGAGCATTTAATGAATTTCGCTTGCTATTACAACTACCGCAGGAAGGTAACAGATTCAGACTGTAAACTGAGAATTCAGGATAGGAAGTTTGGGGCAAATAATGTTCAATAGTACGAGCACCATCACCTCCGCAAAATGGGCAACTATTGAGTCCGTTGATATACAGCTCCGAAATCCAGCTCAAACCCGCTCCAATTGGTTTATTGGAGTATGCATTTTCGAATTCTGCTCGCTGTACTGCGTCGATCCCTATTGGGATAATAGAAGGCGATCCCTTTTTTAGTACGTATTCGCGATAGGCTATTTTTATTTGCGTGCTAATACCGGCTAAGCTTTTATAATGAGCAATTACCCTTCCCAATATTGACCTATCAAAAACACGCTTATAGGAGAGAGATCTCAATTTAACTCTCCTTGTCGCTTCATCAACTCTCGAATTTTTACGAGCATATCCATGCTTAAATAGCTACTGTACTTATCTACAATCTCATTGAGGCTAAGATTTGATGCTGCAATTTCAGAAGCTATCTTGGTGTGAAAAGATGTAACAAGACTATCTCCAAAAACCGAGTTCGATAACGCGGTAACACTGGCACCAAGAGTATTCATGTATACGCCCTCGACGCTTACATTTTTTGAGTCGTCTGTTTTTATCACATGCGCGCAGTGGGATGGCACTTCACGGACGACATATGCAGAGTGTGTTGCAATTAATGCTACAGATGAGGTTGCTTCGAGTACCATGTAAAGCAAATTCATAAATTCGGTTACAAGATTTGGGTGTAGGTGTGTTTCTGGTTCGTCAATTAAGACAATTGTTCCCTGGCTGGCAGATGTCAAAAAATGCGTGGCGAAGCGGAAGTACATTTTTTGCCCACTACTCAGAGGAATGGCCAGATTTTTATCCACTCGAAATGCGAGATCACGGGAAAAATCAATTTGGCCCAATATTTCCAAGACCCTCATTTCTCCTCCCCGGATCGAATTTATCCCTACCCATTTGTTTCCATTTTCTTCAGTAATATATGACGAGCTAACGGCTTCCCGGAGAATAGGTACAAGTAAATGAGCCGAAGGTATTACTTTTTGTAAGATTTTTTTTAATAATGAAAATCGACTATCGGCACCAATTAAATCTGTGTCATCTCGTATGATGTCGACGAGTAATCTTGGAAGAACTTCCGAGCTATCCAACCCGATGTCGAAGTACTGATAGTCGAGAGGGCCTGCAAGATTGGTACTGCGAGGTAAAATATTCCCAGGGTCAGAAGAGTAAGTAATTACCCTGCTATATATGGGAAGCTCTATCCAGTCTGATTCATCGACCCCAAAGTCTAGCGGAGTCATGATCTTATTATTAGAATCGTACAACTCCGACTTTTGGTCATCAGGTATTGATGAGTTTAGTTTCGCCATTATGGCCAACACAAGATTATTCAGATATCTTGTCTTTCCGACCCCGTTCACGCCAATTAGGCAGTGCACTCTATCTGGGATGAATTTTATCTCGTGGTAAGGATACGTTATTATATGCTTGCTTTGAAAGCCTTGTAGCTTCGTCGAGAAGCTAAACGGAATTTTAGCTTCTTCTTGTGGTTGTCTACGAAATGCTGATTTGAAACCAAAACGAAAAGCTTTGTACGGGCCTAAATCTCGAAGTACAGCGACAGAAAATTCTTGTGTCTCAATGATTTTCTCGTACGTGCTAGCAGTAATTTTACCTGCATGAGCTAAAGCATTGATCTCGTGGATAGCAATAAGAAGGCTTTCAAAATCCGCACGTGTCATTTTTGAGGCGAGATCATTATAACTTTTTTGTGTCGCTAATACTAAAGAGTAATTGGGGAAGATTTTGTTTTTTTCTTTCCGTTTAGTTTGATCAGCGTTTGCAACTTGGAGGTACTTTATCCATTCGATTACTGAAGACTGTGGGATATCCTCAACAAATGGTAATAGTCTGGCCGGAAAGTCTGTATAAACACCTTTGATTAAGATTCTAACGTTCACGCGCAATGTATGGCCGAAATCGTTCCAGCCCGATCCTGTCGGGTATATCGCGACTTTGTTTGGGGCGTTGAGGGCTGTTGCTTCCTGGTGAAACCTTACTTCCCACATCCCTTTAATCCTTGAAAAATTGTTTAGGGCTTCACTGCCTGCAGCAAGCAGCCGTTTGTAGTTAAGGTTGGCTGGACAGCGATTGCTGGGGAACAGCGGTGTTTTGTGTTGCCCCTTTTTCTGAGAGGCTAGCAGAATGACATCCCGTAAAGATAGTCTGCCCGCTCCCTCTGCAAGCAGTTCAGATGCCTGCTAACAGCCGCTAGCAAGCACGACGTCGGCAGTTAGCATGCGGTGGGCATCTACCTTATATCTAGAAGTCGTGGGCTTTCGGGGGGATATGCAGAACCGCGAAACCATCATCGTCGATGACCAGCCGCCATGCGTGAAGCGGTACTCCTAGTACTGGGGGTGAAGTTTCTTGCCCTGGCGGATGAGCAGAGCTGCATCGAACGCGTTGAACTGATGCGCCTGGTGCGGGACTGGAACGCGGATTCGGGAAATATCGCTATGTACTTTGCCCACCGTTCACTCATGCCAGCCGAGACCGAGGTGCTCATTGACTTAGTGAGCGAGATATTTGATCAAAGGCAATTTGCCCAGCGCTTTTTTGGAAGTGGGTTAAATTCTCCTGTGCCTGCGTCGCTGAATTCGATGGAATTAATTTTCCCTTTCGTTCACTCCGTCAATTTCAGCTTTCGGTCGATGTCTACCGGCGTCAACGGCAGCTATTGGCCGATCTCTGCCTGTCGCGAGGGCCGTAATCGACCCATAGCGGGTGCCCAGACATTCAAACCAAACGAGTAGATAATCGACTGCTATTCCAGCCATTTCCAGTGCGTATGAACAACGAATCTTCTCAACGCGAATCTACAGGCAGTGCAGCATATAACCTTGCGCAGGCCCACGGTGCCCGGCCCCTGTCCGTTGATGGCTATCATCAAACGGTAGAACTGTGCGGTCGCGTGGCCTGCGGCTGGCTGTTCCGCTACAGGATCATTTGCAGCTTGGACATCCCAGCGCATGACCAAGAATCATTCGCTGGCGCTGTAGGTTGCTTGGTTGCTGACGACGGAGAGATACGTGATCTCTCAGGTCCGATGTTCATGGACATGCTTCATATGCTGGCATAGCTCTCGGGACCACCTTTACCGAACTCTGCCGTTCACTATGGGCGGGAGTCGCCCCAAAGCAGCCCTTGTCGGAGGGCAGCTGACGGCCAGAAGGCCGGTGGACGGAGCTGCTGCCGGAACTAATGATGGGGCAGACAGTGCCCTCCGTCCACACATTGGGCCATTGGCACAGGCTCAAAAGCTGGGGCAGTTGAAGTGCCAGGTAGCGGTAGTGGCGCTAACGGCTTACCCAGATAACCCAGTTCCGAGGCGAATTGCTCCGCAGTTTTGACTCTGCCAGCTCTACCTAGACGGCATGACGGCTTTTCGCTTACCTTCTTGCCCATTCGCCTTCGATCAACAAGGACAAATGGACATGCTGTTGACATCTGTAAAGGTCGGCCCCTTCCGCTCAATCAATGAGCAGCAGACAACTGAGATCGACCCACAAGTCACTGTCTTGGTAGGGATGAATGAAGCTGGTAAGACAGTATTTCTGAGGGCTTTGCATAAAGCGATGGACGCTTTGGACAAGGAGAAATTCGACCTCACCGAAGACTATCCTCGCAAAGACTTGCTGACATACAAACGACGCCACGAGGAGTCGCCCGACGATGCCGTCATCCTAACCTACGTAATCGACAATGCTCAGGCTTCTGACCTCAACGCAAAAATTGGATGTGACATAACGGTTGGACTTGAATTCACAGTGTCACGAAACTACAAAAATGCTAGCTCAATTGGACTGAATATTCCCGAAGGCCCAGTACTCAAAAATCTCGCAACCACCGTAGGACTGAGCGAAGGAGCAGTAGCTGTCCTCGGCAAGGCGATTTCTCTGAGAGAAGCACTCGTAGGCTTGAAAGGCATCAGTCTAACGAACGAGGCTGACACCGAATTAGTTCAGAGGCTCGAAGCACGTGTGAATGCCGTACCTGAAAACTGGTCGATAGTTTGCAGTTACGAAGCCTGGCGATTACTGTCGCCATCAATGCCTAAGTTCCTTTATTTCAGCGACTACGATCTGCTGCCTGGAAAACTCAATCTCAAAGATCTCGCAAATCGTTTAGCTGCCGCTACGAAAGATCCCGCCAACGGCCACAAACATGTCGAGCCCAAGCACCAGGCAGTGATTGCCTTGCTTCGCATGGCGGGCGTTGAATTGGAGGATTTCTCAAACGGCACCTCCTATGAAGAGCTGAAGGCACAGATCGAATCGGTGTCGATCAATCTCACTGATCAAATTCTGGAATTCTGGAAGCAGAACGAAGATCTCGAAGTAGAGATCGATATTCGATCTGATGCGTCAGATGCAGCCCCGTTCAATGATGGGCCAAACCTCTACCTGCGGATCAAAAATAAAAGACATCGTGGTGTTACCACTCCATTCGATCAGCGCAGCCGAGGCTTCATCTGGTTCTTTAGCTTTTTAGTCTGGTTTGACAGCGTCCAGCAGCAACTGAGCGTCGTCGGTAGTAAAGCCAGTGCCAATCTCGTGCTACTTCTGGACGAGCCGGCACTTGCCCTGCATGCCCTAGCTCAATCTGATTTTCTGCACTATATCGACGATCTTGCTGAAACACATCAGGTCATCTACACGACCCACTCACCGTTCATGGTGAACTCAGATCGCCTGCACCAAGTGAGGGTAGTGGAGGATAAGCCACGCCAAGGGACAGTGATCTCTTCCAACCTTTCCGGGTCGGATGCCAAGACAATTTTCCCATTGCAGGCCGCCTTGGGTTGGAATATTGCTCAAAACCTATTCATCGCCGAGCGAAATTTGCTGGTCGAGGGCATTTCGGAGCTCAGCGTACTCCAAGCGATGTCTAGAGCCGTTGAAGAGAATGGTGGAGTAGGACTGGATCCTCAAATCACAATCGTCCCCGTGGGCGGTTTGAGCAACGTAGCGACGTTCGTATCACTTCTGGGTGGTAATGGGTTGGCATTTGCTGTTCTGCATGACTACAGCGGCAAGAGTGATCAGAAGCTCGACGCCATGGTGCAGCAGAAATTGCTCAATCAGAAACAGGTGTTCAACTTCTCACAATTCAGAAACCTAGAGGCAGAAGGGGTGGGCGCGGGTGCCACCGACCTTGAGGATCTACTAGATCCCGCTACATACCTCGAAAACTTCAACGAGGTTTACTCCAGATCCCTCGGTGGAACAGTCCTAAAATTAGAGGATCTACCGCAGGCAGATCGGGTTGTTCAACGGATTGAGAAGTATTTGATAAGCCAGCAGCTCAAGGTTCGACCAACCCCTGGGTATAACCATTTTTCGGTGGCTGCTGCCTACGTAGCGACATCACCTGAAAAGATTAGCAAAGACGTTATCCAACGATTCTCGAAGCTTTTTGAAACCATAAACCAAGCACTGAGCTGATCTTTACACGTGGGTACGACAGGGGGGTAGTCATGGCCGTACCCAGGCTTATTCCCACCGGCAGCCTTGGGTAGGGTGTCGCCGGTGGTGACAAACCCCAGTCGACCCGATGCCGACGTTGGCCACAAGCTGACATTCGCCAGAACTAATGCCTTTGACATGAGCCATTTGACTCATGTATATGCTCTTGAAATATGCCGGTTTCGCCCGACTTTCCATCGCGACTGCGATGTAGCGTGCCAAATTAGCTACGTGTATTTATGAGTGCGGTACTGTGTATGTCGATTTAGGATTAATAGAAAGCATGGATAAAATGCAGGCTGGGTTGCAGGAGATTTTTAACTTCGAACATGGCATCTCTACTACGCGAGAAATTCCTTTCGGGCCTTATCGCATTCACATTGAGAAAAATCCAGCTATGGACGAGGCATTCGTTCGAGGGGTTAGAACTACCTATAGCACTGAAATCGATGAATGTGGCGAAATACAGAACATTGTTACCACTCTGCCTGCGAACCCAGGGAGCTGGAGCCCAACAGCGACCGTTGAAGAGCATCAGGGGTTGGGTTTATCCTCTGTTCTGTTTCCCGATATTCCAGTACTCAACGGTGCCTACGACCTTGCATTGATACTTTCATTTCTGACAGGACGACATGTTGTTGTGGGGAATGACGCCAAACCTTTTCTTCCATTGACACCTGCCCAGAGTGTGGTGAGTGGAAATTATTTTTACCATCCAAACATAAATTGGTCTGCGCTTGCGGGTCTAAGTGAATTGGGCGTTGGCGAAGCCATGGATGCTGCTTGCACAGCTATGACGAATTCGAACTTACTGATCAAAATGAGCCTTGGAGCGTCAGCTCTGGATAGACTGGTTAGTGGTTGGCACAACAAATCAGGCGGGTCGCGTTTCACTAAAGAGGTAAAGTTACGTGTCAAAGATGCCTCTAAGGCGTTTGAAAAGCATCTGATTGAGGCAGGAGAAGATCCAGCCATCGTACAAGATTTGCTAGCGCGAATTCCAAACCTAGGGAACGACTCTGCACTGGCCAAGCTAAAAAACTTCCTTTGTACGTTCGAGATGTATCCAATAGATGCCAGCGAAGAAATTTTTTCTCGCCTTAAATTGTTCAACATACAGAGAAACGCAGTGGCTCATAGCGCCAGCGTGCGGTTCGATTCAGCAGAAAAATTTGAAGACGCACTTCGAGTCGCTGGTGCCATCTCCGTGCTCATATTGACAATCTGCCGTGTCTATGTATCGAAATACCTACTAAGTATCGACGACAAGTACGGTATAGATATCGCGCAGCAAGCAGTGCGCACATTTTTTGAGAAGGGAACTTTTAACGAGCAGGCGGTATTTACAGAAGACTATGATTCATACATGCAACGTGTGGCCGATCGTTGGGTTGCATCAGGTGGGTTGGAGTGAGAGCGATCTATTGGTGCGAATTATATCGCCTTGGATTTTGTGACAATGCGAATGACTGTTTTTGGCCGATTCTGTTGAAAAAGTTGACCAGGGCCGACGGTCCATGTATTGAGCGGTGAAAACGTCATTTTTGCACGCTGCTACGTGAAATCTGAGTCCTGCACCCGCTGCTCAAGACACGGATTTCAATCTCAGACGCGTATTTTTCTGCCGTGAAAACCGAAACCGACTTTTTCAACAGAATCGGCCGATTACTGCATTTCGCGACCGGCAGCTAAGGGGCGATAGCGGTCCTGTCGTGACCGGCCGCTCCCGACCCATGGAGGTCATCCCACTGAAGTCATCAGACAGGTATCGATACCCATGTAAGCTCGAACTGCGCCGGTCACGATGAACAGGGGGGTCAAGGGTGGTGGAGCCTGTACTCCTGGCTCAAACCACCATAGCCGTAGGCACTGGCACGGCAGTCGATCACATGGATGTTTGAGTGAGGGTGAACATTGCCTATTTCTTTGGCCAGCAATTCGAAAGCCTCATGGTGGTAGCGCGCTTTCTGGGCCTTGGTATTGGTTTCATCCGTGATAGTGACTTCCAGGCGGAACGAGTTGCGTCCTTGTTCGGCCAGCGAACGGCTGTCGATAAACCACTGTTCATGAGGCAGGAACTGCACCATCACCAGGGTCTGTTCCGGTCGCTTTTCCAGTAATTCACAGGTCAGAGTGGTGATTTTGGGGACGATGCTGTGGACCAGTTCAAGGTTCGGCTCGCCAGAAATCTTGAGTGTTATACCGGGCATGTTGAACTCCTTTGCGGGTAATGAATGTCCAGCGCAGAGTAAGAAGTTGCGTTGCTGCTGAAAAGCCGGAAGATATGCATCTATCTATCGGGAAAACAGCAGGATGAGCATGCGCCCCTTTGACCTTGATCTCTTGCGATCTTTTACCGTTGCCATGGAAGCCGGCAGTCTATCGGAGGCCGCGCCGCACCTGTGTCGGTCGCAATCAGCGTTGAGCGAGCAATTGCGCAAGCTCGAAGCGTTCACCGGGGTAACGCTGCTGGAACGGGGAAAAAAGGGTGTCCGGCCTACGCCGGCCGGGGAGCGCTTGATGGTGCATGCACGAGAACTGCTGGCCTTGAGTGATCGCGCCCTTGAAGACGTGCGCGGAGTGACGTTTGCCGGCGAATTGAGATTGGCGATCACCGACTACTTTTTGCCTGGCTCGATTGCCGAGTTGTTGAAGCAACTGCGCCTGAACTATCCACGCCTTCGACTGCATGTGTCGGTGCGAAAGAGTCTGCAAATAGAAAGCGGGGCAGATACGGGTGACTTCGATATCGGCCTTTCAATGCGCATACTCGATGGCCGCAGCCTTCCCGAGGGCATCCCGGTGCGTCGGGAAGCGTTGCATTGGGTATCTGCTTCGGGGTTTGAGCCGAGAAACGAAGAAGATAACGCGTTGCCACTTTTGGTGCTGCCACAGGGATGCAGCCTCCAACGCCTCACCCGAGAGACGCTGGAGGCACACAACGTGCCGTATGTGATTGCCCATTCCGCGTCCGGAGTGGCAGGGCTGCAATCAGCACTGATGGCAGGGCTGGGCGTCGCTTGCCTGAATAGCTCGGCGGTGCCGATGGGCGCAGAGATTTGCCGGCCGGCCTTCCCGTTACCGCCTTTGCCCGACGTTGAGTTCAGCCTGTTACCTGCGCGTGCTGGCGAGGCTCATTTGGTCGGTGCGGTGCGGGAAATGCTTGCCAGCAAATTGGGCGGATGAGTGACACATCTCTGAAGTGAAAGCGCCGGGTTTGGGGCTCAATGGTGGTGGTCATGAAGGTTGAGCGAGAAATTGCATCTAATGGCCGGCGGCGCGATTGCTGAGTTGGACTCCAAATCCGCGAATTGACACTCCCCTGACGCATCCTTGTTCGCGGGCTTTTTAGTCTGCGTGAAAAGGTGACTGCGTGAAAAGCTGACGGATTTATTTTTTACCCTGGACATCGGCTTTTGGTTGGAGTCCTCCTGTGGTGAGGCTGCGGTTAGCCGAGGTCGGATTCTGCGTAAAATAAATATGTCCCACGTTTCCCTATGCCGAGGAGCAGGGCGGGCCAGGAAGGGGGTGGGTTGATGATCTGACTAGAGGTTTGGGACGGGCACAGATGGATGAGAAAAAATCAGTACTCGGCGGGAAATATATCTTGCTGTCAGTGATTCTTGGGATTGTTTTTGCGGGCTTTTTCTTGCGTAAGCAATATGATCCCCTGACGATGTCCATAGACCATTTTCGTCAGGTTGTAGCGGTGGGGGGAAGTGTAGGTCTGATAGCAAAGCTTATTTCAACTAGCGGTTTTGCGGGCATAAGAAAGATCGCCAGTGTCTTGATGGGGGCTGCTTGTTCTACTATTGGCATGACGTGGGTAATGCTTTTTTATATAGCAAAAGGGTAGGAGCTTCTATTTTGGGAAGTACGGTTGGATTTTTCAGAACCGTACTTGCTGACAATAGCATCGTTAAAACTTCGTTGAGTGATGCCAACTGATCAACGACAAAGCACTCAGTCTCTCAGGCTTTTTGCCCTGTGCTGCTTGGGGGTCTTAACGATCAGTCAATGTCTAAAGGGGGGGGATTTGTTATTTTTCTGAATTCTGCAGGCTCCCCAATGATGCCGTTCTTGTCTTCAGATGCGGTTCGCCCATGCCATATGAGAGACGCCGCTACCGGAGGCGTGAACGAAGATAGAGCCCCCCTACGCACGTGCTGCTAAGCTCTCGGGTGGCCAAACGGCATTATGGAAGCAATGAACCTCAGTGATGCGTGTAGTGGTCAACTGATCCCGCCCCCAAGAAGGAACTAACATGACAGACCGCCATATCTACAACCAATCTGATGCAAGCTGGACATTTGAAATCGTGACCGATGGCAGTGCAGGTAATCAATTTGGTAACGTTTGGTTCTCCGGCGACGGCTCGGGTCAGTCTCAAAACGGGCCATGGATTTTACCACCGAACTCTACGGCGCAAATCCAGTACACGTCCGACGAAGGCGTGATTAAGGGAACCTGGAGAATTACGGACCACCTTGGACAAAACAGGATATTTGACTACAGCAACGACCAGAATTTTCCAGTTCCACCGACAGGGAACTGCCCGTACATCAGCCACGACGGTAATACTGGCGCAGTGAGCGTCAACGACCCGGCCGACGCTGATCTGTCTGTTGGCGGTTCAAATTGGTAAGACGTTCCAAATAAACCAGTTCTGCCAGGCTGCTCGCATGGCGGTCCATCCCTGAGTGACCGCCAGAACCTCAGATCAGAAACGTGAAATTCCGCATCTGACGGCTTCTGGCACGCCCGGTCCCACTTTTCCGTGTCAGATACACAGGTCGCCTGATCGAGAGCTACGCTAATGCCTACTGAGGCCCGGTCCATCCAAATCAGCAGTGGCGCACGAACATGGTTTTCTCTTTACTGATGGCGTTGGTATTAGCGTTCCTGATCGGCTGGGTTTCGCAGCGAATGGGTATGTGTCTTGTCAAAGCGTGCGAACAATTGCTGGCTGGTCGCCCGACGTTGTTTGTGGCACTGACATCGTGTGGATTGTTCGGGTTGATGCTGGCCCCGCTCTATCGTTTCTCTGAGGTCAGCCTGCCGCTGTACTCGCCTGGTATTTCCTATCCTTTACTGATTGCGGGAGGCCTGTTGTTCGGGGTGGCATCGGTACTGAACAACGGTTGCAGCGTCGGCACACTGACCAGATTTGCCAGCGGCAATTTCAATAAACTGTTCACGATGATCGGCTGGGTGCTGGGGATCGTGCTCTGGTATTACCTGCACATGATGCCCGAACAGAAAACCCTTCTGATGCCGGAAATTTCCAGCCGTCATTACTGGCTGTTGATCGGTGTAGTGGCGCTGGTGCTGATATTTTTGGCCGCCGTGCATGGTAATAAACACCTGGTGCTCTCCAGTATGCTGCTCGGTGCATTGACGAGTGCGCTCTATACGTTCGAGCCGTTATGGACACCTAGTGTGTTCTTTTACAACGTTTCGCAGATGTTCTGGCAAGCCGATATGGCAATCAGCGCCCGGCGTATTGCGGTGTTTGTTATGTTACTGGCAGGCATGCTGAGTTTTACCCTGTACAGGAAAACGTTCCGTTTCGAGGCCTTTGCCCCATCAAAGGCTGGTGTTCATTTGTTGGCAGGTATTTTGATGGGGATTGGGGCTTCGATGATGCTCGGCGGTAACGACTCGCAAATACTGTTGGTGTTTCCAACACTGGGCGTTGCTTCAAGCATACCACTGGTGTCGATTGCCACGGGCATTCTGATGTCATTGTGGTGCAAAAAGATGTGGTACAAGCTGAACTCGTTAACACCAACCACTTGAAACTTTCTACTGGGATTTGGGGAATTTATTATTTTAAAAACTGCAGAATTTAAGTCACTGCGGCGACGCCGCGTAAATCACTCAATTTCATACCAACAGCACACGCTCGACTGACGGCCAAGGCCTACCAGCGCCGCTGGCTGGCTACTACCCGAATTGGGTGGGCAGGTTCGATCTGGACAGGACGTTTCATAGGCCAGTGTCAGTTGCGTACGGTGAGTGGGCGGGGGAGAGCGTTGCAGCTTCTCGCGGGCGAGTTCCCTATAGCGCATTTTTTCTTGTTCGGGAAAGCCCGTCTGGTTCTCCCCCCAATCAACACGCGAAATTACCTTCCAAAAAAACTCATATTTCCCACACGTTTCAGGCATGGGAGAATATTGCGTGCGCCAAACGTCGGGGCTACTGTTCAAGTGTCGCTGCAAATTCAGCGACGCGGGTTTTGCAGCCCGGCTCGAAAAGGCGCACAGCGCCGCGTAAGCGGCATTTTTACGCTCGTGTTATGGCGAGCTGTGCGCAGGAGGCTTCGGCCTGCCGGTTCCTTTTCCCGGTCTGCAAACCTGTGTACGGCTCGCCACCTTTCGTTTTGCAGCGTGGGTGACGAACTTCCATTCATGAAAAGGAGCGTCCCCATGACTAAGAAGATCACCCCCGATCCGCCGATTGTTAGCAAAACCCTCAGTACCGCCGACAGAAGCCTGTACCTGCGCAAACTCTCTGATTCGCCATTCAACGAGTCCGAGCCAGCCCCGGCAAACACCCCCCGTTTGCTCGACACCCTGGCATTCACCAGCTCCAAACCCGTCACCCCCGAATCTCTCTACAAACCCACGCTATTCGCCATCCAACCCGGCATCACCGCCCAGGACGCCCTGGTCTACGTTTCCAATCTGCTCGAAACGGCGGAACTCAACGGCGACGAAATCAGCCTGCACACCAACCCGGTCGAGCGGGCGTTGTTCTGGGGCATGCTGCATTCGGTGGAGGTGGCGCGTGCGGTGGTGGATGCCTTGCTGGAGGGCGCGTCTCCCTCCAATCAGCTATCGTCAGCGTTGGGCAACCCTCCGAATGGTTGAGTCCACAAGCCCATAAAGCGACCCCCGTTTCCAAGGCGTTGAGTATGGAATCTTGGAAACAACAGGAGTAAAAAATACCTTACCTGCCTCAACCCAGAGGATGTGCCAATGGTCATTACCGTCAAAGAACGCGATGAGGATCACATGTCCCATGATGCCAATAACGCGGGCGTCCGGATGTGGGATGTCTACCAGGGCGATGTGCTGGTCGGCGTTTATCACAGTGAAGCGGATGCGTTGAAGTACAAGGCTTTGCTGGAAAGCGGTCGATTGGATAGCCTCAAGGCGCCTCCAAAAGGCTGAGGCCAACACCATAAAAAAGCCCGGCTTGATGCTGGGCTTTGTTTTTTGAGCAGGGGCGGCCGGCCAGATGAGACGCCGACCACCCGATCAAGCCCCGTTATTGCCCTGGGCCTGCCGCGCGGCTTTTTCCTTCTTGTGGTTCTTCATGTCCAGCCTGATACCCCAGGCAATGACAACAATGCCAAAGATGGCCATCAGAATGATTTGTTCGGTAGGCATAGCCTGCTCCTTGCAGAAAACGCTCATTGAACGTGCTGGCGCCGCGCCTGCCAAATCGAGGGGGTTACAGAATGTTTCGATGGCTGGGCAATACGGTCTCTGTCGAGCCACAAGGGTGTGCCGAATTCGTCACCGATCCCGCCTAAAGCGATCAAGCCGCGAGCCCTGGAATGGACCAGTCTGGACAGTCTGTTCAAGGAGCTGATTATGATCCGACTGTCCCTGGCTGAAGCTCGCGAGCTGGCCGAATCGATCCTGCTGCACAACGGTTTCAACCTCGCCCACGCCCAGGCGGTGACCGACACGGTGATTGCCGGCGAGCGCGATGGCTGTGCCTCCCATGGCCTGTATCGGGTGCTGGGCTGTGTGAATTCACTGAGGAACGGCAAGGTGGCCGCCGATGCCGAGCCGCAGGTCATCGATCAGGCGCCGTCCATTGTGCGTGTCGATGCGGCGGGTGGTTTCTCGCAGTTGGCGTTCCAGGCGGGCCTGCCGCTGCTGCAAGAGAAAACCCGGGCCAACGGGATCGCGGCCCTGGCTATTAATCGCTGTGTGCATTTCTCCGCGCTCTGGGTCGAGATCGAGCAGCTGACCGCTGCCGGCCTGGTCGCGCTGGCCTGCACGCCCAGCCATGCCTGGGTCGCACCGGCCGGTGGGAGTCAGCCGGTGTTCGGCACCAACCCCATCGCCTTCGGTTGGCCGCGGGCCGGTAACAATCCCTTTGTCTTCGATTTCGCCACCAGTGCGATTGCCCGTGGTGAGATCGAGCTGCATCGGCGTGCCGGCAAGGCCATTCCCGAAGGCTGGGGCGTGGACGCCCAAGGGCAGCCGAGTACCGATGCCAATGTGGTGCTCGATAGCGGCGCGATGCTGACGTTCGGCGGGCACAAGGGCTCGGCGTTGGCGGCCATGGTGGAGTTGATCGCCGGGCCGTTGATCGGTGATTTGACCAGTGCCGAATCCCTGACCTATGACGCAGGCAGCAAGTCGTCGCCGTACCACGGCGAACTGCTTATCGCCTTCGATCCGCAGCGTTTTCTCGGCGCGGCCACCGAGCAGCATCTGGCCCGTGCCGAAGCGGTGTTCGAAAGCATTGAGGGGCAGGGCGCACGCTTGCCGTCGCAACGGCGTTATGAGGCGCGTGCGCGCAGTCTGGTGGAGGGTGTGCAGATTCCCGAGGCACTGTACAACGATCTGAAAGCGCTGCTGGCCTGAATGAATCAGGGCACCATCGATCCAGCCGATGGTGCCCGGTTTTTACAGCGGTGTGCGTTGGCTGTGTCCATCGACCAGGCGATTGATGCCCAGTGGGTTGGCGTTTTGCAGCGCTTCGGGCAACAAGGCATCCGGGCAGTTCTGGTAGCACACCGGGCGCAGGAAACGCTCGATGGCCAGGCTGCCGACTGAAGTGCCGCGGGCATCGGAGGTGGCCGGATAAGGCCCGCCATGGACCATCGCATCACCGACTTCGACACCGGTCGGATAGCCGTTGAACAACACCCTCCCGACCTTTTGCTCCAGCAGCGGCAGCAGCTCGCCATAACGTTGCAGATCGCCGGCCTCGGCAATCAGGGTGGCCGTGAGTTGACCGTGCAAGCCCTGTAGCGCCTGTTGCAGCTCGGCGTTGTCGGCCACTTCAATGATGACCGTGGTCGGGCCGAAGACCTCTTCCTGTAACAGCGGATCGCCATTGAGCAGCAGACGGACATCGGCCTTGAACAGTTGCGGCTGTGCCTGATTGCCCTGCTGTGGCTTACCGGCCAGATGGCTGACGCCTGAATGATCGAGCAGGGCCTGCACACCGTTACCGTAGCTGCGCAGCGTGCCGGCGTTGAGCATGGTTTGCGCCGGTTGTTCGTTCATCAAGGCACTGAGCAGCGCGGTGAACGCCGTGAACCTTGGCGAGGCGATGCCGATCACCAGGCCCGGTTTGGTACAGAACTGACCGCAACCTTGCACTACTGAAGCCACCAGTTCACTGGCGATCTTTTCGCCGCGCAATTGCAAGGCTTCGGGCAACACCAGCACCGGATTGATGCTGCTCATTTCGGCGAACACCGGAATCGGCTGGGGTCGTGCGGCGGCCATGTCGCAGAGCGCGCGTCCCCCGGTCAGGGAGCCGGTGAAACCGACGGCCTGAATCGCCGGGTGCTTGACCAGGGCTTCACCGACCCCGGCGCCGTAGATCATGTTGAACACGCCCTTGGGCATGCCGGTTTGCTCGGCGGCGCGGATGATCGCATCGGCCACCCGTTCCGCCGTCGCCATATGCCCACTGTGGGCCTTGAACACCACCGGGCAGCCCGCGGCTAACGCGGCCGCGGTATCGCCACCGGCGGTGGAGAACGCCAGTGGGAAATTGCTTGCGCCGAACACCGCGACCGGGCCGACGCCGATTCGGTACTGGCGCAGGTCGACCCTTGGTAGTGGCTGGCGTTCGGGCAATGCGCGGTCGATGCGCGCGCCGTAGAAATCGCCCCGGCGCAGGACTTGCGCGAACAGGCGCATCTGGCCGCTGGTGCGGGCGCGTTCGCCCTGGATACGGCCGGTGGGCAGGGCGGTCTCGCGGGTGACCAGGGTGATGAAGTCATCATCCAGGGCGTCCAGTTGCGCGGCGATGGCTTCGAGAAACTCCGCACGCCGGTTGGCTGACAGCGCACGAAAGGCCGGGTAGGCAGATGCAGCAGCCTGGGCGGCGGCATCTACTTCAGCAGCCGTGGCCTGGGTGAAGACGAAGGGCAGGGGCTCACCGCTGCTGGCGTCATGGCTGTGCAGGGTGATAGTGCCGGCGGCGCTGCGCGCACCGCCGATGTAGTTGTGGCCGATGATCTCGGACATGGAAAACTCCTGTCAGGACAACTCAGAGACCCACGTCCGGCAACGACGGACGATTGGCCATTGCCTTGGCCATGATCTGCTCGACGAACACTCGGTCGGCTTCCGGCAAGGCCAGGCGGGGCGGACGGGTCAGGGCGCTGCCGCGACCGGCGATGGCTTCGCACAACTTGATGCACTGCACCAGGTCGGCACGGGCGTCGAGGTGCAGGATCGGCATCAGCCATTCGTAGATCGGCATGGCTTCGGCAAAGCGCCCGGCCTTGGCCAGGCGGAAGATGGTTTCGCCTTCGATCGGGAACACGTTGGACATACCCGAGACCCAGCCCTCGGCCCCCACCGCGATACTTTCCAGCACCACATCGTCCAAGCCTGCGAACAGCACAAAACGGTCGCCGACTTCATTGCGTACGTCGATAAAACGCCGGGTGTCGCCGGAGGAATCCTTGAAGCACACCACGTTGTCGCAGTCGGCCAGGGAAATCAGGATGTCCGGGGTCACGTCGTTTTTGTAGATCGGCGGGTTGTTGTAGACCATCAACGGCACATCGGCGTTCTTGGCCACGTAGCGGTAGTGCTCGGCGGTCTCGAAGGGCTTGGAGCCATAGACCAGCGCCGGCATCAGCATCACGCCATCAACGCCGACCTTGCGTACCGCGTTGGCCACCTTGGCCGCTTGCACGCTGGTGAACTCGGCCACGCCGCAGATCACCGGCACGCGCCCACGGGAGGCGTCCACCGCGACTTCGGTCACGGCGATTTTCTCTTCGGCGGTCAGGGAGGTGTTTTCCCCCACCGAACCACAGACCACCAGGCCCGAGACGCCGTCACGAATGACGTTGGAAATCACCTGGTGGGTCTTTTCCAGGTTGATGGTGAAGTCGTCGTTGAATTGGGTGGTGACCGCCGGGAAGACGCCGCTCCAGTTGATGCGTTTGCTCATGATGCTCTCCAGTGGATTAACGTATTTCGTATACGATATTTTAAGTGAAAAAATTAGACCAGTGTTTTTTCGTCGGACGCCGTCAGGGCATCCCGGTTTTTCTCTATCAGCCGTCTAGCGGTGGCGTTGGCGCTCAGGCGCCGGGCCAGGTGTCCGACAACCGGTAGCCTTGTGGCCAGGGATCGGCGGGGTCGAGCAGCAATTGATGGGTGCCGGTGATCCAGGCCCGCCCGGACAGGCACGGGTAGATTGCCGCGCGCCCGGCCAGTTCGGTCAGGGAATCGATGCGGCAGTGGAACTCCGAACCGATGATCGAACGCCCGATAAAACGCTCGCCGACCTGCAGCACGCCCTTGGCCTGCAACACCGCCATACGTGCCGAGCACCCGGTGCCACAGGGCGAGCGGTCGATCTTGCCGGGGCGGATCACCACGGCGTTGGCCCCGGTGGCGACGCCGTTCTCGTAGACCACCGGCGCGGCGATCTGGCAGAAGGAGATATGCGACCAGTCCGGGTTCAGCGGGTGGACGAAGCCCAGTTGTTCGTTGGCGGCGCGGGTGATCTTCAGGCCGGTCTCGACCATGTCCTTGGCTTCATCGGGACGGATGGCGAACCCCAGGCGCTGGGCATCGACGATGGCGAAACTGTCGCCGCCATAGGCGGTGTCGACCTGGATCGAGCCCAGGCCCTCGACTTCGATCCAGGCGTCGAGGCGGTCGGCGAACGACGGCACGTTCTTGATTTCCACCCGCTGGACCTTGCCGTCCCTGCACTCGGCCACGGCTTCGATCAATCCGCCTGGCGCTTCGAGCACCAGTCGGGTCTGGGGTTCGGTCATCGGCAGGATGCCGCTGTCGAGTAGCACGGTGGCCACGCACAGCGAGTTGGACCCGGACATCGGCGGGGTATCGGCCGGTTCCATGATGATCCAGGCCATCTGCGCCCGCGGGTCCTTGGCCGGCACCAGCAGGTTGACGTGGCGGAACACCCCGCCACGGGGTTCGTTGAGGACGAAGTTGCGCAGGGTTTCATCCTCGGCGATCCAGCGCGACTGTTCCCACACGGTGGCCCCGGGCGGCGGGGCTACGCCGCCGACAATCACATCGCCGACTTCACCTTCGGCGTGGCAGTTGACCACATGAACGATTTTTGAAGAACGCATTGCAAACTCCTCCTGTGACTGTTCGCGGACCTTGTAGAAGCTGGCTTGCTGGCGATGGTCGTCAACGATAACGCGGGGCATCAGACCGATCGCGGTGTGGCGACGTTCATCGCCAGCAAGCCGGCTCCTACAGGAGCGTGTTTTATTCAGGGATCATGTTTATTTCACGGACTTGAGGAACGCCGCCGTTTCCGGCTGCACGGGGTTGCCGATGACCTGGTCGGGCGCGCCGATCTCGTGCACCAGGCCGTTGCGAAAGAACGCCACGCGATCGGACACATCGCGGGCAAAGCGGATTTCATGGGTCACCAGGACCATGGTCATGCCGTCTTCGGCGAGCATGCGCATGGTGTCCAGCACTTCACCCACCAACTGCGGATCAAGGGCCGAGGTGGCTTCGTCGAACAGCATGTAGTCCGGCGACATGGCCAGGGCCCGGGCAATCGCCATGCGCTGTTGCTGGCCGCCGGAGAGCTTGCCGGGAAAGGTCTTGAGCTTGTCGCTCAGGCCCACGTGGGTCAGTTGCCGGACCGCCAGCTCCTCGGCCTCCTGCTTGCTTTTACCGAGCACCTTGCGCGGCGCCAGCATCACGTTTTCCAGCACGGTGAGGTGCGGGAAGGCGTTCCACTGCTGGAACACAATGCCGATCTTCTGCCGCAGGCGGTTGAGGTCGGTGGCCTTGTCATGGACCTCGATGCCGTCGACGCGCACGCTGCCCTTGTGAATCGATTCCAGGCCGTTGATGCACATCAGCAGGGTCGACTTGCCGGAGCCTGAGCCGCCGATGATCGACACCACCTCGCCCTTGTTCACCGTCAGGCTGACGCCCTTGACCACTTCCAGGTCGCCGAAGGATTTGTGTACGTTGTCGATCTCAATCATTTTCTTGCCACCTTCTTTCCAGACGAGCGCCGAGGCGAGCGACCACCAGGCTCATGACGTAGTAGATAAGGCCCGCGATGCACAGCACCAGCAGCGGTTCCTGGATGCGCGTGACGATGGTTTGCGAGGCGCGCAGCAGTTCGACGATGCCGATCCACATCACCAGCGCGGTGTCTTTCATCACCCCGAGCACCAGGTTCAGCCAGCCGGGGAAGGCCACCCGCGTGGCCATCGGCAGGACGATCCAGCGCAGGTCCTGCAGAAAGCTCAGACCCAGGGAGCGACTGGCCCGGCGCAGGGTGAGGGGCACCGAGAGCACGCCACCGCGGACGATCTCGGTGAAGTACGCGGCGGTGTAGACTCCGAGCACGATGCAGCCGACGCTGAAGGCGCTGATATTCAGGCCGACGATGCTTTTCAGCGAATTGAACAGGACGAACTGGATCAGCAACGGCACGCTGCGAAACGCGTCCAGCACCCAGGCCAGGGGCAGGCTGGCGCGGGGCAACAGCGCCCGCAGCAGGCCGAACAGCAGCCCGGCGGCAGATCCGAGGAGGATCGCCCAGAAGGTCAGTTGCAGGGTGACCCAGGCGCCGTTGAGCAGGAACAGCAGGTCATTCCAGGAAAAGCTGGTGGAAAACATGGTCACCTCCTCAGTAGCGGAACAGTCGCCAGGCCATCAGCCGGGCTGCCGCGACGATCGCCTTGGCAATCAGGTAATACAGCACCGCTGCAATGGCGAAGAACTCGAAGGTGCGGAAGGTCTTGACGTTGTACTCCTGGGTCACCCCGGTAAGGTCATTGTTCAGGCCGACCACCACCCCCAGGGAGGTCATCAGCACCGCCCAGACCATCTGATTGCTCAGCGGATAGAAGACGATGCGCAGCAACTGCGGGACGATGATCATCCGGTAGGCCTGGAAGGCGCTCATGCCCAGTGACCGTGCGGCGCGCACTTGGGTATCGGGCACCGCCTTGAGGCCGCCGCGAAAGTTTTCCGCGAGATAACCGGCGTTGTTGAAGGTGATCCCGGCCAGCAGGGCGAACCATGAACTGACATGCAGATCCAGCGAGCCGAGGCCGAAGTAGAGGATGTAGATCTGGAACAGCGACGGGGTGTTGCGGGCAATCGATACCCAGCCGTTACCGATGCCACGCAGCAACGGATTTCTGGTTTCGCGCATCACCGTCAGGGCCAGGGCGATCAGCACGCCGAAGATCATCGACAGGGCGGCGGTCTCGAAGGTGACCAGGGCGCCGTTGAGCATATCCGGCAAGGCGCGTAGGGCCGCGCGCCATTGGAAGGTGTAGTCAAACATGCGCGGGAGTCTCCTGTGGGACGGCCGGTGCCAGCCAGGCCGGCAAGCGCCCGCTGGCGTTGGCGGTGCAGGCGGCGTCGACGCATTCGGCCAGGCTGGCGAAGTGCACTTTGCGCCCCACCAGGCCGGGGGCGTAGTGGGCGTACTTGCCCGAGTTGGTCATCAAGGTGGTGGCGGCCGGTGGGATCACCGGTTCGCCGAGCATGCACCAGCAGGTGTCGGTGACCAGGGTCGCGCCGAAGGCTTCGATCGCCGCGATATGCCCGGCGGCGCGGGCCTGTTCCAGTACCGCGCGCCCGCAAGTGATGGCCAGGACCACGTCGGGGTGCTTGTGCCGACCCCGGCACAGACGGGCCAGATGGGCAAATTCGCTGAGGGAAAAATGCGGGTTGCCCAGGGACACCACCTCCACACGCGGGTCGCGGGCACTGTTGAGTTCACGCCAGCTCAGCAGCAGGTCTGGCAGACGGATTTTTTCCACCAGCAGCACAACATCCGGTTCCAGCACCTGGGTCGGATCGAGTGCTTCCGGGGTCACCCCGGCGATATGAAACAGCGGCGCCGCGGAGGTGGTGGCGAAGGCCGCGCCGAAGGCTTTCAGGTCGTCGAGGCTTGGTTGGCGCTGTTCCAACCCGAGCACCAGGGGAATCCGGCTGCCGGACAGGGCACCGATGTGATAACCGAGCAGCGGATAGAACGAGTCGTCCAACTCACCCAGGGCGGGCAGTTCGATTTGCAGCCGGGCCTTGCGCTGGGCGTCCAGATGGCAACCGATCAACGGCGCGCGACCGGTCAGGGCAATGCAGATATCCAGGTAGTCCGGGTACTTCTGGGTTCGGGCGCCGAGCACGCTGTTGGCGTAGACCACGGCGTTGGATTCGGCCCAGACGATCTGTTCGCCGGCCTTCGGCGCGCTGTCGAGCAGGTAGGGCGCACAGGTGAAGCTGAGCTGCGCGCCCATCGCCATATAGGCATCGCCCAGGGCACTGGCGGGTACGCCGAGAGCCGGATCGACGCCCAACTCGCGCCAGCGGCGCTGGTCCACGGAAATGGAATTGAGGGTGGTCGGGACGCGAACGCGCGCGCCCCATTGCACCAGTTGTTCGGCAAAGCGCAGGCTCGCCGGGCCCGTATAGATGCAGCCGTCGATATGCGCCTGGGTCACGTCCAGCAAGGCGGGTGCACCTTGCAGTTCGGCCATTTGCAGGATGATCTGCATGGCCACCTGGGCGGCCTTGCCGTATTGGCCGTCAAGCAGGGCCAGATCGTGTTCACTGAAGGCGACGCGGTTTGCCGCAGGTTGTGCCTGCACCGGTGTGATCGGTGCCTGCCAGTGATCGGCGGGTGTCTCGTCGAAGAGCGTCAGGCGGCTGCCTTCTACCCGGGCAAAGGCCTGGCCGCGCAAGGCGGCGAAGGCCTCCCGGCCGATGCACAGCACCGGCAGGGAACGCTCGAAAATCACCTGGGCCACCAGCACGCCGAGAGTCAGGATTTCATCCGGTTCGGCCAATACCAGCGCTGCCGGCGCATGACCATTGCTGATCAACTCCATCATGACGCTGCTGCCGGTACAGGAACCGCGGCCGCTGGGTAGCGCCAGCACGCGGCCGGCCAGGTGTTCGCCACTCAAGGGGTGATGGCGATCGATCACCTCGCCACTGAACGGATCGACTCCGCCCCAGAAACTCAGGCCGACGTCGGCGAACAGCAAGGGGCCTTGGGCGGCTCCTTCGACCAGGCTACGTCCTGGCAGGGAAGTGGGCGTGCTGGGCATTCAGGTTTCCTCAGTAGTAGACGTGGGGCACGGTCAGGTCGGTCGGCGGAATCTCGGTCCCGACCCATTTGACGAACAGCTCCTTGTAACGTCCGGTACGCACCTGTTGGTTGATAAACAGGTTGAGGTAGTTGATCAGGCCGTACTCGTTACGCTTGGCCCCCAGCGAGACGTAGTCGATCACGTACGGCGCGTTGCCGGCGACCTTGAGGTTCTTGTATTTGCCTGATTTGAGCGTAGCGGCTGCCACGGTATTGGTGACGACGGTGGCGTCGATATGGCCCTGGGCGACGGCCAGGATGGTGTCGTTCTGCGATTGGTAGGCGCGGAAGCTGCCGGTGCCCCAGCTCTTCTGGTCTTTTTCCAGGGCGAGGGCTTCAAAGGTGCCGCTGGTGTTGCCGACCGGCTTGCCCTTGAGGTCTTCGTATTTGCTGATGCCGGTGTCGGTGCGGGTCAGGACCACCATCTGGAAGGCGAAGTAGGGCAGGGACAGGCCAACGGTCTTGGCCCGTTCGAGGGTGTCGGAGGTGGAGGCGACGATCACGTCGGCACGGCCCGAGACCAGTGCCGGGATCCGATCCGGGAACGGTGTCTCGACGATCTCGGCATCGACCCCGAGGACTTTTGCCAGGTCATTGCAGTAGTCGACGTCGAAACCCACCGGCTTGTTGCTCTCGTCACGGGAGCCCATCGGCGGGAAATCCAGGGTCACGGCGCAACGCAGCTTGCCCGAACCGATGATGTCGTCGAGCTTGTCGGCCTGGGCCGTGGCGATAAAGGACGAACTGAGAACCACACTGAGCGCTGCGGCAAAAACGGGATTTTTCATGGAGACCTCGTTATCGGTGAGTGGTGTTGGCTGTCGTATTATGAATTTCGTATACGATATTAGATTAGCAATGACTGTGCCTGTTTCCACGTCAGAACCTGAATTCTTCGTTAGCCCTTGGGTTAGAGGGGGTGTCAGGCGGCCAGGGACCGATTGCCGGTTTTTATGGGGGTGGGGGGTGTTACAGAAGGGAGCATGTTTGCGTGCTGGCGCCCTTTAAAGGAACACCATGATCAGCGACGGCTGTCGCGGTACTGGCTGGGTGCCAGGCTGGTCAGGGCGCGGAACTGGCGGCTGAAGGCGCTGTGGTCGGTGTAACCGCAGCGCAGGGCGATCTCGGTGATCGGCAGGTCGGTGTCCAGCAACAGCCGCGAGGATTCTTCCAGGCGTGCCTTGTGAATCATCTGCCGTGGGGTGAGCTGGAATACCCGCTTGCAGTGGCGCTCCAGTTGCGCCACCGAGAACCCGGCAATCGCCGTCAGTTCGGCCAGGCTGATGGGCCGGGCGAAGTGGCTGCGGATATGGGCATCCACCGCCGCGAGTTTGGGGAAGGCCGGGTGGCTGGATTGCGGCAGTTGCAAATCCCGGGAGATCCCGGCGAGGCCGACGATATGACCTTGGGTATCCAGTAGCGCGAGTTTGTGGGTCAGGCACCAGATCGGTTGGTTGCCGTAATAGAGGTGCAGCTCAAGTTGGTCGGCCAGCTCGCGACCGCTGGACAGCACCCGCCGATCCTGCGCGGTGTAGAGCGGGCCAAAGCGTTCCGGAAAGACCATGTCGGCAGTGCGCCCGAGCAGCTCGGCGCTCTCCTTGAAGCCGCAGCGCCGGGCCAGGGTCTGGTTGACGAAGGCGTAGCGGGCCTCGCTGTCCTTGATGAAAAACACCACGTCCGACAGGGTATCGAGCAGCGGCGCAATCGGCTGCAAGCTGCTCAACAGGGTCGGCAGATCGCAGGGTTTGAAGTGGCTGAGCGAGGCATACATGGTGCTGGAAGCCTGGGGGCGATCTTCTGGATCATAGAGGCTCGGCGCCGGGCCCGGAAGCCCCGGGCCGGCATTCAGGCCGGCGGCGCGTCGTCCAGGCATAGCAAGGTCTCGATCCGCGCCGGGCTGAAGGGCGGGCGCGGTGCCGAAGGTTGCCAGCCGAACAGGTGCTGCACCGCACCGCCGCAGACCCGACCCTGGCAGGCACCCATGCCGCAGCGACTGGCCAGTTTGGCTTCGCGCCAGTCGAGGTGTGTTGCCAGTGCGGAGTAGGGTACATCTTCGCAGCGGCACACCAGGGTGTCGGGTTGGGCCAGTGACTTGAGTGTCGGCTTGAGGCGGAACGTGTGGTTCAAGACCTTGGCAAAGCCCTGCCAGCGTGCCCGCAACGGCCACAACGCCTGGGCCTGCGGACGTTCACCGACCGCCGCATGCCCGGCAATCGCGCCCTCGACCAGGGCCAGCTCACTGCCACCGAAACCGGTGCATTCGCCCGCCGCGTAATGATCGGCGCGGCTGCCGGCTTGCCAGGTATCGACTGCCAGGGCCTGGCCATCGAGGGCGTAGCCCAGGGCCTGGCCGAGCTGGGTGTTGGGGATCAGGCCGAAACCGCAGGCCAGCCGATCACAGGCCAGCTCGACGATTTTTCCCTGCTGTTGCAGGCGCACGCCTTCCAGGCGATCCGTGCCCAGGGCGGCGATTACATGGCTGTCGGTTCGATAGTGGTGGTCGAACAGGCTGAACGATTGCAGCAGTTTGTCCGGCCAGCGCGGCAGTTGCGCGGCGAAACCGGCGACGGCGCTTGTGCTCGCCTGCTCGGCGATACGCAGCACCCGGGCGCCGTTGTGCCTGGCGGTCGCGGCGCTGGCCAGCAGCAAGGGGCCGCTGCCGGCGATCACCAGACGCTCTTCCCGCACCGGCAATCCGCCCTTGATCAACGCCTGGAGTCCGCCCACACCGGTGACGCCGGGCAGGGTCCAGCCGGGGAAGGGCAGCAGCAATTCGCGCGCGCCGGTACACAGGATCAGTTTGTCGTAGGCAATCACCCAGCCGCGTTCATCGTCTTCGACCAGCAGCTGTTTCGGACCGGCGCAGGCAATCACCCGGGTGCTGGCATGGCGTTGGATATTGCTGTGGTTCTCCAGTTGCTCGCGCAGACGGTGGGCCTGCTTCGGCAACGTGGCCTGAGGTCCGTCGCGCCAGATCTGCCCGCCCGGCAGCGGGTTGTCGTCGAGGATGACGATGCGTGCGCCGCTGGGCGCCGCGGCGAGGGCGGCGGCCATACCGGCGGGGCCGGCACCGATAATCAGCAGATCGGCGTATTCGCTCATGCTTGAGTCTCCACGCGCATGCCGTCACGGCACAGCGTCTGGCAGGCCAGACGACGGCGACCGTCGATGTTCACCCGGCATTCCTGGCAAATGCCCATGCCGCACAGGGGCGCGCGGCGTTGGCCGCTGACCGATGTGCGGCTGCAACCGTCGCCGCCGAGCGCCAAGGCGGCGGCGACGCTGGTCCCTTCGGCAACCCTCAGGACATGGCCGTCCAACAGCAATTCAGGCATAAACCGGCTCCCCGAGAAAACGTTGCGGCAGATAAGGCAGTGCGGCCAAAGGCGGCGCCTCATCGAACAATTGCGCCACCAGCAGGTCGGCGGTGCCGGGTGCCGTTGTCACCCCCAGGCCTTCGTGACCGACGGCCAGCCACAAGCCCTGGCGTTGCGGGTGCTGGCCCACCAGCGGCAAACCGTCGGGGCTGGCGGCGCGAAAGCCGGTCCAGGCGCGGATGCCATTGAGTTGCGCCAGCCCGGGCATGTACTCGATGGCGCGCTTGAGCATTTTGGCGAGCATCCAGCCTTCGACCTGCGGGTCGGTGGTACCGAATTGCCGTGAGGCGCCGATAAACAATTGCCCGGTGGGACGCGGCTGGATATTGCACGCCGCCGAAGGGCCGCTGGCATTGTGGGCGCTGGTGACGTAACCGAGTTCCACCAGGGTATGGGTGACTTTTCCGGGATAACGGTCGGTGATCAGCAAGTGGCCCTTTTTCGGCACGATCGGCAATTCCGGGCACAGTTCGCTGGCCTGGACGCCGTTGGCCAGGATTACCGCATCGGCCTGCAGCCAGTGACCGTCGTCGAGGCGCACACGGTTGCCGTCGACTTCACTGACCCGCGCCCGACGCTGGCGGATATTGCTGGTTTCCAGCATCCAATGGGCCGTCGCCGGGGCATAAAGAATGCCGTCGCCATTGATCAGCAGTCCGCCTTCCAGGCCAGCGCGCAATTCGGGTTCGCACTGGCGCAAGGCGTTGCCGCCGATCAACTCGCAGGCCACGCCCTGGGCCTGCAAGTTCAGGTATTTAGCCTGGGCGACGGCCATTTCTTCGGCATTGGCCGCCAGCCACAGGGTGCCGTTGCTGCGGTAGGCGCAGCCGTCGGGTAGCGTCGGCGCCGTTTCGCGCCAGCGTTGCAGGGAGTATTGGCTGAGGGCCAGTTCGGCCGGGTTGTCGTCGAGCACCAGCAAGTGGCCCATGCCCGCCGCCGTCGCCCCGGGCAGGCCGGCGTCGAGCACCAGGACCTGCAAGCCACGCCGGGCCAGTGCCTGGGCACAGGCGGCGCCGATGATACCGGCGCCGATCACGATCACATCGGCTACCCGGCCCTCGTTCACGGGCGAATGCCCCAGGCGAAGGGGTCGTCCTGTTCGAGGATCAGGCTGGCCTCGGCGCTGATAAAGGCGCGGCCACGAATGGTCGGCACAATGCGCTCGCCCTGATGCTCGTAGGAACCCTCGAACTCGCTGCCGATCACACTGGCCTGACGCCAGATCTGCCCCGGTTGCAACTTGTCGTCGGCCGCCAGGCACGCCAGTTTGGCGCTGGTGCCCGTGCCGCAAGGGGAGCGGTCGTAAGCCTTGCCGGGACAGAGGACAAAGTTGCGACTGTCAGCGTGGGCGTCATCGGCGAACAGCTCGATATGATCGATCAGCCCGCCATCTTCACCGCGAATACCCTGGGCCTCCAGGGCTTGCTGGACGGCGAAGGTATAGGCGGTCAGGGCATCGAGATTATCGCCGGCGATATCCAGGCCATGCTCGGCAATCAGGAAGAACCAGTTGCCGCCCCAGGCGATATCGCCAACCACCTCCCCGATACCCGGCACCTCCAGCGCCAGGGCTTTCTGGTAACGATAGGCCGGGACGTTGCGCACGCTCACCGAATGGTCGTCGTGCAAGGTCGCCTGCACCGTGCCCACCGGTGTCTCGATGCTGTGGGTGCCGGGGCCGATCCTGCCCAGGTGCGCCAGGGAGGCCACCAGGCCGATGGTGCCGTGGCCGCACATGCCGAGGTAACCGGTGTTGTTGAAGAAAATCACCCCGGCACAGGCGCTCGGGTCCACCGGCTCACAGAGCAGGGCGCCGACCAGCACATCACTGCCCCGTGGTTCGAGCACGCAGGCCGCGCGCCACTGATCGTGCTGTTCGGCCAGCCGCTGCCGGCGCACGGCCATGCTGCCGTTGCCCAGGTCAGGAAAACCGGCGATCACCAGGCGGGTGGGTTCGCCGCCGGTGTGGGAGTCGATCACGCTGATGCGTTTCATGGGAGGGCCACGTCCATTCCGATAAGTGACGGACAGAGTGGCCTGCAGAGGGGGGCGGCGGCTTGAGAGTTTTAGCCTGTGCCGATGACGAAATCAGCACAGTGCGCGATGCCGTCAATGGCTGTGGGGCAGATGCTCGAACAGGGTCTTGCAGACACCGGCGATATGCTCGTCGAGCAGCGTCACCGCGCGATCCACATCACCGGCGCGGCAGGCCGCGAGAATCTCCCGGTGTTCGTGGTCGGCGCGTTCCTTGCCGGCGGAAAGGCTCATCTGCATGCGCAGGTAGCGTTCCAGCTTGTCGTTGACCGAGCGGATCAGACCCACCAGAAACGGCCGTTGCGCCGGTTCGTAGAGGCAGGCGTGCAGTTCCCAGTTGAGTTCGGCCCAGCGACCGACGTCATCTTCACCGATAAATTCCTGGCAGATGCGTTCGGCACGGGCGAAGGTTTCTTCGGTCATGTTCGGAATCGCCAGGCGCAGCGCCTTGTCTTCCAGCAGCATGCGCACTTCGAACATCTGCGCCAGTTCCGCATCCGACACCCGGGTGACCATCGCCCCGCGATTGCGCTGGAACATCACCAGGCCTTCGGCTTCCAGGCGCTTGAGGGCCTCGCGCACCGGAATCTTGCTGACGTTGAACTGCCGGGCGATATCGTCCTGGCGAATCGGCTCATCCTCGGCGAAATGCCCGGCGACAATGGCGTCGCGCAGATGGCGGGTGATGATTTCCGACGTCGAAGGCGAGTTGCCGAGGTCGGGGGCGTTGAGTTTTGGTAGGGCCACGGTTCTGATCGTTCGCAATGAGTTGTGCAGATGGTATACGAAATCTTCTGGCTGTTCCTTGGCGATGGTGCGGACGGTCAAGCCAGTGGGCACGGCATCTAGCCGGCGATGGCTTGGGCCGCCTGCGCCAAACGCCGCGTGGCCTCGCGGATTTCATCGCGGTCCAGTGAGGCAAAACCCAGGCGTAATGCATTCTCCGGTTGATCCGTGGGTGCGAACTGGCGGCTGTTACTCGCGGTCGGCCACGTTACGGCGTAGCCCGGGCGGTTGCACAGCTCCATGATCGCTTGTCGTTCGACCTCGCTCAGCGTATTGCGCGGCCTGGGCCGTGCCGTGGTCGTTCGGGCGTCCGCCTGAACAGCCTCGGTTTCAGCCAGCGCCTTGTCTTTACGGCGCAACCCGCCGAACGGTCGTTGGAGTGGGTTGACAGTACAAGCATATGCTCTTAATTTAAGTGCATAGGGGCATGTGCTCTTATTTTTAATCATATAGGAGCATATGCTTCTACTAATTGAGAGGACCACAATCATGAGCGAAGCCGAAATTCTTGTAAGCGGTGCAACCGGGCGTACGGGTGGGGCGGCCATCGATGAGCTGCTCAAGATGGGCAAGCGCGTGCGAGCTTACGTGCGCTCGGATGATGAGAGGGCTGCGGTCCTGCGCGAGCGCGGGGTTGAAGTTGCGATTGGTGATTTCACCGATATCGATGCTATCCGCGCGGCGATGGAGGGAATCCGTTCGGCCTATTTCCTTTATCCGCTGGCGTCCGGAATTGTCGAAGGTGCAGCGTATTTTGCCCAGGCAGCGAAGGAAGCTGGAGTCAAGGCGATCGTGAACATGTCGCAGATTTCCGCACGGCGTGAGTCCAGGAGTCATTTGGCACAGGATCACTGGATCTCCGAACGTGTCTTCGACTGGTCGGGCGTGCCCACAACGCACCTGCGCCCCACGTTCTTTGCGGACTGGCTCGTGTACCCTCACTTCGCCAAGGAGATCTGGGCCAAGAAAAAAATCGAGTTTCCCTTCGAGAATGGTCGTCACGCGCCAATCGCGACTGACGACCAAGGGCGGGTGATCGCCCATATCCTGGCCAACCCGGCGGGACACGAGGGTAAGATCTACAGCCTTCACGGCCCGGTCGAGATGAATCAAACCGAGATCGCAGCGGCCATGAGCGAGGTGCTTGGCGCGAAAATCGAGTACGCACCGGCATCGATCGAGGCGTTCGAGCGTAAAATGACGCAGGAGTACAAGTTTCCGCCAGCCTTGGTACAGCATCTGGTTGAAGTCGCTCAGGACTACCGAGAGGGCGTCTTCGCGGGTGTGAACGATGTGGTGGAGAAGGTCACCGGTACGCCCGCGTTGTCCGTGCAGGCTTTCATCGAAAAATACCGGGACGTCTATGCATGACCCGTACGTCCAGGTCGTAAGTAATCATCTGTGCTAGAGAGGAAATATAGAGATGCTGCCGGTCAACCAACCGCTAGGGATCGCCCAGTGCAATTGTTCCGCAATAAGGAAGGCGAGCCGGCAGATCTCTCGCTTCTACGATGCGCACCTTGAGCCATCGGGGTTGCGGATCACCCAATACCTTACCTTGGCCGCTCTCTATGAGCTGGGGAGTGCTGCAATCAATACCCTGGCTGAGCGGCTCGATATCGAGCGCACGGCGATGGGAAAAATGGCCGGCTTTCTGGAGCGCGAGGGGTTGATCTCGATCCGTCCTTCGCCATCGGACGGTAGAAGTCGCCTTGTAGCGCTAACCGAGGAAGGGTTGAGCTTGTTCAAAAGGGCTGCTCCTCTCTGGGAAGAGGCTCAACGAGAGTTTGAGCAATTGAACGGTATTGAAAAGGTAACGTCGCTGCGGCAGGACCTGGCTCGAGTGAAAGTCGGTGATAGGGTTGGGATATCCGACGGCTGAAAGCCAGTTCGAACGCCCAATGGCCCGAGGAAAGCCTTCGTGCGCCGCATGGGGGGAGCCCCAAGGAGTACGCACAACGCTTCGCGCCAGTTAATGCACCGGCTTCCCGGGAAAAGAAGGCTGCCATTGGGGTTCTCTCGACGCGTTGAGCTGATGTTGGCAAACCTTCAGGCGATGGCTTTCGCCGCCTGCGCCAAACGCTGTGTAGCCTGCTGTATTTCATCACGATTGAGCGAAGCAAAGCCCAGGCGCAATGCATTCTCCGGCTGATCCATGGGCGAGAACTGGCGGCCGTTACGCACCACCAGGTCGAACTCCAGGGCTTTCTCCACCAGTTGGCCGACGTTTATCTCGTCCGCGAAACGCACCCACAGTGCCAGGCCGCCTTCAGGCTCCTGCACCGAAATGCGCTCGCCAAAGCCCTCCACCAGGCAACGGTGGAGGATTGCCCGACGCTGCCGGTATTCCTTCGAGACCCGGCGCAGGTGCTTTTTCAGTTCACCGTCATTGATCAGGTCCGCCAGCATCTGCTGCGACACCGCGTCACCGTGGCCCAGGGTCAGCGCGGCGTTGCGGTTAAGCACCTCGATCACATTGCCGGGCGCGACCACATAGCTGCAGCGGAAGGTCGAGCCCAGGGACTTGGACAGCGAGCCGATATAAATCACATGGCGTTGGGCGCTGTCGCTGGCCAGGGGCAGATAGGGGCGACCGTCAAAGTGATACTCGTAGTCGTAGTCTTCCTCGATCACGCAGAAATCATGGCGCTTGGCCAAGGCCAACAGTTGTTGCCGACGCCCGGCATGCAGGCTGACGGTGGTGGGGAATTGGTGATGGGGCGTGAGATAGATCATCCGCACCTTGTGCAGCCGGCACAGCGCGTCGATCTGATCGACCCGGCAGCCTTCGCTGTCCAGGTCCACGGTCACCAGGCGTGCGCCCAGTTTACGGAAGATCTCCCACGCCGGCGGATAGCTCAGGCGCTCCACCAGCACCACGTCACCGGGTTCCAGCAGCGCGCTGGCGGTCAGGTACAGTGACATCTGCACGCCCTGGGTCAGGCAGATATGCTCGGCCTCGACGGCCAGGCCGCGATTGTTGCGCAGCATCTCGGCCAGGGCCCGGCGCAGCGCATGACTGGTCCCGTCGCTGCCGTGGCGCACGGTATTGGACACGAAACTCTTGCGCAGCGCGTTGCGGTAATAGCGATGCAGGACGGCTTGCGGCAGCAAACGGTGGTCACAGGCGCCGTTGTCGAAGAACAGCGCGCCAGGCTGCTGTTGCAGTGCCGTCGCCTGCTGGCCCGGGGTGAAATACGGCACGGCGGGTTGCGCCCGTAGTTCCAGCGCGAAGGAGGGCGGGGCGCTGCGGGCCGTGGTCGTGGGGGCCAGTTGCGCGTTGACGAAGGTGCCCCGGCGCGGTTCGCTGACCAGCCAGCCCTTGGTCATGGCTTCCTCGTAGGCCAGGATCACGGTCTTGCGGTTGACGTCGAGCAAGCGCGCCATTTCCCGCGTCCCGGGCAGCAAGGTCCCGGGCGTGAGGCGTCCGTCGACAATCGCGGTCACCAGGCCTTCGACAATCTTGCGGTAGGACGCTTGAGTCTCGCCTCCCTCCAGGTTGAGCAAGGGTCGCCATTTACGCATCTGGACCATCTGAACTATCCAAAACTGGAGGTTTTAATGGTCCTAGTCTAACGCAACAATTGGCACACATTCACCCCCGAGGTCCTTATGAACGCACGTCATGTCATTGAGTTGTCGCCCTCGGGCAAAACCTTCGAAGCCGGTGACGAGCTGCTGCTCGACGCCATGCTCGCCAGTGGCCTGTCGGTGCCGTTCTCCTGTCGTCGCGGGGCGTGCGGTTCGTGCAAGGTCAAGGTCGTGGCAGGGCAGTACCGTGACAAGCTCCTGGCCGCGGAGGCTCCGGCACCTTCCTACCCGCTGGCCGCCGATGAAATGTTGTTGTGCCAGAGCCATGCCTGCGCCGATATGCGCCTGGAAATCCCCGGCTGGTCGCTGGACACGCCCAAGCTGGAAATCCCCGTACGGGTCCTGGGCAAGCGTGCACTGAGCTCCGATATCACCGAGCTGGTGCTGATGCCGGAAACCCTGGAAGCGGTTGAGGTTCGCGCCGGCCAGTACGTCCGGTTTCGCCTCGACGATGGCGACAGTCGGTGTTTCTCGATCGCCAATCTTCCCGCGCTGGATCGCGGCCAACTGGTCTTTCATATCCGCCGAGTCCCTGGCGGCGTTTTTTCCGAGCAGGTCCTGGCGACGCTGGACGTCGGTCACGGGTTGACCCTGGAAGGCCCGTTGGGTGCCTGCACCTGGCAGCACGAGGACGCTCGGCCCGTGGTGTTGTTTGCCACGGGGACCGGCTACGCGGGGATCAAGCCGCTGCTGCTGACTGCGTTGGCCCGGGGCGCCGAGGTGACGTTGTACTGGGGCGGCTCGCAGCCCGGGGACTTTTACGACCGCGAGTTCCTGGACCAGGCGCGCATCGAGTATCCCGGGTTTGTCTGGTACCCGGTGCTGTCGTCGGAGGCCCGGGTGCAGCAGGTTGCTTTTGAGCGGGCGCATCCTTGGGCAGATGCCCAGGTCTATGCCTGCGGTAACAGCGCGATGATCCGCGATGTCCGCGAGCACTGCCTCGCGGCGGGCGTGCCGGCTCACCGTTTTGTCGCGGAGGCCTTTGTGCCCAGCGGCGTGTCGCTGCCCGAGTCGCCGCCCAAGCCGCTGGATCCGGTCTGGGAAAAAGTCGGTCCGCGTTATTCCCTGGACGGCATGTTGGCCGCCCGCGAGCAATCGGTCCGCGCCCTGGCCTCGATCGCCAGCCAACTGCGTATCGGGATGACCACCGCCGAGGCCCTTGAGATGGCCAATCAGCAGTTGCAGGCCATGGGCGCGTCCCACACCTGGCATCCGACCTATATCCGTTTTGGCGACGATACCGTGCGCACGCCACGCCAGGGCATCGATCCGCAGCGCAAGCTACGCGCGACCGATATCGCCGTGGTCGATCTCGGCCCGGTGTGGGACGGTTATGAAGGCGACTATGGCGACACCTTCGTCTTCGGCGAGCATCCTCTGCACCAGGCCTGCGTCAAGGCCTTGCATGAGGTGTTCGACGAAACCCGCGAGGCCTGGCACCAGGGGCTGACCGGCCGTGAACTCTATGATTTCGCCGAACGCAGTGCGGACTCAAAGGGCTGGCGACTGGAGCGAAACCTGGCCGGGCACCGCATCGCCGACTTCCCCCACGCCTTGTTCGGGCAGGAGAAGTTGGCCGAGCTGGAGATCGTGCCGAGCGAGATGGTCTGGGTCCTGGAGATCCAGCTCTGCCATCCCACCGAAGCGGTGGGGGCGTTCTTCGAGGATATCCTGATCGGTCAGGGGGGCTGATGGCTGTCGCCCTTTTGCGTTCAAGCGCAAACAGCCGGCTTTAGCGCCGCCCCTCGATGGCCATGCGCACGGCCAAGCCTGTGAGCACCGTGCTCATCAGCCAGCGTTGCACGATCTGCCACACTGGCCTGTTGGCGAGAAATGCCGCGATGGAACCCGCCATCACAGCGATCAGCGCGTTGACGCTGACGCTGATGACGATCTGGGTAAAACCGAGCACAAGGGATTGCGTCAGCACGCTGTCGTGGCCGACGGGGTCGATGAATTGGGGCAACAGTGACAAGTACATGACCGCGACTTTGGGATTCAACAGGTTGGTGACAAAACCCATGGTGAACAGCTTGCGCGGGCTGTCCTTGGGCAGGTCGCGGACCTGGAACGGCGAGCGGCCGCCGGGCTTGACCGCCTGCCAGGCCAGGTAGAGCAGGTAGAGCGCGCCGCCGAGGCGCAGGACGTCATAGGCGTAGGGAACCGCCAGGAGCAGGGCGGTGATGCCCAATGCGGCGCAAAACATATAGACGACGAAACCCAAGGCCACGCCGCCCAGGGAAATCAGCCCGGCCATGCGCCCCTGGCAGATCGAGCGCGAGATGAGATAGATCATGTTCGGCCCGGGCGTCAGCACCATGCCGAGTGAGATCAGGCCGTAGGCAAGCAGGTTGGACAGTTCGGGCATGGCGTAGCTCCTGGAGGCACCTGGGTGGTGCGCAGGATAATAGAGGGGGCGATACGAGCCTGTTAGATACAGATTGACTGACAAAACGTCATACAGCGTTCGCAACCGATGCCTGCGGCCAGGCTTCGGCGCAAGTCCTGAATTTCACCTTCCTCAACGTTCAGCTTAAACGTTGATAGGCCAGCAGACGGCGCTCAGCGAATCGGAACACGCCCACCAGCGCACATGCCAGCAACATGTAGAGCAGGGCGGCAATCCCATAGGCCTGGAAGGTCTTGAAGGTGGCGGCGTTCACATCGGCAGCGATTTTCAGGATGTCGGGAACGGTGGCGGTAAAGGCAATGGCCGTGGCGTGCAGGACAAAAATCACTTCGTTGCTGTACGCGGGGAGTGCTCGACGCAGCATGCTCGGTATCAGTACGTGAATGAACAGTTGGCTGCGGGTCATGCCGAGTGCCAAGGCTGCCTCGATCTCGCCGCGTGGGGTGGTGCGCAGCACACCGGCGAGAATCTCGATGGTGTAAGCGCATGTATTCAAGGCCAATGCCAGAATCACGCAATGCATGCCGTCACGAAAGAACCACCACAGACTGGAGGATTCCCTTATGAGACTCAAACTGGCCAGGCCGCTATAGATGATCAGTAACTGCACGAACAGTGGCGTGCCGCGAAACACCAAGGTATAGAGCTGAATGGGCAGTGCGAGCCACTGACTGCCGTAGGTGCGTATCAGTGCCAGCGGTATCGCCGCGCTTAAACCGATGACCGCTGAGGTCACCAATAGCCATAGGGTGACAGACAGACCGCTCCAGTGGTAACCGTCGGACCACAGGAAGTTCAGCCCGAACTCTTTCAGTATCTCGATCATGACGCTCTCCGTTGCGGTTCGACGCTGTAGCGCCGTTCCAGGTGTTTGAGCGCCAGACTTGAAAAGATCGCAAAGGTAAAAAATATCGCGGCAATCACCAGATAGAAAAACATCTGCCTTGAGGTCGCATTGCCTGCCTGTTTGGCGACCTGAACCATGTCATTGAGGCCCAGCAGCGAGATCAGGCCGGCACTTTTCAACAACACTTGCCAGATATTGCCGATACCGGGTAATGCGAAACGCATCATTTGCGGGAAACGGATACGCCGCAGCACTTGCCAGTGGCTCATGCCATAGGCTCGAGCTGCTTCCAACTGCCCGAACGGGATCGCCTGGAAGGCACCGCGAAAGGTTTCCGCGCAGTAGGCACCGTAGATGAATCCCAGCGTACCGATCGCAGTGCCATAAGGGTTCAACGGGAACGATTCCTGGCCGAAAGCTTCCGCCACTTGATTCAGTCCGATTTGCGCGCTGTAGTAGATGAGCAGCATCAAGACCAGGTCCGGAACACTGCGCACCAGCGTGGTATAGACCGTCGCGACCAGCCGTAGCGGTGCCAGTGGCGAGAGTTTTGCCAACGCCCCGAGCAGGCCAAGCGCGATGGCCACGCAGGCCGCCCAGGTGGCCACCTGGACGGTCAACCAGGCGCCCAGAAAAATGAGATGGCCGTATCCCTCGAGAAACATGGTTTCAGGCTCCGCCAGGGTGGTTTATTTCGGCGAAATGTCGAAGTCGAAGTATTTTTTTGCGATGCGCTCATAGGTGCCGTTCTGGTGGATCCTCTCCAGCGCCTGATTGATTTCGCCAGCCAGGGCGGTGTCATTTTTGCGCAAACCGATCCCGGTTCCGGGGCCGAAGATTTCCGGGGATTTGACGACGTCCCCGGCATAGCCGAAACCCTTGCCGATCGGCTTTTTGAGCAGGCCTTCGGAGATCGCGATCGCATCATCGAAGGCGGCGTCCAGTCGCCCGTTGATCAAGTCCGAATAGGTCAAGTCACTGCTTTGATAGGGCACGATCTCAACGCCCTTGAGGCCCCACATCCGCTTGGCATAGGTTTCGAAAACGCTGCCCTGCTGCACGCCGATGCGTTTGCCGCGCAAGGATTCGGCCGTTGGCTGCAAGGGACTGCCTTCAGGTGCCACCAGGCGAGCCGGGGTGTCATACAGGGTGTTGGAGAAGGCGATTTCGGCTTTGCGCTCTTCGGTGATCGACAGGGCGGAGAGGATACCGTCGAACTTCTTGCCTTTAAGGGCCGAGACCATCCCGTCGAAGGCGTTTTCCACCCAGACGCAATGACGTTTCAACTCGGTGCACAGGCTTTCACCCAGCTCGATATCGAAACCCGTCAGCGAACCGTCCGGTCGCTTGGACTCAAAGGGCGGGTAGGTGGGGTCGACCCCGAAACGCAGCTCTTGGCTGGCGCCCCAGGTCATCAGCGGACTGGCCACGAGCATCAAACCGATCAGACATTTTTTCATCGACAGGGTATCCACGACAGGTTGGTTGAACAGCCCCGGGGTTGGCCTGGGGCAGCATGCGTCAGCCTTGAGTGTTCAAGGCTTGTTTCAATTGCTCGGAACGTTCGGCGTCCAGGGTTTGGCCATGGCCAAAACCACCGTTCCAGCCACACACCCGGGCGGCATAATCGACACCTTGCAACAGGCACTCCGCGAGGCTGTGCCGGGCTTGCCAGGCCAGCAGAAACGCCGCGATGAAGCCGTCACCGGCGCCCATGCTGTCGACAAACGTGCAAGGCCGGCTGGGTTGTTCTTGCAAACCCCGTGCGTCGACCGCGAGGGCGCCCAGAGCCCCGCGAGTGATCACCACAATTGCCGGGCCCAGGGCCCGCATCGAGAGCGCCAGCTCATAGGCTTCCTGCGCAGGCAGGTCGGCCGCCGAGAAAAAAGCGATATCGACATGCTTGATCAGCGCCCGCCAATCGAACTCGACCCAGTTGTCCGAGAAGTCGAAGGAAAGGCAGCCGCTGGCATGCCGAATCTGCGCCAGTTGCTCTTCGAGACCGCTGTAGAGGCTGCTATGTGCCAGTGGGAATTGCCTGAGGTAGGCCAGATCCTCGGCATTGAGGCGCAATTGACGACACACACCGGGATCGCTGCCGAGAAAAACGCGCTCGCCATCGAGGCTGTCGACACAGGCCCAGCCATTGGTCCCCGACAGCGTTTGGCAACGGGAAGCATCCACGCCTTCTTTTTCCAGGCAATCGAGCAAGTGCCGGCCATGCCGATCATCGCCCACGCAGCCCAGGTAGGCGCCGCGAGCGCCAAGCCGGGATGCGAATACCGCGACGTTGAGCGCATTCCCGCCCGGATATTCGATGTTCCGGTCCAGGTATACATCCAGGGTGTTATCGCCCACTGCGATCAGGCCGGCCATGCTCAGTACTCCGTTTTCCACATGTAGCGGCGAGTCGTCAGCGGTTGCTGATGCCAGACCGCCAGATGGGCGGCGATGCGTTCAGCGGCAATGCCGACGATGTAGGGCGCGACAATCGCGCGGATCTCCGGGTCGATGCCGGGCATCGGGAAATCCTTGGAGTCGTAGACCATGACCCGTTCGGTATAGCGCTGGCAGAAGCTTACGACGCGTTCCATCTGTGCTCGACTGGGATCTTCACCGACCAGCAGCAGCAGCGGGGTGGAGGCATCGATGGCTTCGAACGGGCCATGGAAAAACTCCGCGGCCTCCACTGGCAGGCAGTGCAACCATTGGCTTTCCATCACCACGCAGACGCCGAACACATAGGCCGTGGTGAACATCGGCCCCGACGCGAGGAAGTACATGACCCGATCATCTTTATAGCGGCGTGCCTCTTCGGTCGCGCGTTGGTCGTTGTTGATCGCCGCATCGGCCAGCGCCCGTGGCAGCGCTTTGAGTGAGCGGGTGAGTTTGTCCAGCAGTGGCCAGTCTTCGCGTTTGGCCAGAATGCCGCCGATCAATGCCTGAAGGATCATGAAGCAGCCGAAGTACGCCTCGTCGGTGCGTCCTAGCAGGAAGCAATGTTGAACGGTTTGGGCCAGTTGCAGCTCGGCGGTCTGAGTCACGCCCACGGTCAGGCATGGCTTGCCTTGCAGGAAGCGTGCGGCGGCGATGGTTTCCTGGGTTGTTCCGGACTTGGATGCGAGGACGACCAGGGTGCGCTCATCCAGGCGCGGCGGGTCGATGTCCATGAACTCGGCCGGGAAATAACGACGGACTTCCAGCGAGTGGCTGTAGCGCTCAAGCCAGTACTGCAGGCCAAGCATGATGCGGTTGGGAGCGCCGCAGCTGACGAAATAGATGCGGTCAATCCGCGTTGCCAGCTCCTGGCCAAATTGCTGGGCGTCGTCGACGATTTGAACGGATTGCTGCAAGGACGCGATGAAACCTTCCCGGTTGAACTGGATCGCCATGTGGACTCCTGGGTGCCTTGTTGCGGTGGTTCAGGCTGCTGTTCATGACCACCATTTAGACCAAAAGCTATACCATGAAAAATACCATTACAAGGCTTTTTCCCCGTGGTCTAATGGACGGAACAGGCGGTTTCCAGGGTTTTCCTGAGCCGGGTTTCCTTTGTTATTGTCAAGTTGGCGGATTTGCGGCGGTTTTTGTTTTTTACAGTCGCACTGGATCGCCAGAAAAAATAATCCAGGATGTAGACCATGAAAGTGCCCCCTTCCAAACCCGCCGATGTGGCGTTTCCCGTGCCCCAACGCAAACAGGTTGCCTGGCAGGCCGTACAAGCGCTGCTGGAAATGCTGGAGCGCCCTGAGTTCGGACCGACTGAGCGGATCCCAGCGGAAAGGGATCTGGCCGAACACCTGGGGATCAGCCGGATGACCTTGCGCAAGGCGCTGCAAACCCTGATCGATCGCGGGGTTCTCGAGCGGCGGGGCAATCGCGGAACCTTCGTGACCGCTCCGGGTGTCGAGCGGCCACTCAACACCGTGGCGCGCAAAGGCATCGCCGAAGTGGTTGAACAGGCCGGGGCCAGGCCCGGCAGCAAATTGCTCTACTTCGAACAAACCCAGGCCAGCGTCCGTGTCGCCAAGCTGCTTAAGATTCGGGAAGGCGATGTGTTATTGACCATCAGGCGCCTGCGTACCGTGGACCAAAAGCCGTTCTGCATCGAGACCAGCTACATTCCTGCCGCCCGCGTGCCGGAGCTGGTAGCGGGGGATCTGATCGAGGGCGCCTCGTTGTATGCCTTGTTGTTGGCGCGGTATCAGATCGAAATAGACAGTGACGAGGGTACGTTGAGCATTGCCACGATGAATGACCAGGAAGCGCGGCTGCTGGAAGTCGACCCTGGCACGCCCGCACTGGTTTATCGGGGGGTGATATTCGATACCCAGGGGCAGCCGGTGGAGTATCTGGTCTCGATCAATCACCCGCAGCGTGTGGTGTTCAAGCTGGCGGACAGTCGGGTTGGCAGCTTTCATTCCAGTCAGTAAGACAGCCGAAGGCGTTTGTGCCGAGCAGGCTTTTATCCGTCGACCTTGCCCGAAAACCGGTTTGAAATAAGTGGCTTTACCGCATTCCCTTTTCAAACCGATAGTGCGCTGGAACCTCCTGGGCGATGAACTGCTGCATGTGTTGCAGAAAGCGGGCCTGCAGCTTCGACGTCGGCCCCTGGACCGGCAGCAGCATGCTGAAGTCCATTTCGATCGCCGGTTCGAACGCCCGGAATACGATGCCACTGCCCCGGTACTCGACGGCGCTGATGGCATCGACCAGGGCCACCCCCAATCCCTGCTCGACGAACATGCACATAGGCAGTGACAGCTGGGTTTCCAGGCGCAGCTCACGCTCGACCCCATGAGCGGCAAATATCGAGTCGATGTGTTGACGCGAACCGATGGATTGCGGATAGGAGATAAACGCCTCGCCGCGCAGATCCTCCGGCCGGATCGTGGTCTTGTCCTGTAGGCGATGGTTTGCCGGCAGGGCACAGAGCATGCGGGTGGCCAACAGTTTCTCGGCACGCGGGCTGGGGTAGGTGTTGGGCAGTACGATGATGCCCAGGTCGCAACGCTGGCCGACCACCAGGTCCACCACCTCCCGCGATGATTGCACCACCAGCGAAATCTGCACCTGGTCATGCTCGGCCATGAAGGCGGCGATGGCGCGGGGCAGGAACGACAGGCCCATGGCCGGCGCGCAAGCGATGTGCAGCGAGCCGCGTTTCAAGCTGCGGATATCTTGTGCTGTCCGCGCTATACGCTCGACGCCGAGCAGCGAGCGTTGCACTTCCTGATACAGGGTCATGGCTTCGGGGGTGGGCTGTAGCCGGCCTTTGATGCGGTCGAACAGGCTGAAGCCAATGTCCTCCTCGAGGCTGGCAATCAGTCGTGTCGCCGCCGGTTGCGAGATGTGCAGCATCTCGGCGGCACGGGTCACGGTCTGGCCCAGAATCACCGCACGAAAGGCTTCCAGCTGACGAAGGTTCATGGCGCTATCCCTTGGGAAAATCCATAACAAAAAGACATGGGTTTACCAAAATAAAGCATTTTTCAAGTCGCTGTCAGCTCTCTAGGATCGTTTGCATCAAGATTATCCAGGCGTAATGCCTGCGCTGAGGGTGATTCCTCGGTGTGTGAGAGCGATAGCGGGATCCATGCAAAAAACTGATGTCATTGTCGTCGGTGCCGGTTTGGTGGGGTTGTCCATTGCCTATGGGCTGGCGCTGCTCGGTCGTCAGGTCAGCGTCCTGGATGAGGGCGACGACGCCTTTCGGGCCGCGCGGGGTAACTTCGGCCTGTTATGGGTGCAGGGCAAGGGTTATGGGATGAGTCCCTATGCGCAATGGACGCGCGACTCGGTGGCGTTGTGGCCACGCTTCGCCGCCTCCTTGCAGGCCGATACCGGTATCGACCTGCATCTGCGCCAGGCCGGCGGATTCCAGCTATGCCTGAGCGATGCCGAGATGGCCGACGAAAGCCGCCAGCTGCACTGGCTGCGCAAATCCATGAACGGCGATTATCCGTTCGAACTGCTCGACTCGGCGCAACTGCGTAGCCGCTTGCTTGGCGTAGGGCCGTCGGTGGTGGGGGGCTGTTATTCGCCCATGGACGGTCACGTCAATCCGTTGAAGTTGTTGCGTGCCCTGTATGCCGCCTGCCGGCTGCGCGGGGTCAGGATCATCAATGGCCAGCGGGTCAGCGCCGTTGGCCAACGAGCCTCGGGCTTCGAACTGCATGCCGGTGACCAGCGTTGGTACGCCGGGCAGATCGTCCTTGCGGCCGGACTCGGTAACCGTGAACTGGGCGCGCAGTTGGGGTTGGACGTGCCGGTGAGCCCCAATCGCGGGCAGATCCTGGTCACCGAGCGCCTCAAGCCTTTTCTGCATTACCCCACCACCTATGTGCGCCAGACCGACGAAGGCACGGTGCAGTTGGGCGACTCCCATGAGTCCGTGGGGTTCGACGACGCTACCGGCAGTGAAGTGATGGCTGCCATCGCCGCGCGTGCCGTGCGCTGCTTTCCGCAGTTGGGGCAGGTACGGCTGGTTCGGGCCTGGGGGGCGCTACGGGTGTTGAGCGCCGATGGTTTTCCAATCTACGAAGCCCCAGCGGCCTGCCCGGGGGCGGTTGTCGTCAGTTGCCATAGCGGTGTGACCCTGGCTGCGATTCACGCCTTGCGCCTGGCGCCCTGGATTGGCGGTGAGTGCGCGGATCCGGCGGTGGGACCTTTCAGTTTGCGACGTTTCACTGCCAAGCATGAGGTGCGTCATGTCGGCTGACACCTTGTTCCGGGCCTTGGGGCCTGCGGGAAAAACCGTGCGGATCGAATTCGAAGGTACATCGTTGGCGGTGCCCGAGGGCATTTCCCTGGCCGCCGCGTTGCTGTTCAGCGGCGTCACTCATACCCGCGAAAGCGCCGTCAGCGGCAGGCCCGGGGCACCCTATTGCATGATGGGCGTGTGCTTCGAGTGTCTGGTCGAGGTGGATGGACAAGACAATTGTCAGGCGTGCCTGCTGCCGGTGCGAGCGGGGATGCGTGTGCTCAGGCAGCGTGGCGCTCGCGATTTCCGGGTCGCCGAACACGACGAGGAAGGCGCTGATGAATAGGCAGACAACCGACCTGATTGTGATCGGCGCCGGCCCCGCTGGAATGAGCGCCGCCCTTGAGGCCAGGCGATACGGGCTTTCGGTGGTGGTGCTGGATGAACAGGGCAGCCCCGGCGGGCAGATCTACCGCAACATCCGGCAGGCCGATGCGCGCAGTCGCGCTGTATTGGGTGATGACTATGCGGCGGGGGCTGGGCTCGTCGCGCAGTTCCTCGCCTGTGGGGCCCGTTACCTGGCCAACACGGCGATCTGGCAGGTGACGCCGCAGCGTCAGGTGCACTACCTGATCGAGGGGCGCGCCGAAATCTTGCAGGGGCAGCATGTCTTGATCGCCACCGGTGCGTTCGAACGACCGATGCCGGTTCCCGGTTGGACCCTGCCCGGCGTCATGACCGCCGGTGCCGGGCAGATCCTGCTCAAAAGCGCGGCGATGGTGCCAACCGGCCCGTTGCTGTTGGCGGGCTGCGGGCCTTTGTTGTACCTGCTGGCGGCGCAATACCTGCGTGCCGGGATCGCGATCGAAGCGCTGGTGGACACCAGTGGCCCGGGCGACCTGCTGCGTGCCTGGCGCAAAGTCCCTGGTGCATTGCGCGGTTGGCGCGACTTGCTCAAGGGCCTGCGCTTGCTGATTGCCTTGAAGCGCGCCGGGGTCAGGCATTTTCGGGCTGCGCGGGACTTGCGTATCGAAGGCCAGGCGCAGGCCGAAGCCCTGAGTTTCGACAGCAATGGGCGTCGCTGGACGATTCCCGCTTCCCTGGTTCTGCTGCATCAAGGTGTGGTGCCCAACACCCAGATCAGTTGGTCATTGCGCCTCGAACATGACTGGAGCGAACAGCAACTGTGCTGGATTACACGCCGTGACAGCTGGGGTGAAACCAGCCTGCCGGGAGTTTTTATCGCGGGTGACGGTGGTGCCATTGGCGGCGTTCAGGTGGCGCTGCTCGAAGGTCGCCTGGCTGGGCTGGCGATTGCCGCAAGGTCGGGAAAAATCGACGGGCAACGCTTGCAGGAACTCGCCATGCCTTATCGAAAGGCCTTGCGCCAACAACGTGCGGCACGGCCACTGATCGATGCCCTGTACCGCCCGCAACAGCAAAACCGCATTCCCGCCGACGAGGTGATTGTCTGCCGTTGCGAGGAAGTCAGCGCCGGTGAGATTCGCCGGCACGTCGAACTCGGTTGTCTGGGACCCAATCAAGCCAAGGCTTTCGGGCGCTGCGGCATGGGGCCTTGCCAGGGGCGCCTGTGCGGTTTGAGTGTCACTGAAATCATTGCCGGACATCGCCAGGTTCCCGCCGCCGAGGTTGGTTACTACCGCATTCGATCGCCCCTCAAACCCATCACGCTTGCCCAACTGGCCGGCGAGACAGCCCACACCCAGGAGCACTTATGAGCCGTATTCAACGCATCGAAAGCAATCCACGCCTGAGTCGCAGCGTCGTGCATAACGGCGTGGCCTGGCTCAGCGGCATCGTCGCCGCCGATTGCAGCCAGGACATCCAGGGCCAGACACGCCAGGTTCTGCAACGGCTCGACGAACTGCTGGAAGTCTCCGGCAGCGACAAGAGCCGTCTGCTCAGCGTGCAGGTCTGGATGAAAGACATGGCTGCCGATTTCACCGGCATGAATGAAACCTGGAGCGCCTGGGTCGATGCCGGGCAGACGCCGGCACGGGCCACTGCCCAGGTGATGTTCGATGACCCGGGGATCCTCCTGGAGTTGATCGTCACCGCCGCCGTCTGAGTTTCACCGTGGTACCCGCTGCGCCAGATCAAGCCTTGCGCAAGGACACAGTAGTCGACCGCCAGAGTCGCCACTTCCGCCAGTTCACATTGCTGCTGCCATAACGGACGCCTTCGCTTGCGGAGCATCCGACATAAACAACATCGCATCCGGAGCTATGAATGAACGTAAAAAGCCTTGTCCTGAAAGTCAGTCTTGCCTCGTTGCTGGCGTTTGCTGTCAACCTGCAGGCGGCGGAGCAACCGCTACGTATCGGCATCGAAGCGGCTTACCCGCCGTTTGCTTCGAAGACGCCGGATAACACCATCGTCGGCTTCGACTACGACATCGGCCAGGCGCTGTGCGCGGAGATGAAAGTCCAATGCCTGTGGCAGGAGCAGGAGTTCGACGGGCTGATTCCCTCGCTCAAGGTGAAGAAAGTCGATGCGGTGATTTCATCGGTCTCCATCACCCCCGAGCGGCTGAAGTCGGTTGATTTTACCGATCGCTACTACCGTATTCCGGCACGTCTGGTGTTCAGGAAAGGCAGTGGTATCAGCGATATTCCCGCTCAGCTCAAAGGCAAGCGGATCGGCGTGCAGCGCGCGACCAATTTCGATCGCTACGTGACCGAAAAATTCGCGCCGGCCGGTGCCGAGGTGATCCGTTACGGCTCGCAGAATGAAGTGTTTCTCGACCTGTTGGGCGGGCGACTCGATGCCACCATGGCCAGTTCGGTGGTGATCGATGAAAGCCTGTTGAAACGGCCGGAAGGGAGCGACTTTGAGTTCGTCGGACCGAATTTTACCGAAGAGCAATTCTTCGGCACCGGTATCGGTATTGCGGTGCGCAAGAACGATCCGCTGGCCGCTCGTTTCAATCGGGCATTGGCGACGATTCGAGCCGATGGCACCTACGACAAAATTCGCCAGAAGTATTTCGATTTCGATATCTACGGCGAGTAGGGATCGGGTGTTGTTTCGGCCCGCATGCTTGAGCATGCGGGCGTTTTCTTTGTCAGTCGGAGTCAAGATGCAAACCAAGGCATTACTGAGTGAACAACAGGTGTCGCAAATGCTCTCGGTGGCAAAGGATCTGGCCCAGAGCCGTAACTGGCCCGTGGCAATTGCCATCGTCGATGACGGCGGTCATCCGTTGGGCCTGTTGCGCCTCGATCATACGGCGCCGATTGCCGGTTATATCGCCATGGAAAAAGCCCGCACCGCGGCGCTGGGGCGTCGCGATAGCAAGGTTTATGAAGACATGATCAATGGTGGGCGCCAGGCTTTTCTAAGTGCGCCGAACCTGCAAGGCATGCTTGAAGGCGGTGTCGCCATCTGGCATGCAGGCCACTGCATCGGTGCCATTGGGGTGTCTGGCGTCAAGGCGGAACAGGATGCCGAACTGGCCCGTTTGGTGATTGATACCCTGTTGAGTGCCGCGCTCGACGACAGCGGACTTCACCGATGAGCGGGTGATCCGCAGCCTTGACCTGGCTCAAGCGCATCGCCGGCAATTGATGGCTGAATACGCACACAGTATCCAGTCATGTTTTCGGCATCCTCTGAGGGGAGCAATTGATGAGTGATCCGGGCTCCCAGGCAAAACCCGCGGCAGCGGTGCAATTTCCACTCGGGCTGATCACGGCATGCCTTGCCCTGGTGATCGTGTTGATACTGCCGCTACCGGCGGATTTACCTATAGTCGGGCAACGGATGTTGGCCATTCTCGTCTTCGCGGTGACGGTCTGGGTCACCGAGGCGGTGTCTTACGAAGCCAGTGCAATCATGATCACGTCGCTGATGGCGATTCTGCTGGGTACCGCCCCGACGCTGCAGAACCCCGCACTGACCTACGGCTCTTCGGCCGGCGTCACCATGGCGCTCAGCGGGTTTTCCAATCCAGCCCTGGCACTGGTGGTCGGTGCGCTGTTTATCGCCGCCGCGATGACGCACACCGGGCTGGACCGGCGTATCGCGCTGGTGACGCTGGCGAAAGTCGGCGGCAGTACCTGGCGGGTATTGCTCGGCGCCATGGTGGTCATCGTCTTGCTCAGCCTGGTGGTGCCCAGCGCAACGGCGCGCAGCGCTTGCGTGGTGCCGATCATGATGGGAGTGATTGCGGCCTTCGGCGTTGCCAAACGCTCCAATATCGCGGCAGGAATCATGATCATCGTCGCGCAGGGAACGAGTATCTGGAACGTCGGTATTCAAACGGCCGCCGCGCAGAACCTGTTGACCGTCGGCTTCATGGACAAGATGCTCGGCCAGCGCGTGTCATGGATCGACTGGTTTATCGCCGGGGCGCCCTGGGCCGTCGTCATGTCGGTGGTGTTGATCGTCATTGTCCTGAAAATATTGCCCCCCGAAACCGACCAGGTGCCCGGTGGCAAAGCCGCTATCCTGGCCAGCCTGGCTGAGCTGGGACCAATGACCGGCGCGCAGAAACGCTTGGCGGTTGTTTCTTGCCTGCTGCTCCTGGCCTGGGCGACCGAAGGCAGACTGCATGCTTTCGATACGACCTCGACGACTTATGCCGGGCTGGTGCTGTTGCTGCTGCCGCGTTTCGGGGTCATGACCTGGAAGGACGTGCAAGCCCGAATCCCGTGGGGCACCGTGATTGTCTTCGGCGTCGGCATCAGCCTGGGCACCGCGCTGTTGACCACCCAGGCCGGGCAGTGGCTGGGTGCCCAGGTCGTCGGGCACACCGGGTTGGACAGAATCGGCACGCTGGGGGTTTTTGCCGTGCTCAGCGGCTTCCTGATCCTGATCCACCTGGGGTTTGCCAGTGCTACCGCACTGACCTCGGCGCTGCTGCCGATCCTGATGGCGGTCCTGCACAACCTGCCGGGGGATTTCAGTCGGTTGGGCATGACCATGCTCCTGGGATTCGTCGTCAGCTTCGGCTTCATACTGCCCATCAATGCGCCGCAGAATATGGTGTGCCTGGGCACGGAGACCTTCAACCCGAAACAATTCGCCCGGGTTGGCGTGGTGATTACGCTGATTGGTTATGTCTTGCTGTTGGTGTTTGCCAGTACCTACTGGGCATGGCTGGGGTGGATGTGAGCGGCGTCGGTGATGAAGTTCAGCCCAATCGGCAACGATTGGGCTTGCTTATACGGGGGTAGCTCCCTGCTTGAGCCCTCGCGGCCTAGTGTTCTTCCGGCCCATCATGCAGCAGATGAAAGATCTCCCGCTTCATCCGGATAAACCCCGGGTCCATGACCATGTCCAGGGTTCTCGGCCGGCCTATTGGAACGTCCAGCACCTCCTTGATCCGCCCCGGTCGGGCGCCCATGACGAAGATGCGGTCGCCCAGCAGGATGGCTTCGTCGATATCATGGGTCACGAACAGCACGGTCTTCTTGGTGTGTTCCCAGACCTTGAGCAGCAGTTGCTGCATCTGCAGGCGCGTCTGGCTGTCCAGCGCCCCAAAGGGCTCATCCATCAGCAGGATCTGCGGGTCGTTGGCCAGGGCGCGGGCTATCGCGACCCGTTGCATCATCCCCCCGGAAAGCTGCTTGGAATAGTTATCGGCAAACTTCAGCAGGCCGACTTCATTCAGGTAGTAGTCCACCGTCTCGCGGCGCTCCGCGGCGGCAATGCCACGACGCTTGAGGCCGAACTCGATGTTCTTGCGCACCGTCAGCCAGGGAAACAGGGTGTAGCTCTGGAACACCATGCCACGGTCGGCCCCCGGGCCGTCGACCAACTGGCCACCGACATAGATATCGCCCGAGGTGGGTTCGGCCAGCCCCGCCGTCAGGTAGAGCAGGCTCGACTTACCGCAGCCCGAAGGCCCGACCAGGACCGCGAACTGCTGGTCGGGCACCTCGAACGAGACCTTCTCCAGGGCGGTGAAGGTTCCGCCCGAAGGCGTCTTGTACTGCAGGCTGACGCTGTCGACACGCAGGCGCGGGGCGGCGCTGGGGGCGATGCTCATTGGCGTGACGAGCCGGGGGGATGTTGCCGTTACTGAGCCCATGCGGCCACCTTCAAGCGAAGAAGTCTGAACAATTGATCGGTGACCAGCCCCAACAGGCCGATAACAGCGATCGCCAGGAAAATCACGTCGACCTGGAAGCCGCGCATGGCCTTGAGGCTGAGGTAGCCCAGGCCGCTGGAGGCCGCCACCAGTTCGGCCACCACCAGGTAGGTCCAGGCCCAGCCCATGGTCACCCGCAGGGTGTCCAGCACCCCCGGCAGTGATGCCGGGGCGATCACATGCAGGACCGCATCCATGCGGTTGGAACCCAGGGTGTAGGAGGCGTTGACCAGGTCCTTGGATACGCCCTTGGACACGTCGGCAATCATCACCAGTTGCTGGAAAAATACCCCGAAGATAATCACCGAGACCCGTTGTTCCAGGCCGATGCCGATCCACAGGATGAACAGCGGCACGAACGAGGTGACCGGCAGGTAGCGGATAAAGTTGACCAGCGGCTCGAGGAACGCCTGCACCACCCGGAAACTGCCCATCAGCAGGCCGATGGGCACCGCCACCAGCGAGGAGATGATAAAACCGACCATCACCACTTCCACACTGGCCCAGACATGCGGCCCCAGGGTGCCGTCACGGCTCAGGCGCAGCGCCGCCTCCAGCACGGCGCCCGGGGTGGGCAGGAACATCGCCGGCACCACGCCGCCATAGGACAGCACGGCCCAGAGCCCGATCAGCAGTACCCAGGCCAGTCCGCTGGCGCTCCAGACCACCTGGACCGGCAAGCCGGTCTTGGGCGTGAGGCAGCGGTTCAACCACGAATTACGCTTGGACATGCCGCCTCCTATTTCGGGGTGATGAAGCGATTGTCGATCAGGTCGGCGTAGCTGACGTTGTAAGGCTTGCCTTGCAACTCGCTGGCGGTTTCGTTGGCCAGCTTGAGCACGCCTTCGGCGGCACCCTTGCTGCCATTGCTGCCCAGCAGGGCTTCGCTCATGGCCTGGTCATAGAAACGCACGCCCTTGGCCGCCGAGGCCAGTTCCGCCGGGTCCGCCAGGTAGCCGCCGACGCCCTTGGCCATGATCGCGTAGGCCTCCTTCGGATGTTCCTGGGTGTACTTCACCGCCTTGTACAGGCCGGCGACCAGGGCTTTGACATCTTCCGGCTGCTTGTCGACGACCTCGCAGTTCAAGGCCACCACATCGACGATCACCCCGGGGGTACTGCTGCTGTCGATCAACACCTTGCCGGTGTGTTTTTCACGCACGGTGCTCAGGTGCGGTTCCCAGGTCACGGCGGCGGGTACGCGGCCGGCGATAAAGGCGGTGGCCGCATCGTCGGCGGTCATGTTCTGGATGGTCAGGTCGCTCATCTTCATGCCGGCGTTCTTCAGCAGGTAGTTGAGCCAGAACTGCGAGACGGAGCCTTCATTGACGGCCACGGCCTTGCCCTTGAGTTCCTGCAGGCTGTTGACCTCCTTGCCCACCAGCACGCCGTCGCCGCCATGGCTTTCATCCAGCGCGGCGACAGCCTTGAAGCAGAATTGCGGGCGATACTTGAGGATTTCATCCAGGGTCGAGGCCGAGCCGGACAGCTTGCCCGAGGCCTGCGCGGCCATGTACATGGAAGCTTCCTCGATGGTCGGCAGTTCCACGGTCAGGCCCTTGTCCTTGAAGTAGCCCAGGTCCTGGGCCAGGTACAGGGTGCCGTAGCCGACCCAGGTGGTGTGGCCGATCGACAGGGTGCCGGCCTGGGCACCACCGGCAACGCCGGCGGCGATAGCGGTCAAGGCCAGTGGACGTATGCAGCGCGAGACGAAAGACTTGATCATTGTGCACTCCCGGAATGTTGGTTTTTTAGTTGGTATATCTCGGGGCAGTGGGGCAAGACGCCAAAAACTGAAAAACCTGGGGGCTCTGACGGACCTTGTGCCTCTGTTGGGGCGAGATTGATATTGGCTGATGTGGCGGGCCAGGAAAATGAGTAAATATGTCGTCGCTAAAGAGGAAAAAACTGGGTAGGCCTGCTGGGGCGAAAAGCCTCTGCGGCGGGGGTTCTGGCGGGCGGGCAAGCTGGAAAACGCCGCCGCCCGGCTTCGGGTGGCAGCGTTTTTCCTTGGGGGGCTGCTATCAACCGGTCAGGCGCTCGTTGTCGCGAATGCCGGCCGCGGTCAGGGGGCCACGTAGCAGGATCAGGTCGGCGGCTTTCTCACCGATCATGATGCACGGTGCATTGGTGTTGCCGCTGATCAGGGTCGGCATGATCGAGGCGTCGACCACCCGCAGCCCTTTCAGGCCATGGACCTTCAAGTCCGGGCCGACCACGCTCATGGGGTCGACGCCCATCTTGCAGGTGCCCACCGGGTGGAACACCGTCGAGGCGTAGTCGCGCACGTAGGTCAGCAGCTGCTCATCGGTCTGTACGGCCTCGCCGGGAAGCATCTCTTTACCGCGAATGCCATCGAACTGCGGGGCGGCGAGAATGCGCCGGGCCAGCTTCAAACCTTCGATCAGCACCTTGGCGTCGGCGGGATCGGAGAGGAAGTTGAAATCGATCACCAGCTTGCCGTTGCGGTCCAGGTGCAGCTCGCCGATGCTTTTGGGCCGCAGTACACAGGTGTGGACCGCATAACCGTGGCCCCACTCGAACAGCCGGCCTCGATGGCTGCGATAACCGGGCACGAAATGGAACTGCACATCCGGCAGCATCTCTGCGAGGGGCGTTCGGGCAAAGCCGCCGGCCTCGACATAGTTGGTGGTCAGCCAGCCTTTTTTGGCCAGCAGGTAGCGCAGCGGCGCGCTGAGAATGCTGGGCAGGGAGCCGAGGGAAAAGCCCAGGGTCAGCGGGCTTCTGGAGCGAACGGTGACCAGGCCGTCGAGATGGTCCTGCAAATTCTTGCCGACGCCGGGCAGGTCGTGCTCGACCGGGATCCCGGCGGCTTGCAGTTCCTGCGCCGGGCCGATGCCGGAGGCCAGCAGCAACTGCGGGCTGCCCAGGGCGCCCGCGCAAAGGATGACTTCACGGCTGGCGTGCAGGGTCTGTTGGCTGCCGGCCATTTCGAGCCTGACGCCCTTGGCCGTGCGCCGCTCAAGGATCAGCGAATGCACGGTGCAGTCGGTTAGCACGGTCAGGTTCGGACGATCGATCACCGGTGCGACAAAGGCCCGGTAGCTGGAGAGGCGGCGGGCATCCTTTTGCGTCAGGTTGTAGAGGCCGCAGCCTTCGAGCTGCTCGCCGTTGAAGTCGTCGTTGCGGCGCAGGCCCAGGCGTTCGGCGGCCTGGACGAACAGCTTCGACAGCGGATTGGGATCGCGCGCGGCCTCGACGTTCAGCTCACCGGCGCTGCCATGCCGGTGCGGGTCCTGGCCGAGTCGGTTGTTCTCCGACTTCTTGAAGTACGGCAACACACTGTCCCAGTCCCAGCCGGGGCAGCCGGCCTGCGCCCAGCGATCATAGTCGCTGGCGTGGCCGCGAATATAGATCATGCTGTTCATCGAGCTGGAGCCGCCGAGGGCCTTGCCCCGTGGCGTGTGCAAGGTGCGGCCGGCGAGGTTCTTCTGCGGAGCGCAGAAGAAGTTCCAGCTGTACTTTTTGCTCTTGTAGAGGGTGATGGTGCCGGCCGGCGTCTGGATTCGCGGGCTGTTGTCGTGGCCGCCGGCTTCGATCAGGCAGACGCTGAGGCTCGGGTCGGCACTCAAGCGGTTCGCCAGTACACAGCCGGAGGAGCCGGCACCGACGATGACATAGTCGAAGTGCGTCTTCATGCGCTTTTCCCTGCTGGTTGATGGATTGACGCGGGCGGCGGTGCCGGCCCGCGAGGTGGTGGACTACCGGGGATTCAGCGCAACTGAAACCAGGTGGTCTTCAACTGGGTGTATTTGTCGAACGAATGCAGTGACAGGTCGCGGCCAAAGCCGGACTGCTTGCCGCCGCCAAAGGGCACGCAGACGTCCAGGGCATCCACGGTATTGACCGAGACGGTGCCGGCATTCAAGCGGGCCGCGACGCGATGGGCGCGGTTGAGGTCGTCGCTCCACAGCGACGCGGCCAGGCCGTAGATATGCTCGTTGGCCATCCGTACGGCATGGTCTTCATCGTCGAAGGCGGTGATCGCCAGCACCGGGCCGAAGACCTCCTCACGGGACAGGCGCATCTCGGGGCTGACCTGGGTGAACAGTGTCGGCTGGATAAAATTGTTCGAACCGTTGATCGTCACCTGCTTGCCACCGGCTACCAGTTGGGCGCCGTCGGTGCTGGCGGTGCTGATGTAATCCATCACTCGCGTCGCCTGCCGGGCGTCGACCATCGCCCCCATCCGGCTGGCCGGGTCAAGCGGATCGCCCGGTTGCCAGTGGCGAGTCTTTTCCTGCAGGCGTTCGACGAACTCATCGTGAATGCAGCGCTCGACCAGCAGCCGCGAGTTCGCCGAGCAGACTTCACCCTGGTTGAAGAAAATCCCGAAGGCGGCCTTTTCCGCCGCCAGGTCCAGGTCCTGGCAATCGGCGAACACCAGGTTCGGGCTCTTGCCGCCGCATTCCAGCCAGACCTGCTTGATGTTGGATTGCGCCGCGTACTGCATGAAGTATTTGCCGACCTGGGTCGAGCCGGTAAAGGCCAGCGCATCGATATCCGGGTGCAGGCCCAGGGCGCGCCCGGCCTGTTCGCCAAGGCCGGTGACCACATTGAACACCCCGGGCGGCACACCGGCCTCAAGCGCCAGCTCGGCCAGGCGCAGGGCGGAGAAGGGCGATTGCTCGGCGGGCTTGAGAATCACGCTGTTGCCTGCCGCCAGGGCCGGCGCGACTTTCCAGGCCGCCATGTCCAGGGGGAAATTCCACGGCACCACGGCGGCGATCACACCCAACGGCACCCGGGTGATGGTCGCCAGGGTGCCGGGGCCGGTGGGCGCCACCTGGTCGTAGAGTTTGTCGAGGCTTTCGGCGTACCAGGCAAAGACCTGGGCCGCGCCGGGGACATCGATGTTGTAGGCATCCATCACCGGTTTGCCCATGCTCAAGGAGTCGAGCAACGCCAGCTCCTCGCGGTGGGCCAGGGTCAACTCGCTGAGCCGCAGCAGGATCGCCTTGCGCTCCCTGGGCTGCATCCGGGCCCAGGGTCCGTTGTCGAAACTGTTGCGGGCCACCCGCACGGCCCTGTCGATATCGACGTCCGAGCAGGCCGTGACCCGCGCGAGCAAGGCGTTGGTGGCAGGGTTGATCACGGCGAATGTGGCGCCGTCCCGGGCCGTATGGGCCCGCCCGTCAATACAGGCGACATCGATCAGGCGCTGCTGTCCCGCCAGGCGTTGCCACGTGTTCAAGTCAGTCACTGCACCCTCCAAAATAGCCTCTGATGGGCCATGTCCACGATCCGTTGTGCCGATAGTGGGGGAAGTGCGCGGTCCACGAAATGAGTAAAAATGTCTTCGCTATCGATAAAAAACTCATCAGGCGTGCACTGAAATGGCGCGTGCCTGGACAGGTTTTTTAGCGTCAGGCCCCAGGAAATTAATGGTTTCTCGCGTTTCGTGAACACCGCAGAATCGGCTGGATGCTCACGTCGTCGGGGCAGTGCGCGCGGTACGGTTTTTACCGGTGGCGTGTAAGCTTCTGAGGACCCGGCCCGATTCTTGATGGGCGATGTGGATGCATTCGCTTTGCCATTTCCGAGGTAGCCATGGCCGCTTACAACTTGCGACAACTCAGATATTTCGTCACCACTGTCGAGTGCGGCAGCGTCGCCGAAGCCTCCCGCAAGCTCTATATCGCCCAGCCTTCGGTGTCGACCGCGATCAAGCACCTGGAAGAAAGCTTTGCCGTGCAATTGTTTATCCGCCATCACGCCCAGGGCGTATCGCTGACCCCCAGTGGTGCACGGTTCTACCGCAAGGCCCAGGAGCTGCTGCGGGTGGCCCACGAGTTCGAGCAGAATGCCTTGGCGGACAACGATGTGGTCGCCGGGCAGATCGATATCGGCTGTTTCGAAACCGTCGCGCCGCTCTATCTGCCGCGCCTGATCGCCGGTTTTCGCGACCGCTGGCCGGGGGTGGAGATCCGTATTCGCGATGGCGAACAACAGGAATTGGTGCAGGCGCTGACGTCGGGCAGTATCGATCTGGCCATTCTTTATGAACATGACCTGGACAGCACCATCGATACCGTACCGCTGATGGCGCCGCAGCAACCCTATGCGCTGTTGCCGGAAGGGCATCGTTTCGCCCACCAGGCCAAGGTCTCGTTGCACGATCTGGTGCTGGAGCCGATGGTGCTGCTGGATGTGCAACCCAGTCGGACCTACTTTGTGAGCATCTTCGAGGAGCTGGGCCTGACCCCGCATATCCTGTTCAGCTCGCCTTCCATTGAAATGGTCCGGGGTATGGTCGGGCGTGGGTTCGGCTTTTCAATTCTGGTCACCCGGCCATATTCCGATTACACCTACGACGGGCAGAAGGTGGTACGCGTGCCGTTGGCCGAGCAGGTCACCGGCTCCGGGTTGTCCGCCGCCTGGTTGCGCCGTGGGCAACTGACCAAGCCGGCGCAGTTGTTTGTCGACCATTGCCGCGAGGTCTTGGCGCCCAAGCTGGACGCCTGAGGGATCAGCTTCGCAGCGCCTGGATCAGGCGCTGGAGCATTGCATCGCAGCCCTGGAGCTGCTCAAGGCTGACAAACTCATCGGGCTTGTGGCCCTGGTCCATGCTGCCGGGGCCGCAGACCACCGTCGGAATGCCGATGGCGTCGAACAACCCGCCTTCGGTGCCGAAGGCCACGGTGCTGAACTCGCTCGAGCCACAGAACTGCGCGATCAACCGCGCCGCTTCGCTCTGCGGGTCGGTGGCCAGTCCCGGGTAGGCCGAGAGTTCGGAAAAGCGGATGTTGCTGGCCTCGTTGACGGCACGCATTTTCGGCAGTACTTGTTGTTCGGCGTACTGCTCCAACTGCTGGGCGACTTCACGGGGATCGAGGTTGGGGAGTGCCCGCACTTCGAAATCGAAGCGGCAGTCGGCGGGGACGATATTGAGCGCCTTGCCGCCGCTGATCACCCCGGTCTGCACGGTGCTGAAGGGTGGGTCGAAGCGTGGGTCGTGCAAGTGCGGGGCGCGCAGCTGTGAACCGATACGCCCCAGTTCGCCGATCAGTTCGGCGGCGTATTCGATGGCATTGACGCCCTGGGGGGCGTACGCAGAGTGACAGGCCGCGCCGTGGACATCGCAGCGCATCGCCAGTTTGCCCTTGTGGCCGAGCACCGGCTTGAGTTCTGTGGGTTCGCCGATGATGCACAGCAGCGGCTTGTGCGGCCGCTGTTCAAGTTCGGCGAGCAGCGAGCGCACGCCCAGGCAACCGACTTCTTCGTCATAGGACAGGGCGATGTGCACCGGCATGCGCAACGGCGCGGCCAGCAATTGCGGCACGGCCGCCAGCACACAGGCGATATAGCCCTTCATGTCGGCGGTGCCGCGACCGTAGAGCTTGCCGTCCTTTTCGCTCAGTTCGAACGGCGCGACAGTCCAGGGCTGGGCGTCCACCGGCACCACGTCGGTATGGCCGGAGAGCACGATGCCCGGGCGGTCGTCCGGGCCCAGGGTGGCGAACAGGTTGGCCTTGCTGCGCGCCTCGTTGAAGATCAGTTGGCAAGGAACATCCAGCCGCGCCAGGTAGTCGCGGACAAACTCGATCAAGTGCAGGTTGGACTCGCGGCTGGTGGTGTCGAAGGCGATCAGCGCGGCCAGTAGATCGCGGCTGCTGTTCATCTATTCATCCCCGGGCACGCCGTAGCTGGGCGCCTTGGTCGGGTCCAGGGCGCGGACGATATAGTCCTGCACTTGCGGGCTGTAGTCGGCCCAGAGTTGCGCCAGCTTGCCCACCGGGTCTTCATCCGCCCAGTCGACCCGCAGGTCGATGATCGGCCAGATCAGTTCGCCGACCACCACCATGGCCGCCGAATGCACGGGTCCTGCTTCGCCACCGGCCGCCACCGCGGCTTGCATGGCGGCGACCAGGCGATCGGCGAGTTGCCCGCCGCTGGTTTCGAAGGTGTACACCAGGGCTTCGATCACACCCGGGTTCGCCAGCATGTTTCCGGCGGCCACGCACTGCTCGCCGGACAGCGCATTGTGGCAGCCCAGGGTTTCGCCGCCACTGAAGTGCGCGGTGTTGCCCAGGTGATCGATGGCGGTCAACTGCCTGAATTGACTGTAGCCGTTGCGGGTCAGCGCCTTGTCCAGGGCTTGCGCGGGCGACAGCCCGAGTTCCAGTTGGTCGAGCACCTGCGGGCCGAGGGCGGGTAGGGTGATGTTCTGGGTGGCGACCGCCCCCACGCTGGGGCGCAGCCAGGGGCAGCGGGCGCCGACGGCAATGCTGGATGAACTGATGGCTATGCCCAATTGGCCTGTTTCGGCACAACGGGCGACGATTGAAAACGTCATGGTGGGGTGATCCTGTTTCCGTCCAGAGTCGCCATCCGCGCCCCGGACAGCCTGCGCAGAGGCTGCCCGGGCGGGGATTGGGTATGACTGCATTCTGTCCATCAGCGGCAGCGGGCGAAACGAGGTTTTTTATGGCGCTTGGTTAAGTAAAAACTTGTCAGTGGGCGTCGGGCGTTACAGGCGGCCGTACTCGCGGGCTGTGCGATCGACCGCGATGCGAGTCTTGTCCACCAGTTCGTCCAGCTCCGCCCGCGTGGCGATCAGGGCCGGCGCCATGATCATGCGGCCCAGGGTCGAGCGGATGATCAGGCCTTCCTCGAAACCGATGGTGCGGCAGCGCCAGGCGATCTCGTTCTCGTTGGCAAAGCGCTTGCGACTGGCCTTGTCTTCGGCAAACTGCAGCGCGGCGACCAGGCCGACACCCTGGATTTCACCCACCAGCGGATGCTGGCCGAAGACTTCCCGCAGGCAGTTCTGCAGATAGGGCCCGGTGTCGGTTTTCACCTGCTGCACCACGCCTTCATCACGCAAGGCCTTCAAGTTGGCAATGGCCACTGCCGCCGCCACCGGGTGGCCGGAGTAGGTCAGCCCGTGGGCGAAAACACCGCCTTTTTCCACCAGGGCTTCGGCCATGCGCCGCGACAGGATCAGGCCACCCATGGGGATGTAGCCCGAGGTCAGGCCCTTGGCAATCGACAGCGTATCGGGCTCGAAGCCGAACGTCTGGTGGGCGAACCATTCGCCGGTTCGGCCAAAGCCGCCGATGACTTCGTCGGCGCACAGCAGCACGTCGTACTGACGGCAGATGCGCTGGATTTCCGGCCAATAGGTGGCGGGGGGAATGATCATGCCGCCGGCACCCTGGAAGGGCTCGGCGACAAAGGCGGCGACCTTGTCGGCCCCCAGTTCGAGGATTTTCTCTTCCAACTGGCGGGCCGCGCGCAGGCCGAATGCCTCCGGGCTCAGGTCACCGTCGTGGGCGAACCAGTAGGGCTCGTCGATGTGCGCCACATCCGGGATGGTGCCGCCCATTTCATGCATGAATTTCATGCCGCCCAGGGCGGTCGCGGCCAGGGTCGAGCCGTGGTAGCCGTTCCAGCGGCCGATCATGACTTTTTTCTCCGGCTTGCCCATCACCTGCCAGAACCGGCGCACCGTGCGGATCAGCACCTCATTGGCCTCTGAGCCGGAGTTGGTATAGATGGCGTGGCTGTAGTGGGACGGCAACAGGCTGAACAGCAACTCGGAGAGTTCGATCACCGCCGGGTGGGTGGTGTGGAAGAACATATTGTAATAGGGCAGTTGTTCCAGCTGCGCGTGGGCGGCGGCCGCCAGGTCCTTGCGGCCATAGCCGAGGTGGGTGCACCACAGGCCCGACATGCCGTCCAGGTAGCGCTTGCCATCATTGTCCCAGAGCGTCAGGCGGTCGCCGCCGACCATCACCCGCGGGCCTTGCGCATTGAGCGCTTTCTGGTCGACGAACGCATGGATGTGGTGGGCGGCATCGGACGCCTGGTAGTCGCGGGTGCTGCGATTGGGGTCGAGTTCGGCGGACATGGACTATCTCCTTGGGGTGGGGTGGCTAAATAATATTTGGCACTTAAAAATATTTTTGTAAAGAAAATATTTGTTGGTGGAAAACTATTTCAGTAGGCTTGGACCTACGAAAAATCACCTCAGGACCTACATGAGCGGACTCAGAGAGCGGCAAAAGGAACAGCGCCGGCAAGTGATCGCCGAGGCCGCGCTGCTGCTGTTCAAGGCCAACGGTTTCGCCGCCACCAGCCTGGAGCAGATCGCCAACCAGGCCGGGGTCTCGGCACCTACGGTGGTGAATTATTTCGGCGGCAAGCAGGAGATTCTCGTGGCCTTGCTCAAGGCCCCCGACGAGCAGGCGATGCGCGAGGCGCGCGCCCATCTCGATGACAACAGCGACCCGCTGGAGGCCTTGTGCGAGCTTGAAGGGCTGATGACCCATTATCAGTTGCAGGCCATGCCCGCTTCCCTGTGGCGGGAGCTGGCGCCGTCGCTGTTTACCGGCGAGCTGTCCCAGGCCTTGCAGCCGTGGAACAGCGCGGTCATCGAGGAAACCAAAGCGCTGCTGGTGCACTTTCAACGCCTGGGCAAAGTGCGCGACAGCGTGGATATCGAGGTGGCGGCGACACTGTTCAACCAGTACGCCAATGTCGCCTTTATCCGCCTGGCCACTGAACCGACCCCGGACCGTGAGGCCCACGCCCGGCACATGCGCAGTGTCCTGGGGCTGATGTGCCACGGCATGCTGGTCCAACAGGAGGGGGCCACTCCAGCGCCGGCCTGAGGTTTCCCCCCAGGCCTAGTTTTTTCCTGCCTTGCGACGACAAAAATCATAATTTCGCTATTCCCTGTATCTGCACAGAATGCCTGCACACTCGCCTTCGAGAAGGACACAGGCATGACAGCTGGAATCATTGAAATCGATACGCTTGTTGTGGGCGCCGGCCAGGCCGGCGTGGCCATGAGCGAGCATCTAAGCAAACTCGGCGTGCCGCACCTGGTGCTCGAACGCAATCGTATTGCCGAAGCCTGGCGCAGCGGCCGCTGGGATTCGCTGGTGGCCAATGGGCCGGCCTGGCACGATCGTTTTCCAGGCCTGGAGTTCGATGATCTCAGTCCGGATGCCTTCGCCCCGAAAGAGCGGGTGGCGGATTATTTCGAGGCCTATGCCCGCAAGTTCAATGCGCCGATCCGCACCGGTGTGGAAGTGAAAAAGGTCGAGCGCAATAGCGGCCGGCCGGGCTTCACCGTGGAAACCTCCGAGGGCGTGATCCAGACCCGTCGCGTGGTGGTGGCCACCGGGCCGTTCCAGCGCCCGGTGATTCCGGCGATTGCGCCCCAGGACCCCGGCCTCAACCAGATCCACTCCGCGCAGTACCGCAATCCCCAGCAATTGCCCGCGGGCGCCGTGCTGGTGGTGGGTGCCGGTTCTTCGGGGACGCAGATCGCCGATGAGCTGCAACGCGGCGGCCGCACCGTGTACCTCTCGGTGGGCCAGCACGACCGGCCTCCACGGGCCTATCGCCAGCGGGATTTCTGCTGGTGGCTGGGAGTGCTCGGCGAATGGGATGCGGCGGCCATGAAGCCGGGTAGGGAGCACGTGACCATTGCCGTCAGCGGCGCCGACGGCGGGCGCACGGTGGACTTCCGCGAGCTGGCCCAACGCGGCCTGAAACTGGTGGGGCTGACCCGGTCGTTCGATAACGGTGTGGTCAGCTTCCAGGCCGACCTGGCGGACAATCTGGACCGGGGCGACGAGAATTATCTCGCGCTGCTCAATGCCGCTGACGCCTATATAGAGCGCAATGGCCTGGACCTGCCGGCGGACCCGGAAGCCCGTCGCACCTTCCCGGATCCCGAGTGTGTGACCCGGCCGATCCTCCAACTCGACCTGGGCGAAGCGGGCATCACCACGATTATCTGGGCCACCGGCTTTGCCACCGATTACAGCTGGATGAAGGTCGATGCCTTCGACGACAAGGGCAAGCCACGCCATCAGCGCGGTGTGTCCAGCGAGTCGGGGATCTACTTTCTCGGGCTGCCGTGGCAGTCACGCCGGGGTTCGTCGTTTATCTGGGGTGTTTGGCATGATGCCAAATACATCGCCGATCAGATTGCCATCCAGCGCCAGTACCTCACCTATCGCGATGCCGCCCAGCGTGAGGCGGATATGGCCGCTGCCAGCCCCTCAGTGACCCGGTCCGCCGTCAGCGCTTGATGTCCGCCAGCCGCACTGCGCTGTGCGGCGTTGTCTTTCTTTCGAGGAGTTATCAATGTCCACGCCCACCCATACGCGTATCCGCATGTTCAACACCAAGGACACCTACCCGAACCAGTCGCTGGACAATGACCTGTGCCAGGCCGTGCGGGCGGGCAACACGGTGTATGTCCGTGGCCAGATCGGCACCGATTTCGACGGCAATCTGGTGGGGCTCGGCGACCCCGGGGCGCAGGCCGAGCAGGCGATGAAAAACGTCAAGCAACTGCTGGAAGAGGCCGGCTCGGACCTCTCCCATATCGTCAAGACCACCACCTATATCATCGACCCGCGTTACCGCGAGCCGGTGTACCAGGTGGTCGGCAAATGGCTCAAGGGGGTGTTCCCGATCTCCACCGGCCTGGTGATCTCGGGGCTTGGCCAGCCGCAATGGCTGATGGAGATCGACGTGATTGCGGTGATCCCCGACAACTGGCTGGCGCCCCGGGCCTAGGCCTTATCCGGCGGCCAGGCCGAGGAAGTTGCGTAGCGGCCTGACCCGTGACAGCAGGCAACGCTCCAGCAGCCATAGCACCAGCATGGAAGCGCCGAGCAAGGGCAGGTACAGGCCGAGCAGCACCAGCACACCGAGCATGACGGCCGGATAACGGCTTTCGGCCAGGGCCGGCGGTGCGCCGAGGGCGCCCTGGGGACGTCGGCGCCACCAGAGCACCAGGGCGCTGAGGGACAGGGTCATCAGGCCGAAGGTGGTGAGCAGGCCGAGCAACTGGTTGGCCAGGCCGAACAGTTGGCCTTCGTGGACCGCCACGCCGTAGCCGATGACACGGTCGAGCAGGGGACGCTGGCTGAAGTCGACACGCTTGAGCACCGTGCCGCCGACCGGGTCTAGCGTCAGGTTGACCCGCTGTGGGCGGTTTGCCGTGTCGGAGCGTGCGGCCCATTTCGGCGACTGCGCCGAGGGCGGGGTGATCAGAACCGGCGACGGCAGGTGTAGCGCCTGGACCATTGGCACCAGGCGCTCCAGCGGGCTGTAATCCGGAGTGCCGGGTGTGCTCGTCGGCATAGGCATCGGCATATCGTGATGCATGCCAGGCATATTGGCGTGCTCGTCGGTCATGGGCATGTTCATCGCCCGCCGCTGGGCCATTTCCGAAGCCCGGCCGGTGGTCCAGTCCTGTTCCACGGCGTGGCTCGCGGCCCACTGCCGCACTTCCTTGAGGGCGCCGCCCCAGACCGTCGCCCAGGGCAGGCCGCTGAGAATCAGCAGGACGGCGAACAATGAAATCCAGAACCCGACCACGGCATGCAGGTCCCGCCAGAACAACCGGCCACGCTGCTTCAACCGTGGATAGACGACGCCGGCCAGGCGACCGCCTTTCGGCCACCAGAGATAGAGCCCGGAAAGCAGCATGACAATGGTCCAGCCGGCGGCCAGTTCCACCAGCGCCGAACCCAGGCCGCCCATCAGCAATTCACCGTGCAAGTGGAACAGCTGGCGGGTGAAACGCTCGTCATCCGCCACCTGGCGCACCACCTTGGCCGTCACCGGGTCGATATAGACCCGCTGCAACGCATCGCCTTTACCCACCAGGATCTGCACGGCCTCGGTCGGACCGTCAGGCAGTTGATAGGCGTTGAGTACGCTGCCGGGCACCAACGCCAGGGCCGCTTGTATCTGTTCACTGATCGGACGCCGTGGCGCATCGGCCTGGACGTGGTTGTAGGGGCTGTCGAGCAAGGCGTCGATCTGCGGACGGAACAGGTAGATCGAACCGCTCAGCGACAGGGCGAGGACAAAGGGAATGCAGAACAGGCCGGCATAGAAATGCCAGCGCCAGATCAGCCGATAGAGCCCTGCGCGCTTGTTGGCCGTTGTGAGAGTGGTCATGGGGCGAGGCTCCCGCTCTGGTGAATGGCGTCGTGCAGTGCCGGATCAATAGTCATAGTTGAGCCCCAGGAAGGCGGTGCGCTGCTGATAGGGATGCGGGCTGACGAAGTACTTTTCATTGCCCAGGTTGTCGACGCCGGCCGAGGCCGTCAGGTGCGCGTCGATCTTGTAGCTGGCCTTGATGTCGAACACGCTGTAGCTGCTGATGCCGCCATAGGTGTCATGGTTGCTGTCGGTGTTCAGCAGGGTGCTGTAGGCGCCGCTGGAGTAGCGGTAGCCGAGGGCGTAGGTCAGCTGCGCGTTCTGGTGGTAGACCGCCGAGATCCGGCTGCGCCAGCGCGGGATACGCGGGAACTCCTTGCCTTCGGCGGCCGGCGCTAGGCTGTCCTGCTGCACCTCGGATTCGGCATAGGTGATGCTGCCCGACAGGTCCAGTCCGTCGAGGCCGACGTCGTGGGCATCGAGGACGGTTTCCACGCCACGGATACGTGCGCGGTCGATGTTCTCGACCTGGGTCAGGTTGGGGCTGACCGTGGTGTCGGTCTGCGAGAACAGGGCGTTGCGGCGATTCTCCTGGAACAGCGAGACGCGCATCTGGTACTGGCTCCAGCTGTACTGCGTGGTCCAGTCGTAGGATTGCACGTCCTCGGGTTTGAGGTTGGGGTTGTTCTGTACCAGCTGGTTGCCGCTGGTGACCTGCTGGAACAGCTCGGTCACCGTCGGGTAGCGCACCGCGCGGCCGTAGGACAAGCGTGTTTGCAGTTCCGGAGTGATGTCGAAGGCCAGCGCCGCCTTGGGCGAGAAGTTGTGGCGACGCTGGTCGGGGTAGCTGACCTGGGCCGGGGTGGTCGCGGTGTTGAGGTTGAAGCCGTCGAAGGCTTGCCAGTATTCCTCGCGGCCACCGAGGGTCAGGGTCCAGCGCGGCGCCAGTTTCCAGACGTCCTGCAGGTACAGTGCCTGGGTGCGGGTCTCGCCGCCGGAGGCCGCGCTCTTCGCTCCGCCATTGCCGTTCTGCCAGTCGCTGACCTGGTAGGTGTCCTGCTTCAGCAGGTAGTCATCGATGTGATAGCCGAAGGTGACTTCATGGGCCTGGCCGAACAGCGGTTGCGGACGCCAGATCCCGCGCAGCTCTCCGGTCTGCCAACCGGTACCGTCCTGCACCTGGCGGGTGCCGGCCGAGGTCTGGCCATAGTTGGAAGCCGAGCGCGATTCTTCGTTGAGGTACTGGTAGTTGCTGTAGGCGGCATGCCAGTCGAACGGGCCCCGGGTATCGCTGCCCACCGACAGGGCATTGAGGATATGCAGCTCGTCGGTGCTGCCGGGGTTGAGGCCGGACACCGTGTAGGCCTTGCCGCCGATATTCACCGGGCCGTTGTAGAAGGTCTGGCCGGTGGCGCTGTTTGTCAGGTAGCTGTCGACGCTGGTATGGGACTCGTCGGCCCACAAACCCAGGGTGTAGATCGCGGTGACGTCCGGGTTGATGTCCCAGCCAAGCTTGAGCTTGCCCTGGTCCTGGACGCTGTGGTCGATGGAATAGCCGCCGAACACCAGGCGCGGGTTGCCATTCTGGTCGGTGTCCTGCTGCGCGCCGCTGACGCGGGTGGCCGAGGCCGCGGCGGTCCTGCTCGAGAGGCTGGAGGTGGCAAAGCTCATCGGCTGGCCCTGGGCGTCGAGATGGTCGTAGGAGACCCAGGCCGAGAACGGCCCGACGCGGTTGCCGCCGGCCAGGCTGACGTTGCCGCTGTTGTAGTTCTCGTGGGTGCCGTAGAGCTTGAAGTCCTGTTGCGCGCCGGTGATCGCCGCGTGGAATTCCGGGCGGGTCGGCATGCGGGTTTCCAGGGTGACCACGCCGCCCAGGGAGTTGCCCGGGTAAAGCGCGCTGAACGGCCCATACATGACGTCGACCCGGGAAATCTCGCTGGGCGAGACCAGGCCCCAGCGCGGCGGGAAGCTGTAGCTGTTGCCCAGCAGGTTGGAGAGCAGCAGGTCGTCGGCGTAGACCAGCGACTGGGCGCTGGACACGGTCCCGGTGGTGCGGGTGGAGACGATGCCGTTGCGGTCGCCGATATAGCGTTCGCGCACTTCGAGGCTCGGCAGGTATTTCAGGGCCTCGGCCGAGGTCATCAGGTTGACGCTGTCCTGGATCTGCTCGGCGCTGCGGCTTTCCACCACCGCCGGGGCGATGGCGATGGCATGGGGCAGCGGCTGTACCTGGTCGTCGGCGGTCACCGTGACATTGCCGAGGACGATGGGGTTGGCGTCGGCACTGCTGGTGCTCGGCGCCGGGGTGTCGGCGTGTACCGGCAGGGCGGTCGGCAGCAGCACCAGGCCGCTGGCCAGAGCCGAGAGCAGGGCGTGGTTCAGGGTTGACAGGCGTCCAGCCGGCAAAAGGGCGGCCGGACGCTTCAACGCGCCGAGGGCGCGTTGCTGGGGAGTCATGGGCATCGGTATGGATCCGTGATTCAGGGCGACAAAACACGCGGAAAAACCACGGGCGCCAGGGCGCTCGCGGTGTTCAGCGGATGGTTTGTTGTTGGGGAACTGCCTGGATCAGGCCTGGGGCGGCCCGCGCGGACACAGGTCCAGGGGCCATTGATAGGCCGGGTTGGGTGTTTTGCAGGAAACAAGGGTGGGGGTGGCCGGCACCAGCGGCGGCAGTACCGCCACGGCCCAGAGCAGGGCCGGGCTGTCGTGAAACAGTGAGCAGTAGCCGCAGGCGTCGAGCGTCTCGTGGGTGCCGTTATGCTCGTGCCCGCCCGAAGGGTGGGACATGTCCATGGCATGTGCGGGGCACTCGATGCCACTCGGTGGCTGGTGCTCCAGGGCCTGGACGGTACGGGAAATCGTCGGCACGAACAGCAGCAGACCCAGGGCCAGCATGGCCATCCAGGTTGCGAATCGCTGCTGGGTTCGAGTGCGGGGCACGTGGGTTCCCGGTCAGGGGTAGGAAGAGGGCTGTGATCTTGCCACGTCGAGCGCGACTGGCAAAGGCCAGCGGCAATCTGCCGCAGAGGGCAGGCCTCAGGCTTTCGCGGACTCCGGCCACAATCCGGCATGAATCAGGGCTGTCACGATGACCCCCAGCAATATGCCCACCAGCCGATCGCGGATTTCGCTCAGATTGGTCATCGGCGCAAAGTCCGCCAGCAGCGCCAGGTCGAAGCCGAACACGATCTGGATCCCGGCATAGCTGCTGCGCGGCGAACCGGCGCTGACCCAGGCGGCCAGGCCCAGCACCGGCAGGCTCATCAGCAACAGGCCGACGATGCTGTCGATCTGCGGCACCACCCAGACCATGCACATCAGGGCCAGGGCGCTGCCGACCAGGCAGCCGAGGATGCGCAACAGGCCTTTGTGCAGGGTTTTTTCCAGGCTCGGCATGGCCGTGATCAGGCAGGTGAGCATGGCGGTGTGGATACCCGGCCAGTCGACCGCCGTGTACAGCAGGTAGCACACCAGCGCGGCGAGCAGGGTCTTGAAGGCGAACTGCAGATAGACCGGGTTTTCAAAGGCATCGGCCACCAGCAGCGGTGGCTTGGGGGCCGATGCCGCTTCACCGGGTGGCGGCGGTGCCGGTAGCAGCAGGGTGTTGACCGCCACGGTCACCAGCGTCGGATAGACAATCGCGATCCAGGCCCAGAGGCAGGCCCGGGTCAGGGCTTCGGGATCGTTATTGAGGTCGACCTGGCTCTGGATATAGATGGTTATCAGGGCCATCACGAAAAACAACGGACCGAGCCGACAAGTGCGCATGAAAAACACGCTGGCGAAAAACACCAGGCTGGCGCCGGTGATGCGCAACAGGGGATAGTCGAAGCTGAATTTGAGCAACAGGATCGCCACGCCCACGGCCAGCGTGGTGCTGACGATAAACAGCGTGCCGAGCATCCGGGTCAGGGCCACGCTCGACTGGCTCACGAAGAACACCAGCACCAGGGAGATCGACAGCAACGGCACCTGCAAGCTCATGGCGATCAGGATGACGATCGTGCAGGCGAGCAGATGACGAAGGACCGCGTTCACTCGGCCAGGGTGATCGCTCATTTCTTCCTTGAAAATGTCCCATAACGATTGTCCCCGCGCTTCTCCCTTCATGGCGTCGGGGTCGTCGAGGCGGGCGTCGGGCTGTTACCGGTGTTGATGACCGCCACCGCCGACGCCCCAAGGCGAAACGGCTGCAGGTCCGAGCCATTGACCCGGATGCGCACCGGAAAACGTTGTGAAACCCGGACCCAGTTGATCGACCGCGCGACCTTGGGCAAGCCGTTGACATCACTCCCGCCATCGTCCGGAAATACGCCAAAGCCGATCGAGTCGACATTGCCGCTGAATGTCCGGCGGGTATCGCTCATCAGGTAGACGGTGGAGGCGTCGCCCGGGCGAATATTTTTCAGCTCGGTTTCGCGAAAATTCGCGACCACGAACCAATGCCCGGTGTCGATCAGGCTGAACACCGACTGGCCTGCCGAGGCGAACTGGCCGGCGGTGGTCTTGAGGCCGACCACACGGCCGTCGAACGGCGCGCGAACAGTGCTGTACTCGACGTTCAGTGCCGCCCGGGCGATCTGCGCTTCAATCACCGCCCGATGGGCCACCTGGGCATCGACGCCGCTGACCGCGGTGCTGGCCTGGCGCGCTTGCAGTTGGCTGACATTGAGTTGCGACAAGGCGCTGAGCCTGGAAGTTCGTGACTGGTCGATGGCTTCCGCGGAGATATAACCGTGGGACAGCAGGGCTTCCTGGCGCCTGAGGGTGTCGCCGCTTTGCTTGGCCTGGGCCTGGACCCGCTCGATTTCGGCATGGGCGGCTTCGGCGTTCAAGCGTTGGGCGGCGATCTGCCGTTCGTTCAGGCCGATCTGCCGATCCAGCTCCACCAGCGACGCCTTGGCCTCGTCCAGTGCCGCCTGGTAGGGGCGTGGATCGATGCGCATCAGCACATCGCCCTGATGCACCTGCTGGTTTTCCCGCACCGGCAACTCGACGATGCGCCCGCTGACCTGCGGGGTGACATTGACGGTATCGGCATAGGCGTAGGCGTCGTCGGTGCGCGGCTGCGCATCCAGCCGGGCGATCACCCAGAGCAGCAGGCCCAGGGCGGCGATGCAGAGGGCGGCGATGAGCAGTCGACGAGGAACCTGTGATGACGAATGTGTTTGCATGGGGAAACGCCCGGGTTAGAAAAAGACCAGCCAGCTCAACAGCGAAAAAACCAGCGCCAGCAGTGGGTAGCTCAGCACCCATGGCTTTAGCCATGGGGTACGCTGTGTCCTGAGCAGCACGGCCCTGACCAGAAGGGTCAGCAGGACGCCGGCGATCGCGCAAAACAGCCAGTCCGGGAAATACGCACCGACTACGCTGATCGACGGCGGTTGCTTGCAGCCGGCCAGTGCCAGGCAGGCCAGTGCTCCGGCCAGCACTTTTGCGCTGCCTGGCAGGCGTCTGTCCGGACGGGGGATACGGGGAGGGCGGGTGTTCATCTCGGTCGAGGCTTCTGGTCAAATGGGCAAAATGGAGAGCGCCGCTGACGGTTAGTGTCCGGATCGAAGCGGGCGAGTGTTGCGCGGTCTTGCGTTAGCAATAGTCTAGAGATGGCGTCTGGGGTGAACATGATCTGTTCGGCCATATTATTGATAGGGAGTGCACTGTGATCGACCTTGGGTTCCTTTCAGCGGAGTCGACGCGCGAGTGAATAATCAACAGCGTAGCATCAGCAGCGCGGTGATCATGGCCAGGGTCGGCGTTGAGCGTGGCCTGTCGACCGTGGACTTTCTTGCCGGCTCCGGACTTGAGCCTGCGGACCTGGAAGCCCCGACCCATCTGGTTTCCTTCGAGCAGGAATTTCGCCTGATCCGTAACCTGCTCAAGCACTGTGGGTGCGTCACAGGCCTGGGCCTGGAAGTGGGTTCGCGCTACCACTTCACTTCACTGGCCGCGCTGGGCTTTGCCCTGGTCAGCAGTTCCACGTTGCGCGATGCCTTTTCACTGATTCCGTATTACTCGGAGTTGAATGCCAGCCTGGTGCGCGTGGTGGTCGACGCCCAGGCGACGGACCTGCGGATCGAATGCGAAGAGAGCGATATCCCCCTGGATTTGCGCCCGTTTATCGTCGAGCGCTCCTTTGTCGCCGGATTGAAGATCGCCAGCGATCTGCTCGGACGCACGGCGATCCCTCGGGCCATCGAGTTCAGCTTTGCCGAGCCGGCCGATATGGCGCTCTATCAGCAATTCATCGGTGTACGCCCGCGCTTCAATGCGCCGAAAAGCGCCCTGGTCTTCAGCCAGGCCGACGCGGATATCCTGCTGGCGTTGGCCGATCCCCTGGCGCTGCATATCGCCCATGACCAGTGTCGCCGAGGTTTGCCGGTCGGGCCGAAGAGCGCCGGGTTGGCCGGGCGGGTGCGCGAGTTGCTGGCCGCGCAGCCGGCCGCCATGCCGGCGATGGGGCCGCTGGCTATCACTTTGTGCATGTCGGTGCGGACCTTGCGGCGCCGCTTGCAGGAGGAGGGCGCGACCTATCTCGGCTTGTGCGACGAAGTGCGCCAGGCCATGGCCGAACGTTTGCTGACGGGCTCGCGCCTGCAGATCGAGCAGATTGCCGAGACGTTGGGGTATTCGGAATCCGCCAGCTTTATCCATGCGTTCAAGCGCTGGACGGGGGAATCGCCCCATGCCTTCCGGCGGGTCCGGGCTCAGTCGCGTTCCGAGTAGGGGTTGGATGGGGTGCCGCCGGGCGCCTGCCGTCGCTTTTGGGCAGAGCGCACTATAATTAATCAGCGTCTGTGTGGCGGTGGCGCGTACTCCACAGCCGCGCCCCGGGTATGAACAGTACGTCTGAAGACTCGACAGAGGGTTCTGCCATGAAAAACCATTCCTTGCAGCATTACTCCCACGATCTGGGCATGGCCGTGCACGACACGTGGACCACCGCCCGGGTCAAATCCGCCCTGGCCATGGCGGACTCCGCGCAAAGCCTGCATATCCATGTGAAAACCCATGCCGGTACGGTGTCGTTGAGTGGCCGGGTGCTGACCCATCGCCAGTGCGAGCAGGTCATTGATCGGGTCCGCGCGGTGCCTGGGGTGCTCGACGTCGATGCCCGCGAGCTGCTGACCCATGTATTCATGCCCGCGAGCTCCATGCAAGCGCCCGATGCCGAAGAGGCCAATGAGTACCGGCCGCCGTTGCCACGGCGTGAGGATGATCAATAACACTCTCGGTATATCAGCGGCAGGGCTGGCGGTTGTCAGTCGGCCCTGCCGGGATGCGCCCCAGCGTCAGCTCTGGACGTGACACCTGGCAGGCTACGGCTCCTCAGACCTGGGGGCAGGTTTGTGTCGAACGCTGGACGCGAGCGCCCAGGCGGTAATGAGCTCCACCAGTACGGCCGACAAGATACCCGGCCCCGCATGACCCGCCCACAGTTCCCCCACACCCAACACCGCCAGGACGCCGCCGGTCACGGCGAAGCCATCGGCTACCGCCGTTCTGGCAACTGAGGGCGGGGCGCTGCGCAAGCGCGCCAGCATCAGGGCGATGCCCAGGAATAGTGCGGCCGAGCGCCGCGCCACCAAACCGGTTGCCTCGGTGTAGCCGACATTCCAGCTTTGCAGCAGAAGTTCTGGCACCCACATCCAGATCAGGGCCAGTGCCAGGCACAATGCACAAACCCATGTACAGACGGTATGAAATCGAAGTGTCATTTTATTGGGCGGCCGATTCGCCTCGGAGTGGAACAGACCTCGAATATATCCGTGCAATCCGGCGCCGTATTGAATGTTTCGGACAAACTGGAGGGGGCCTAAGCCCAGATGCGGTAGACCCAGAAGCTTTCATGGTCCAGGCAGCGTTTCAATTCATCCGGACTGAATCCGGTGTAGCGTCGGAACTCTCGGCACAGATGGGGTTGATCGGAGAAACCGCTGTCAGCAGCCAGCTTGGACCATGCTGGCGCGACACCCGATGCGACTGGATTCGCCGCCAGTAGCACTTCTTCTATCCGACCCAGGCCACGCAGTTGCCGTAGCGTCTGGCCGGTCCAGCTCTTGATCCGCCTGTCGACCTGTCGTTCGCTCTGGCCTCGGCCTTGAACGGTTGCGCGCAGGGCCACATCGCTGGACCAGGCTGCCAGGCGATGTGCACGGGCCATTGCCGCCGAGTAAGGGGGCGCGGTAGTCACTGAGTCGTGGTTCTGCGTGGCTGTCGCCGATTGGGCCGCCGCCCAGCGCGGCCCCAGGAATTCCTCGATCAACCTGACCCGCGCCCCATCATCCGGGGCCGTCAGTACCGCGTGTGCCATGTCCTGCCAGTCTGAATCGAACAGTGAGGCGAACGGGCTGTAACAGTTGATGTGCGGCCTGATCTCCAGGCCGGTGAGTGCCTGTATGGCATCGGGATAGATCAGCAGCGTGAAGAAATGAACCTCGTTTCCGTTGTCGCTGAACGAGGGGCGCGTGTGTGGGCCTGAAAATGCAACGGGCAAGGACGTGCATTTGTCGGGCACGCGAGAATCCTGCCCGCGGATAACCCAAACGATGACGCAGGTAGAGGTGGGTGGGAAGTGATTGCGACGCTCCTCGGGAGTCAGGGCGGCGATTTCGCGGGTGCTGCGCGATAGATAGGCTCGGATGCAGCCGGTGAGGGCTGAATGAGGGGCGTACAAGGCGCTGTGAGTCGAGCCAAGTTTGCCCTGTACTTCTCTGACCGGCCGAGTTTCATCTGTCATCGATTCAGACTAACACACGCGGCGCGCTGGTCAGAGTTGCGCACCACCAGTAACACCGGTGTCCGCTGTGGGTGCTTTGGAGCGGGACCGTTGATTTTATGCGTCAAATAGCAACCGGTTTCGATCCGGGCTTCTATGATGATTTGATCCCACAAGAAACTCGTCCCTTGAGCCTGGCGATCTTGTCCGGCTCGTGGGAATGAATCCTCTGTAAGCCACGGACGAGCCTATGACCTCTTCTCCAGCCTGGATCATCTGCGAGCATTGCGATTCGGTGTACACAGCCGTACCTCTGGCCAAAGGGCAGACTGCGCGTTGTGTCCGTTGCTCGGCCATTCTGGCCCGTGGCGGCCAACTCAGCCTTCAACAACTCCTCGCGCTGTCCATCAGCGCGGCGCTGCTTTTCGTTTTCGCCAACGCGTTTCCGGTGATCTCCATCAGCCTGCAAGGCCTGAGTAACCAGGCGACGCTGTGGCAGTCCGTGGAAGCCCTGGCACAGGGACAAATCAGCGTAATAGCGGCCGTGGCGGGACTGGCGATCATCCTTGCGCCTATGCTGCAAATCATCTTGTTGTGCTGGGTACTCAGTTTTGCCCTGGTCGGGCGCGCGGCTCCCGGCTTCAAGATCTGTATGCGAACCCTGGAGCAATTGCGTCCCTGGAGCATGCTCGAAGTGTGTTTGCTGGGGATTCTGGTGGCCATCATCAAACTGGCCGGCATGCTCGATGTGCATCCGGGACTCGGGTTGTGGGCACTGGCCATGCTGACGGTGTTGATCATCCTGATTTCGGGCAAAGGTATCCGTCGGCTGTGGCAAGACCTGGAGGGCGTTATTCCGTGAGCAGGCCGCCCTATGCCAGTGAAATGAATCTGGCCCTGTGTCACACCTGCGGGCAGGCCTGCCCATTGGCGGACGCGAGCTGCTCCCGCTGTGACGCCCGGCTGCATCGGCGCAAACCCGATAGCCTGGCCCGCACCTGGGCACTGCTGCTGGCCAGCATGATCTGCTACATCCCGGCCAACCTGATGCCGGTGATGTACACCGACATCTTTGGCAGTGGCAGTGAAAACACCATTTTCAGCGGGATCATGGAGTTCTGGCAGGCAGGCGAGTGGGACCTGGCGTTGTTGATCTTCATTGCCAGCGTGGCGGTGCCGTGCATGAAGTTTCTGGTGCTGGGTATGCTGCTGATTACCTGTCAACGCCGCAGTCGCTGGGCCATGCGTGAGCGCTCCAAACTCTATCGGTTGATCGAAGTGGTGGGTTACTGGTCCATGCTTGATGTGCTGGTGGTGGCCCTGATCGCTGCCCTGGTGCAGTTTCGTTCTCTGAGTACCATCGATCCGCGGATGGGCATCCTGTTCTTTGGCCTGGTGGTGGTACTGACGATGTTCGCCGCCATGAGTTTTGATCCCCGGCTTATCTGGGACGCAGAGGTTGAAAATGCCTGACTACCCAAGTTCTGCCGATACGCCGGTTCCAGGCAGCCCCGAGGTCAAGCGTCGGCGCTTCAACGTATCGCTGGTGTGGCTGGTGCCGATTGTCGCGGCGCTGATCGGGTTGTCGATGGTGGTGCATAACGCCAGGCAGGCGGGGCCGCAGATCACCGTGAGCTTTCTGACGGCTGAAGGGCTGGAAGTCAACAAGACCCAGGTCAAATACAAGAACGTGGTGATCGGCAAAGTGACGTCGATTGCCTTGGCAGACGATCGCAGCCACGTCGAGACCACCCTTGACCTGGACGCCTCCGCCAAGTCGTTTGCCACCGATGACTCGCGGTTCTGGGTAGTGCGCCCGCGCATCGGCGCTAACGGTGTCTCGGGGATCGGTACACTGCTGTCCGGCGCTTTCATCGGCGCCGATGCCGGCGAATCGGAGAAGAGCAAAAAGGACTTCATCGGCCTGGAGACCCCACCGCCCATCACCTACGGTCAGAAGGGCAAGCGTTACACCTTGTACACCGACAATCTCGGCTCGCTGGATATCGGCTCCAACGTCTACTACCGCCGCATTCCGGTTGGCGAGGTGGTGTCCTACAAACTCTCGGAGGACGGTAAAGGTGTCGAGGTGGAGATCTTCGTCCACGCGCCAAACGACCAATTCGTGACGAGCGATACGCGCTTCTGGAATGCCAGTGGCGTTGATATCAGCCTGAGCGCCGACGGCCTGAAGGTGAACACTGAGTCCGTGACCTCGATTCTCGCCGGAGGGATAGCCTTTGTTGAACCCAAATACAGTCCCAATCCTCAGCAGGCTGAAGAACGGGCGCGGTTTACGCTGTTCAAGGATCAGGACACCGCCATGGCGCCCGCCGATGGCGAGCCGCGCTACTTCCGCATGCGTTTCGATCAGCCCCTGCGCGGCCTGGTGGTCAATGCACCGGTGGATTTTCACGGGGTGACCCTTGGCCGAGTGGTGTCGGTAGACCTGGATTATGACGAGGTCAAGAAAGACTTCCCCACCCTAGTAGGGGCCGTGATTTACCCGAACAGGCTGGGTAAGGCCCATGAAAAAATATTGAAGCTTCGGGGTGGGGACGATGAAACCCAAGGTGCGCAATTGATGGCCGAACTCGTCTCGCGAGGGCTCAGGGCGCAGGCCCGGAACGGCAACCTGCTCACCGGACAACTCTACATCGCCCTGGATTTCGACCCTGGTGCGAAACCTGTGACGTTCGACGTGGCGGCACGGCCGCTGGAGATTCCGACGATACCGGGCAGCCTGGACAAACTTCAGGAGCAATTGCAAAGCGTGGTCGACAAGATCAGCAAGCTGCCGATCGAGCAGATTGCTGGAAACCTCAATGGTAGCCTCGGCGAACTGCAGAAAACCCTGAAAAAGGTCAATGGCGAAGTCTTGCCGCAAGTGCGCGATACCCTGGCTGAGACCCGGAAAACCGTGGCCTCGGCCAATGACAGCCTTTCCGAAGACTCACCGCAGCGCCAGCAGTTGGGCCGGACGATGGAAGAGCTCCAGCGTACTGCTCGCTCGGTGCGGGTGCTGACCGATTTCCTGGGGCGGCATCCCGAGGCACTGATTCGTGGACGCCTCAAAGAAAACCAGCCCGATCGCTATCAATCCTCGCCGTCCACCTCTCGGGACATTGACCAGGAATGAACACTATGACCAGTCGCTTCCTGGCCGTTTTCACCACCTTGGGCCTGGCGGCCTGCAGCTCGGCGCCGACCCACTACTACACGCTGGTGCCGACGGCGACAGATAGCACAGTGCGCACGAATGTAGCCGCGCCAGCCTTCCAGTTCGAGATGCTGCCCGTGCGCATACCGGTCCAGGTCGACCAGCCACAAGTGGTTGTTCGCCAGGGCAGCGGAGCCTTGACGATCCTCGAAACCTCGCGCTGGAGCGCGCCATTGGCCGACGAGTTCCATGACGCCCTGGCCGGGCAGATGGAACTCAAACTGGGTATCCGAGATCTGGCGGGCTTACCCAAGGCCCAGGGCCTTGCGACACTCTCTCTGCAAACCGACGTCCGACGTTTCGACTCACTGCCGGGTCGGTACGCCTTGATCGATGTGGTCTGGAGTATCAGCCTGCGCGGCGACGGCGAGAAACGTCGCAGCCTGACGTGCAGCAGCGTCATCCGTCAATCGGCCGGCCCGCAGGTACAGGACCTGGTGCTGGCCCATCAGCAGGCCATCGGGCAGTTGGCGAGCATTATTGCTGGCGCCGCGCGCAGCTGGTCGACACTTCAGGACACAGGGTGCCCTTAGGGGAAACGCCGACAATCTGTGGCTACACTCGTTCCTGCCACATTGATTCGCAAATGACGTGGTCGGCTTGCCTGAAGGAACAATCAAACCCAAAAGTGAGGAACACATGAACACGGTCCGTAAATGCCTGTTAGGTGTTGCATTCGGTAGCCTGTTGCTAGGTGGCTGTACCTCGAAAATCACCGAGAAGTCGCAGTACTCCGGCTTCTTGTCCAACTACAACAACTTGCAGGAAGTTACTACCAGCAGCGGCCAGAAGGCGATGCGCTGGGTCATCCCCTCCTGGAACCCGAACGCCTACGATACGGTCGCGTTCAAGCAACTGGATCTCTACCCGGCACCTCGGCCCGACGATAGGGTCAATCTCAAGACCCTTGAAGAGTTGCAGGCGTACATGACCAACAACGCCAAAAGCGTCCTCGGCCAGAAATACCGGATCGTACCGAACGCTCAATCTGCGCCTGTCGGTTCGCGCACGCTGATCATGCGTGCTGCCATCACTGGTGTTACGGCGTCGAACGAAGGCATGCGCTGGTATGAAATCGTTCCGGTCGCCGCCGTCGTCGGCGGCGTGACTGCCGCCACGGGCCATCGCGACCAGAGCACCGAACTTTACATCGAAGCCGAACTGATCGATGGGAGCAGTGGCCAGACTGTGGCCAAGGTGGTGCGTAAAGTCTTTGGTGAAACCCTGAGAAATTCGAGCCAAGCCGTCACCACCAATGACTTTAAAGTGGCGATCAGGGCTCTAGGCAGCGACTTGCAGGCGTTTATCCGATAACGCCGGGCACCCTGCGAGGGTTTTGCTCTCGCAGGGTGACTCTGCCTCAAGCCTCGGCAGCCGTGCCACGGCGTTTCTGCCGCTCGGACTCCAGCCAGATCACCAGCGCCAGCAGGCTGCCACCGGCTATCAGCAAGCTCATCAGCCAACCCAGGGTCTCGGCGATCTGGGTGAAGAACAGTGTGTAGACCTGGATGATGAAGAAGGTCGAGCCATAGCCCACCAACATGCCGAAACGCAAGCGAATCCCCAGCGCGAGAACCCCCAGGCTGACCAGCGCCCAGAGCACGTTATACATCACCAGTTCTCCGGCATCGGCCAGGTGCCAGGGGCCATCGATCAGCTCGTAGCTGCCAAACAGCGACAGTAGCCACAGGGACATTTCGCCGACAAACAAACCGCAGGAAATCCACACCTTGGCAAAGCCGCCATAACGTCCCAGCCACCCGGCCTCGCCGCGCAGATGCACCACGCCCGCCGCGATCAACGCGACCGCAGCGCCGAGAAAACGTAGCGGGTAGTTCATGCCGAACCAGTAGGCGCCCCAGCCGGACTGATAGCCGCTGCGCCCGCCAAACCAGACAAAGAACAGCACGCTGCACAGGGTCAACAGCAAGACGTTGTTCAGGGCGTAACTGAGGACCAGCAGTATCAGCAGATCGACCAGCAGCAGCGCCGGCCAGTTGCCCGAACCGTCCGAATAGATCATGCCCAGCACAAAACTGGTGCCGATCAAGGCAAAACCACCGAGCAACTCAAGGGTGCCGCCCAACAGTTTCAGCTGCCTGCCGATCAGCCAGCGCCCGCCAACAAACAGTCCCAGGGTTACCAGCGCCAGGCTGACGGCCAGTTTCGGCAAGGTGAATTCCAGGTGTTCGCGCAGAAACAGCAGCAACCCCGCCGCCAGGCTGATCGCGCCAAAGGTCAGGAACCAGCGGCCCAGCGAGCGCCAGTCCCAGCGCGTCAGTACATAACGCTCGCCAATGCGTGCGTGCTGGTCGATGTCGATCTGGCCGTCTCGCAGCCATTGATCCAGTGCGTTGTGCACCTGTTGATTACGCTGATCCGGGCTCATTGTGCTGCTCCCTTGACGCGCAGGGCCATGCGTTCAAATGACCAGCCCAGTAACAGGCCGATGATCCCGGCCACCGCGAAAAACGTTGCAATGCCCAGGCGGTCCCAGGAGTACTCATAAAAGCGGGTGTACAGGTCGATGCCCAGGAACACCACGGCGAAACCGGTAAAGCTCGGATGCTTGAAGCGTGCGCCGACCACCAGTTGCCCGATGGCTACCAGGGTAAACAGCAGGGTCCATATGCGCGTGTCGCTGCCTAAATCATCGAGGCTGAGAAACCAGAGGGAGCAGTTGAGGTAGAGCAGCCCGAAGATCACATACAGTCGGCCAAACCCACAGAAGCGGCGCAATTGGCGCTCCTCGGCCAGCTGGTGGCCTAAACCCAATGCCGCTGCCAGCGCGGCAATCACGGCCATCGAACGCGGGTCCTGGATATCGAAAAAATAACCGCCGTGCCCAACATACCGGCCCCACGCGCCCAGCCCATGGAATGCACACAGCAGGCCCAGGAGAAGCGGCCAGCGTAGACGATAACGGTAGGCGGTGAGGGCGCTCAGCAGCGCGGTGACCAGCAGCGCCAACGGTAGATTGCCATACTCGCCCACGTCATTATCTGAAGTGCTCAGCAACAGGCTGGCGCCGATCAGGATCAGGCCGATGGTCAGGATCGCCACACCGGTAACCGGCGTGCGCTGGGCCGGATCGCGGGCCATGCGCACACCGCCCCACCACAAGCCGGCCCCGGCAAAGAAGAACAGCACGGCGCCGACCGTCACCGACTGGCTGAACAGGCTCAAGCCCCCCAGCACCGCCATGCCGATCAGCAGGACCGCGCCGATCCCCAGCCATTGCAGGACGTTGGATAACAGCTGGCCCGGTTGTTCGTAGGGTGCGCTCAGGCGCTTGCGGGCTTCGGCATCGATCAGGCCGCGGTGATGCCAGTCGGCAATTTCGTGAACCAGCAGCTGCTTTGTTGTTTTTCTCATGGTGTCCAGAGGTCCGTGACGTGAAAAATCCGAATGGCCTACAGAACATTAGTGTCATTCTCAACGCGCGGCGTCACATTTTGAAAACCGAACGCCTGTCAGCCTTGCACATGGCACCTGACCCGCTGCGGCTCCTCTCCCAGCAAGGCCTGCGGCTTTTCACAGCCGGCAGTACACAAGCTGCACCTTTCACGAAAGAAACAGCCCTCTGGAAGGCGCCGGTTCCCCGGCAGTTCGGTCGGCGCCGCTACCTGTTCCGCCTGCAGGGGCACGCCGAGTCGCGGCACCGCTTCGAGCAGCAGGCGGGTGTAGGGGTGACGTGGCTGCTCCAGCACCTGGGCGGCGCTGCCCAGTTCGACGATCTGTCCCAGGTACATCACCGCCACCCGGTCGGCCATATGCCGCACGACCGACACGTTATGGGAAATCAGGATGTAGGTCAGGTTGCGGGCGCGTTGCAGCTCCGCCAGCAGGTTGAGGATCTGCGCCTGAACCGAGATATCCAGGGCGGAGGTCGGTTCGTCGAGGACAATGATGTCCGGGTCTGAAGAGAGGGCGCGGGCAATCGCGATCCGCTGGCGCTGGCCACCGGAAAACTGATGGGGGAAGCGGTCGAGGTATTCCGCACGTATGCCCACCTGGGCCGCGACCCGGGCCGCGATATCACGCATTTGCCCACGCGGTGCATGACCCCGGGCGTACAGCGGCTCGGTGATGATTTTCCAGATCGGCAGGCGCGGATCTAGAGAGGATTGCGGGTCCTGGAACACGATCTGGACATTGCTGCTGCCTTTGCCGTCGGTGCGAGCGGCCCAGTTCAGTGCGCCGCTGCTCGGTGCCACTAACCCCATCAGCAGTTGGGCCAGGGTGCTTTTACCGCAGCCCGACTCGCCGACGATACCCAGGGTTTCGCCGGCCCTGACTTGCAGGTCGATACCGTTCAGCGCGTGGGCGTAACCCCGTGGTCGGCCCAGCCAGTCGTTGCTCACCGGGAAACGTACGCGCACGTCGTCCAGCCGGAGAATCTCGGGGGCCATGTCGGTCACGGCGTGAATCACGGCACTGTTCATCACGAAAGCTCCTTGACCGGTAACCAGCACGCACTTTTGCGTTGCTCATTACCGTTGATGGGGTTGAGGCTCGGACGCTGGGCGCAGATCGGCATGCTGTGGGCGCAGCGTTCCGCGAAGGTGCAGCCGACGGGCAGGGCGGCCAGATTCGGTACTTGCCCGGGAATGGTCATCAGTGGCAGCCCTGGCTCGACCATCTCGGGCAGGCCGCTGAGCAGCCCCTGGGTATAAGGGTGCTGCGGGTTGTTCATCACATCGGCGGTGAGGCCCTGCTCGACCACGGCCCCGGTGTACATCACATAAACCCGGTCGCAGAACTGCGAGACCAGGGCCATGTCATGGGTGATCAGCAAAATGGCGGTGCCTTTCTGCCGGGCTTTCTCCCTGAGCAGCAACAGCACCTGGCGTTGTACGGTGACATCAAGGGCGGTGGTCGGTTCGTCGGCGATCAGCAGTTGCGGTTCGCAGGAAAACGCCAGCGCGATCATCACCCGCTGGCGCATGCCGCCGGACAGCTCGAACGGATAGCTCTCCAGGACTTGCTCAGGACTGGCGATATGCATGTCATGCAGCAGCGCGATGGCCTTGAGACGGGCCTCGGCCGCGCTGATCTTCTGGTGATGGATGATCACGTCGAGCATTTGCCGGCCGATGCGTCGGGTCGGGTTCAGGGCGGTCATCGGCTCCTGGAAAATCATCGCGGCATCGCGGCCGCGGATCTGCAGCAGCTCCTTCTCGGAGGCCGCCAGCATGTCGCGATCAAGCATGCTCAAGCTGCCGGCGGTAATGCGATAACTGCGTTCGGGCAGCAGGCGCATGCTGAGCATCGCGGTGACCGACTTGCCCGAGCCGGACTCGCCGACCACGCCGACGATTTCGCCGGGATTGACGTGCAGGGTGACGCCATTCAAGGCCTTGACGTTGTTCTTGTAGGCCGGGAATTCCAGGCTCAGGTTGTCGATGGCCAATACAGGGTTGGAGGTCGGCATGGTCATTTCCCCTGTTGCCGTGGGTCGAGCAGATCGCGCACGCCATCGCCCAGCAGGTTGAAACCGGTGGCGGTGATCAGGATCGCCAGGCCGGGAAAGGTCGAATACCACCAGTTATCCAGGATGTAGTTGCGCCCGGTGGCGACCATCGCGCCCCATTCGGCGGTCGGTTGCTGTGCCCCCAGGCCGATAAAGCCCAGGGCCGAGGCCATGAGAATGGCGCTGCCGATATCCAGGCTCAGTTGCACCAGCAACGGTGGCATGGCGTTGCGCGCCACGTGCCAGTGGACCATATGCCAGCGTCCGGCGCCGAAGGTCTGGGCGGCCTTGACGTAGCCCATCTGGCGGATGCTCAAGGCCTGGCCGCGGGCCAGCCGCACATAGGATGGGATTCGCACCAGGGTGATCGCCAGCATGGCGTTGAACAGGCTGGCGCCCAGCGCGGCGGCCAGGGCCATGATCAGCACCAGGGATGGCACCGACAGCATGATGTCCATCAGGCGCATGATCAGCGCGTCGAAACGCCCGCCGATCACCCCGGAAAAACAGCCCAGCAAACCACCGATCAAACAGGAAGCAAAGGCCACGAACAGGCCGACGCCCACCGATTGCTGGCTGCCGAACAAAACGCGGCTGAACAGGTCCCGGCCGACCTCATCGGTACCGAACCAATGTTCGGCGGACGGTGGCATCAGGCGCGCGCCGAGGTCCAGGGCATTGGGATCGTGGCTGGCCAGCCAGGGGGCGAAGATCATGCACAGCAAGACGATAAAACTGATCGTGAGGCCGGCCATGGTCAGCGGGCTGCGGCGGATCTGGTAGGCCAGGTAGGCGAGTTTTTCGCCCCAGCGCGGGCCGCGCGCGGCGGTCAGGGTCACGGACATTTCAATTCACCTCGCCGATGCGTGGGTCGATTACGCGGTACAGAAGATCGATGGCCATGTTCAGCAGTACATAGATAAATGACACCAGGATCGCGAAGCCCATTACCGCCGGGAAGTCCAGCGACTGGATCGACTTGACCACATAGGCGCCCATGCCGGGCCAGGCAAACACGGTTTCGGTCAGGACGGCGCCATAGAGCAGGTCACCCAGGGTCAGGCCGAGCACGGTCACCGAGGGGATCAGAGCATTGGGCAGGGCGTGGCGCAGGATCACCGTCCAGCGTGACAGGCCATAGGCGCGGGCGGTGCGGATATAGTCCTCGGACAGTTGCTCCAGCATTGCCGAGCGAATCTGCCGGGCGACCACGCCGAGGGTCACGAAACCCAGGGTCGCGGCGGGAAGAATCAGGTGTTGCAGCACATCGAGAAACAGCCCGCCGTCACCGGCAATCAGTGAGTCGATCAGGTAGAAACCGCTGAAGGTCGGTGGTGGTGCCAGTCCCTCGGACAAGCGGCCGCCACCAGGCAGCCAGCCCAACTGGCCGTAGAACAGCACAATCGCCCCAAGTCCGAGCCAGAAGGCCGGGGTGGAAATACCGGTCACCGCGAGTGTCCGGGCGATCTGGTCAATGGCGCGGTTGTGATAGACCGCCGACAGCACCCCCAGAGGCACGCCCACCAGGATCGCCAGCACCAGCGCCACCAGCGCCAGCTCCAGGGTGGCCGGGAAGAACGCCTGCAGGTCTTCGAGGACCGGGCGGTTGGTGCGGATCGAAGTCCCCAGGTCGCCGTGCAGCAGGTCGATCAGGTAACGGCCATATTGTTGATACAGCGGCAGGTCCAGGCCCAACTGGTGACGGATGCCCGCCACCAGCGCATCGCTGGCACGGTCGCCGGCGATCAGTCGGGCCGGGTCCCCGGGAATCAGGTGCGAAATTGCAAAGGTAATCAGCGAAACGCCGAACACGACCAATACCAGGCCGAGCAGGCGCTTGCGCAATAGAGTCAGGAAGGCCATTGGGCACCTCAGTCACAGCAACGACGAGAATCAGACGCCGCGCCAGCCGCGAACGGCCGGCGCGGGGGAGCCGCTTTACTTGCTCATGCTGCCCAGGTTGAAGACCTGTTCGAGCATCGGGTTGAACACGTAGCCTTTGACCGAGTCACGCATCGGCAAGGTGTAGCTCTTCTGATAGAGGTAGGCGTAGACGCTGTCCTTGAGCACCATCTTCTGTGCGGTCTGGTACAGCTCGACGCGCTTGGCGGTGTCGCTGGTGGCGGCCGCTTCGCGGATCAGCTTGTCGACTTCGGGGTTGCTGTAGAACGAGCGGTTGCCTTGCAGGCCCTGCATCTTCGAGTCGAACCAGAAGTTCATGAACATGTAGGGGTCGGCAAAGTCCGGGCTCCAGGCGCCCGAGGCAATGTCGTAATCGGCCTGGCCGACGCGCTCGCGCAGGGTCGCGTTGGCGAGTTTTTCCATCTTCAGGTTGATGCCCAGGGGGGCCAGTGCCGCTTGCAGCGTCAGGCCGATCGGTTCCCAGTTGGGATCCTTGTCCGAGTACATGTAGCTGAGGCTGGTGATTTTCTGCGGGGCCTTGGCCAAGCTGTCCTTGGCGGCGGCGAGGTCCTGTTTCATCGGTGGCAACGAACTGTCGTAGGCCCACATGCCGTCCGGGATCGGCCCGTTCATCAGCTTGGCCTTGTCCTTGAGAATACCTTTGACGATGCCGTTGTAATCCACCGCCTGGGTAATCGCTCGACGGGCATCGACGCTGGCCAACGGACCCTTCTTGTTGTTCAGGTACAGGTAGGTCACCCGCAGCGACGGGAACTCCCGGACCACCACGCCGGACTTCTTGGCCAGCGCGCCGAGCTGGTCTTCGGGCATGTCTTCGATGATGTCCAGGTCACCGTGTTCCAGTTGCAGGCGACGCACGGAAGGCTCGGCGATGATCTTGACCACCACGGTTTTCAGCGCGGGCTTGGGCCCGGCGAAGTAGGTGTTCGGCTCCAGGGTCAGCGACTGGCCTTTCTGCCAGGTGCTCAGGCGGAAGGGGCCGGAACCCGCGGTGTGGCTGGACAACCAGGCATTGACGTCGGGTGTCTTGGTCACCACATCGGGGTTGATGATCGAGGCGCCGTTGTGGGCCAGGGTAAACAGGAAGGGTGCGAACGGCGTCTTCAGGGTGAAACGGATGGTCTGCGGATCGACCACCGCCACCACCATATCCTCGGGGAAGGCCCCGGACGGCCCCTGCTTGAGGGTCATCAGGCGATCGAAGGAAAACTTCACCGCGGCGGCATCCACCGGGGCGCCGTCATCGAACTTGTTGCCGGGTTTGAGCTTGAATTCCCAGACCAGGTTGTCCGGGGAAACGGTCCAGCTTTCGGCCAGGTCGCCCTGGACTTCGGTGCTGCTTTTATCGCCCTCGACCTTGTAACCGACCAGGCGCTGGTACGACGGATAGGTGATGGTCCAGTCGTTGTTGTCAAAGGTCACGGCCGGGTCGAGGGTCTGCGGGTCGGCGGGTTTGCCGATGACCAGCGTGTCCTTGGGCACCGCCGCGGTCGCGGCCTGCCAGGCGCCGAGGCTCAAGGCGCTGCACAGAACGCTCAGCAATAGTCTGCCGGTGCCGGGAAAGGGTTTGCGGGTCACGGTGTTCGTTGGGTTCATGCCGGTTTCCTTGATCATTCGATGTATGGAAGTTCGTCAGGTTTTTTATAAAAGCTATAACCGGGCAGTTGCAGGTGAAGCCTGAGTAACGCTGTCTTGTTGTTGTTTTCAGCCGCACCGGAAGTGGGCTGTGCTGTGTTGCCTGCGAAACTCTGTGGTTTCGTCAGTGTTGGCGTTGCGGTTTGATTGGGGTTCTCAGGGCCGTGGTTTACACCTCCTCCAGCAGGGGGTAATCGTCGGCATTCGGTAGTTCGTAATGCCACCATTCGGTATCGATCGCCTGGAACCCGGCGCCGAGCATGATCCCCAGCAACAGCAGGCGATTGCGTTGCACATCGGCGGGCAGGTCGGGGTAGAACTGATGGGAGCGCTCTTCCATGGCGTCGAAGGCCGTGCCCATGTCCAGCGGCTCGCCATCGGCGTCCACCAGGGTCAGGTCCACCGCCACGCCACGGCTATGGTGGGAGCCCAGATGCGGGTCGCGCACGTAGTCGTTGTTCGGCAAGGCTTCCCACAGCAGGTACTGGGCGTAGGGCGGGCGGTAGGCGTCATAGATGCGCAGGGTCAATCCGGCCAGTCGCGCCAGGTGGCTGGCCTTGTTCAAACAGTCGGCGGCTTGACGATGCAGCAGGCAACGGGCAGTCGGGTAGATCACTTTTCCAGCCAGGTTGTCCGCGCTGGCGTAGATCAGGTCGATTTGCACCTGATAACGCTGGGCATCGATCTCTACAAGGGGGCTGTTGTTCACGCAAACACTCCAGTTGGGATTCGCAGAGGCGGTGGGTCAGCCTTCGAACTGGCCGAAGGCTTTTTGCAATTGGCGGTTCTTGGCCAGGCGTTCATCGAGGCGCTCGCCGTACTTCTCCGCGACGGCCGAGACCACCAGGTTCAACAGGCAGGCCAGCGGAGCGGGGGAGTCCCAGAACTGCCCGACATCGGTTTTCAGCTGCAACAGATCCAGCGGGTAGTCCCGGGCCCAGGGGCATTGCAGGTCGGTGATCAGGGCCAGGGGCAGGTTGTTTTCCAGCGCCGCGTCACAGAAGGTCTGGGTCACGCTGGAGTAGGCGCGGAAGTCGGCAATGATCGCGTAGGGATTGGCGAAGCCGGAGTTCAGGGTTTCCGCGTAGATGCCGGAGAGGCCGTCGACGTAGTAGACCTTGGGGCGAATGTATTCGAGGTGGCTGTGAAACGCCGTGAGAATCCCGCGGGTCGACTGGATCCCGAGGATGAACACCGCATCGGCTTCATGGATACGTTGCACGATCTTGCCAAAGGCTTCGCTGCGAGCCAGGCCATAGGCGTGCTGGATGGCTTCGATTTCGCGAGTCATGGAGCGGTCGAGCGCGTCGTCCTGGTTGGTTTCGGCGCGAAAGGCGGCAATCCGGTCAGTGATCAGCCATGAGCTCGGCGCTTCGCCGCGCAGGCTTTTTTTCACTTCATCAAGGTTGCGGTAGCCCAGGGAGCGCAAGAAGCGCCCCACGGAAATCCCGGTGGTGGAGGCTTGCTGCGCGATGCTGTCGGCCGACTCGAACGGCAGTTGCTCCGGATTGCCCAGCAGATAGCTGGCGATGCGCTTGCCGGTGGGGGTCAGGCTGGAGAACTGTTGCTCCAGTAACAGAAGAAAGCTGTTCTTTTCCGTGGACATATCGGCGCGCCGGGATTGTTATGTTTGTGTCATTTTGTGTTTCGTTGTTATAAACATAACATTGGCTTTCGAAGCAACACAACGCCTTTTTCAGACGATCTCACAGGGGGGCAGCCAGGTTTTGTATGCAGACGGGGCCGATGGCCCCGTCCGGGAACAGCGATTACTCGGTTTTCGCTGCCATCAAGGCATTCAGTTCGCCGTAGGTATGGGCTTTCAACGCGTGGGTGTCGAGCTGGCCATTGTCCAGGAAGCTGCGGACCAATGTGCCCATGGCGCCATGCAGGAACTCGGCGATGCTCGAACCCGCGCTCAGGCGTCTGACCCCCAGGCGCTGCAATTCGGCGGGGGAAGCCAGCCCGTCCCGGGACAGCAGGTTGACCGGCAGTGGGGTGGCCCGGCAGATGGCGGCAATTTCGTTCGAATCGACCACGCCCGCGGCAAACAGCCCATCCCCCCCGGCGCCAGCATAGAGTGCGGCGCGTTTGAGCAGTTCTTCAAGACGCTGCTCGGCGGGGAACAGGTTTTTCAAGTAGACGTCGGTGCGTACGTTGATGAACAGCTTGACGCCCGTCTGGTTCGCCACCTTTCTCGCCACATCGATCTTGCGCACCAGCAGCTCTGGAGCGCCGAGGCCGTCTTCGATATTGATCCCGACCGCCCCGGCGGCGATCACGGCGTTGATCACCTGGCCGACCTGCTCCAGGTCATCCGAGTAGCCAGCTTCGATATCCACCGTCAGCGGTACGCTGAGCACCCGTGTCATCGACTTGACGGTGGTGCTCAGCAGATCGAGAGGCAACTGGTTGCCATCCTGGTAGCCATGGGACCAGGCCATGGCGGCGCTGCTGGTGGCCACGGCCTTGCCGCCGAGGCGTTCGACGATGCGCGCACCGCCCGCATCGGCCACGTTGGCCAGGACCAGCAGTCCATTCTGATGCAGGCTGTGAAAAGCGTTATCCAGTGCGGTCATGACTGTTCAATTCCTTTTGAAAAATGTATTGGGCAGCATACAGCCTTACTCAGTTCGGAGGGAACCGAGCTGTTTTTACTGACTTTCCGAGGACAGCAATACCGTTTTTTGCGGGATGGCTGAGCGGGACGCAAGCGATGTTGCAGGCTATGCTGAACTGAGGCTGAACGAGGTTGAAGTTACTGAGTCTGGATTGGCGAAAGTAAGAGGTGTTTCTTGTCTGCAGGAGTGCTTCATGGGCGGGGCAGGGCAGAGGTAGTTGAGTCGATTGTATGGAGTTCGTTACCAGGTAGCTCAATCGAGACAAGGGTTGCAGCTATTGAAATCCAGGGTTCATTGAGCCAGCTGAGCGCATTCAATGTGTCGTTTGGTGTTCTTGTATTTTGTTTTTGATACAAAAGCGTACTTGAAATTTTTGACCATTAGCGAAGTTTTCTGGATAAAAACAATGCTTCTTCTTGTTCGTGAGAGGTGCTAGCCTTTGGTGGCCTTTTGATATCTGATTTTAGTTGGTGTCAAATGATGGTTTTTGGTGTATCTGGTTTTTAGCTGCAGCACCTTTTTAATGTATTAGCTTGTCCAGGGTTGGTTTGTCGTGCTTGTAATAGCAAGATGCACTTTCATCTTTCGTTAAAAACGTTGAGTTGACATGTCTGATCGTAACGCAGGGAGCAGCGTTTCGTCCGAAACGCGACAACACACAGGAAGTGAAGACAGTGGCATTGCCTCACTCGTCGCCATCCCCAAACTTTCGGATGTTGCCGTCATCACGGAACACCTCAAGCATCTGTCAGGGCTGTCCCTGCCTATCAATGCCCTGACGCTAGCGCGTCTGGCACGGCAAGATGCAGTCAAAGCCCGCTCGACCACGAGCCGGGTCAGTCGCTTTGCCCAAGCTCCGCTCCCGCGATTACCAAACTTTGCGACGGATACTTCCTGGTCGCGGCCAACAAATGTGCAAACGACAACATTTTGAATTCGGTGGCGATCAAGGCCGAGCAGCGCTCGGCGCATTCAGAGCTGCTGATAGCGGGTTGGTTATTGGAATATTTAAATAGAGGGAAATAGTTTGAAAGTTAATGAAATAGCAGTTTTTGCAGTCACTGCAGCTTTGTGCACGACGGCATTCGCCGGAACAGATGATATAAAAGCATCGAATAATCAGTTTGACGTTCAGGCTATTTCCACGAAAGTCGATTATAAGGAAACCACCAAAGGACGATTTGGCAGTCCTGTCGGAACCTTCGCTACGGAAAACGGCACTGTCCACGGTTTTGCCTTGTCTTTTTCCATGATGAAGGACGTGCTGCTGGATAACGACTATCTTCAATTTCAGTACAGCAAGAACAACGGAAATACCGGGTATAAGGGGACGCTCCAGTCAAGCGGGAAATACGGTTCTGCCGTCGGACAGTCTAGCGCAAACATTTCCGACTATAGTCTGCGCTGGGGAAAAGGTTTTGCGCTTGATGGGGCGTTCATGGTCACTCCTTACGGCGAGCTTGGCCGGCATGAATGGCAGCGCGGCGTTAATTTCGGCGAAACCTATACCCATAGTTGGTATGGCGCCGGCACACTTGTCCAATACTCGCCATTTTCCCGTTTGGTATTTACCGCCAATGCCCTGGTTGGACGCACGTTCGCGTCAGACGTTGATGTGAGTGGCCCTCGTGGCTTTTCTGCTGGGCTTGGAGATTCCAATCTGTATAAGGCCGGTTTATCCGCAGATTATGCATTCACGAAAAATCTTCATGGGAATGTGGGTGTCGATTACACGTCTTTCAAATATGGCATCAGTTCTGCGCATAATATTTCAAGCACTGCGGTGGCGTTGGAGCCAAGCAGTCAGACCGATGAGACGACCCTGAAGATTGGGGTTGGCTACGCTTTTTGAGTATGAAGCGCAGGCGTGTCAGATGTTTTCATTTTTAAGTAGAAAAAATAGACATTAGACAATCGAAAGAGGCCAGTATGTTTTCAAAGGGGCGCGCCACGAAAATAAAGTGTGCTCCATTTTTTTTGGATGTCTATGTTTTCTACTTGGGAGAGGTGCCTGTCATCATGGCGTTTCGTTTGAGGAATGTTCCTGCGGACTATCCGAATGTACCATGGTTTAATTCGGCTCCGATATGTGGTTGTATTTCTGTTCTTGTTGTTTTTTATGCGGTTTGTGGGGTCTATTTTCCGTCCCTGACTAAGGTGTTGGATTTTTTTATAGGTCCTGTGGTGAGCGGTCTTGATAGCGTGGGTGTGAAAATCGCTCCCGTTATCACCGGCCCTTTCAATGTGACACTGTATAGAAATTTGAGTGGAATAGCATTTGTTGGGGCCTTGATATATAACTTCGTTTCTGTGCTTTATATGATAAAGCATAAAAGGGCCGCTGGGATAGGGTGTGTGGAAACCCACGCGCTTCTGATGAAAAGAAAACAATGGGGTGTAGTGAAGGCTTGGCTGGTGTTACATTTTTATGTTTATGTCGGTGTTGCTTTTTTTATGGCGTTTGGGACCTTTGGTCTGCTGAACGGTGTCTACCACTGGGCAGTATTCGGTACTGAGAAAAATGACATTTTGGAAATGTGCCTTGTATCTCTGTACTTCTTCTTTTTAGGCATGACACCTGCGTATTTTTACTCGCTGTATTTTAAATATATTGTGTTTGATGTGCGCTATTTATTAAGGAAATGTCGAGCCGACACCTAGTCTACATGTTTCCTTTTTTGCCAAGGAAAGCTATGAGAAAATCAAGCTTAATAAGCCGCTAGGATACATTATTGGGTTTTTGTTTTTTCTCATCGTCTTTATGATCCCGTTTTTTCTTCCGTTTATTGGAGATTCTCGCAATCCTCTTATGAATCAAATGAGTTGTTTTTTACCCCTGCGGTTATTGGCTTGGGGCACGACAGCGATAATCCCATTTGCCTTAGGGTGGTCTGTCGGTTGCACTTATCAACGATTTATTGTTAGCAGAAAATACTGAAGGGGCGCGGGTTTGCCAGCCTCAGAGAGCGGCAAGCCGAGCATCGAGCGTATCAAGAAACACCTTCGTCTTGCTCGGCGTAAAGCATCTGGAAGGCAGCAGGGCGTAGATCGGCGCAGGAGCGCTGTGTCATGTCGATTTCGCAGGATGCGGTGAAGGATGACAAGTTGGGATTGATTTATCCGGCTCGGATTCAGTTCGGTGCGCATGTTATTGTGGCGGATGGCAAGGATGTTTCGTTGGAATCGGGTATGTCGAGTTCGGTGGAGATCAAGACCGAGCAGAGAGGGATTATTGAGTATTTGTTGACACCGTTGTTGAAGTGTCAGCGTGAGGCATTGGGGGAGCGCTAATTGAGAAAAAGCAGTGTGCATTGCGTTGGCCGGTTGAGCCCGCTGCGGCCATATTTTATGGCAGTACTTTATTAAAAAGGAACCAAGATAATGGACCTGCCTATTACTCCAGCCCCCGAAGCGGGGCGTCCGATAAAGCCTATTCCTTGGTTTCGAACCGGGCCCTTTGTGCTGATTAGTTCAGCTACGATTACTGTTTATGCATTGTTGGGTAATTTTTCTCCGTATTATAGAGCTGTTGTGGATGTTTTTATAAGTCCGATAATTGATAGTCTGGGGTGGGCTTTTCTGAATATTCGAACCTCGCCTATGAGTGGGGAGCTTGACCCTATTTACTATCGTAATTTGATGGGGTTGTGTGTGCTCTTTAGCGCTTTGTATAACATTGCATCTGCTTTGTACATGGTTAAGGTTAAAAAAGTAGCGGCTGCAAGTTGCGAAGAGGCACATCGGAATATGATGATTATGAGAGGGGTGAGTGCTAGAAAGGCTTGGGTGTTATTGCATTTGGGTGGGTATTTCGTGGTTGGGGGGGTTGCAGCTCTTACCACGTTTTCTTTTTTGAATAGTATGTTTGGTTGGTTGGAATTTCAGCCTTCAAGGTATGATATGTTGCTTACTTTGATTGTCTGCTTGGCATTCATTTTGCCGTCAAGTATTTGTGTGGCGATGTGGTCGATTGTTGGGCAGCTTGTTTTTTTTGATTTTCGGAAAATTTTTGAATTTATTGTAAAAAAATAGGGAGTTTAGTCATGGCGAAAAAAACAGCTTTCGATACTTTTCGGTGGAAGTTCACAGCACCTGGAACCGGGATGTCGAGTTCGGTGGAGATCAAGACCGAGCAACGACGGATTATTGAATATTTGTTGACGCCGTTGTTGAAGTATCAGAGTGAGGCGTTGAGAGAAAGGTAAATTCGATATTTGGGTTTCCCATGAGCGCTTTTCTTATTTTTTCTAGACGGGTGATGAAATGTTAAGTTGGATTGGGGCTGTGCCGAGATTTCGCAAGAAAAATGCTTTTATTTTTTGTTAAACCCAAAAGGAAGTCTCTGATGTGTTGCCTTTTTCTTGCAACAACTGCTTTGCAAGCCGGAATCATTATCGACCAAGAAGGAAATTTCAGCATGAAAATTCGTACGCGGCTGAAAAAATTTTTGGCAAACTCGCTATGACGCAAATTGTGCCTAGCTCATCCGCAGGAGAACTTCGTGAACAGTGGTTTGACGCTACTCCAATATATGTGGCTTTTCCTGTCCTTATAGTATTTTATGCGTTTTCAGGATTTTATTTTCATCGATTAAATGGAGTTATGAACGAGTTCCTTACTCCCCTAATTGATGGGCTTGGCTTCATTGGAATAAAGATCGCCCCCATCTTGGTAGGACCATTTGACGAAATCTTTTTAACAAACCTTAGCGGATTATCTTTTCTCGGTGCCGCCACATATAATCTCGCCTCAATTATATATATAATAAAAAATAAAAGATTTGCCGGGCTAAGTTGTATTGAAACCCATGCATTGCTAATGAAGCGAAAGCAATGGGAGGCAAAAAAAGCGTGGATAATGCTGCATTTAAACATATATATTGGCGTAAACGCTATCGTAGTATTTATTGTATTGTGCTTTCTGAATAGCATATTCCACTGGCAAGTTTTTACGATAGCTAGCAACGGAATACTAACGGCATGCTTAGTATCAGTATATTTTTGTTTCTCGGGTATGATGCCAGTTTATCTGTTCTCTGTGGTTTTAAGGTTTGTAGTGTTTGATGTTTCTTACATTTTTAAAGAAAAGCAAACTAATCGGTAATATGGACACAATCATAATCAAAGGTGCGTTTTTAGGAGAAATAGCGGCGTTAAGTCAAGATGCTAAAGCAGCAGGCAATGCCGGAAATTACCTTTTTTGTAGGAAAAGGAACAGCTTTTGTTTTTAGAAGGGGTGTACCACAAAGATAAATCTGTGCCAGTTATGGTCGCGTTTTGCATTTTGAAAATTTAATGTTCTGATTGGCTAATGATGAGTAAGTATCATGAGCGACAATGAAAAGAAACTGTCTTGGCTTTCTGCGTTCGATATGATGTTGAATGGGACGGCTTTAGGGCTTGGGAACAATCACTGGGCAAAATCATTGTGGTTGAAGTTTGCGATAGTGTTTATGGTTGTAGGGCCCATGTTTGAATGTATCGATGCTCAAGATTACGCGGGTGCTATGCCGCCAGAAGCTCCGATGATTAAAACGACAGGCACGTTCATACGCTATATCGGTTATGCTGGCGTTAAGGAAGTGTCATATATCCAGTTTAACGCTGATAACGGCATGACGTATCGTACTCAGCATTCTGTTGTCCCTGCGGAGCTTGATGACTTAGGGGGGTTAAAGTCACCCATTAAAGTATATGTTGAAGGGTTTCTTCTAAAAGATGGAGGAGGGCCGTTTTATCCCCTTAAGTTAACCACTCTCAATGGGGTTGACTTGGCGTCGCCGGATAAGCTGATGAAGTCGCTTTTAATAGGTAGAAATCCATTTTACATTAAAAAAGTAGAAGCGCTTTTCTTTATAGCTCTCGTTCTATGGGGGTTTTCGTTTTTTTATGCCAATCAATTAAGGCGTTTTGATTCAAAGAGGCGTGACAAGGTCCGAAATGCCAAAGGTTGATACAGTTGGCGTTAGCTTGTGGGCCGAGTCATCGCTCCTTTGATACCCCGCCTGGTCGCGATGGTCGGCGGTTGAAATGTCTACTCGACACTTCGGGGGAGCAATTATAGGGTGACATTCAAACCCCTTATTCTCGCTCTGGATCCCTTGGTTTTACTCATCAGCTGCTGGCCAGGGGGCGTGTCATCAACGCCTCGAACAATACGACGATTGCCGCTGCCGACTTGTTTGCCGTGAAACAAGGCAAGGAAACACTGTGTGCCACCGCACTGGTGACGATGCGCAATATTCCCCTCAAGGGCTGAAGCGTTTGCTGGCTGGTTAAAGCCTTTGAGATCGGCAACACCCCTACGGGTTTGCCGGCCTCAGAGAGCGGCAAGCCGAGCACCAAGCGCATCCAGGAACACCTTCGTCTTGCTCGGCGTAAAGCGCCGGGAAGGCAGCAGGGCGTAGATCGGCGCAGAAGCGCTGTGCCAGCCACGCAGGATATGCACCAGGCGACCTGCCGCCAGGTCGTCTGCCACATCGACACTGGATTTGAGCATGATCCCGTGGCCATCAATCGCCCAGTCGCGCACGGCATCCCCGCTGTTGGCGTGCAGCCGTGAGCGCGGCTGCAGCTCAATCACTTCGTTTCCTGGACCTTCCAGGCGCCAGGGCAGGGACGGGTCGTCGTAGCGCAGACACCCATGACGCTCCAGATCCCGAATACGCTCAGGCTCCCCATGACGTTCGAGATAGGCGGGCGCAGCCACCAGAATCCGGCGATTGTCAGCCAGCTTGCGCAGGATCGCAGTGCTATCCCGAGGTTGGCCGATACGCACCGCGACATCGATCCGTTCGTACGTCAGATCGATCAGGCGGTCGTCGAGCCTGAGTTCGATATCCAGCTTGGGATGGCGCTCGACCAGCTCGGCGACCAAGGGCACCAGGTGAATACGCCCGAAAGAAATGGGTGAACTGACCCGGAGCATGCCGAATGGCTCTTCACCACCCATCGTCATGCGTGACTCCGCCGCCTCCAATTCCTCGAGTATCCGATCAACGTGAACCATCAGGGCCAAGCCCTCATTGGTCGCCGACAGTGTTCGTGTGGTCCGGTTGATCAGCCGTTGTCCTGCTCGTCGTTCCAGTGCCATGAGCCGTTTGCTGACCACCGCCAGCCCTACACCCAGATCACGAGCCGCCGCTGACAGGCTGCCGCAGACCAGGATCCGTTGGAAGGTACGCAGCTCGTTGAGGTCGTCCAACATACTATCAACCCTTGTTCAATAATCTATCTACCAATAGCCGCATTCTAATCCTAAAGGCAAGAGGCAACACTTCACACACCGGATCAGAAAACCTCTGTTCATCCCATCCCTTGTTTGGAGCCTTGCCATGACTGCTGACTCAGCCCTGTTCACACCGACACTTGTAGGCGAACAATCCGTCCCTCACCGCGTCGTGATGGCGCCGATGACACGCGCCCGCAGCACCCAGCCGGGTGACATCCCCAATGCGCTGAACGCCCGTTACTATGCACAGCGGGCGTCGGCGGCCCTGATCGTCTCGGAGGCGGCGCAGATCTCGCCGCAAGGCAAGGGCTACTCCTTTACTCCGGGGATTCATAGCCAGGATCAGGTGGCCGGATGGCGCTTGATCACCGATGCCGTACATGCCGCGGGTGGGCGCATCTTTCTGCAGCTTTGGCATGTCGGCCGGATATCCCATCCCGATTTCCACAACGGCGAGTTGCCGGTGGCGCCTTCGGCGGTTCCCTTCGAAGCCAAGATCTGGAAGGTGAATCCTGCGACTGGTCTGGGCGAGATGGTGGATTGCCCGACACCGCGTGCGTTGGCCAAAGAAGAAATCCACGGCATCGTCAACGACTTCCGCATCGCCGCGCGCAACGCCATGGACGCGGGCTTCGACGGTGTCGAGATTCACGGTGCGAACGGCTACCTCGTCGACCAGTTTCTGCGCACTACCGCCAATACCCGAACCGATGAATACGGCGGCTCGCGGGAGAACAGGCTGCGTTTCCTCAAGGAAGTGGTCAGTGCCGTTGCAGAGGAAGTGGGGGCTGAACGCACGGCCATTCGCCTGGCTCCCTTCCTGACCGCACGCGGTATGGACTGCCCCGATATTCTGCCGACGATCCTTGAGGCCACTGCGTTCCTGCAAACGCTGGGCATTGCCTACCTGCATCTGGTCGAGGCCGATTGGGAAGACGCGCCGCAGTTCACCGAAGCGTTCCGGGCCGATATCCGGGCGCGTTTCCAACGGCCCATCATCGTTGCCGGCAAGTACGATCTGAAGCGGGCCAATTGGGTCATCGACAAGGGGTACGCCGATCTGGTCGCCTTTGGCCGTCCTTTCGTTGCCAACCCTGACCTGCCAAGACGCCTGCTGGAAAATCTCCCCCTGGCCGAGTTTGCCGGCGACACGCTGTTCGGCGGTGACGAGCGCGGTTACTCGGACTATCCCGCGTGGCCGGCGTACAACGACGCTATTGCCTGATACAGGCACAAAAAAACGCCTCCCGTGGGGGAGCGCGTGAGGGACTGAATCGTCACGGTCTCGCGTGTTTACCCTTTATCAAGGAATCCTGATCATGCAACAACGTTCCAACCTGTTTCGTTTCCGCGTCGCGACCGTGTTCTTCACCCTGGCACTGTCGGGCGCCGTATCTGCCGCGCCCGTGGAGTTGGTGAAGCCCGGCGTCCTGGTCGTAGACAAGAGTCTTGCGCCCGCGCAACTGAAGATCATGGAAACCGCCGCCCGACGTTATGACACGTTCTGGAATACCGGCGACGAAACCTTCGCCCGTGAAGCGCTGGCGGGCAACTTTATCGACAAGACCCCGCCTGCCGGCCGTAAGCAGGGGCCGGAGGGGCCCTTGCTGGCCTCACGGGCGTTTCGTGGCGCGGTGCCTGACCTCCGTTGCGAGGTCGAGCAAATGATCATCGCCGGCGACCGGGTGGTGGCTCACCTGCATTTTCGCGGACACTTCACCGGCACCTTTGGCAAGATCAACGGCAGCGGTCAAACCGTGGATTTCATCGCTACCGATATCTACCAGATTGAAAACGGCAAGATCACCGCAAACTGGCACATCGAAGATAACCTCGCGCTGATGAAGCAACTGGGGGCGTTATGAAGGGCAGAGTGATGGGGGCATCAATGAGCGGAATATTTATCAATCGATCAGCAGGGTGCCGAGCATGACGATTCAACATCTCGATCACTTCACGCTGCGCACCGCCAAAGTCGCTGAGACAGTGGCGTTCTTTCGTGATGCTATCGGGCTCGAGGAGGGCTGGCGTCCTGCATTCCCATTCCCGGGCAGTTGGCTCTACTCGGCGGGCCGCCCACTGTTGCATATTGCCAACCTGGAAAGCCGTGGCGCGGAGCTTGACGCCTATCTTGGAACCCGCGCCGTTGCAGCGGGCTCGGGTGCGCTTGATCACGTCGCGTTCCGCTGCAGCGACCTGCAGAGTCATCGGCAACGCCTGCTTGACCTGGGCTTGCGCTTCAGTGAGCGTGTGGTGCCCGACCTCTTGGAACATCAGGTGTTCGTGGAGGATCCGAATGGCGTAAAAGTCGAGCTGATTTTTGCATGCCCGGCCCATAGCCCTGGGATTTGAGGTTTCCTCTCTCGGGCGGTCGTGATGCATCCTTGAGCGTCGGGTGCAGGATGCATCCTCGCACGGCCTACGGTTTGCGCTCTGCCAGCTCCTCCAGCAGATCGGCGGAAGGCACAAAGAACAGGCCGCCGGTGACCGCAGTGCTGAAATCCAGCAGGCGATCATAGTTGCCCGCCGGCCTGCCGACGAACATGTTCTCGAGCATCTGCTCGACGGGGGCGGGGGAGCGCGCATAGCCGATGAAATAGGTGCCGAACTCGCCCGCGCCAGGCCGGCCAAAGGGCATGTTGTCGCGCAGGATCTTCACTTCCTGGCCGCCTTCGTCGAGGGTGGTCAGTGAACTGTGGGAGCAGCTCGGCTTGACCGACTCATCAAGTTCGATATCGGACAGTTTGGTGCGGCCGATAATACGTTCCTGCGCCTCGACGGTCAGTCCGTTCCACGCCGTCATATTGTGCAGGTACTTTTGCACCAGCACATAACTGCCGTTGGTAAACGCCGGGTCTTCATCGCCGACCATGGTGAAGTCGACCGCCTCGTGACCGGCCGGGTTTTCCGTGCCGTCGACAAAGCCGACCATGCTGCGCATATCGAAATAACGAAAGCCCTGGACTTCATCGACCACCGTGATCGCATCGCCAAGATGGGTGAGCAATTGCGTGGCCAACTCGAAACACAGGTCCATCTGATCGGCGCGGATATGCAGCAGGATATCGCCGGGTGTCGCGACCGCTCGCCGGCCCTCGACGCCCATCTCGCGAAAGGCGTGCAGCGAGGCCGGGCGTGGGCCGCCGAACAAACGGTCCCAGGCGCTGGAGCCAAAACCGCAGACACAGGACAGATTGCCGGCGGGCACACGCTTGCCGACGGACCGCGTCAGGGCGGCGACATCTTCGCACCAGCCGCGCACCTTCTCGGCCGCCTCGCTGCCGGGGGCCAAGGTGGCGACGATGAATATCGCGCTGCTGGTGATGGGGCTATAGACCGCTTGCGGGTCAGGCTTGCGCTCGGCCGATGGCGAAAGGATTGTCATTGAAGGCTCCACAGGCTGCGGGACAGGTTTGAAAGAGTGGAAAATAGCAGATTGCGGTTCTGAGGCTACAATCGAGTGAAGAGCGCGCAAACGCAGTGGAGAAAACCCAGGCGCAGCCGATACACTGCTGTCCTGATTTCTCGAGTGCGTTTCGATGACCCTCACCGACGCTGTCCTCATCCTCCTGCTGGCGGCCCGTATCCATGGTACGGATGAAGCCGTGCGGGCATCGGCCAAGAGCTGTGTAAAGAAACTGCCCCGTGGCAAGCGCGAGTTGATCTACAACGTGATCAACAGCCGCAGCCCGATGGAGATGGTGGCGTTAATGGCCGAGAACCTGCAGCTGGACGACTAGGCTCTGTACGGAAACTGCCTGCGCGACGATCATGCTGCGTTAAAAACAGGCTCGGAATGCTCATTTAGTGGACTAAACTCCGCTTCCTCGCCTGTTTTTGCCTTGCCTGATCGCCGCTCGGCGAGTTTTCGTACAGACCCTAGGCAACCTGGTCGCTGCCGGGCTAGTCGTCGAAGCCGACCTGCTCGTGAATCCCGTCCACCTTCAATTCCAGTCGATAGGCCACGGCGATAAACAGCGCCTGGCACAGGCACAGGCTCGCGCTCAAGGAACGGAAGGCGAACGAGCTGCCCTCATTGACCAGCAGCGCCGTGCTGGCGCGCTTGACCAGCGGCGACAGGTTGCTGTCGGTAATGGTCAGGGTCTTCGCCTGGTGCAATTGCGCGATCCGCAGGCACTGCTGGGTTTCCTTGGCGTACGGCGAGAAGCTGATGGCAATCACCAGGTCGTTGGCGCGCACGCTGCGCATCTGTTCGCGGTAGCTGCCGCCCAGACCCGAAACCAGGTGAATACGCTTGTTGGTGTGCTGCAGGTTGTAGACCAGGTAATCGGCCACCGCGAATGAGCGACGCACTCCCACCACATAGATGTTGTCGGCATTCACCACCAGGTCCACGGCGGCGTCGAATGCCTGGTCGTCCAGTTCCAGGCCCAGGCGTTCGATACCCGACAGCGTGGCATTGATGCATTCGCGCGCCAGGTCGGCGGCGCTGGCTTTCTGCGACTTGTTGTCGATCAGGCTGCGAATCCGCTGCTGGTAGTTCTGTGCCGGTGTGGTCTTGTGGGTATAGGCCTGGCGAAACAACGCCTGCATTTCACTGAAACCGCTGAAACCGAAACGCTGGGAAAAACGCACGATGGCCGAGGGATGCACTTCGCATTCCTGGGCGATATCGCTGATGCGGTCGACCATGATCCGGTCGCTCTGCTGGCTCATATAGGTGGCGATGCGCTTGAGCTGGCGTGGCAGGCTTTCGTATTCCTCGGTGATCAGCTGCAGCAGGCGTTCGGCATTGATCGGAGGGCTGGCGATATCGCCCTCGGGTGCGCTGTCGGTCATGGCCGGCTGATCGGTGCGGGACATAGAAAATCCTTCTGGTGTGTGCTTGTGGCTGGGTAGCTGCGCCTAGTCTACAGGGGCGACGCCAATAAAATCTTGAGTGCGGAGTCAGGTAGAGCGATGCTGAAACGATCCACCTTGTAGGCTCCGTCCCATTCGAGTGTAATGGAAAATATATTCCATATAAAAAATAATAGAAAATATATTGAATCTCGCCCTGAGACGTTCTAGTCTGGCCTCACACCAAAAGTGTTCGTGCCTTCATCGCGGCGAACGCAGGCTGATAAAAATAACAGGAGCCAGCATGGGCCAGACTCGTTTTGCCAGTGGGCGTCAATTGGATCTGATCTGCCTCGGGCGCCTTGGCGTCGACCTCTATGCGCAGCAAGTCGGGGCGCGACTGGAGGATGTCTCGAGCTTTGCCAAATACCTCGGCGGGTCCTCCGCCAACATCGCTTTCGGCACCGCCCGCCTGGGGGTGAAGTCGGCGATGTTGAGTCGGGTAGGGGACGACCATATGGGGCGCTTCCTGGTCGAATCCCTGGCCCGTGAAGGTTGCGACACCCGCGGTATCAAGGTAGACCCGGAACGTCTGACCGCCATGGTGCTGCTCGGTCTCAAGGACCGCGAAACCTTCCCTCTGGTGTTCTACCGCGAGAACTGCGCCGACATGGCCCTGCGCGCCGAAGACATCCGCGAGGACTTCGTTGCCTCCAGCAAGGCCTTGCTGATCACCGGCACTCACTTCTCCACCGCCGGGGTCTACAAGGCCAGTATCCAGGCCCTGGACTACGCGGAAAAACACAACGTCCGGCGCGTGCTCGATATCGATTACCGCCCGGTGCTCTGGGGGCTGACCGGCAAGGCCGACGGCGAAACCCGTTTTGTCGCCGACCAGCAGGTCAGCCAACATGTGCAAGCCATCCTTCCACGCTTCGACCTGATTGTGGGCACTGAAGAGGAGTTCCTGATCGCCGGTGGCAGCCAGGACTTGCTCACGGCACTGCGCACCGTGCGCGGGCTGACCGCCGCGACCCTGGTGGTCAAGCTCGGCGCACAAGGCTGCACGGTGATTCACGGGCCGATTCCGGCGCGGCTCGAAGACGGTGCCATTTATCCGGGCGTACGGGTCGAAGTGCTCAACGTGCTGGGCGCCGGCGATGCCTTTATGTCGGGTTTCCTCTGCGGTTGGCTGGAGGAGGCCAGCGATGAACGCTGCTGCCAACTGGCCAATGCCTGTGGCGGTCTGGTGGTGTCACGGCATGCCTGCGCCCCGGCGATGCCGACCCGCGCCGAACTCGATTACCTGTTCAACAGCCCGGTGCCGATCACCCGGCCCGACCAGGACATGACCCTGCAACGCCTGCATCAGGTCAGTGTGCCGCGCAAAGCCTGGCGGCAACTGTTTATCTTTGCCTTCGACCATCGCGGGCAACTGGTGGAACTGGCCCATAAGGGCGGCCGTGACCTCAATAGCATCGGTGAGCTCAAGCTGCTGTTTATCAAGGCTGTGGAGCGGGTCGAGGCCGAGCTGCGTCAACAGGGGATCGAGGCGGACGTCGGTCTGCTGGCCGATCAGCGCTTTGGCCAGGATTCCTTGAACGCCGCCACCGGTCGTGGCTGGTGGGTGGCGCGTCCGGTGGAAGTCCAGGGTTCCCGGCCGCTGGCCTTCGAACAGGGCCGCTCCATCGGCAGCAACCTGATTGCCTGGCCCCAGGAGCAGATCATCAAGTGCCTGGTGCAATTCCATCCGGATGACGAGCCGATGCTGCGTCTGGAACAGGAAGCGCAGATCAAGGCGCTGTACCAGGCGTCGCAGGTCAGCGGCCATGAGTTGCTGCTGGAAATCATCCCGCCCAAGGATCATCCATCGACCTACCCCGATGTGCTGTATCGCGCCCTCAAGCGCCTCTACAACCTGGATATCTACCCGGCCTGGTGGAAGATCGAAGCGCAAAGCGCCGCCGAATGGGAACAACTCGATGCCCTGATCCAGGAGCGCGATCCCTATTGCCGAGGCGTGGTGCTGCTGGGCCTGAACGCGCCGGCCGCGACCTTGGCGCAAGGTTTCCAGCAGGCCAGCCGGAGCCGGACTTGCCGGGGCTTTGCCGTCGGCCGGACGATTTTCCAGGAACCCAGCCGGGCCTGGATGGCCGGTGAAATCGATGATGAAGCCTTGATCCAGCAGGTGCAGGCGACGTTTGTCGGTCTGATCGACGCTTGGCGTTCGGCGCGTAACGGTTTGTAGGCACCAGGCTTTGACGACAACGGGTGCGATTTTCAACGGTATATAGAAAACAATAAAAGGTGCAGCCATGCCCGCTATCCGAATTGGCATCAACCCGATCTCCTGGAGTAACGACGACCTGCCTTCCCTCGGCGGCGAGACACCGCTGAGCACCGCCCTGAGCGAAGGCAAGGCCATCGGCTACGAAGGGTTCGAGCTCAACGGCAAATTTCCCAAGGACGCCAAGGGCGTCGGCGATGTGCTGCGGCCGTACGACCTGGCACTGGTCTCCGGCTGGTACTCCAGCCGCCTGGCCCGGCGTTCGGCGGCCGAGGAAATCGACGCCATCGCCAGCCATGTCGAGTTGCTTGCCCAGAACGGCGCCAAGGTGCTGGTCTACGGCGAAGTCGCCGACTCCATTCAAGGCCAGCGCATTGCGCTGGTGGAGCGCCCACGGTTTCACAGTGAACAGGCCTGGCAGGAATACGCCGACAAACTCACCGAGCTGGCGCGCTTCACTCTGTCCCATGGCGTGCGCCTGGCCTATCACCACCATATGGGCGCCTACGTCGAGTCGCCGGCCGACATCGATAAATTGATGGCGCTGACCGGCAACGAAGTCGGCCTGCTGTTCGATTCGGGCCATTGCTACATGGGCGGCGGCGAGCCGCTGGAGGTGCTGCGCAAACATATCGGGCGGATCTGCCACGTGCATTTCAAGGACGTGCGCAAACCGGTGGTGCAACTGGCGCGCAACAACCTCTGGAGTTTCCCGGACTGCATCGTCAACGGCACCTTCACCGTGCCCGGCGACGGCGATATCGACTTTGCCGCGCTGCTGGATGTGTTGCTGGCCGCCGATTATCACGGTTGGCTGGTGGTCGAGGCCGAACAGGACCCGGCTGTCGCACCGAGCTATATCTACGCCAAGAAAGGCTTCGACACCTTGCGTGGTTTGCTCGACCGGAGGACCGGACAATGAGCCTGCTGGTCAAGAGTCACGCCAAGGGCCGGACCCTGGTCGAATTGGCGCCCGGTGTCCTGGAATATGTCGGCTTCGCCGCCTATCGCCTGAGCCTGGGGGAAAACCTGCCGGTCAGCGCCGGTGATAAGGAGCTGTGCCTGGTGCTGCTTGGCGGTCGGGTCAGCATCAAGGGCGAAGCGCCGGGGCAGGGCGCCTTTGACTGGGACAATATCGGCGATCGCCAGTCGGTGTTCGAAGATAAGTCCCCCTATGCAGTCTACCTGCCGCCCGGCAGCCAGGCCCAGGTGGTGGCCTTGAGCGATGTGCAGATTGCCGTCTGTGCCGCGCCCGGCTCAACAGCGGCGGGTCATGGCCCACGGCTGATCACCCCGCAGAGCATGAAGCGCAGCGTGCGCGGCAAAGGCGCCAACACCCGTTATGTCTGCGACATCCTGCCGGACACCGAGCCTGCGCACTCGCTGCTGGTGGTGGAAGTGCGCACGCCGTCCGGGCACTCGTCGAGCTACCCGCCGCACAAGCACGACACCGACGACCTGCCGCACCAGAGCTTTCTCGAAGAGACCTATTACCACCAGGTCAATCCGCCCCAGGGCTTCGTCTTTCAGCGTGTCTACACCGATGACCGTTCCATCGACCAGGCCATGGCCGTGGAAAACAGCGACCTGGTGGTGGTGCCCAAGGGGTATCACCCGGTCAGCGTGCCCTACGGCTACGAGTCGTATTACCTGAACGTGATGGCCGGCCCCAAGCGCGTCTGGCAGTTCCATAACGACCCACGGCACAGCTGGTTGCTGGACCTGTAGGTCCGGCGGCATTTCAACTTTCGGATGGAGAATAAAAATAATGAGTGAGGCTCCGGTTTTAGGCCATTACATCAACGGCCAGGTGCGCGACAGCGGTAGCGAGCGTTTCAGCAATGTCTTCAATCCGGCCACCGGCAGCGTGCAGGCGCGGGTCGGGCTGGCCAGCCAGCAGACCGTCGATGACGCCGTCGCCAGTGCCTTGAAGGCGTTCCCGGCCTGGTCCGAGCAGTCGTCCCTGCGCCGCTCGCGGGTAATGTTCAAGTTCAAGGAACTGCTGGATAAACATCACGATGAACTCGCCGAAATCATCTGCCGGGAACATGGCAAGGTGTTTTCCGACGCCAAGGGTGAAGTCACCCGGGGTATCGAGATCGTCGAATACGCCTGCGGCGCGCCGAATCTGCTGAAAACCGATTTCAGCGACAATATCGGCGGTGGCATCGACAACTGGAACCTGCGCCAGCCCCTGGGCGTCTGCGCTGGGGTCACGCCGTTCAACTTCCCGGTGATGGTGCCGTTGTGGATGATCCCGCTGGCACTGGTCACCGGTAACTGCTTTATCCTCAAACCCTCCGAGCGCGACCCGTCGGCCAGTCTGTTGATGGCCCGTCTGTTGACCGAAGCCGGCCTGCCGGACGGCGTATTCAATGTGGTGCAGGGCGACAAACTGGCGGTCGACGCCTTGCTCCAGCACCCGGATATCGAGGCCATTTCCTTTGTCGGCTCGACGCCGATTGCCGAGTACATCCACCAGCAGGCCACGGCGCGGGGCAAGCGGGTCCAGGCCCTGGGCGGGGCGAAGAACCATATGATCGTGATGCCCGACGCCGACCTGGACCAGGCCGCCGATGCCTTGATCGGCGCCGCCTACGGTTCGGCCGGCGAACGCTGCATGGCGATCTCGATTGCCGTGGCGGTGGGCGAGGTCGGCGATGAGCTGATTGCCCGACTGCTGCCGCGTATCGATCAACTGAAGATCGGCAACGGCATGCAGGGCGACAGCGACATGGGGCCGCTGGTGACCGCCGAACACAAGGCCAAGGTCGAAGGCTTTATCGGCGAGGGCGTGGCCCAGGGCGCGCGGCTGATTGTCGACGGTCGCGGCTTCAAGGTGCCGGGTGCGGAAAACGGCTTCTTCGTCGGCGCCACGCTGTTCGACAACGTCACCACCGAAATGAGCATCTACCAGCAGGAAATCTTCGGCCCGGTGCTGGGGATCGTGCGGGTGTCGGACTTTGCCAGCGCCGTGGCGTTGATCAATGCCCACGAGTTCGGCAATGGCGTGTCCTGTTTCACCAGTGACGGCGGGATTGCCCGCTCCTTTGCCCGCAGCATCAAGGTCGGCATGGTCGGCATCAACGTACCGATCCCGGTGCCCATGGCCTGGCACTCGTTCGGCGGCTGGAAGCGCTCGTTGTTCGGCGACCACCATGCCTACGGCGACGAAGGCCTGCGTTTCTACAGCCGGTACAAGAGCGTGATGCAGCGCTGGCCGGACAGCATCGCCAAAGGCCCTGAATTCAGCATGCCCACCGCCAAGTAGGCGATCTTCATCTTTGTCCGCGGAGAACAAGAATAATGAACCAGCCCCTGCGTTTCGCCCTGAACCGTATGGTTGCCCCACGTTTGTCACTGCCGCAATTCATTGAACTGGCGGTGGCCCTGAAGGCCGATGCCATCGAGATCCGCAACGATCTCATGGGTGTCGAGATCGAAGATGGCACACCGGCCGTGCGGGTCCGCGAGTTGTGCGCGGCCCACGGCATCAAGGTGCTGTCGATCAACGCCCTGTACCCCTTTGATGTCTGGAATGCCGAGCGCCGTGCGCAGACCCTGGCGCTGGCGGCCTATGCCCGTGATTGCGGGGCCGAGGGCCTGGTGATGTGCCCGTTCAATGATCGCGACGATCCACGCTCGGAAGCACAACGCAACGCCGGGTTGCGTACGGCCTTGAGCGAACTGGCGCCGATTCTGCGTGAGTACGGGATTCTCGGTTTTATCGAACCCCTGGGTTTCGAAGAGTGCGCATTGCGGCGCAAGCGCACGGCGGTGGAGGCGATCAAGGCGATTGGCGGGCTGGATGTGTTCCGCCTGGTGCATGACACCTTTCATCATCACCTGGCCGGCGAACAGGAATACTTCCCCGAGCTGACCGGCCTGGTGCATATCTCCGGGGTCGAGGACGCGCAAGCTCCGCTGGCGACCATCCGTGACGGCCATCGGGTGCTGGTGGGCGAGGCCGATATCCTCGGCAACGCGGCGCAGATCGAAGCCTTGCGCAGCAGCGGTTACAACGGCTACCTGTCGTTCGAACCCTTTGCCGAAAGCGTGCATGGGCGGGCGGATATCCAGCAGGCCCTGGGCGCGAGCATGGTCCATCTTCAACAGGCATTGGCGGTGCAAGCATGACCACGACCCGACTGACCATGGCCCAGGCGCTGGTGAAATTCCTCGATAACCAGTACGTCGAGGTCGATGGGGTGCAAAGCAAGTTTGTCGCCGGGGTCTTCACCATCTTCGGCCACGGCAATGTGCTCGGCCTCGGTCAGGCCCTGGAGCAGGACAGCGGCGACCTGGTGGTCCACCAGGGCCGCAACGAGCAGGGCATGGCCCATGCGGCCATCGGCTTTGCCAAGCAGCACCTGCGGCGGAAAATCTACGCCTGCACCTCGTCGGTCGGCCCCGGCGCGGCGAATATGCTCACCGCCGCCGCGACGGCGACCGCCAACCGTATTCCCTTGCTGCTGCTGCCCGGCGATGTCTATGCCAGCCGCCAGCCGGACCCGGTGCTGCAACAGATCGAACAGTTCCACGACCTGAGCATCAGCACCAACGATGCGTTCAAGGCCGTCAGCAAATACTGGGACCGCATCAATCGTCCGGAACAGTTGATGAGCGCGGCGATCCACGCCATGCGGGTACTCACTGATCCTGCGGAAACCGGCGCGGTAACCCTGGCCTTGCCCCAGGACGTCCAGGCCGAAGCCTATGACTACCCCGATTATTTCCTGCAAAAGCGCGTGCACCGCATCGACCGCCGTCCGGCCACCGAGGCCATGCTCGGCGACGCCGTGGCGCTGCTCAAGGGCAAGCGCAAACCGCTGATCATCTGTGGTGGCGGGGTTCGGTATTCCGGGGCGAATGCGGCGTTGCAAGCCTTTGCCGAACGCTTCGACATTCCTTTCGCCGAGACCCAGGCCGGCAAGAGCGCGGTGGTCTCCAGCCATCCGCTGAACGTCGGCGGCATCGGTGAAACCGGCTGCCTGGCGGCCAACCTGCTGGCCAAGGAAGCCGACCTGATCATCGGCATCGGCACCCGCTACTCGGACTTCACCACCGCGTCGAAATGGCTGTTCCAGCATCCCGAGGTGCAGTTCCTCAACCTCAATGTCAGCCCTTGCGATGCCCTGAAACTCGATGGCGTGCAGGTGCTGGCCGATGCCCGCTCAGCGTTGCAAGCGTTGGGCGAGGCGCTGGGTGATTACCGCGCCGGTTGGGGCGAGCAAATACGCCAGGCCAAGGCCCAGTTGGACGAGGAGGTCGACCGGGTCTATCAGGTCGAATACCAGGCCAAGGATTTCGTCCCGGAAATCAACGACCACATGGACCCGGCGGTGCTGCGCGAGTTTATCGAGCTGACCGGTTCCTGCCTGACCCAGAGCCGGGTGCTCGGTGTGTTGAACGAAACCCTGGCCGATGACGCGGTGATCGTCGCGGCGGCCGGCAGCCTGCCCGGAGACCTGCAACGCAGTTGGCGCAGCAAGGGCGTGAACACCTACCACGTCGAATACGGCTATTCCTGCATGGGCTACGAGGTCAATGCCGCCCTCGGGGTGAAACTCGCGGAACCGGCGCGGGAGGTCTATGCGCTGGTCGGCGACGGCTCCTACATGATGCTGCATTCGGAGCTGGTTACCTCGATCCAGGAGCGGCGCAAGATCAACGTGATCCTGCTCGACAACATGACCTTCGGCTGCATCAATAACCTGCAGATGGAACACGGCATGGACAGCTTCGGCACCGAGTTCCGTTTCCGCGATCCGGCCACCGGCAAGCTCGACGGCGACTTTGTCCCGGTGGACTTTGCCATGAGCGCGGCGGCCTACGGTTGCAAGACCTACAAGGTCAGCACGATCGAGCAGTTGCAGGCGGCCCTGGCCGATGCGCGGTTGCAGACGGTGTCGACGCTAATCGATATCAAGGTCCTGCCCAAGACCATGATTCACAAATACCTGTCCTGGTGGCGGGTCGGCGTGGCGCAAGTCTCCACCAGCGCGCGCACCGATGCCGTGGCCAAAAACCTTAATGAGCAACTGGCCAAGGCGCGTCAGTACTGAGCCCTTGCACCGAACAACAAATACGCCAACAGGAGTTTTCCCATGTCTTTAAAGCTAGGTGTCATCGGCACCGGTGCCATCGGTCAGGATCACATTCGTCGTTGCAGCAAGACCCTGCTCAACAGCCAGGTGGTGGCGGTGACCGACATCAACCTGCAGCAGGCGGCCAAGGTGGTCGCCGACCTGCGACTGACCGCCGAGGTTTACCTGGACGGTCATACGCTGATCAAGGCGCCGGAAGTCGAGGCGATCCTGGTCACCTCCTGGGGGCCGAGCCACGAGGAATTCGTGCTGGCGGCGATTGCGGCCGGCAAGCCGGTGTTCTGCGAGAAGCCGCTGGCGGTCACCGCCGAAGGCTGCCGCAAGATCGTCGCCGCCGAAGTGGCCCACGGCAAGCGCCTGGTGCAGGTCGGTTTCATGCGTCCCTACGATGAAGGTTACCGCGCCCTCAAGGCGGTGATCGACAGCGGCCAGATCGGCGAGCCGTTGATGCTGCATTGCGCCCATCGCAACCCGACCGTGGGCGAGAATTACAAGACCGACATGGCCATCACCGACACCCTGATCCATGAGCTGGACGTGCTGCGCTGGCTGCTGGCCGATGACTACGTGTCGGTGCAGGTGGTGTTCCCGCGCAAGACCAGCAAGGCCCATGCCCACCTGAAGGACCCGCAGATCGTCCTGCTGGAAACCGCCCGGGGTACGCGGATCGACGTCGAGGTCTTCGTCAACTGCCAGTACGGCTATGACATCCAGTGCGAAGTGGTCGGCGAAACCGGCATTGCCAGGTTGCCGGAGCCCTCGCAAGTGCAACTGCGCAGCGGTGCCAAACTCTCCAACGCGATCCTGATGGATTGGAAAGACCGCTTTATCGCCGCCTATGACGTCGAGCTGCAGGCGTTTATCGATGGCGTGCGTGCCGGTCAGGTCGGCGGCCCGTCGGCGTGGGACGGCCTGGCGGCGGCGGTGGCGGCGGATGCCTGCATCGAAGCCCAGGGCAGCGGGGCGATTGTCCGGATCGGGCTGCCGGAACGCCCGCACTTCTACGGCTAAGGCAACGAATCGAACCGGATGATGCTTGAGCGCGTCGCCCGCGAGCTTTGCCAGTAAGGCCCAAAGATGAAAAAGAAAATAAATTTCTAAAACAGATTGATATGGAAATTATTTTCCAATAAAGTCAATTTCAGGTTGTCGACTGCTGACGATCGTTCGCTTGCCGGTCACTGAAAGAGTCACGTTTGATCCATAAAACCAACAAGAATGTGGAGAAAGACTTTTCATGAAAACCAAGATCCGTTTCACTTCCCTTGCCTTGTCCCTGATGCTCGCCAGCGGTGCCGCCTTCGCCGACATGAAGATTGGCGTGAGCATGTCGCAGTTCGATGACACCTGGCTGACCTACCTGCGTGAATCCATGGACCAGAAAGCCAAGTCCATGCCCGACGGTGTGAAACTGCAGTTCGAAGACGCCCGTGGCGATGTGGTCAAGCAACTGAGCCAGGTGGAAAGCTTCGTCAGCCAGAAGGTCGACGCCATCATCGTCAACCCGGTGGACACTGCCGCCACCAGGAAAATCACCGATGCGGCGGTCAAGGCGGGGATTCCCCTGGTCTACGTCAACCGCCGGCCGGATGATCTGAACCTGCCCAAGGGCGTGACCACCGTCGCTTCCAACGACCTCGAAGCCGGGCAGATGCAGATGCAGTACCTCGCCGAGAAAATGAACGGCAAGGGCGACATCGTGATCCTCCTCGGTGACCTCGCCAACAACTCCACCACCAACCGTACCAAGGGCGTCAAGGACGTCCTGGCCAAGTACCCGAACATCAAGGTCGAGCAGGAGCAGACCGGTACCTGGTCGCGGGACAAAGGCATGACCCTGGTCAACGACTGGCTGACCCAGGGCCGCAAATTCGATGCCGTGGTCGCCAACAACGACGAGATGGCCATCGGCGCGTCCATGGCGCTGGAGCAGGCCGGGGTGAAAAAGGGTAGTGTACTGATTGCCGGTGTCGACGGTACCCCCGATGGCCTGCGTGCGGTGACAAAAGGCGATATGACGGTCTCGGTGTTCCAGGATGCCAAGGGCCAGGCGGTCGGTTCCCTCGACGCCGCGGTGAAGATGGCCAAGCATGAGCCGGTCGAACAGGCGGTGTGGGTGCCGTATCGCCTGATCACTCCGCAAAACGTTGCTCAGTTCAAATAGTCAGTCCGTTCAATAACAACAATAAACAAGCAAGGTCGCACTGCTCGCCTTGCTGATGGAGTACCTGATCATGTTCGCTTCAGCGACTGCTTCGAGCAACCCGCTGGTGGGTATCCAGCCAACCGCCCTACCTGTCGATGAGCCGTACCTGCTGGAGATTGTCAACGTCAGCAAGGGTTTTCCCGGGGTAGTGGCGCTGTCCGATGTACAACTGCGGGTCCGCCCGGGGTCGGTGCTGGCCCTGATGGGCGAGAACGGTGCCGGCAAATCCACCCTGATGAAAATCATCGCCGGCATCTACCAGCCGGACGCTGGTGAGCTGCGCCTGCGCGGCAAGCCGGTGGTCTTCGACACGCCGCTGGCGGCCTTGCAGTCCGGGATCGCGATGATCCACCAGGAACTCAACCTGATGCCGCACATGAGCGTCGCCGAGAACATCTGGATCGGCCGCGAGCAGCTCAACGGCTTCCATATGATCGACCACCGGGAAATGCACCGCTGCACGGCGAAACTGCTGGAACGGCTGCGCATCAACCTCGACCCGGAAGAATATGTCGGCAACCTGAGCATCGCCGAACGGCAGATGGTCGAGATCGCCAAGGCGGTGTCCTACGACTCCGACATCCTGATCATGGATGAACCGACCTCGGCCATCACCGACAAGGAAGTCGCCCACCTGTTCTCGATCATTGCCGACCTCAAGTCCCAGGGTAAGGGCATCATCTACATCACCCACAAAATGAACGAAGTGTTCGCCATCGCCGATGAAGTGGCGGTATTCCGCGACGGTGCCTATATCGGCCTGCAGCGGGCCGACAGCATGGACGGCGACAGCCTGATCTCGATGATGGTCGGGCGTGAACTGAGCCAGTTGTTCCCGGTGCGCGAAAAGCCCATCGGCGATCTGCTGCTGTCGGTGCGCGACCTGCGTCTGGATGGCATCTTCAAAGGGGTGTCGTTCGACCTGCATGCCGGTGAGATCCTCGGCATTGCCGGGTTGATGGGCTCGGGCAGGACCAATGTCGCCGAAGCGTTGTTCGGCATCACCCCCAGCGATGGCGGGGAAATCCGCCTCGACGGCCTGCCGGTGCGGATCAGCGACCCGCACCTGGCGATCGAGAAGGGTTTTGCCCTGCTCACCGAGGACCGCAAGCTCAGTGGCCTGTTCCCGTGCCTCTCGGTCATGGAAAACATGGAAATGGCCGTGCTGCCGCATTACGTCAGCGGTAACGGCTTTATCCAGCAGAAAGCCTTGCGCGCCCTGTGTGAGGAAATGTGCAAGAAGCTGCGGGTGAAAACCCCGTCCCTGGAGCAGTGCATCGACACCTTGTCCGGAGGCAATCAGCAAAAGGCCTTGCTCGCCCGTTGGCTGATGACCAACCCGCGGATCCTGATTCTCGACGAGCCGACCCGGGGCATCGATGTCGGCGCCAAGGCCGAGATCTACCGGTTGATCGCCTACCTCGCCAGCGAAGGCATGGCGGTGATCATGATTTCCTCGGAGCTGCCGGAAGTGCTCGGCATGAGCGACCGGGTGATGGTCATGCACGAGGGCGACCTGATGGGCACCCTCGACCGTGGCGAGGCGACCCAGGAGCGGGTCATGCAACTGGCCTCCGGGATGACCGCGGTTCACTAGTTGTTCAACGAACAGAGGCCGGCGGCGGTGCTCCGCGCCGGTAACGCGATAGAAGGGTGAGTGGTTATGAACGTGATACTGGAAAACAAGCCTGCAACGGTGCCGGTCAAGAGTCGCCGGCGCCTTCCCACCGAACTGAGCATCTTCCTGGTACTGATCGGCATCGGCCTGGTCTTCGAACTGTTCGGCTGGATCGTCCGTGACCAGAGTTTCCTGATGAACTCCCAGCGGTTGGTGCTGATGATCCTGCAGGTGTCGATCATCGGCCTGCTGGCGATCGGGGTCACCCAGGTCATTATCACCACCGGCATCGACCTGTCGTCGGGCTCGGTGCTGGCACTCTCGGCGATGATTGCCGCGAGCCTGGCGCAGACCTCGGACTTCGCCCGGGCGGTGTTTCCGTCGCTGACCGACCTGCCGGTGTGGATCCCGGTCATTGTCGGGCTCGGGGTAGGGCTGCTGGCGGGGGCGATCAACGGCAGCATCATTGCCCTGACCGGGATTCCGCCCTTTATTGCCACCCTCGGCATGATGGTCTCGGCCCGGGGCCTGGCGCGTTACTACACCGAAGGCCAGCCGGTGAGCATGCTCTCGGATTCCTATACGGCCATCGGCCACGGCGCGATGCCGGTGATCATTTTCCTGGTGGTGGCGCTGATCTTCCACATCGCCCTGCGCTACACCAAGTACGGCAAGTACACCTACGCCATCGGCGGCAACATGCAGGCGGCGCGCACTTCCGGGATCAACGTCAAGCGTCATCTGGTGATCGTCTACAGCATCGCCGGGCTCTTGTCGGGACTGGCCGGGGTGGTCGCTTCGGCACGGGCCGCCACCGGGCAGGCGGGTATGGGCATGTCCTACGAACTGGACGCGATTGCGGCGGCGGTGATTGGCGGTACCAGCCTGGCGGGTGGGGTGGGGCGCATTACCGGCACGGTGATCGGCGCGCTGATCCTTGGGGTCATGGCCAGCGGCTTCACCTTTGTCGGGGTCGACGCCTATATCCAGGACATCATCAAGGGGCTGATCATCGTGGTCGCGGTGGTCATCGACCAGTATCGCAACAAGCGCAAGCTCAAGCGCTGAGCGAGATATAAACGACAAGGGCCTTTTCAGGCCCTTGTTGCGTTATCGATCAGAACCTCAGGCCACTGCCGAGGTGATGGGCGCTGAATCCTGTTGCGTCGGTGTCTCCGGTAAATAGCGCACAACAGCCTGATAGACCTCGTCCACCGAAATATTGTCCATCCCGTCTTTTTGAATAATGCTGTGATGGGTGTTTGCGGGATAAGGACCAGTATGCGCCGGATCGGTTTTTCCGCAGAGTAGGACCATCGGTCGTTCCATTGCACAGGCCACATGCATCGGGCCGGTATCACCGGTCAGGAGCAAGTCACAGCGCTTGAGCACCGCCGCGAGTTGGCCGACATTGGTTTTGCCGATGAGATTCAGGATGTTCGGGTTGGCGGTCAGCGCGTCGGCCGCGAAGGCTTCGCTGGGGGAGCCGGTGAGTACGATATGCACAGCAGGGTGTTCTTTTATCAGGCGTTGGATCAGTTGATCAAAGCGCTTGAAGGACCAGCTGCGAGTATCTTTTGCCATCAGGAAAGGAAACAGCTTGTACAGGATCCGCTGACCTTTTTTCGAAATCTGATGGCAGCCCATGTGCAAGGCCAGGATAAACGGCTGTGGGGCGGCTGGAATGGGGCTCAACAGTAAATCGGCCTGCGATTCGTCCTGGGCATTCGTATTGAGCTCATAAGGCCCCAATGGAAATTGCGCCACGTTCGGCATCTGCTGAATCAGGAATCGATAGAAGTTTTCCGAATAATGAAACGCACCGGCATAACGCGGGGGCATCAGGACGCGCGGAATGTCTCCCAGGTATTCGACGACGTGGTTGATATTTTGCAGGGGCAAGATGACATCATATCCGGCGGCCAGTTGCTCGATAGGCTGTTCTTCCGCACGGTAGAGTGTATCGATGCAGGTATTTTTCGACAGCAGCTCATGGGACAGGGCTGATAACGTGACAACATCTATTCGGGCATGCAGTTTTGCAAGGCGCAGTGCACGGATTCCGGGTGTTGCGAACAGGGTATCGCCTAGGCGGTGCGGAGCAACCAGAAGAATTTTTTCTGCGGCCTGTAGCGGGCTGGTTGTCATGCAATGGATCCGGTTCGGGTGTGGAGAGGGCGACGGTTCGCAGGAATGACTGGCCACCTAAAAGGAGCAATCTTATCAATTCTGCGGTTTTTTTCCTACTCTGTGCCCGCTGGTAGGCCTACCTACAGAAAATCGCAACCAAGCCGATAGCCTTATGGCCGGGATCGCCTGCTATCCTGCCGCGGCCTGCTGTCTTCCGTCCCCGTTCAATGCGAGATCCCGCCCATGTTGTTGAGAAATATCCGGATTGCACCCCGAGCGTTTATCGGTTTTGCCGCCATCGCCTTGCTCAGTGTGTTCCTGGGGCTGTTCGCGTTGAAGCAGATTCGCGACGTGCAGGCCCAGGCCGCCGATATCCAGAACAACTGGCTGCAGCGGGTGCGGGTGCTGGCATCGGCGAATGCGTCGCTGGACCGTTACCGCCTGGGCTCCATGGCCCATATCCTGTCTTCCAGTGCCGCGGACATGAAAGTCTACGAGGACAAATCGGCCGGGCGCTTGCAAAGCGTGCATGAGCAGATGTCGATCTACGCGGGCTTGTTGACCAGCGGAGACGACAAAGGGCGGCTGGACGCCTTCAACCGCAGCCTGGAAGCCTATGCCAAGAATCACCTCGAATTGCTCAGGCTGTCGCGGCTGGGGGACAAGGCCGGTGCCAACACCTACCTCTCGACCATCCGTGAGTCCTATGAACAGATGACCAAGAACCTCGATGACCTGATCGAGCATGCCAACCAGGGCGCGGAGCTGGCCGGCAAACAGTCGGCCAGCACCTATGACAGCGCGGTGGCGGGCATCGGCCTGGTGATTCTGCTGGTGGGTATCGGCACCGTGCTGGTGGCCTGGCTGCTGACTCGCAGTATTACCGTACCGATTATCGAGGCGGTGCAGGTTGCGGAAACCATCGCCAAGGGTGACCTGACGCAACCGATCAATCCGGCCGGCAACGACGAAGCCAGTCGCTTGCTCGCGGCCCTGGCGGTGATGCAGGGCAGCCTGCTCACCACCCTCAAGCAGATCACCCATTCATCGACCCAACTGGCCTCGGCGGCCGAAGAGTTGAACGCGGTGACGGCCGAGGGCAGTCGTGACCTGCAACAGCAGCATGGGGAAATCGAACAGGCCGCCACCGCGGTGACCGAGATGACCAGCGCCATTGAAGAGGTGGCCAGGAACGCCTCGTCCACATCGGACCTGTCCCAGGAGTCCCGGACCATTGCACTGAAGGGGCAGCAGCGGATGGTCGAGGCGGTGACGGCGATTGTCGCGCTGACCCGTGGCGTCGAGGTCAGCTCCGAGCAGATCGGCGGTCTGGCGGCTCAGGCCCAGGGCATCGGCAAGGTCCTCGATGTGATTCGTACCATCGCCGAGCAGACCAACCTGCTGGCGCTCAATGCCGCCATTGAAGCGGCGCGCGCCGGTGAGGCCGGTCGTGGCTTTGCGGTGGTGGCGGATGAAGTACGGGCCCTGGCCCATCGGACCGCGCAGTCGACCCGGGAAATCGAGGAGATGATCGGCAGCATCCAGACCGGTACCGCCACTGCCGTGAGTGGCATGCACAACAGCAGCAACATGACCCGGCAGACCCTGGAGCTCGCCGAAGCGGCCAAGACCGCGTTGGCGGAAATCGTCGAGGCGAATGACGAAATCAATAACCGCAACCTGGTTATCACCACCGCCGCCGACGAACAGGCCCATGTCGCCCGCTCGGTGGATCGCAACCTGCTGAATATCCGCGAGTTGTCGATCCAGTCTTCCGAAGGCTCGCACCAGACCACCGCCGCCTCGCAGTCCCTGGCCCACCTGGCCACCGAACTCAATACCCTGGTCAAGCATTTCCAGATATGAGAGCCCGGTCACTCAATGGCTGAGCAGTTGTAGCGGCCAGCCGTGGCTGATGGCCGCGATCCGCTCGGGGCCGAGACCGAATGCCTGGAACCACTGCCGGCTGAGGTCGCGCCACTGACGGATATCCGGCTGGCTGGTCTGGCCCAGGTCGGAGCTGTACACCACCCGTGGCAGTTCACGCAGTACCTGGGCGAAGTCCCCCTCGTCTTGATAACCGAGCAGGTAGGTGAGGGCGGTCTGTTCGATATAGAGCCAGGGCAGGTCGCCGAGTGCTCGCAAGTCCGCGGCATTCATCCCGGTCAGCGGATTGGCCGGCTGGTTGAGCATCAGCCGTGGCACCTGCAAGCGTTCGGCCGCGTCCACCAGCCGCAGCACCTCCTGACGATTGGCATGACCGCTGGAAATCACCACCGGGTAGTCTCGACTCATGCGCAGCAGGTCCAGGGTCGCGGCGTTCAACTGGCCGCTGTCATCGCTGACCGTCAGGGGTTGCACCGGCCGTTCGCTGAGGATCGGATGGCTGAGGGTCCGGGCCAGCCGGCTGGTATGGGAGCGTCCGGTCACGGTGGGCAGGTGCACGATAAAGCGTACGTCGAGGGCGCCGTGCTGGCACAGGGAACGCTCCACCACCCGCCAGTCCAGGCCGCCGGCGATTTCATTGAGGACGATCGAACCGGATACTGGCAAGCCTTGCTCGCGGGCCTCCCAGGCCTGGGCCGCGGTGCAACCCAGGTGATTCTTGAGCACCACCCAACCCTCCTGGGCCGCGTAGTGGCTGCCAGCTTGCATGGCACTGTGGCGTCGCAGATAGGCGTCGGGGCCGGCGTGGTAATGCACATCGATAAACTTGGACTGTGCGGGTTGGGTCGTGGAAGCATTCATGCGGGGCGCTCCAGATCGATGCCCAGATGGCTGCGCACGCTGTTTTCTACCCGTGCCAGATCGTCCTGCAAGGGGCGCATGCCCGCACCGGGCACGCTGACCGCCAGGTGCCGCGCGGTGGGGCTGAAGCTGACATTGGCAGCCCTGACCAATTGCGAGTCTTCACCGAAAAGGCTCAGCAGGCGGCCAGGCCAGGCACTCACCTGGGATTCCAGGTTGAGTTTGCTCAGCAGCCGGAAGCCTCGGTCCAGGCGGCGGCCGGCCTGCTTGTCGTCGGGGCTGCCCTGGGCGGGCGGGCGGGAGATCGGCGGACGCCGGGCCGGCAGCACCCACTGTTCGAGCAGCAGCAGTGCCTTGTCTACATCGCCGGCTCCGGCGAGCTCGGCCATCGCCCCCAGCCTGCGGTCGAGGATAGTGTCGGCCCGGGTGGGCGAGGAAATCAGCAGGGCCTTGGCCGTCTGCTCGCCGACGGCGGTGGCCAGCAGGCCCTGCACCAATGCGCCGCCCAGGGCCGATCCGGCCAGCAGGGCAATGGGGCCCAGTGGTTCGAGCACTGCCGCCCAGCGTCGGGTGAAGTGGGCCAGATCCTCATCCGCGTCATCGCTCAGCAGCGACAGCGTGTCGAAGATCAGCACGCGGTAACCCTTGGCCACCAGGGCCCGGGTCAAGGGCGCGAAAAACTGCCCCTCGTCCCAGGCCGGCATGACCGGGGAGAGCACCACCACCAACTCCGGCCCTTCGCCGAACTGCACATGCACCGGTACTTGAGTATTCATATCGATTCCTTTCCTGTAGGGCGTGCAGGTTGTGTCAGGCAAACAGTTTGCGGGCATCGCGCAGGGCCTGTTCGGCACCGCGCAGGGTCTGCTCGACGATGGTGGTTGCCGGCAACACATCATTGACCAGGTCGGCGACTTCACCGGCCCAGATAGCGCGGACATCGGTGTTGTCGTTGCGCAGGGCCTGGGCGTAGTCCTCGCCGACGCTGGCCGGCGCCTGCAGCAGTTCCTGCTCGAAGCCGAGCCAGCGGGCCGTGAAGTCGTTGGCCAGCGCGCGGCCGCTGTATTGCTCGGGCCACTCGATGCCGCGCACCAGGTCGAAGGCCCGGGTGCGTACGGTATCGCCGGCGCGGGCCTGGACCAGCCGTTGCTTGACCTTGTTGGACGGCAGCGCTTCTTCGCTGGCCAGGAAGCGCGTGCCCATCATCGCCCCGTCGGCCCCCAGCAGCAGGGCGGCGGCCAGGCCCCGGCCGTCGGCGATGCCCCCGGCGGCAATCAGCACCGTCTCTTTGGCGACGGCATCACGTACCGCCGGAAGCAGCGGAAACGAGGCCCGGCGCAGGCTGTGGCCGCCGGCTTCGGCCCCTTGCACGATCAGCGCATCGGCCCCCGCGTCGAGTGCGGCCAGGGCCTGGTCGACCTCGTGCACCTGGACAATGGCCAGGGCACCGCTGTCCTTGATCGGTTCGATGAAGGCACGTGCGTCGCCAAACGACAAGGCGACCACATGGGGTCGATAGGACAGGGCCAGGTCCAGCAGTTCGAAGCGCCGGGCCACGGTGAACATCACCAGGCCCACGCCCCAGGGTTCCTTGACGTCGTTCATCAGCGCCAGTTCGGTCTTCATCCAGTCCGGGTCGCCATAGCTGGCTCCCACCAGGCCCAGGCCGCCGGCCCGTGACACGGCGGCGGCCAGGCGTCCGCCCGAGGCCCCTCCCATGGGAGCCAGGACCAACGGGTTGGCGGTGTTGAGCAGGCGGGTCAGCGGGGTAGCAAAAGTGCTCACGGTGTCTCTCCTTGATAGACCGATTTGAAAAATGCCGCTCGACAGGCCCGCGCGATCCGGCAATGGCGGGCCGTCGACGGTTCAGGCGAGCGCGGCGGCTGGAAGGGTGGCGGCGGGGATGTAGTCGCTGACCTGATACAGGTGGAACTCCCAGGTGCCGGTCTCTTTCAGGCGCGAATAACGCGACATGAACTGCTCGTCGGAAAACAGCGAGTCGAATTCCTCCTTGCTGCTCCATTGCGCCTGGTTGATCACGGTCTTGCCGTCGATGCTCTTGAACAGGCGGCTCCACTGGAACGACGGATAGGTCTGGGCCACATAGCCCACGGCCGAGCGCAGCACATCGAGGGCGGCGTCCTGCTGGCCGTCAAAGACATGCACGACATTGACCAGGAAGATCGCCTGGCTTTCATCATGGCCGGGTGCGTTGAAAGGGATCGGGTTGCTCATGTTGCCTCCAGGTAATCCAGGGTATGAAAAGGGGTTCAGTGATTCAGTGCGTGGGAACGTGCCGGTTGCCCGTCCTGCCAGAGCAGTGGGGAGATGCGCTCGCCGACCAGGGACTTTTCAACCCGGCCGACAATCACTTCATGGGTGGCGTAGCTCAGCCGCGCATCAACCCGGCAGAACAAGGTTGCCTGGGCGTCGAGCAGGTACGGCAACCCGTCGGCGTGGTCCCAGTCTCCGTGCTCGAAGCGCGCCGGGCCCTTGAGTCGGCCGGCGAAGATGCCCACCAGGGCGCTCTGCGTGGCGTCGAGCAGGTTGACGCTGAAGCGTTGATTGCTCAGCAGCGGCTGATAGAGGCTGGCGGAGTGGTTGATGCAGATCAGCAGCGAGGGTGGTTCGGTGCACAACGAACTGACCGCGGTGGCGACCATGCCGCAGCGGGCGCTGCCGACGCCGGTGGCGATGATCGAGACGGTGCTGGTCAGGCGTCGCATGGCCCGTTTGAAGTCTTCGGCCGTCTCCTCCAGGGAGCGCTCGGGGGCCCGCGCCAATGCGCCGGCGGCACTCATGCGACGGCACCGATGAGCAACCGCGAGCGCAGGTGCGACTGGCGCAGACCGGCGTCCTCCATGCGCGGCAGCACCTCCTCGAGGAACTCGTCGAGGCCGCTTTGATAGTCCAGCCAGGTCAGGCAGATACCGTCGATGCCCAGGTCGCTGTAGCGCTGGAACTGGTCGGTGATCATCTCGGCGGTGCCCACCAGCGGGACTCCGGCGAAACCGGCCTTGAAGTGGAAGCGGAAACGTTCGGCGTCCTCGGTATTGGCGAACATGCCGCTCTGGATGCCGATCTCCGAGGTGACATTGTCCAATGCCACTTCATCACCGTGCTGGTTGACGTAGTAGTCGAGGTATTTCTCGGCCTCTTCCAAGCTGTCCTTCTGTACCACATAGGCGTAGACCCAGATCTGCAGCTCGCGGCCGTACTCCAGGCGCGCCAGGTCGCGATAGGCTTTGATCTGGGCGGCGATGGTGGCATCGTCATCCTCGTGCTTGAGGATCAGGAACGCCGCATCGCAATGTTCGGCGCAGAACCGCCGCCCGCGCTCGGAGCCGCCGGCGTTCATCAGGAACGGTGTGTTGAGCGGCTTGGGCTGGGCAAAGCCCTGGGCGATATTGAAGAAGTCGCCCTTGAAGTCGAAGTTGCCCGGTTCGCTCCAGGCCTTGCGGGCGACGTTCAGCCATTCATCGGCATGGTCGTAGCGGCGATCATGCTCCAGCTGCACGCCACCGTTGAACATGCCCATTTCCTTGCCATACCAGCCGCAGATCATGTTCAGGCCGAAGCGGCCGCCGCTGATATGGTCGATGGTCGCCGCCTGCTTGGCCGCGAACAGCGGGTGCACGGTGGACAGATGCGAGGTGGTGAACAAGGCGATCTGTTCGGTGACCGAGGCCAGCCCGGCGGCCCAGGTATAGGTCTCGAAGGACACGCCCATCGGGTCGCTGGCACCGCCCCAGCCGCGCCAGCGGCCCACCGGCAGGAGCAGTTCGAGGCCGGCCTTGTCGGCTTTTTTGGCGATCTCCAGGTTGCCGCTCCAGTCGGCGGCCTTCAACCGCTCCGGTGCCGTGGTCAGGGTGCAGCCGCCTTCGATATTGAGGGCGAACACCCCCAGCTTGATCTTGTTGGTACTGGTGCGCATCGGGTTGGTCTTGATAACGCTGGTATTGTTCGAAGTCATGGGGTCTCTCCTGGATGAGGGGCGTGACAGGCGTCGTGGGTGGGCTCAGGCGGCGCTCGGGGCCTTGGCCTCGGCGGCCAGCCAGGGTTGGTCATAGCGGTGCAGGCGCCGCGCTTCGGCCAGTGACAGGCCCTGACCGACGGATTCGATGATGTCGCGTTCGGTCTTTTCCACGGCGATGGCGCGCTTGATGACTTCCTCCGCGTGGGCGATGGGGATCACCAGGCAGCCGCTGGCGTCGCCGACGATCAGGTCGCCGGGCTGGATCGTCACGCCGCCGATCTGCACCGGAACCTGGGTGGCCTTGAGCTGCACGCGGTTCTTGCCCGACTGCATGAAGCGGCCACGACTGAACAACGGGTAACCGAGCCGGATCACCGTGTCGATGTCCCGTGCGGCCCCATCGATCAGCGTGCCGCGAATATTCCGGCTCACCGCCACATGGGTGAGGATGTCGCCCCAGACGGTGGCGTCGAGCCGGCCGGCGTTGCTGGAAACGATGACCGAGCCGGGCGGCACGTCGTCGATGTAGTTGGCGGCGTTCTTGAAACCGTCACCGGACTCCACCGGTTCGTACAGCACGGTGAAGGCGAACCCGCTGCAGCGCGTGCCGGGCACTTGCTGGACGATGCCCAGCAGGCCGGCATCGATGCCGAGACTGTCGAGGGCATCGCTCAGCGATGCGGTATCGAGTGTGGCGCTGTGTTCCAGCAGCCAGACGCGTTGTGACGCCGAGAGGGAAGACTGGCTCATGCATGACTCCTTGTCAGGGCCGGGCCCTTGTCGAGGGAAGCGGTGAGGGAATGAAGGTTGAGGACGCTGCGTTGGATGATGGCCGCCGCGCATTGGCCGGTGCTGGCCTGGCCACCGCTGTCGTAGGTCTGGCAGTCGTGCCTGACCACCTGGGTGACGGCCTGTTCGATGGCCCAGGCCTCGGCGCCGTAGCCCAGGTGTTCGAGCAACAGGGCCAGGGACAGGAACATCGCGCTGGGATTGGCCTTGTCCTGGCCGACATGGGCCGGCGCGCTGCCATGCACCGGTTCGAAGTAGGCCCCGGCATCGCCGATGTTGGCGCTGGGGGCAAAGCCCAGGCCGCCCATGACCCCGGCCCCGAGGTCGGAGAGAATGTCGCCGAACATGTTCTCCGCGACGATCACGCCAAAGCGTTCCGGACGACGGATCATCCACAGCGCCACGGCATCGACGTTGTCGATATTCCAGGCGATATCCGGATACTGCGCGGCCACGTTTTCGAGGATTTCCCGGGCGAATGCGCCGCTGTAGCGCAGCACGTTGGGTTTGTCCGCCAGGGTGACGCGCTGATAGTCGTGCCGACGGGCGTACTCGAAGGCGAATTTGAACAGGCGGGTCAGGCCGGCGCGGGTCTGTAGCCGCACCGTCATGGTCGCGTCGTCGGCGCTGGCGCGGGTCCAGGGCGCGCCCGCCAGTTCCTTGGCCTTGAGCAAGGGTTCGAACTCGGCGGGGATGCTGGCGAAGTCGAGTCCCGCGTACAGCCCCTCGGTGTTTTCGCGGATCACCGTGAAGCGGAAGCGGTTGTCACCGAGCACATCGGTCATCGGACGCACATTGGCGTAGAGGCTCAGCCGCTGGCGCAACTGAATCACCGGCGACACGTAGGTCCGCCCCGTGTCGCGCAAGGCCGCAGGTAACTCGGCCTCGGCTTCGTGCAAGCCCTTGCTGGTGATGGCGCCGAGCAGGGTGGCGTCGGCGGCGGCGATTTTCGCCCAGGTTTCGGCGGGCACGGGGTCGCCGTTCTGGCGCCAGCATTCCCAGCCGATCTGGCCGAAATCCAGTTCGATGGGCAGTTGCAGGGCGTCGAAGATCGGCAGCAGGGCGTTGACCACTTCGACGCCGACGCCGTCGCCGGGCAGTACGCAGACCCGGTGCCGCGCCGGTCGGGGTGGGGATGTCGTTGGAGGCAGGGTGTTCATCACATTTTTCCTTCTGCGGACAGGTGCGTCGGGAAACTGGGTCGGGAAATCACCGTCGGGCGCAGGGCATGACGCTGGAACAGGTCCTGCTCGTGCATGGCCCGCAGGGCCTGGAAGGTCGAGCTGATCTGCAATCGGGACATGGTGTCTTCCAGCCGCTGCTGGACATCGAAGGGCAGGTTGTAGGCGCCCAGCATCACGTCCATCAGCGGTGCGGGCAGGCTGCTCAGCGGTACGCTTTGCGCGGTGTACTCGGAGAGTTGCAGGGCCTTGACCAGGTCATAATCCCGGCCGCTGCCGATGCGCTCCAGATAGGCGATAAACATGCCCAGGTGCAGATTGCCGGCGCCCTTGCCCATGCCGCAGATCGAGGTGTCGATGTACTCGGCCCCGGCATCGATGGCGGCGATGGCATTGGAAAGGGCCAGGGACAGGTTGTTGTGGGCGTGGAAACCCAGGGGCGCATGGACCCGGCGGGAAATCCGGCTGATCAGGCGTTCCACGTCATCGGGAATCATGTTGCCGTTGGAGTCGGCGAAACAGATGATATCGGCCCCGGCGCCCTCGGACCGCAAGGCCATCTCAGTGATGATGCCCGGTGTCTGGGTGGTGATATGGGTGATGTTGGCACTGACTTGGAAGTTGAATGACTTGGCCAGTTTGAGGGTCGCCAGGCCCGGTTCGAGTTGTTCGTTGCGCAGGCACACCCGGATCATCCCTATGCCCTGTTCGGCGAGCATTTCAAAGTCGGCTTCGGTGACGTTGCGCGGATGCACCATGACGCAGAGTCCCAACTGGCCATGGGCCGCGCGGCGCAGCGAATCGATATACAAGGGGCTGACCGAGCTACTCAGGCCGTGCTCTTTCTTGCGCACGAAAGAGCCATTGCAATAGCCAATTTCCGCATGGTTGACACCCACGTCCGCCAAATGCCCCACGGCATTGGCTGCATAGTCGGTAGTAAAGGCGAAGTTATTACGATAACCACCATCACGGAGCGTTACATCAATGATCTTTACTTGGCTCATGATTCAATTCCTTCTGTGGGTTCTCTGTAAAACTCCAGAGGCGCACGCAAGCGCATCCTGGGTTTGTCAGTCGTAACAGTCCCGTCATTCTGGGGTTCTTGGGCAAGTTTTTTTAAACGGCAAACGTCATGGGCCATGAAGGCCTGAACGGAAAAAATCAAGGGTGTATTCCGCGTCGGACACTTCCGCACGCATCGCTTATTCGCGATGAGTCTGGGAAGTTGGCGCTTTTTTATTATTAAATTATTGCCCGGCCGGAGAGGTGTGTACCGTGTCCGGAGGGCGAGTCACGAAAACCTTGGCATGGGTTTCGGCGCTCGGGGAAATCTGTTTCTTGTTCTTGGCGTTGATACTGGAATCTACGGGATTGTTTGTAAACTCCCCGTGTTCGCCCCAGGGTGTTAAAAAATTCACCTTGTGTTAATTGCAAATTGCACTACTGAGGCACACAAAAGGCAATTAAAAGAATGCCTCGGTCGGAAAACAGCTGACCAGGAAGTCCATCAGTGACCGAATAGGCGCTTCTTTGCGCATATCTTCGTGGACCACCAGCCAGATATCAATCATCAAGTCCGAACAATTCAGCTGGGCTTTCTCCAGTATCGGGTCCTTGCGGGCATAGAAGTTGGGCAACAAGGCCATGCCGATGCCCGCCCGCGCCGCCGATGCCTGTACCTCCAGGCTGCGGGCCCGCAGGACCACGGGGCGCTCAGCGGCGATTTCGCGCAGCCACACCTGTTGCCGCGAATGTTCCATGCTTTCGTCGTAAAGGATGTATTCGTACTGCTCGCGGGTATGGGTGGCCAGGTAGTGCGAACTGCCATAGAGACCAAAGGAGACGGTGCCGAACTTGCGCGCCACCAGGTCCATCTGGGTCGGCCGGCACAGGCGGATCATCAGGTCCGGTTCCGGGTTGCCGCCGTTGCCGATATCGTCCTGCATCAGCAGGCTGACATTGATCGAGGGATGTTCCTGGCGCAGGCGTCCCAGGTGTGGCGCGATGAATTCCGAGGTCAGCAGGGGCGGGGCGCTGACGCTCAGGTCGGCGACCATTTCGGTGCGTACCGACAGGGCCATCTTGGCAATGGCCTTGGCGTCCTTCTGCATCCGGCCGGCGATTTCGGCGATGCGATGGCCAAAGGGGGTCATCTCGTAATTGCGCTTGCGTCGGTCCACCAGCTTGAGGTTCAGCGAGGACTCCAGCGCGGCGATGCGCCGCGCCACGGTTGCATGTTCGACCCCCAGTTCCCTGGCGGCGCTGCTCAGTGATTGGGTGCGGGCGAAGGTGACGTAATGACGCAGGTTCTCCCAGTCGAACAGGGCTGCGTCCGGGGTGTCCAGGCGTTCGGACCAATCACAGGAAGAGGGTTGCACAGGAAAGGTAGTCATGCCGCCTCGATCGATTCTCGATGGAAGTTTCATCCCGGCGGTCGCCCCAAAGGCTTCCATCCTGGAGATCCTTGTTTGGGAAGATGGATTCGAAACGGCCGCGCACGGATAAGAAACAACCCCCATCCGTGCGGGCCATATTGAATCGAGTCAGTCAGTCTGCTGCGACGGGGGCGCTTTCCTTGTCGGAAGCGCCGCTGAAGAACAGCACTTTTACCGCAATGACCAATACGGCCAGCGCGGCAAACAGGAAACCACTGTACAGGGTGCCCTGCAAGCCCAGGCGCGCAAGGAACCAGCCGCCGGTGGTGGAACCGATGGTCACGCCCAGGTTGATAAAGGAAATGTAGATACCGGTGGCGAACTCCGGAGCCTCCGGTGCCTCGGACGTGAGCCAGATTTGCGTGACGATCAGCCCGCTGGTATGGGTCGCGCCCCAGATCAGCACGATCAGCAGCATGGTCGGCAGGGACGGACTGGCGAACATGTACAGCAGGCCATAGGCGCCGGCCAGCAGGATCGGATGGAGCAGGGTGGTGCGTACCATGTTCTGGCCGATCAGCTTGCCAGCATACAAGTTGCCGGCGACCCCACCGATACCGAACACCACCAGCAGGATACTGATCCACTGCGCGCTCATTCCTGCTTCCTTGGCCAGGTACTCGGCCGAGTAGCTGTACACGGAAAACATCGCGGCAAAGATCAGGGTCGAGGCGGTGATATTCAGCCACAGCGGGAACTTGCGCAGGATCGCCAGTTGTTCCTTGTAGGACGCGTTCGCCTTGCCCGGGGCATCCGGCAATTGCGCAATGATCCCCAGGCCGGCGATGCAGTTGACCGCCGCGCAAAATAGGAACGAAGTCTCATAGGAAAACTGCGCGGCGATCAGGGTGGTCAGCGGCACCCCCAGGACCATGCCCATGCTGGTGCCGACAAACGCCTTGGCCGCGGCCCGCGTCGATTCCTCGGGCGGGTACAGCGCGGTGGCGGCGACGAACGCCAGCGAGAAGTACACCGGGTGAAACAGCGCCGGGATGATACGCAGGACCATCAGCGATTCGAAGTTCGGTGCATAGGCCGACAGCACGCTGGTGCCGGCGAACACGAACAGCGCCAGGGTGAGCATTTTCTTGCGGTTGAAGCGCGAGAGCAGCAAGACCATCACCGGGCCGAACACCGCGATGATCAGCGCGAACAGTCCCACCAGCAGGCCGGCCTGGGAGGCGCTGATGGCGAAGCGCTCGATAATCACCGGGAGGATGCCCACCACGCCGAATTCGATGGTGTAGACGCCGAACAGGCCCAGGGCCAGGAAGTAGATCGGATGGAGGATTTTCATGATCCGGACTCCAGTGAAACCACCACCTTGCCCAGTTGCTCGCCGGACTCCAGGTAGCGGTGGGCGTCCACGATCTGCTCGAAGTCGAAGGTCCTGGCGATCAGTGGTTTCAGCGTCCCGGCTTCGAGACCGGCGATGACATAGGCCTTCGCCGCGTCCAGCAGGTCGGGCCGGGAGCTGATCTCGTGCAACAGATAACCGCGCAAGGCCAGGCTCTTGCCCAATACCTTGAACAGCGGGAAAGGCGTCGGCGCCGAGCTCAACGCACCATAGATCAGAACGATCGCGCTTTCGCCGGCGGCGTCCACCAGTGTCTCCAGGAAGGGACCGCCCACCGGATCGAAGATCACCCGGGCGCCCTTGCCGTCGGTAATCCGCTCGACCTGCCGGAGGAAGTCCTCCTGTTCGCTGGCCAGTACGTGGGCCGCGCCGGCGTCGAGCAACGCCTGGCCCTTGGCCCGTGTACGACTGACGGCAATGGGGATCGCACCGAGCTGGTTGGCGATCTGGATCGCGGCCAGGCCGACGCTGCTCGAGGCCGCGGTGATCAGAACGAACTCGCCCGCTTGCAGCTTCGCGACATGCACCAGCGCGCCCCAGGCGGTGACGTATTGCATCCAGACCGCGGCGGCCTGGACAAAGGACAGTGAGGCGGGGTGCCGGACCAGCATGGCGGCGGGTACCACGGCCAACTCGGCATAGGTTCCCCAACGTGCGATCGAGGAGGGTGGGATCAGGCTGACGTGCTCGCCCACGGCGAACTGTCCGGCATGGGTACCCACCGACTCGACGATGCCCGCCGCTTCATAGCCCAGGCGCGAGGGGAACTCGGCCTGCTCCAGGTATTGGCCGCTGCGGAACATCGATTCCGCCCGGTTCAGGCCGATGGCCTTGACCCGGATAAGGACCTCGTCGGGCCCGGGGGCAGGAACATCGATGTCATCGATCTTCAGCACCTCGGGGCCACCGTATTGATAAAAGCGCACGGCGCGTGTCATGGGGTGTTCTCACGTTTCATGGATGGGAAATAACTGTAGGGCGGGCGCGAACGCCGAAAAACAGGCTGCTGGTCCCTTCTTAGCGGACCTCGGGTTCCGCAATACCCGGCACGGATCGCTGTATTGGCGGCGCGGCCCGACGGCTCGCCAGCAGGCGTAATCCGACATAGAACAGGGGCGTGAAGAGCAAGCCGAACAGGGTCACCCCGAGCATCCCGAAGAACACCGCGATGCCCATGGCATGGCGCATCTCGGCCCCCGCGCCGGTGGACAGCACCAGGGGCACGACGCCCATGATGAAAGCGATCGAGGTCATCAGGATCGGCCGCAAACGCAACTGGCTGGCCTGGATGGCCGCGCGGACGATACCGTGCCCCTGTTGTTCGAGTTCGCGGGCGAATTCGACGATCAGAATGGCGTTCTTGCTGGCCAGGCCCACCAGCACCATCAGGCCGATCTGGGTAAAGATGTTGTTGTCGCCCTGGGTCAGCCAGACCCCGAGCAGCGCGGACATGATGCCCATGGGCACGATGAGCAGGATCGCCACCGGCAGCAGCAGGCTTTCATAGAGGGCGGCGAGTACGAGGTACACCAGCAGCATGCAGATCAGCAGGATCCACAGGGTGGCGTCGCCGGAGATGATCTGTTGGTAGGTCAACTCGGTCCATTCGTACTTGACTCCCTTGGGCAACGTCTGCGCGGCGATGCGTTCCACCGCGGTCTGGGCCTGGCCCGAGGAATAGCCGGGGGCGGGCCCGCCATTGAGGTCGGCGGCGGTGTAGCCGTTGTAGCGCACGACCATTTCCGGCCCGTAGGTGGGGTGGACCTCCACCAGGCTGGCCAGCGGCACCATGCGCCCCTCGGCGTTGCGGGTCTTGAGCTGGCCGATGTCGTCGGCGTGGGCGCGGAACTCCGAGTCGGCCTGCACCCGTACCTGGTAGACCCGGCCCAGCAGGTTGAAGTCGTTGACATAGAGCGAGCCCAGGTAGATCTGCAGGGTCTCGAACACATCGGTCAGGGAGACTTGCGACTGCTTGGCCTTGATCCGGTCCAGGTCGACCTTCAACTGTGGCACGTCGATCTGGTAGCTGGAGAACATCGGCCCCAGCTCCGGCGCCTGCGCGGCCTGCTTGAGGAACGCGTGAACCGCATCATTGAGTTGTTCGAAACCCAGCGCGCCGCGGTCTTCCAGTTGCAGTTTGAAGCCGCCCAGGGTCCCTAGCCCGAGCACCGGGGGCGGCGGGAATACGCCGGTAAAGGCCTCCTTGATGCCGGCGAACTCCTGGTTCAGCGCGGCGGCGATGGCGCCGGCGCTCATCTGCGGGTCATGTCGCTTGGCGAAGGGTTCGAGGATGACGAAAATAATCCCGGCGCTCGACGAGTTCATCAGGCCGTTGACCGACATCCCCGGGAACTCCAGGGTATGGGCGACGCCGGGTTGCTTGAGGGCGATCTCGTTCATCCGCTGGATCACCTGTTCGGAACGCTCCAGCGAGGCACCATTGGGCAATTGCGCCAGGCCGACGAGGAACTCCTTGTCCTGGGCCGGGACGAAGCCGCCCGGTAACGAATGCCCGAGCCAGGCCGTCAGGCCGAGCAGCAGTGCGTACAGGCCGAGGGTCATGCTCTTGCGCTGGATGACTCGGCCCAGGCGGTTGCCATAGGCGCGTTCGGCCCACGCCGAGAACCGGTTGAAACGGTTGAACAGCGGCCCCAGCAGTCGGTCGATGCCACGGCTGAGGCGGTCCTTGGGGCTGTCATGAGCCTGCAGCAGCAGGGCGCAGAGGGCGGGGGACAAGGTCAGGGAGTTGAACGCCGAGATCAACGTGGAAATGGCGATGGTCATCGCGAACTGCTGGTAGAACTGCCCGGTCAGCCCAGGCATGAAGGCCAGCGGCACGAACACGCTGACCAGGGTCAGGGTGATGGCGATGATCGGTTTGCTGACCTCGTCCATGGCCTTGTAGGCGGCGGCCTTGGGCTTGAGTCCGGCGGCGATGTTGCGTTCGACGTTTTCCACCACGACTATGGCGTCGTCCACCACGATGCCGATGGCCAGCACCATGCCGAACAACGACAGGGCGTTGATCGAAAAGCCGCAGGCGAGCATCAGCGACAGGGTGCCGATGATCGAGACCGGCATGGCCAGCAGCGGAATGATCGAGGCGCGCCAGGTCTGCAGGAACAGGATCACCACCAGCACCACCAGCAGCGTCGATTCGAGCAGGGTCTGGATCACCGCCAGGATGCTGGAGCGCACGAACTGGGTCGGGTCGAAGACGATCCGATAATCGACCCCGCTGGGCATGTCGGCCTTGGCCTGGCGCATGATTTCCCGCGCCTGGTCGGAGATCGCCAGGGCATTGCCGCCGGCCATCTGGAACACCCCGAAGCCCACCGCCGGCTTGCCGTCGACCAGCGAGCGCAAACCGTAGTCCGACGCGGCTAGTTCGATCCGCGCGACATCGCGCAGAAAGGTCACGGCGGCGCCCGGCGAGGTCTTGACGATGATATCGCCGAATTCCTTTTCGGTTTTCAGCCGGCCTTGGGTGTTGACCGAAAGTTGCTGGGCGACGTCGGTGCGCATGGGTTGCCCGCCGATCACCCCGGCGGCGACCTGGACGTTCTGTTCGCGGATCGCGGCAACGATCTCACTGGCGCTCAGGCCGCGCTGGGCGACTTTCTGCGGGTCCAGCCAGATGCGCATCGCATAGTCGCCGCCGCCCCAGATACGCACTTCGCCGACCCCGGGAATGCGCTCCAGCTGGTTCTTGATATTGAGAATGCCGTAGTTGCGCAGGTAGGTGGCGTTGTACTGGTCATCCGGCGAGACCAGGTGGATGGCCAGGGTCTGGGTCGACGACGACTTCATGGTCACCACCCCCAGGCGCCGGACATCCTCCGGCAGGCGCGGCAGCGCCTGGGAGACGCGGTTCTGCACCAGTTGCTGGGCCTGGTCCGGGTCTGTGCCGACCTTGAAGGTGACGCTGAGGGTGAGGTTGCCGTCGCTGTTGGCCTGGGACTGCATGTACAGCATGTTCTCGACGCCGTTGATCTGCTCCTCCAGTGGCGCGGCCACGGTCTGCGCCACCACCGCCGGATTGGCGCCGGGGTACTGGGCGTTGACCACGATCAGCGGCGGCACCACATCAGGGTATTCCGAGACGGGCAGGCGAAACAGCGCGATGATCCCGGCGAGCAGGATCAGGGTCGAGAGCGCGCCGGCGAAGATCGGCCGGTCAATGAAAAAGCGCGAAAACCTCATTGTCCGCTCCCTGCGTCCGCACGTTGCGCCAGCAGCGGCTTGACGGTATCGCCGGGGCGCGCCCGGTGCAGGCCGTTGACCACCACCCGTTCGCCGGCCTGCAGGCCGGCGTCGACGACCCGCAGGTTGCCCACCCGGTTGCCGGGGTTGATACGTCGATACTCGACCCGGTCGTTGGCGCCGACCACCAGCACGAACTTCTTGTCCTGGTCGGTGCCGATCGCGCTGTCGTCGATCAGCACCGCCTGGTGCGGCGGCCCGCCGCCGAGCTTGATCCTGGCGAGCATGCCGGGGCGCAGCAGGCCGTCGGTGTTGTCGAAGCTGGCCCGTACCCGCAGGGTCGCCGACTGCACGTCCAGCTGGTTGTCCAGCGAGGCCAGGTTGCCCTGGCGCGGATAGTCGGTTTCATTGGCGAGGCCGAGCATCACCGGTACCGCTGCCGTGGTGCCAGGGCCGGTGCCGTGGTTGAGGTAGCGCAGGAAGGTCTGCTCGTCGACATCGAAGGCCGCATAGATCGGCGACAACGACACCAGGGTGCTCAGCGGCGCGGCGTTTTCACCGGCGCTGACGATATTGCCCGCCGTGACCAGGGCCCGCGACATGCGCCCGCTGACCGGCGCGCTGATCCGGGTATGGGCGAGGTTCAGGCGGGCATTGTCGAGCTGGGCCTGGGCCTGCCGGACCTCGGCCGCGGCTTCGCTGGCGGCGTTCTGCTTCTGGTCCAGCTCGCGCAGGGCTACCGCATTGGCGCTGATCAGGCGCTGCACCCGGCCCAGATCGGTGCTGGTGTAGACGGCGCGCGACCTGGCCGCCGCCAGTTGCGCCTGGGCCCGCTCCACTTCGGCGGTGTAGGGCCGGGCGTCGATCTCGAAGAGCAGGTCGCCGGCCTTGACCAGGGCTCCGTCCTTGAAGTGCACGGCGACCACGGTGCCCGAGACCAGCGGACGGATCACCACCTTTTCCACGGCCTCCAGGCGGCCTGAATACTCCTGCCAGTCCGTCACCGCTTGCGAAAGGGCCATGGCCACGTCGACCTCGGCGGCCGGTGGTGCCACGGCGGCCTTGGCGAGGGTCGAGGGGCTGCCGCGCAGCACGACCACCAGTGCGGCGACGATGGTGCAGGCAAGGCTGGCGCGCAGCAGGAGAGGGCGGCCCGAGCGCCGGGGTCTGATCGAGTCCATGAGCATGGCTTCCTGTTGAAAGTGTGAATGACGACCCGGGTTCAGGCCTGCGCCATGCTGCCCAGTGCCTTGGTGTTGCCGGGCCTGCCCCAGCGCTGCATGACCGGTCGCTCGATGAAGTTGAACAGCAGCCAGCCACCCAGTACGGAGAGGGCGAACGTCGCCGCGACGATCAGGCTGGCGGTCCCGTTGTCGAACAGGCGCCCGCCGAGCAATTGGGTGATGACGGTCATGATCAGCAGGTGAATCATGTAGAAACCGAAAGAGATTTCCCCCAGCCAGACCATCCAGGCGCTGTTGAGCAGGCTCTTGTGGCCTTTGAGGTCACTGGCGGCGATGGCGGTGATCAACGCGGCCACCGGCACCAGGGTGACCAGGTTCAGGCTGTACTGGAACGGTACCCACATGCCTGCCACATAGCCGGCGGCCAGCAGCGCGAAGGCCTGGGGCACGCCGAGGTCGATCCAGCGCCCGGCCATCAGGATGCGCGCCATGAGCATTCCCAGGACGAACTCGAACAGGCGTGCCGGCGGGAAGTAGTAGGCCCACCACCACTGAATCAGTGAGATCGGGTACTCATTGATCAGCGGCGCGGCCGCGGCCCACTGGCGTATCGCGAGCTGGGTCAGGGCCAGGCCGGCGACCATCGCCCAGGCCCAGTACCACAGGCGCTCCTCGGCGATCTTCCAGACCAGCTTGAGCGCCAATGGGAACAGCAGGTAGAAGAGCAGTTCGCAGCACAGCGACCAGGACGGGCCGTTGACGCTGAGGAAGGTGTCCATCCGCGGAATCCAGGCATGCACCAGCAACAGGTTGGGCAGCCAGATCGCCACGCTGGCGGTCGGTACGGCGAACAGGACCATGGCCAGCAACCAGGTGGCGATATGGTTGGGAAAGATTTTCAGCAGCCGGCGTCGCCAGAAACTGCCCAGGCTGTCGCCCTTGCGCGCCGACCAGGCGATGACAAAGCCGCTGAGCACGAAGAAGAACGACACCCCCAGCCATCCGCCGCCGCTGAAGGTGCGCTGGAAGACCTCGATCACCTGCGTGTCGGCATAGGGGTTGAAACCGATGATCCGCGTCAGGGACGCGTGGAACAGGAACACCATCGCCGCGGCGAGAAAGCGTATTCCGGTCAGTGAGTCGAGCTTGCTGTGTACATGCGTGTGGTAGAGCTCTGCTTTGTTCATGATCCGATCCCCATCCCATAAAGTCATGGCGCGCTCGACAACGCTTGCGCGTTTCGGGCGTGCTCCCTTGTCAAAACACACTCGTCAATGGCGTAGCGAACTGGCAGGCAATGTTGCGAGGGGTACGGCTATGCAGACATTGTTGGTCGCGGGGTGCTGGGCAAACCGTCTTTATTGGGTATGAACCGGTGCATCCCGGCCCCCGCGAACAGGGGCCGGCACAGTGTTACTGGCCGTAGACCGCGTTGCAGAGGTCGACGGTGAATTGCCCGAACATGCCTTCGAAGGCGGTGTTGGTAAACGCCACCACCGTCAACTCCTGGGCCGGGTCGACGAACCAGGAGTGTCCGTAGGCACCGCCCAGGCGCCAGGTGCCGACGGATTCGGCGGTCTGCGCGGCAGACGGGTCCTTGAGTACCGTGAAGCCGAGGCCGAAGCCGCGTCCCGGCCAGTTGGCCAGCTCCAGGTCGCCGGTCTGGCTGCTGCCCATTTCCGCCACCAGGTGCTTGGGCAGTAGCGGCGCGCCGCCTTTGCGCAGGGTTTCCAGAAGCTGGAGAAACTCCCCGGCGCTGCCGACCATGCCCGAACCGCCGGAGTCATAGGCCTGGGTGTCCAGGGCGCGGTCCGGGTCCAGGCGGATGCCGGCGGTGCCTTCAAACACCGGGACCACTTCCAGCCCCTGCATGCGTCGTGGCTGTGGCTGGTCATTGAGATAGGCCGGGCTCAGGCGGTCGACGTCGGTCACCCGGAACCCGCTATCGCGCCAGCCCAGCGGGCGGGCGACCAACTGCTCCACCGCCTCGGCCAGCGAGGTGCCGTGGGCGGCGGCGATTACCCCGCCCAGCACATCGGTGGCAATCGAGTAGCCCCACTGACTCCCCGGTTTGTAGAGCAGCGGGGCCTGGCCCAGGCGATGCAGGTTTTCTTCCAGCGAGAGTTCGGTACGGTCCATGCCGTCGGAGACGCCGGCCTCGAGATAAGGGCCGCCTTGATCGCTCTCCAGGAAACCGTAGGTGAAACCGGCGGTGTGGGTCAGCAATTGGCGTACGGTGATCAACGCCGGCGTGCCGTCGGCCAGGGTCGGCTTGAAGTGCGGCAGCCAGTGGGTGATGTTGTCGTCCAGGTTGATACGGCCCTGGGCGATCAACGCCAGGGCCGCCACCGAGGTGATCGGCTTGGAGACCGAGGACAGGCGAAACAGGGCGTCCAGGTGCATTGGCAGCCTGGCCTCACGGTCGGCCAGGCCGGCCGCGCGCTGATAGACCAACTGTCCGCGATGGGCGACCAGGACTACGGCACCGACCAGGCGCCGGTCATGCAGGGTCTGTTCGAGCACGGCGTCGATGCGCGACGCCAGGCGGGTTGTCTCGACAGGACGAAGGGATTGCAGTGAGCGTAGTGGTTCGTTGACGGTCATATCGGGCCCCGGGTGGTGGATGGGTCAAGCTGATGGATCGATGGTAGGGCGGGGCCGATCAGGGAAAAAGAAGTTACAATTCCGGGCTACACGGACCTTTTTGTCCTTAATCAAGGGAATGAGTGATGGATAAGCTCAATGGCATCACCGTGTTCGTGCAGGTCGCCGAAAGTCGCAGCTTTGTCGCCGCCGGCCGCTTGCTCGGGGTGTCCGCCTCGGCCGTGGGCAAAAGCATCGCCCGCCTGGAACACAAGCTCAGTGCGCGGCTGTTCCATCGCAATACCCGCAGCCTCAACCTGACCGCTGAAGGCGCGCTGTTTCTGGAGCGCTGCCGGCGGGTGCTCAACGAACTGGAGGCGGCCGAGCAGGAACTGTCCAGCTCCAGCGATGCGCCACGGGGCAAGTTGCGCATCAGCCTGCCGTTGCAGGGCAATGTGCTGTTTATGCAGCTGTCGTCGTTCATGCGCGAGTACCCGGAAATCCGCCTGGAGCTGGACTTCACCGATCGCCTGGTGGACGTGGTCGAGGAGAGCTTTGATGCCGTGGTGCGTACCGGGCAACTGCACGATTCGCGGTTAATGGCGCGGAAGCTGGGCAGTTTCGCGTTTCATCTGGTCGGCGCACCGGGGTATTTCGCCGCCAGGGGCTATCCGCAGGCGATGGAGCAACTGCTGGAGCACCAGTGCCTGCATTATCGGATGCCCTCCACCGGCAAGCTGGAGAAGTGGCCGTTGGAGGGACTGGTCGCGGGGGCCGAGCTGAAGGTGCCGGAGACCATGGTCTGCAACAACCTGGACATGCTGATCCATAGCGCCCGGCAGGGCCTGGGCATTGCCTGCGTGCCCGAGTTCGCCGTGCGCGAGGCCCTGGCGGCCGGAGAGCTGGAGTCGATACTGCCGGGACGGATCCTGCGTACCCTACAGATGCAGGTGGTCTGGCCGTCGAGTCGCTACCTGACACCCAAGCTGCGCGCGTTCATCGATTTTATCTGCGCCAGTGGCCTGACGTCGTCGGGCGAGGTGGTCAGATCGCCCTGAGGACTACGATGCCCGGGGTTTTCTTGACGTAATCCATGAACGGCGAATCCACCACCTTGTGGTTGGCTTCGCGGGCGGAGGCATTGCGCAGCACCGGGCCTTTGTCGGTCATGATGAAGATGCCGGTGTGGGTGACGTCGAGCCCTTCGGCCGGGGTGTAGATGCCGATGTAGTCACCGGTTTTCAGGCGGCTGACCACGGCGTCGTCGATCCACTCGCTGGGGATGTAGGTGATGGCGCGCTTGACCGTGCCCACCGACGGGATCAGCGTGCCGCCGCTGCCGTCCCCTTGCGCATTGAGGATCTTGGTGACGGTGGTCGCCCTGGGGCTCGCCTGGGTCGTCACATCCCGGGCATTGAGGGGCTGGGTGTGGGCCCAGTCGGTGAAGAAGTGCCTGCGCTCGGTGTAGCTGACCTTGCCCTCGGCGTAACGGGTGCGCACCAGGTTTTCGACGAAGCGCGGCAGGCTGTCGGATTTGCGCAGGGCCTCGACGTAATCCAGATAGGTGAAGCAATCCAGGCCGCGGAAGTCGATCACCAGTTGTTCCGGCGCGGTCGCGGAGCCGACCAGCATATGCGCCACATAAGGCGTGCCGAGGAAGTTGGCGGAGATATTCTTGATCCGTTCGCCCTGCTCATGGCCGGCGTGCTTGAGGATCCGGGTTTCGATGAACTCGATCTTGTGGCGTGTGTAGTCGTCCAGCGTGACCTGGTCGCCTGGGTGTTGCCGGGTGGTAAAACCACTCAGCGCCAGCATCAGGGGCAAGCCCGATACCAACGCGATAACCTTCTTCATGCGCTCTCCGCAGGGGCGCAGGGGACTTTAATGGGCCGCCGCGCTGGGATATCGATTTTACACCTCTGGGGTGACGACTCAATGAAACCTGCGGGCTTTCCCTTTCTTATATCTTAATCGAATAAAATCATGATTATTAATTCCTTTTATAAGTTGCAGGGCTGGCGCATTTTAGCCTCCAGCACCTGAAGCCCAGGTGCACCGCCTACCACGAAAAGGAAACAACCCCATGACGATCAAAGCGATCAACGTTCGTAACCAATTCCGCGGCGTCATCAAGGAAATCCTCATTGGCGAGGTGCTGTCCGAGATCGACGTGCAGACCGCGTCGGGGATTGTCACCTCGGTGATCACCACGCGTTCGGTACGCGACCTCGAATTGGCGGTAGGCAGTGAAGTAATCGCCTTCGTCAAATCCACCGAAGTCTCGATCGCCAAGCTCTGACGTCGCGGTGCATTTTCATGAGCACGCTTGAAGGGCTGCCCAGTCCGATCCTGACCTTGCCCCGGGGCGACAAGGATTCCCTGTCGATACGGGCCAAGGCGCTGGTCTTCGCCGATCCGCGCTCGCGGCAGTTGCTCGACTATCTGCAGCGCGTCGGTCCCAGTGACGCACCGGTGCTGATCAATGGCGAAACCGGCACCGGCAAGGAACTGGTGGCGCGCTATATCCATTCCTCCAGCGGGCGGACCGGGGCTTTTGTCGCGGTGAACTGCGGCGCCATCAGCGAAACCCTCGCCGAAAGCGAATTCTTCGGCCACGAAGCCGGGGCGTTTTCCGGTGCGGTGGGGCGTCGGGTCGGCTGGTTTGAAGAGGCCGATGGCGGCACCTTGTTTCTCGACGAGATCGGCGATCTGCCGTTGCCGTTGCAGGTCAAGCTGCTGCGTGCCCTGCAGGAGCAGGAGATCGTGCGTGTCGGTTCGCGCAAGCCGATCAAGATCAATATCCGCCTGGTGACGGCGACCAATATCGACCTGGAGCAGGCGGTGGAGGCGGGTAATTTCCGTCTCGACCTGTTTTATCGGATCAACGTGGCCCAGGTGCAGGTCCTGCCCTTGCGCGAGCGCCCGTTGGATATCCTGCCGCTGGTTGAACATTTTCGAAAACTCTACAGCCAACGGCTGAAGATTGCCGAGCCGATGCTCTCCGAGGCGGCCACCCAGGCACTGCTCGAGTATCCCTGGCCGGGGAATATCCGCGAGCTGGAAAACGTCGTGCACCTGGCCTTGCTGGTGGCCGGCGACAAGCCGATCCGGCCTGAACACCTGAAGTTTTCCGCAGGTTTGAGTGGCCGGCATGTGGCGAGCAGTACAGGCGTGTCGCGGGTCCCCCAGGAAGTGATTCGCGAGCAGTTGCTGCGCCTGTTCGAAGTGCCGGGGGAAACCCTGTTACATGATATCGAGGACCTGCTGGTGCGCGAGGCGTTTGCCTTTTGCGGCTTCAACCAGCTGCGCACCGCCGAACTGCTGGGCATTACCCGTAATGCCATGCGCACCTTGCTGGTCAATCACGGCATGCTCAAGGGCCGCGCCAAGCCCTGATCCCCTTTTTGAAAACACCACAAACCTGTAGGAGCCGGGCTTGCCCGCGAAGCTTGTGGCGATCTCAAGGCCCTCTTCGCTGGCAAGCCCGGCTCCTACAGGACGGTGTCGAACCGAGAGTTTGCATACGACCGAAGATCCAATCAGGGCGCCTACAGGACCGTGCGCTGCTCGACGCTCCTGCTTGAGATACGCCGCAATAGCGGCAACAACTCAGCCCCCAGATGAATCGCCTCTTCCAGATGTGGAAAGCCCGACAGGATAAAACTGTCGACGCCCAACTGGTGATACTCCTCGATCCGTTCCGCCACCTGTTCATAGCTCCCCACCAGGGCCGTTCCGGCACCGCCACGCACCAGACCCACACCAGCCCACAGATTGGCCGACACCTCCAGCTCCCGGGCACCGCGCCCGCGACCTTCGGCCAAGCGCGTCTGGCGCGTCTGCCCGACGGACTCATACGCGGCCATCTGTACTTGGGCGCGGTCGATGGCGTCCTTGGGAATCTCCGCCAGCAACCGTTCGACATGGGCCCAGGCCGCATCGTCGGTGGGCGCGGCGAAAATATGCAGGCGCAAACCAAAGCGCAAGGTCCGCCCCTGGGCCGCCGCCAGTTCGCGCATCCGGCGGATACGCTCGGCAATCAGCAAGGGCGGCTCGCACCACATCAGGTGGGTCTGTGCATGGGCCGCGCCGACCCGTTCCGCGGCCTCGGACGCGCCGCCGAAATAGATCGCCGGGGCGGGCGCCGCAGGGGCAATCGGCGAGGCGTTGACGCTGCGGTAGTAGCGTCCGTGATGGGGCTGGCCGTTGCCCGCCCAGACTGCCTGGAACACTTCGAGAAACTCGGCGGTCCGCGCATAACGTTCATCGTGCTCCAGAAAATCCCCCAGCGAACGCTGCTCGAAACGGCTGGAGCCGCTGACCACATGCAGAGCCAGGCGGTTATCGCTGAGCAACTGCAGGGTCGCGGCGCGATGGGCGGTGTAGGCGGGCAGCTCCAGGCCCGGGCGCAAGGTCAGCAGGAATTTCAGCCGCCGCACTTCCTGGGCCAGCACCGCGGTGATCAGCCAGGGATCTTCGAAGCCGCTGGCGGTGGGCACCATGATCGCGTCGAAGCCGCCGTATTCGGCGGCGCGGACGATCTGGCGCAGGTAGTCGAGGGTCGGCGCTCGTTCGCCCTGCTGGAACAACCCGACTTTGGGCAGGCCGCTGCTGGTCAGGTGGCGACCGTCGCCGTTGGTGGGCAGGAACCAGTCGATCTCGATGTTCTGGCGTGGATCATTCTGCATGCTGGGTGCGCTCCTTGCGCAGGCCTTGGGCGGTAAGCAACGGCAGGATCTGTTCGCCGAAGCGCAGGACTTCATGCACTGCCGGCTGACCGACCAGGATGATCTGTTCGATGCCCAGGCCGTGCAGCTCCTGTAGCCGGGTAGCGACCTGATGCGGCGTGCCGACGATAAACACCGGCTGATCGGCACGTGGTTGCCAGAGATTGGGGTGCAGCTCGAAGTGCCGCACCGGCTGGTGCTCGCGGGTGAGCCGGAGCAACGACGGGGCGCTGTCCGGGGGCTTGATCCCCAGGGTTTCCAGGTGGGCGGCCGCCGCTTCCCAGGCTTCCTCCTCGGTGTCCCTGAACAGCAGGCCGAAGGAGCAGACGAAGCCAAGGCCCGGGGCATCGGCGCGCAAGCGCTGGATCTCCTGTTGCAGTGGGTTCGGCACCCGGCTGCGCAGCAGGCAGGTTCGGGCATGGCCGGCGATCAGCGCGCTGTCCTGAGAGTCGTCGAGGATGATCGGGGGGGCCGGGAGCTGGCGCCGCGCGACGCCAGCGCTCTCCAGCTGGAAGTAGCGTCCGTTGTAGTGGAACTCGCTGCCGGCGGGGGCCAGCAGCTGCGTGAGGATGTCCAGGTACTCGCCGATACGTTCATGGCGCTGGTCACGGTTGAGCCATTCACCGAACACCTGGCGCAGGCTGCCTTGTTCGCCGTCGGGCAGGTGCAGGCGCACGCGATTGGCGCTGATCGATTGCAGGCTTTGTACGGTGGCGGCGAGGGCCGCCGGCAACATGACTTCGGGCGGTACGCTGACCGTCAGGTGGACCCGACGGGTGTGGGCGCACAAGGTCGCCGCCACGCCGAGGCTGTCAGCGCACTGCGCGCCACCGGGCACCCAGAGCCCATCAAGGCCGGCGTATTCCACGGCCTGGGCCAGTTGAATCCACTGCGCGGGATGGCGCGCCCAGGAGGTGGTACCGTCGGTGTCGCACAAGGGCAACTGCCAGCTGAACTCAAGGGCCATGCACGGGCTCCGTCAAAGGGGCGCAGACCCGCCGCCCGAATTCACTCATCCTACCCTCGATGGGGCGCTCGCCGCTCATGATCGGCTGAACCGGTTGGCCGGACGCGGCAGCCCGAGGTTTTCCCGCAGGGTGCGGCCTTCGTATTCGCGGCGGAACAGCCCGCGTTCCTGCAACAACGGGATCACCTGGTCGACAAACACTTCGATGGCGCCCGGGTAGTAGGGGAAGAACACATTGAAGCCGTCGCAGGCCCGGGCCTGGAACCAGGCCTCGAAACTGTCGGCGATATCGACCGGGGTACCGATCACCGGGTTGCCGCCGGCCAAGCGCAGGTACAGCTGGCGGATGCTGAGGTTTTCCTGGCGGGCCAGCTCCAGCACCTTGTCCCGGCGACTGCCGCGTTGGCCGACCGGGGTCTCCGGTAATGGGCCGTCGAGGTCGTAGCCGCTCAGGTCGATATCGTCACCGAGGGTATCGGCCAGCAGGCGCAGGCCGAGGACCGGGTCGATCAGCGCCTGGAACGCTTCGAACAGGGCCTGGGCCTGCTCGCGGGTATCGGCGATAAAGGGCGTGATACCGGGAAGGATCTTGATATGGTCCGGGTCGCGGTCGAAGTCGGCGGCCCGGGCCTTGATATCCTGGTAGAACGCCTGGGCCCCGGCCAGGTCGTGGTGGGCGGCGAAGATCACTTCGGCCACCCGCGCCGCCAGGGTTTTGCCGGCTTCCGAAGCCCCAGCCTGGACCAGCACCGGATGGCCCTGGGGTGGGCGGGCGACGTTCAGCGGGCCGCGCACCGAGAAGTGTTCGCCGCGGTGGTTCAGGGTGTGCAGCTTGCTTGGATCGAAGTACTGGCCACTGGCCTTGTCGCGGACGAACGCGTCATCGTCCCAACTGTCCCACAGGCCCTTGACCACATCGTGGAATTCCTCGGCGCGCTGATAGCGGTCGCCGTGGTCGATATGGCTTTCCCGGCCGAAATTCCAGGCCTCGTCGGAGACCACCGAAGTCACCAGGTTCCAGGCCGCGCGGCCCTTGGACAGGTGGTCGAGGGAGGCGAACTTGCGGGCGATATGGTAGGGCTCGTTGTAGCTGGTGGTCGCGGTGGCGATCAGGCCGATATGGCGGGTGACGGCCGCGAGGGCGGACATCAGGGTCAGCGGTTCGAAGTGTTCGGCCCGGGCGCAGCGGCTCAGGGCATCGTGATGATGACCCCAGAGCGCAACCACATCGGCGACGAACAGCGCGTCGAACTTGCCGCGTTCGGCGGTTTCGGCAATCGCCTTGAAGTGCTCGAAATCCAGGCTGGCATCGGCCTGGCCCAGGGGATGACGCCAGGCGGCGAGATGATGGCCGCTGTTGGCGAGAAAGGCGCCGAGCTTGAGTTGATCGGTACGACGGGTCATTGCAGGCTCCCGGTAAACAAGGCGGCAGCGCCGGGCCATCGGGCCGCGCGTGCCGCCAGGACGGTCAGAAGTTGTAGGTCAGGCCGGTGTACCAGTAGCCGCCCGTGGTGCCGTAGGGCGAGAAGTTGCCGTAGGGGTAGGCCCCCGAGGCACTGGGCAGGTTGGTGCGTTCCGGGTACAGGTTGAAGACGTTGTTGGCCCCGGCATTGAGGGTCAGGCTCTTGGTCAGGTGGTAGTCGACGTTCAGGTCGGTGATCCAGGCCGCCGAGAAACTGCGGTCGTAGATCGCCGCGGTGCCGTACTGGGTGTACTCGCCATAGCGGGTCAGGTTCAGGCCGATCTCGAACTTGTCGATGCTCCAGACGGTGCCCAGCAACAGCTTGGAATCCGGCAGGCCGTGCTTGAGGTTGCCCTGGCGCTGGCGGTCGTAACCGCCGTCCGGGCCCAAGGCCTGCTGGGCGGCGTCGGAGGCGTGGATGGCATCGATCGCGGTGGTGTTCCAGTTGAAGCCCAGGGTGTAGCGCAGGTTGCCGTAGGCACCGATGTCCTGCCGGTAGTCGCCGACCAGGTCGACGCCGCGGGTGGTGGTGTCGAGGGCGTTGGTGAAGTAGGTCACCGCCTGGTTGGTCGGCAGCCCGGCCGCCGCGAGGATCGCCTCGATCTGCGGGGTGCCGCCCAGGTAGCCGGTCTGGGCGATGCGGTCCTTGATCTTGATCTGGTAGGCATCCAGGGTGACGCTGGCGTTGTCGATCGGTTGCAGGGTCAGGCCGAAGCTGATGTTGGTCGACTTCTCCGGTTTCAGGGTGGTGGCGCCGAGGGCCTTGGCCACCGTCGAATCCACCGCGACATTGCGGTAGTCGAACAGGTTGCCGTTGACGCTGGTCTGCGAGGTCGAGCTGTAGATCTGCTGCGACAGCGACGGCGCGCGGAAGCCGGTGCTGAAGGTGCCGCGCACGGCGAGGATCGGGGTCAACTGGTAACGGGTGGAGAACTTGCCGTTGGTGGTGGTGCCCGAACCGTCGTTGTAGTGCTCGTAGCGCCCGGCGAGGTCGACGTGCCACTTGTCGGTCAGGTCCTGGCCGATCTCGCCATAGCCGGCCACGCTGGTGCGGCTTTTCTCCGCGGCGTCGGCCGGAGTGGTGCCGGCACCGGAAATGGTTCCCGGCGCAATCGGCGCGCCGCTGGCACCGGTGCTGAAGTCGCCGAGGGCATAGGAGTCATAGTCGCCCTTGCCGATCTTGTAGCTCTCGAAGCGTTGTTCCAGGCCCCAGGAAATCTGAGTCGGCTTGGCCAGGCCGAGGTCGAAGGCGCGGGTCAGGTCGAGGTTGTTGGTCCATTGGCTGAAGGTCTTGGCCCCGGTGTCCACCGAGGTCGGCGAGTCCGGGCCGAAGCTCAGGTTATAGGTGTGGCGCAGGGTGGCCTCGGCATGATCCTGGCCGTAGGTGCTGGACAGGTCGTAGTCCCAGCCGGCGGCCTTGCCCTTGCCGCCGAAGGCCACCTGGAAGTCGTTTTCGATAAACCGCAGGGTGTCTTCGATGCCCTCCGGGAACGGCGTGGCGATCCCGTCGAAGCTCGCCGGCTGGTGGAAGGCCAGGGGTTTTTCCGAGTTGCGCCGGGTGTAGGTGGAGAACGAGTAGAGGGTCAGGGCATCGTCCACCGGCAGTTCGGCGTTGTAGCCGAAGCTGAAGTTGCGCGCCTGGGGCAGGCCGGTGCCGTAGTAGGTATGGCGCTCGCTGGTGTTGCCGGCGCTGTCGGTGTAGGGCGCGTCGTCGGAGCGGTCGGAGGTGTTCTGTTTCTTCACGCCCAGGGCCAGGTTGATAAAGCCGTCGTTGGGCAGTGACAGCCCCAGGTCGCCGGTTTGTCGGGTGGTGGCGCCGTCGCCGTTTTCAAAGTTCTGGCCGTAGCGGGTGCTGAGGCTGCCGCCATGGTCGGTCTGCTTGAGCACGATATTGATCACGCCGCCGATGGCGTCCGAGCCGTATTGCGCGGAGGCGCCGTCGCGCAGCACTTCGACATGGTCCACCAGGGCGGTGGGGATCATGTCCAGGTCCACCGGTTGCGAGCCGGAGTTGAGGTAGGTGCCGTTGTTCAGCAGTGCGCTGTTGTGGCGGCGCTTGCCGTTGACCAGCACCAGCACCTGGTCGCCGTTGAGGCCGCGCAGGCTGATGGGGCGCACCACCGAGGTCGAGCCGAAGCCGGAGGAGGTCGGCTGGTTCAGCGAGGGCAGTACCTTGTTCAGGGCGGCGGTGAGATCGCCCTGGCCGGTGGCGAGCAACTGCTTGGAGGAAATCACGTCCACCGGCGCCGGGCTGTCGGCCAGGGTGCGGGCCTGGCCACGGTTGCCGATGACCACCACGGTGTCCAGGGGGTTATCGCTGGTGGTGTCGGCGGCCAGGGTCAGGCTGCTGTAGCTCAGTGCCTCGCACACGGCCAGGAACAGCAGGCTGTGGGTGAAGGTGTTGCGGGTGGGGCGCCGGTTGGCGGCACGTGTTGAACTCATGATGTGAATCGCTCCAGTGTGGTCCCCGCTCTGCGCCCTGGTGGGGGGCGATCGTGGCGGGTGAGGCGACGGGTGTGTGGGGCGTCGCCAGTGAGGTCAGTGGCGGCTTGTTGCCGGGCCGGGGGGGGGCGGCCTGCGGTCTCAAGCTCTGGTCAGGGCTGTAGAGCAAAGCCTGTGCCATTCTTTAAAAGCCTTTTTAAACAAGTAGTTAGCTCGTTTGTCGGGCAATGGCTGGTGTTTTTCTAGCAGCGGCGATTCAGGCTGTTGGTTTTTCTACAGCGCGCCCGTGGCGGGAGGTTCGGGGGTGTGGGTTGTTGGTTTTCCAGCAGTCGCCCGGGGGTGCTGGTGGGTTAGCAACAGTGGTACGGGAGGGGGCGCTAATGAAGTCGGGTGCGGGAGTGGTGGCACAGGCTTTGCTGGACCGTTGCGATCACGCTCCACTATGGAAGCCAACCACTTGTCAGGAAGTTTTTTATGCCACAACCGGGTTCCCGCAATCTGCTCACCGATGTGCCGGGCGTGTCTGTCGGGCATGCCACCGATGAGCATGTCGACACTGGTGTGACGGTGATTCGTACCGACGGCGCCTGGACGGCGAGCATCGATATTCGCGGCGGTGGTCCGGGTGGTCGCGAGTCGGCGGCCCTGGAGCCGGAAAACATGGTCGGGCAACTGCATGCGCTGGTGTTTGCCGGCGGCTCGGTGTTCGGCCTGGGGGCGGCGGATGCGGTGGCGGCGGCGTTGTCGCAGCAGGCAGTGGGTTTGCATCTCAAGCCTGGTGCGCCAGCGATTCCCATTGTTCCTGCGGCGGTGTTGCACGATCTGGCCAACGGCGGGGACAAGGACTGGGGATTGGAGCCGCCTTATCGCCGGCTGGGTTTCGAGGCGCTGCAAAGCGCCTCGCAAGACTTTGCCCAGGGCTCGGTGGGAGCGGGGCGGGGGGCTATGGCCGGGGTGCTCAAGGGCGGACTGGGTTCGGCATCGCTGGTGCTGGGTGATGGTTGGGTGGTGGCGGCGCTGGTGGTCGCCAATCCGATCGGCTCCGTCTATATGCCGGATGGCGAGACGTTCTGGGCCTGGCCCTGGGAGATCGCCGGGGAGTTTGGTGGTGTGCGTCCGGGGGCACCGATGGACGCCAGCGATCCGATGCCGGAACTGTCCCGGCTGGATTCCATGGGGCGGTTGCAGGCCGGGGCCAATACCACCTTGGTGGCGGTGGCCTGCAATGCCCGGTTGACCACCGCCGAGTGCAAGCGCGTGGCGATCATGGCCCAGGACGGCATTGCCCGCGCGGTGCGCCCGGCGCATCTGCCGTTTGATGGCGACACGGTGTTTGCCATGGCTTCCGGCGCGGTCGAGCTGGTGGACGGGCCGCGTCGCCAGGTGCAGATCGGCTGCCTCGGCAGCGCCGCCGCCGATTGCGTGGCGCGGGCGATTGCCCGGGGTGTTTTCGAAGCCCGGCGCGAGGCGCCGAATGGCCTGTAGGTCTGGGATCTTGAGCATGTCACGAACCTTGTGGGAGCTGGCAAGCCAGCTCCCACAGTGGATCGCGTTCAGCCAGGAATTACTTGTGTTGCCATTACCTGCTTGATTCGCTCTCGGGCCTGGCTGGCTTGCACAGGCAGCCCGAGTTCGGTGTAAACCTGTTCCAGATGGCGGTTGGTCGGGACATCCAGCGGGTCGTAGCCACGGCGCAGTTCCAACGTCTGCTGTGCCGCCCGCCAGTCCCCGCCGCGCAGGCGGGCGTCGAGTTCGATTTGCGCGAACAGATCTCGCTGTGCGTGACTGCCGCCGATATCGTTGAGCCGTGGCAGCACACCACTCAGCCGCTGCACAGCCAGTTCCCAATCACCCCGGGCCTGGGCCAGCAAGCCTTGCGCCAATGGCACCGTCACCTCGGCCCAGGTCGTGCGGCTGAACGCCGGCGCCCTGGAGGCGTGGGCCAGCAGTGACTTAAGCAGATGATCGGCTTCAGGTTTTCCGGCTCTGGCCAGGCCGTACAGATACTGCACGCTGAGGAAGGGTTGCACCGTATCCTCCGTGCGTTTCTGCAGATAGGGCGCCAGCGCCTGCCAGCGTTCACCGATATCGATGCCGGTCAGCTCCAGGCGGGTCAGCAGCGATACCGCGCCGACCTGATCCTGGGAGTACTCCGGCAGGATGCCCCAGACATGTCGGTCATAAATCTCCAGGGCGCGTTGCTCATGGCCGCGGGCCAGGTAGAACAGCGCCAGATGCCACCAGTTGTGGGTGTACATGAAGGAGTTGAGGCCCTGCCAATGGTCCTTCACGTTTTCCATGAAGTCGATGCCTTCCTCGATCCGGCCCCGGGTCAGCAGCACATGGGCCAGGGCGTGTTGGGCCCAGGGCTCGTCGGCTTGCAGGGCAAGGGCCTGGCGGGCGGCGGCTTCGGCGTCGTCCAGCAGGTGGCATTGTTCATAGGCGAAGGCCAGCAGGCCGTGGCTATGGGCGATATCCGGCGCCGCGTCGCGGGCCTTGAGGGCGATGCGCAACAACGCCGGCCAGTTGCCGCGATTGAACTCCACGTATTGGGTGAGCTTGGCGGCGAACAGGTCCCGGGGAAAGCGTTCCAGCAGTTGTTCGCCGAGGCCGAGCACTTGCCCCAGGTCGTCGGCGATCCAGGCGCGCAGCAGGGCCAGGTATAGGTCGGCCCGGGCATGTCCGGCGGGGGTGGCGCTTGCCCGCTGCCGGTAGCGTTCGGCCAGGACCGGGCCTTCGGGGGATTCGCTGAACATCAGCAGGATGCCGGCGAAGGCATTGGCCAGGCGTGACTGCGGATCGGCGTCGGCGGTGGCGAGGATCGACTCGGCGCGAGGGTGGTAGCCGAGAAAACCGCCGATGAACGCGTCGATGCCTTCGCGGGTCGCGGTGTGCTCGGTGTCGAGGGGGTTGCCCAGGTAATCCAGTGACATGCTCTTGAGACTCGGTGGTTCGAAGGCAGCGGGTCTCGCAAGGCTTGTGCCAGTCCTGCACAGGAGGCGTATCCCTCAAGTCATGCATCGTCAGGACTGACGTCTTCGCGGGCAAGATGGCTCCTACAGGATCGTGACGGCTGCTGCTTTTTCCACAGCCGGGCCAGTGGCTGTGGTTTTTTCATCAGCGCCAGCGCCCTCGAAAACCGCTCAAAGCCCGCAAAAGACCGCCTTCCAGGCCCTGGCACAGGCCTTGCTAAACCGCTTCAAAGGGCCGGGCGCCTGTCCGTGGTTGCCTGCCTGATGAATCTTTTCTGCGGAGCCCGCCATGCCTGATCTCACCCCGACCCATTCGTCTCACACCCGGCCCCTGCGCCGGGTGTTGCTCGGCCTTGCGGCTGGTGCGTTGATCCTGGCCGGCAGCGTCCAGGCCGAGCCCCGGGAGGGCGGCGTACTGAACCTGGTGGCCCAGCCGGAGCCGCCGTCGTTGATGCATGGGGTGGTCAGCCACGTCTCGACCCAGTACGTCAGCGGCAAGATCCTCCAGAGTCTGCTCACCTACGACACCGCGCTCCAGCCCGAGCCGGTGCTGGCAAAAAGCTGGACGATTGCCCCCGACGGCCTGACCTACACCTTCGACCTGCAGGACGGCGTGCATTGGCATGACGGCCAGCCCTTCACCTCGGCCGACGTGGTGTTCAGCTTCCAGACCTTCTACCCGGAGGTGGACAAACGTCTGGGCGGGATCTTTACCGACTATGTGACCTCCATCGAGGCCACGGGGCCGTTGCAGGTGGTCTTCCACCTGAAGAAACCCTTCGCCCCCTTGCTCTCTTCCCTGGGCAGCGGCCTGCGCCCCGTGGTGCCCCGGCACCTCTACGAGGGCTCGGATTTTCGCAACAACCCCTACAACCTCAAGCCCGTGGGCACCGGGCCGTTTGTCTTCGAAGAATGGAAACGCGGCGCCTATATCAAGCTGGGGAAGAACAAGGACTACTGGAAAAAAGGCCTGCCGCACCTCGATGGCATCGTCTTCCACGTGATTCCCGATGCCTCGTCCCGGGCCGCCGCGTTCGAACGCGGGGATATCCAGGCACTGCGCAGCGGCGATGCGGACTACTCCGATCTCAAGCGCCTGACCGCCTTGCCCGGCGTGCAGTCTTCGGAGAAAGGCTGGGAGCTGTATGCCGGCCTGGCCTTTCTGCAGATCAACACCCGCAAGCCACCGCTGAACAATCCCAAGGTGCGCCAGGCGATCCTCTATGCGCTGAACCGGCAGTTTATCGTCGACAATATTTTCTTCGGTTCCGGCAAGGTCGCCCAGGGGCTGTTTGTTTCCACCACGCCGTATCACGACCCGAACCTGCCGCAGTACAGCTATGACCTGAAGAAGGCCAAGGCGCTGATCGCCGAGTCCGGCGTGGATGTCGGCGCGGTGCGTATCCGCCTGCTCAACGGTGAGAAGGGCGGCGCCTGGGAGCGCCTGGCCGAATACACCAAGCAGGCCCTGCAACCCCTGGGCTTCAAAGTCCAGGTAGTCACCTCGGATGCCGCCACCTGGTTCCAGCGGGTCAGCGACTGGGACTTCGACCTGACCTACAACTTCATCTTCCAGATCGGCGACCCTTACCTGACCACCGCCTACCTCTATCGCTCGGACTACATCCTCAAGACCTCACCGTTTGCCAATGTCAGCGGTTACAACAGCCCGCAGGCCGATGCCTTGTGGAATCAGGTCGCCGACACCCCGGAAGGCGAGCAGCGTCGCCAGGTCTACAGCCGCCTGGAAAACCAGCTGAACATCGACCTGCCCATCGCGCCGATCTTCGAAATGCGCTACCCGACGCTGTTCCACAGCCAGGTCAAGAACCTGCTGCAAACCGCCACCAGCCTCAACGAGGACGATGAAAGCGTCTACCTCGACGGCCCGGCGCCATGAACCTGTTGCGCTTCCTCGGCGCCCGCTTGAGTCGGGCGCTGCTGATGATCCTCGGGGTGCTGGTGCTGAGCTTCCTGCTGATCCGCCTGACCCCTGGCGATCCGGCCTTGCTGATGGCCGGCGAGGCCGGCGTCGACGATGTGCACTATATCGACAACCTGCGGCATGACATGGGCCTGGACCAGCCGCTGGCCCGGCAACTGTTGATCTACCTGGGGCAGGTCGCGCACCTGGACCTGGGGTATTCCTACCGCAACCAGACCTCGGTCTGGTCGCTGATCGCCGAGCGCCTGCCCGCCACCCTGGCGCTGATGGGCTCGGCGTTCCTGCTCTCGTCCCTGGCGGGGATCGCCCTCGGCGTGCTCGCGGCCCGTAGCCGGGAGCGCCGGCCCTGGTTGGACGGGCTGATTTCCCAAGGCGCTTTGCTGCTCTACGCCGTGCCGACCTTCTGGCTGGCGATGCTGCTGATCCTGTTGTTTTCCGTACACCTTGACTGGTTGCCGGCCTTTGGCCTGGAGACCGTGGCCGCGGACTTCCACGGCTGGGCCTGGCTGGCGGACCGGCTGCGTCATCTGCTGCTGCCGTGCCTGTCCCTGAGTTTTCTGTTCCTGGCCCTGTATATCCATCTGACCCGCGCCGCGACCCTTGAAGCGCTGGGCCAGGAATATGTCTACACCGCCCGGGCCAAGGGCCTGACCCCACGGCGCATTCTCTGGGCCCATGTCCTGCGTAATGGGCTGCTGCCGGTGGTGACCTTTGCCGGCCTGCAACTGGGACAACTGGCCAGCGGCGCCTTGCTGGTGGAGGTGGTCTATTCCTGGCCGGGCATCGGTCGGCTGATGTACGACGCCCTCGCGCAACGTGACTACGGCGTGTTGATGGGCGGCTTCCTGGTGATCTCGACGCTGGTGGTCGGTTTCAACCTGTTGACCGATCTGGCCTGCCGGCTGCTGGACCCGCGTATCGGCGCCCAGGGTCAGTCCTGATGAATGAGGTTTCAGTGATTCGACGTTTTCTCGCACAACCTTCGGCGCTGATCGGCGCCGGTTTCCTGCTGTTGCTGAGCCTGCTGGCGCTGGCCGCGCCCTGGCTGACCGACAGTACGCCCTGGGAGATGAACACCACGCCGCTGTTGGCACCGTTCCAGGACCCGGCCCATTGGCTGGGCAGCGATATGCTTGGGCGCGATCTCGGCAGCGGCTTGTTGTACGGCGCCCGGGTGTCCCTGGCGGTGGCCGTCCTTTCGAGCCTGGCGACCTTGCTGGTGGGCGCCCTGGTGGGCGCGGTCGCCGGCTATTTCGGCGGCTGGCTCGATGGTGTGCTGATGCGTATCGCGGAGTTCTTCCAGATCATTCCGCAACTGGTGCTGGCGGTGATCCTGGTGGCGGTACTGGAACCGTCGCTGGGCTCCATTGTGCTGGCGATCACCCTGGTGGCCTGGCCAGGAGTAGCGCGCCTGGTACGTGGCGAATTCCTCAGCCTGCGCCAGCGCGAGTTTGTCCAGGCGGCCCAGGTTCTGGGGCAGTCGCCGCTGGCGATCATCACCCGGCAGATCCTGCCCAATGCCCTGGCGCCTTTGCTGGTGACCCTGACCTTTGTGATGGCGACGGCGATTCTCACCGAGGCCGCGTTGGCGTTTCTCGGCCTCGGCGATCCCGATGCCATGAGTTGGGGCTACATGATCAATGCCTCGCGCGGGCTGCTGCGCGAAGCCTGGTGGATGAGCTTGCTGCCGGGGCTGGCAATCCTGCTCTGCGTGCTGGCGGTCAATCGCGTGGGCGAAGGACTGCGGGTGGCCTTTGAGCCGACCCGTCGGCAGGGAGTCAACCCATGAGCCAGGACCGCACACCGTTGTTGAGCATCGAGCGACTGCGTATCGCTTTGCCCGCGGGCGCCGATCGCAGCCATGCGCTATATGACCTGTCGTTGTCGCTGGTGGCGGGGGAGTGCCTGTGCCTGGTGGGGGAGTCGGGTTCCGGAAAATCCATGCTGGCCAAGGCGTTGTTGCGCCTGCTGCCAGCCCCCTTGCGTGTCGAGAGCGGAACCTTGCGTTTTCGCGGCGAGGACCTGGCCGGCCGTGACGAGGAGGGGATGCGTCAGTTGCGCGGCCGGACCCTCAGTATGGTGTTCCAGGAGCCGATGAGTGCGCTTAATCCCTTGTTGAGCATCGGCCGACAGATCGATGAAACCCTGCGTGCCCATGGCGAGCGCTCGGCCCGGGTGCGCGAGCGGCGGGTGCTCGACCTGCTCGGTTATGTCGGCCTGCCTGATCCGATCCGGCTACGGCGGGCCTATCCCTTCGAGCTGTCCGGCGGTCAGCGCCAGCGGGTGGTGATCGCCATGGCCCTGGTCTTCGATCCGGACCTGCTGATCGCCGACGAACCGACCTCGGCGCTGGATGTGACCACCCAGGCGCAGATCCTCGACCTGTTGCGTCGTATCCAGCGTGACAAGGGCATGGCGATAGTGTTTATCACCCACGATTTTGCCGTGGTGCGGGCGATTGCCGACCGCGTGCTGGTGCTGGAGCGCGGCCATGTGATCGAGCAGGGGTCGGCCCGACAGGTGCTCGAGGCGCCCCGCGAAGCGTATACCCAGCGTCTATTGGCGGCGGTCACGGCGCAGCCGCTGGCGCCGCGCCCGTTATTGGCCGAGGCGCCCGAGGTCCTTGGCGCGCGACAGTTGGAAAAGCACTTCGTCGGTCGTGGCGGTTGGTGGAGTCGCCGCCAGACCCAGGCCTTGGCCGGGCTCGACCTGCACCTGCGTGAAGGCGAGACCCTGGGCATCGTCGGCGAGTCGGGTTCCGGCAAGTCGACCCTGGGTCGCTGCCTGGTACGCTTGCTACAGCCGGACAGCGGCAGCCTGGAGTGGCAGGGGCATGAGGTGGCGAACCTGTCCCAGGGCCGGCTGCGGCCGATGCGCGGTGAGATCCAGATGATTTTCCAGGACCCCTTTGCCTCGCTCAACCCACGCCAGACAGTGGGGCAGATCGTTATGACCGGCCCCTTGGCCCAGGGCGTTTCCCGGGCGGAGTCGGCCCGGCGGGCCCGCGAGTTGCTGGAGCAGGTCGGTTTGCCCGCCGTAGCGTTCGAGCGTTTTCCCCATGAGTTTTCCGGCGGTCAGCGGCAACGCATCGGTATAGCCCGAGCCCTGGCCGTACGGCCGAAGATCCTGATTGCCGACGAGTGCGTCTCGGCCCTGGATGCCCTGGTCCAGGTCCAGATTCTTGAACTGCTGGAGGCCCTGCAACGGCAGTTCCGCCTGAGCCTGGTGTTTATTACCCATGACCTGCGGGTCGCGGCCCGTCTGTGCGACCGCATCGCGGTGATGCAGGGCGGACGGATTGTCGAGCAGGGCGATACGGCCCGCTTGTTTGCCGAACCGCAACATCCTTACACCCGGACCTTGCTCGGGGCCGCCGCGTTGGCGCTGCCCGATACTTCCACCGAGCCGGCGGTGGTTGGCGCACTGTGAGTGCATCCTTTTTCTCTTGCGCAGGACTGTCACACCCATGACCGAGTTTCGATCCTTTAGTCATCTGCCCGTGGTGCGGGGTGAACGGCTGGAAGTCCGTCCCGGGCGACGCCTCAGCGTGGCCCATCGTCCGGGAACGGAGAAAGCCGCGACCGTGGTGTTTTTCTGCCATGGCGCGGGGGGCAACAAGGATCAGTGGCGTGAGCAATGGCAAGCTCTCGGCGAGCAGGGCTACAGCCTAGTGGCCTGGGATCTGCTGGGTCATGGCGAGAGCGACAAGCCGCGGCGGGCGGCGGCCTATGCCTGGAAGGAATTGGTGGCGGATGTCGTGGAGCTGCTGCGGCGCTTCGGAGGTGAGCGCAACCTGATCGTGGCCCACTCCTTTGGCACCGGGTTGACCCTCAGCGCGTTGTTGCAGGTGAATTCGGTCAGTGGCGCCTTGCTGCTCGGCACGCAACTGCATCGGCCCTTGAGTCGCGGCGGCTTGCTGGCGTTGCCGGCCTGGATACTGGAGCTGATCCGGCCGGTGTTGGCCAAGGGATTTCGCGAGCGGGCCTGGCATCCGTCCGTCGACCCGCGCTTGCTGGCGCATGAGGAGAAGTTGACCGAGCGTAATCGGCTGTATGTGTTCAAGGGGCTGGTGCAGGGTGTGCAGTGGCCCGAGGCCGAGCGGGTGGCGCAACTGAGGTTGCCGATCCAGGTCCTGGCCGGCGACAGCGACGGCCTGACCCCGGCCAGCGGTGGTGAGGCGCTGGCGCGGCAGTTGCCGGATGCACAGTTCCAGGTGCTGGAGGCGTGTGGGCACCAGTTGATGTTGGAGAAGCCGCAGCAGGTGCTGGCCGCGTTCGAGCAATTGCTGCAACGCCTCCCGTAATCAGGCGCTGACCATCAACTCGATTCGGCAACCCGGCTGGGCATCCCGCACCTCAAGGCGCATATCATGCAGCCGCGCCACCGCCGCCACCATGCTCAACCCCAGCCCGTTGCCCGCCGTATGCCGACTGGATTCGGAACGGTACAGCCGCCGGAACACCGCCTCGCGCTCGGCTTCGGGAATTCCCGGGCCATTGTCCATCACGCACAGGCCGCGTCTGTCCGGAGCGTCCATCACCGTCACCTGTACCTGGCTGTGGTCAGGCGAAAACTTGATGGCGTTGTCCAGCAGGTTGCAGGTTGCATCGAACAGCAACTGCGCATCGCCGAAAATCAGGCAGGGCGCGGGCGCGCAATTCAAGGTCAGTTCAATACCACGCTCTTCGGCCAAGGGCTCGAAAAACTCGACGGCATCGGCGGCGATACGGTTCAGGTCGATCTCGGCAAAGCTGCTGCGCCGGGCGCTGGCTTCGATCTCGGAAATCCGCAACAGCGCTCGGAAGGTCGACAGCAAACCCTGGGCATCCTCGATGGCGTTGTCGATGGCCGCCTGGTATTCCTCCTCGCGCAGGTGCCGGCGCTGGGCTCGCTCCAGGCCCGCGAGCAAGCGGGTGAGGGGCGTGCGCAAGTCGTGGGCGATATCGTCGCAGACCCCCTTGACCTCGCTCATCAGGCGCTCCAGCTCGTCAAGCATCTGATTCACTACAGTGGCGATACGGTCGATATCGTCACGGTTGCCACGGGTCGGCAGGCGCTCGTTGAGGTGGCCCTTGACGATGCGTTCGATGGAACGGGTCAGCACATCCAGCCGTCGGCGCGCCGCGTAGCCCAGCCCGACCGCCCCGAGCAGGCCCACCACCAGCAGCAGCGAGCCGCCGGAGACCATCGCGTTGACCAGCAACTCGTCGAACTCGCTGAGGTCATGGATATCCTGGGCCACCATCAGGGTCTGGCCATTGTCCAGGCGATGCATGACGAAGCGGATCGGCCGGCTCTTTTTTTGCGGCTGCTTCCAGTTGAATTCGGCGGGTTTGTCGTAGCCCTTGAAGGCCGGCATTTCAATGACCGGTCCGGCAATCAGCTGGCCTTGGGCATCATAGAGGCCGTGGGGCAGGCGACCGTCGATATCCTGTTCGGAGTGCTTGCGGATTTCCGCCAGGCGCAGGTCTTCGGGCTGCGCGCTACGGTTGTCGATCTGCCGATAAAGGGCGGTATCGACCTCGGCCATCAGGTAGCCGGCGGTTTGCCAATAGATATAACCGAACAGCGCGAGGAACGAGCAACTGAACAGCGCCAGGGACATCAGCGCCGTGCGGAAACTGATGGTGCGGGGGATTTCACGCAGGTGAGCGTAGAACATAGCCTGCCCCGCGAATGGTATGGATCATCGGTTCCTCGCCGTCGCCATCGACCTTGCGGCGCAAACGGCCCATATGCACTTCAATGACATTGGTGCGTTCGTCATAGGCGTAGTTCCACACGGCCTCGAACAGCATGGTCCGTGTCACCACCTGTTCGGCGTGTTGCACCAGGTATTCGAGCAGGGCGTATTCCCGGGGCAACAGCTCGACCATCCGTTCGCCGCGCTTGACACTGCGCTTGAGCAGATCCAGCTCCAGGTTGCCGACCCGCAGGCGGTTGACCCGTTCCTCGCTGGGAGCGACCCGGCGGCGGCTCAAGGCATCGAGGCGGGCGGTCAGCTCGATGAACTCGAAGGGCTTGGTCAGGTAGTCGTCACCGCCGGCCCGCAGGCCACGCACCCGTTCGTCGAGCGCGCTGAGGGCGCTGAGGATCAGCACCGGCGTGGCGATACCCGAAGCGCGCAAGGCGGTGAGCATGCCCAGGCCATCGAGGGCACCGGGGAGCATACGGTCGAGAACGATAACGTCGTAGCTGTCGCTGATGGCGCGCACCAGGCCTTCCCGACCGTTATCGACGTGGGTGACATCGAAGCCGTGGTCTTGCAGGGCGGCTTCGATCTCCCGGGCAGTGGCGGGGTCGTCCTCGACGACCAGAACATGGGTCATGGGCACTTCGCAGAATGAGAGAGGGTGGTAGTCTTGCATGGACCCCGGAGGAGTCTGGCTGGCCAGTGAATCGTGGTTGGCTGGTCGACCGGCATAGTGTGCCAAACCGGGTTTATCTGAAAGGTCGCGTCAATATGAAAAAAAGTTTAGCTGAACCAGCGCGGAGCCGGTCTTGAGAATCCTGGTCATCGAGGATGACGCCAAGGCAGCCAGCTACCTGGTGCGTGGTCTCAATGAAAGCGGGCACGTCACCGATACCGTCGACGATGGCCGCAGTGGCCTGGACATGGCCCTGGAAGGGATCTACGACGCCTTGATCGTCGACCGCAAACTGCCGGGGCTGGACGGTCTCGCACTGGTCCAGGAACTGCGGCGCCAGGGCTTGCGCACGCCGGTGCTGATGCTCAGCGCCCTGGATTCCACCGCCCAGCGGGTCGAAGGCTTGCGCGCCGGGTGTGATGATTACCTGGCCAAGCCCTATGCCTTTGTCGAGGTGCTTGCCCGGCTCGAAGCCTTGCAGCGTGGCCGTGATCCGGTGGTGGGATTGTCGCGGACCTTGCGGGTCGGTAGCCTGCAACTGGATTGTGCCGCCCGCACCGCGACCCGTGAAGGGCAGGTCATTGTCCTGCAGCAGCGCGAGTCGCTGATCCTGGAAAAGCTGATGCGCCACTGCGATGAAGTGGTGACCCGCAGCATGCTGCTGGAGAGTGCCTGGGACTATGACTTCGACCCTATCGACAACGTGATCGACAAACACATCTATCGGTTGCGCCGCAAACTGGATGCCGGCTTCAGCCATTCGCTGATCCAGACCGTGCCGGGGGTCGGGTACCGGTTGCTACAGGACGACGAAGACCCCCTTGATGCGCCACTGCGGTCAACGCCGCCTCTGTAGGAGCGAGCTTGCTCGCGATGGTCGTCCAGGCTCCGCTGGGTATCAGATGCCCCGCGTTATCGTTGACGTCCATCGCCAGCAAGCTGGCTCCTACAAGGAACCGCGTTCACATGATATTTACCTAAACTAAAATTTAGCTTTGGAGGAACGGGACGCGGGCCTGCGCCTGATAGCTTCGGAATCTGATCGATGGCTCTGCCACACAGGTTCTGGAGATATCCCGTAGATGCGTCTCACGCCGAGATTCGAGGTTTTTCATCCACCTCAGGCCCCAAGCCGACTGTTCCGCGCCCTGGCCCTGGCCGGCCTGGCGCTGTTGGGTGGTTGCTCGCTGGTGCCGGGCTACCAGCAGCCGGCCCTGCCCCTGGCCCCGCAATGGTCGGCCAAGGACCCGTCCGCCGCTTCAGCCGATGCGGCAGGCGGCCCCTGGTGGCGTGAGTTCCACTGTGCCGAACTCGATGGCCTGATTGCCCGTGGCCTGAACGACAACTACAGCCTCAAGGCCGCCGTGAGCCGGGTCGATCAGGCCCGGGCCATTGCCCAGGTGGCCGGCGCCGGGCAATACCCCAACCTGTCCCTGGGCGGCAACTACCAGCGCCAGAACAACTACGGCAGCACGAAAAAATCCAGCGTCTTCGCCGAAGCCACCTATGAGGTGGACTTCTGGGGCAAGCAACGGGCCACCGCCGATTCCTCCCAGGCCCTGGCCAATGCCAGCCAGTTCGATGCCCAGACCCTGCGCATGACCCTCGGTGCGAGCATCGCCGACACTTACTTCCAGGTCCTCTCGCTGCAGGACCGCGTGCGCCTGGCCCAGTCCATCGCCGCCGATGCCAGCCAAGTCCTCGATCTGGTGCAGGTGCAGGCCAGCCAGGGCGCGGTGTCGAGCCTGGAAGTCGAACAGCAGCGCAATGCCCAGCAAACCTTCCAGGCCGCCGTGCCGCTGTTGCAACAGCAGCTCGACGCGGCCAAGTATCAACTGGCGACACTGGTGGGCGTGCCGCCTGAAGGCTTCGAGGTCCAGCAAACCGGGCTCGACGCCCTCCAGGTGCCACAACCCAAGGTCGGCCTGCCCGTCGGCCTGGTGCGCCAACGCCCGGATATCCAGGCCGCAGAAGCGCGCCTGGTTTCAGCCAACTACGACGTCGGCGTGGCCCGGGCAGCGTTCCTGCCCAACCTTTCCCTGGACCTGCTCGGTGGTATCGACACCCTGGCCGGCGGGCATATCTGGAGCATCGTCGGCAACCTGACCCAGCCGGTGTTCAGCGGCGGCCAACTGACCGGACAACTGCACGCCGACCAGGCCCATGTGCAGGAACTGACCGCCAGCTATCGCGCCTCGATCATCGAAGCCCTGCGTGATGTGGAAACCCAGCTCAGCGCAGCGCGGCAACTGGACCAGGCCTACAGCCTGAACCAGGCCGCCGTCGGCTCCGCCCGCGAAGCCGCGCGCCTGGCCCAGGTTCGTTACCGCCTCGGCTCCACCGATTTCCAGACGCTGCTGGTGGTCGAGCGCACCCAGTACCAGGCCGAAGACAGCCTGCTCCAGGTGCGCCTCCAGCATCTGCAGGCCGCCGTCGGCCTGTTTCGCGCCATCGGCGGCGATTTCAGCGCGCCGACCCTGGCCGCTGCCACTCCTTCTTCTCCCTTTCAGGTCGTTCAGCCATGAAGCACTCACCCCAGGCGCCATCCCAACCTCGTCGTCTGCGCCTCGGCCTGCTGGTCGTGGCCATGCTCGGCGCTTCGCTGTTGATCAAGACCCAATGGATCGACCGCGTCCAGGCGGCACCGACAGCTCCTGTTGATAGCGCCATCCCGGTGGTGATGCAGGCGGCGGGGCAAAAGGACCTGCCGATCTGGATCGACGCCATCGGCAACGTCCAGCCCCTCAACACCGTCAATGTGCGGGTGCGGGTCGACGGCGAGCTGCAGAAAGTCCTGTTTACTGAAGGCCAGATGGTCAACGCCGGCAGTCAGTTGGCGCAGATCGATCCACGGGTCTACCAGGCGCAGGTGGCCCAGGCCCAGGCGCTGGTCAGCAAGGACCAGGCGCAGTTGGCCAACCTCAAGGTCAACCTCGACCGGGCCAGCAAGCTGGCAGCGGCCAAGGCCGGCCCGACCCAGGATGTCGACACCTACCGGGCCCAGTTGGCGGCCCAGCAGGCCACGGTCCAGGCCGACCAGGCGGCCCTGGAGAATGCCCGCCTGCAACTGGCTTTCACCCGGATCGACGCGCCGTTCACCGGTCGGACCGGGCAACGCCTGCTGGACGTCGGTTCGATTGTCCACGGCACCGATGCCACGGGCCTGGTGACCCTGACGCAGATGGACCCGATCTCGGTGGCCTTCGCGGTGTCCCAGGACGACCTGGCGCGGATCCTCAAGGAAAACGCCGTGGCCCCCTTGCAGGTGCTCGCCATGAGCCGCGACGGCCATCAGCAACTGGCGAGCGGCTCCCTGAGCTTTATCGACAGCCAGGTGATCGCCGCCAGCGGGCAGATCCAGCTCAAGGCGCAATTTCATAATGCCGGCCAGCAACTCTGGCCCGGCCAACTGGTGGGCGCGCGTCTGCTGGTGAATACCCAGAAGGCCGTCACCGTGGTGCCGGCCAATGCGGTGCAGCAAGGGCAGAAGGGCGACTTCGTCTATGTGGTCAATGCCGACCAGCGGGTCGAGCCACGGCAAGTGACGGCGGCGACGGTGGTCGACGGCCAGCAGTGGATCAAGGACGGCCTGGCGCCGGGTGAAGTGGTGGTGGTCCAGGGCCAGTCGCGGATCGCCCCCGGGCTCAAGGTCAAGCCGGTCAGTCTGGACACGGGCCCAGCGGCACCTGAGGTGGCGTTGAGCGGCAGCGCCGGAGGCAAGCCATGAACCTGCTCGCCGGTCTGATCCAGCGCCGCACGGGCCTGTGCCTGCTGGCCCTGGGGGTGATGCTACTGGGCACTTTTGCCTATTTTCAACTGCCGGTGGCGCCGTTGCCGACGGTGGACTTTCCCACCATCCAGGTCACCGCCAAGCTCTCCGGGGCCAGCGCCGAAACCATGGCGACCTCGGTGGCGACGCCGCTGGAACGGGCCTTCGCCGCCGTGCCCCAGGTCACCTCGATGACCTCCTCGAGTTCCTCGGGCAAGACCCAGATCGTCCTGCAGTTCGACCTGTCGCGTAATATCGACGGCGCGGCCCAGGACGTGCAGACGGCGATCAACACCGCCAGCGCGACCTTGCCGAAAACCATGACCAGCACGCCGACCTTCAACAAGGTCAACCCGGCGGAGTTCACCGTGCTGTCCCTGGCCCTGACCTCGCCGACGCGGACCTTGCCGGAGCTGGATCGCTACGCCGACAACTACCTGGCCCAGCGCCTGTCGCAGATGCCCGGCGTCGGCCTGGTGGATTTCCATGGCGAGCAGAAGCCGGCGGTGCGCATCCAGATCGACCCGGATGCCCTGGCGGCCCGTGGCCTGACCCTGGAGGAAGTACGCAGCATCGTCGGCCTCAGCACCCTCGATCAACCCAAGGGCAACCTCAACGGCCAGTATCGCTCGGTGACCCTCGATGCCACCGACCAACTGCTCGACCCCAAGGGTTATCGCGAACTGGTGGTGGCCTACAAGGCCGGGGTTCCGATCAAGCTCGGCGACCTGGGCCGGGTCATCGATGGTGCCGAGGACACCCAGCAGGCCGCCGGTATCGACGGCCAGCCGACGGTGATCGTCGACATCCACAAGCAGCCGGGCTTCAACGTGCTGTCGACCATCGCCAATATCAAGGCCAGCCTGCCGGCCCTGACCGCGTCCTTGCCCCGGGATGTGCAGGTCCAGGTGGTCGGCGACCGCACCCAGACCATCAATGCCTCGGTCAACGACGTGCAGTTCACCTTGCTGCTGTCCATCGCCCTGGTGGTCGTGGTGATCTTCGTGTTCCTGCGCAAGGCCACGGCGACCCTGATCCCGACCCTGACCATCCCGCTGTCGCTGGTGGCGACCTTTGCCGTGATGTACCTGCTGGGCTACAGCCTGGACAACCTGTCGATCATGGGCCTGGCGATTGCCGTCGGCTTCGTGGTGGACGACGCCATCGTGGTCATGGAAAACATCGTCCGCCACCTGGAAATGGGCAAGTCGCGGATCCAGGCGGCGGTGGACGGTTTGCGCGAGGTGGGTTTCACCATTGTCTCGATGACCGTGTCGCTGATCGCGGTGTTCCTGCCGATCCTGTTGATGGGCGGCATCGTCGGGCGGCTGATGCGTGAGTTCGCGGTGACGGTCAGCGTGGCGATCCTGATGTCCGGCGTGGTCTCTTTGACCGTGACACCGATGCTCTGCGCCTGGCTGCTCAAGCCGGAACACGAGTCGCGCCCGAGCCGTTTCGGCGATGCCTGCGAGGCGGTCTACAACCGGATTCACGAGGGCTACCGACGCAGCCTGGAGTGGGTGCTCGATCACCAGCGCCTGACCCTGGCCGTGGCGGTCGCCACCTTCGTCGCCACGGCCATGCTCTACCTGTATATCCCCAAGGGCTTTTTCCCGCAGCAGGACACCGGCCTGATCCAGGGCGTCGCCGAAGCCGCCTCGGATATCTCGCCGGAGGCCATGCGCCAGCGCGTTGCGCTGCTGGCCGATATCGTCAGCGCCGACCCGGCGGTGGCCAAGGCCTATTACTGGATCGGCCCCAACCCGACGGTCAGCCAGGGCCGGGTGATGGTCAACCTCAAGCCGTTCGACCAGCGCACGGCCAGCGCCCAGCAGGTGATCGCGCGCTTGCAGCCGGCCCTCGACAAGGTCCAGGGCATCAAACTGTTCCTGCAAGCCAACCAGGATATCCAGATCGGCGGCCGGGCCAGCAAGACCCAGTACCAGTACACCTTGCAGGACCCGGACAGCCAGGAGCTGGACCATTGGAGCGGGTTGCTGCTGGACCGTCTCAAACAGTTGCCGCAACTACGCAATGTCACCTCCGACCAACAGCGCGCCGCCCCCCAGGCGACCCTGGTGATCGACCGGCCCTCGGCGGCGCGGTTGGGGGTCAATGTGCAGGCGATCGACGACGTGCTCTATGACGCCTTCGGCCAACGGCAGATCGCGACCATGTTCACCCAGCTGGACCAGAACCACGTCATTCTCGAACTCGATCCGCGCTGGCAGATGTCCATCGACACCCTCAAGCACCTGTATGTGCGTTCGACCACCGGGGGCATGGTGCCGCTGGATATGCTGGCGAGTATCCGCAACGAGCTGGCGCCGATCATCATCAACCACCAGGGTGTGTTCCCGGCCATTACCCTGTCGTTCGACCTGGCCCCGGGGCAGGCCTTGAGCGATGCGGTCAACGCCATCGAGAAGGCTTCGCTGGCGGTGGGCCTGCCGGACACGGTGTCGGGGAGTTTCCAGGGCACCGCCCAGGCCTTCAAGGACTCGCTCAAGTCGCAACCCTGGCTGATCCTGGCGGCGATCCTGACGGTCTATATCGTTCTCGGGGTGCTCTATGAAAACGCCATCCATCCGCTGACGATCATTTCCACCTTGCCCTCGGCCGGCTTCGGCGCCTTGTTGGCGTTGATCATCTGCGGGCAGGACCTGTCGGTGCTGGGCATGATCGGGATCATTCTGCTGATCGGCATCGTCAAGAAGAACGCGATCATGATCGTCGACTTCACCCTGGAGGCCGAACGCGGCGGGATGGCGCCGCGGGAGGCGGTGCACGAGGCGTGTCTGCTGCGGCTGCGACCTATCCTGATGACGTCGCTGGCGGCGTTGCTCGGTGCCGTGCCCCTGGCCTTTGGGCATGGCGCGGGTTCGGAATTGCGTCAGCCCCTGGGGATCGCCATTGTCGGCGGGTTGGCGGTGTCGCAACTGCTGACGCTCTACACCACGCCGGTGGTCTACCTGTGGTTCGACCGGTTGCGCGGGCAAAAAAAAGCCCGCAACGAAGGCGAGCTGAATCAAGTTGAAACGAGGAGTGAATCCATCCTAGAGGGGCAGAAGTGAAATCGGCGTGAAAGGCCCGGCCAGGAAAATGAAAGTTTCGTGACCGGGTGGTCATTCGTCGGAACCTTGCCCCAGGGGCTGCGTGTCGCTGCCGGTCGACTACGCTCAATATTTTTGAAGCCGCCGGGGATTTGCCGGTGGGGATCAATTATGTTGATGAGGAGATGGCTATGAAGGATGCGTACATTTACGACAACGGGGATGAGTTTCCGATCAACAATCGGCTGCGTTGCGGCCAGACGGCCTATGTGGCGGAGTTTGGTGGGGAGGTGCCGGTCGAGGCGGCTGAGGTCAAGTCCGTGAGGCCCGCGCCCACGCTGCTGGTCAAGCCACCGTATTTCCCCAAGGCGGCCAAACCGCGTTTGAAAAAGCACGCCTGACCCCGTTCAGCCAGGTCTGAACACGGTCCCTGTAGGAGCGGCTTGCTGGCGATGGCGGTATTCCAGGCGACGGCGATGTCGACCATCGGATCGCATCGCCAGCAAGCCGTCTCCTACAGGTTGTGTGGTGTCTTCAAGAGCCCATTTGCGTAGTTGGCCGGCATCGCGCTTTCAGCGCCGACGCAAACTCTGCTCCATCCGGCTGATGCCTTCCTCCAGCAAGGCCCTCGGGCAACCGAAGTTCAAGCGCACGAACTGCTGCGCGTCGTCGCCAAACTCGATCCCCGCGCTCAACCCCACCTTGGCCTCTTCGAGGAAAAACCGGTACGGGTCCGCAAGCCCCAACGCGCTGCAATCGAGCCAGGCCAGGTAAGTCCCTTGAGCCGGGTGCAGGACCACACCCGGCAACCGGGTTTCCACCGCGTGTTGCAGGTAGTCGCGGTTGGCCTGCAGGTATTGCACCAGGCCAGCGAGCCACGGCCCGCACTCGGTGTAGGCCGTGCAGGTGGCTTCCAGCCCCAGGGCATTGACGCTGTCCACCATCCCCCCGCGTGCCGCGTTGAAGCGCTCGCGTACCGCCGGATCCTGGACAATGGCGTAAGCAGTCTTCAGCCCGGCGATGTTATAGGCCTTGCTCGCCGACATCAGGGTGATGGTGCGCCTGGCGATCTCCGGGCTCAGGGAGGCGATCGGTACATGACGACGGCCATCGAAGCAGAGGTCGGCATGGATCTCGTCGCTGATAATCAGCGCGCCCTGTTCCAGGCAGATATCTGCCACCTGTTGCAGTTCTTCCCGGGGGAAGACCTTGCCCAGCGGGTTGTGCGGATTGCTCAACAGCAGCGCGCCGCCACCTTGCAAGGCGTTACGCAGGGCACCGAAGGGCGTGACATAGTCACCCTGGGCATCGCGCTCGAACTCCAGTTCGACTTTCGGCAGGTTCCAGTGACCCGGCGCCAGGCGCAGCGGGCGGTAGTTGGGCGTCTGCACCACGACGTTCTGGCCCGGTTGCACAAACGCGCGTAGCGCCATGTTGAAACCCGGTTCGACCCCCGGGAGGAAAATCAGCTCCTGGGGCTCCACGTGCCAGGCGTACTTGGCCCGGAGGTCGGCGACGATGGCCTGGCGCAGGGCGTCCCGGGCCACGCTGTAACCCAGTTGCGGGTGTTCCAGGCGCTTGTGCAGGGCTGCGGTGATCGCGTCCGCCACCGGCAGGTCCATATCGGCCACCCACATGGGCAGGACGTCGGCCGGATAGCGGCTCCACTTGGTGCTGCCAGTGTCGCGGCGGTCGATCAGCGTGTCGAAGTTGAAGGTCATGCTGGTGGTCAAACTCGAAAGAAATCCCCGAAAGCGTCGGGTGTTCGTGGCCTGGGACGGCGGTCCGATGCGTGTCGCCAGGGGGCGTCAGTCTAACTGTTCGGCACATCCGGTGGGATCTCGTCATCGCTGCGCACCACCCGGTTGCGCCCGCTATCCTTGGCCCGATAGAGGGCCTGGTCCGCCGCCTGGAGGACTTGGCTCACGGTCTGCCCGCCCTGGGGCCAGCCGGCCACGCCCAGGGAGATGGTCACCGGGATGCCGTTCGGGCTTTCGGTATAGGCCATCGTCGCCCGCAAACGCTCGGCCACCAGGGCCGCCTGGGCCAGTGGCGTGGAGGGCAGCAGCATAAGGAACTCCTCGCCACCCTGGCGGCAGAGCACGTCGCTTTCCCGGGAGTGGCGGCGGATCTGCTGGGCCAGGTGTTGCAGCACCAGGTCGCCGGCGCTGTGCCCGTAGCTGTCGTTGACCTGCTTGAAGTGGTCGATATCCAGGGCGATCAGCGAGAACGGCTGGCGGCGGCTTTCCCAGTCGTCGAGGATCAATTGCAGGCCACGGCGGTTGGTCAGGCTGGTCAGAGGGTCGGTGACGCTTTCCTGGTTGAGCTTGCCCAACTGCTGGTGCAGTGACATCAACGCTTTCTGCATGGTGTTCTTCAGCTGGGCGGCTTCGTAGTACCAGGCCCGCACCTTGCTCACCGACTGGGCGGCGGTAGATGAACCCCAATACTGCGTGGTATTGGCCAGTTGCCAGAGCGGTTTGCTGATCAGTGTCGAAATCCACCAGATACCCAGCAACGACAGCAGTAACAGCGGCACGGCGTAACCGGCGACTTCCAGCATCAACCGCTGCAGGCCTTCCAGAGTGATGGCGGTAGGCCGCTGGCTGATCACGCCCCAGCCGATCCGCGGCACCGGGGCATAGCCGGTGAGCATGTCGACGCCCTTGGAGTTTTTCAACCTCAGGCTGCCGGTTTCGCCGGCGATCACCGCGTCGATGGCCGGGTTGCCCTTGATCACGTCGCCGACCCGCGCCGGGTCCTGGTGATAGATCAACTGGCCCTGGGGGTCGACCACATAGAGGTAGGAGCCGTCACGGTAGTATTGTTCGCCCAGCAGTGAGTGGAGGATGTTCGGTTCGTTGAGGTAGATACCGGCGCCCAGGTAGCCGAGGTAGTTGCCATCACCGTCGAAGATCGGATGCGAGATCTGGATCATCAGGTGATTGTTGGCCCCGACATAGGGGCTGGAAATATAGGGTTGGCGCGCCAGGCTGGCCTGGCGAAAGCCTTCGCTTGCGGAAAAGGTGCCGGTCAGGTTCATCGAGGTGGGCGAGGAGGCGATGATCTTGCCGTCCGCGCGGATGACGATCACCGAGTTGAAGCTGCCGGTCTGGCGGCGCAGTCGGTGCGCTTCCTGCCACAGTTGGTCCGGCTGGTCCCAGATCGCGGGGAGCAGTTCGCTGCTGAAGGCCAGTTGCTGCTGGGTCGACTTGAGGAAGTTGTTGGTGGTGTTGGCCAGCTTCAGGGCATAGATCCGATTGGCTTCCAGGGTCTGTTCCATCAGGAAGTTGCGCTGGGTCTGGTAGCTGGCGAAGAAAAGATTGCCGGCCGTCAGGGTGACGGCGGAAAGCGACAGCAACAGGATCAATCGGCGGAGGTCGATGCGTGGCATGGATTTCTTATGAAAATAATGGCGGGCTCGGGCAGCCTGAGGAGCAATGATAGATCAGAGCGCTCGGCAGCCCTAGCCCAGGCATGAAAATCCCGCGCCATTGCGCCCCCGTAGGAGCCGGCTTGCTGGCGATAGTAGCGACGCGGTTTCCTGTCAGACCGCGTCGCCTGGATCGCCGGCAAGCCGGCTCCTACAGGGGGGGGCGGTTTCCAGGTCGCGCCGCCCGGGTGGCATCAGAAGATGTAGTCGGTGGTCAGGAAGGTCGACTCGCGGTTATGGATGATATCGCTGATCAGCGCCTTGTTGCTGTCCTGGAACTTGGTGGCCACCAGGGTGCGGATCGAAAACACCCGCAAGGCATCGTGCACCGAGAGCGTACCTTCGGCCGAGTTCTTGCGTCCGTTGAACGGGTAGGTGTCCGGTCCGCGCTGGCACTGGGCATTGATATTGATCCGTCCGACCTGGTTGGCGAAGGTGTCCACCAGCCGGCCGACCTGGGCGGGATCGGTGCCGAAAATGCTCAACTGTTGGCCGAAATCCGACTCCAGTACATAGTCGATCACGGTTTCCAGGTCCCGGTAGGGCACGATGGGCACCACCGGGCCGAACTGTTCTTCCTGGTACACGCGCATTCCGGCATTCACCGGGTAGAGCACCGCCGGATAGAAGAACGAGGCGCGGGTCTGGCCGCCATTGGGGTTGATCACCCTGGCGCCCTTGTCCTGGGCATCGGCCACCAGGGCCTTGAGGTACTCGATCTTGCCGGCTTCCGGCAGGGGCGTCAGCGCCACGCCATTGTCCCAGGGCATGCCCGGCACCAGGCTTTGCACCTTGCGGTTGAATTTCTCGATAAAACCTTCGACCACGTCCTCGTGCACGAACAGGATCTTCAGCGCGGTGCAGCGTTGGCCGTTGAACGACAATGAGCCGGTGACGCATTCGTTGACCGCGTTGTCCAGGTCGACCTCGGGCAGCACGATGGCCGGGTTTTTCGCATCCAGGCCCAGGGCCGCACGCAGGCGGTGGGGCTTGGGATGGAGTTTCTTCAGGTCGCTGGCGGCCTTGTTGGTGCCGATAAAGGCGAAGATATCGATCTTGCCGCTGGCCATCAGCGCACTGACGGTTTCCCGGCCGCTGCCATAGATCACGTTGATCACCCCGGCCGGGAAGCTGTCGCGGAAGGCCTCCAGCAGCGGGCGAATCAGCAGCACGCCGAGCTTGGCCGGCTTGAACACCACGGTGTTGCCCATGATCAGTGCCGGGATCAGGGTGGTGAAGGTTTCGTTCAGTGGGTAGTTGTAGGGGCCCATGCACAGGGCCACGCCCATGGGCACGCGGCGGATCTGACCGAGGGTGTCCTGCTCCAGCTCGAAGCGGCTGGAACGGCGGTCGAGTTCTTTCAGCGCATTGATGGTGTCGACGATGTAGTCGCAGGTGCGGTCGAATTCCTTCTCGGAATCCTTGAGGTTCTTGCCGATCTCCCACATCAGCAGCTTGACCACTGCTTCGCGCTGTACGCGCATGCGCCGCAGAAAGGTTTCGACATGCTGGATGCGCTCGGCCACGCGCATTGTCGGCCATTCGCCCTGGCCGCGGTCATAGGCGTGAACCGCGGCGTCGAGGGCGGTGAGGGCGGTCTCGGCATCCAGCAGCGGCGTGCTGCCGAGGATCACCTGCTCATCACCGTGGGCGGTGGCGAGGTACACCGGGCTACGCACCTGGGCCAGCGGGCCGTCCCACGTGCGCAAGGTGCCGTCGACCAGGTATTCGCGTTGCTCCAGCTGGCCTTCGAATCGGTACTTTTCCGGGATGTCCGCGGCGGCGGGAAACAGTGAGTCGAGCAGCTTCTGGTCGGTCATGGGGCGATCACCCTGTCTGATGGAAAGGACGCTGAAACGCTTCAGTGCTTGAGCCTGTTTTATCACGAAACAGCTTAGTCGCGTCCAGCGCAAACGACGGGCTGGCGTATCGGCGGTTGAAGCGCGGCGGGGCTGGCCGCAGAATGACGCTTATTTTTCATTTTCAAGGCGACCTTCATGACGCTGGCAACGTTGCTCCTGTTCCTGATCAGCTCGGCGGCGATCATCGCCATGCCCGGCCCGACGGTGCTGCTGGCTTTGCACAACGGTTCCAACCACGGTGTGCGGGCGGCGGCCTGGGGCATGGGCGGGGCGGTGTTGGCCGATGCGCTGCTGGTGACGGCGGTGGCCTGTGGCCTGGGGATTTTGCTGCAGGCCAGCGAGACGTTGTTCCAGGCAGTGAAGTGGCTGGGGGCGGCGTATCTGGTCTGGCTGGGCTGGAAGATGTTTCGTTCGACCGGGACCCTGGCCGAACTGCCGGTTGAGCAGGGTTCGAACCGCTCCGTCGGCTTGTTCATGCGCTGTTTCGTGGTGGCGCTGACCAATCCCAAGGCGCTGCTGTTCATGTCGGCGTTCCTGCCGCAATTTATCGACAGCACGCAGCCGCAGTTGCCGCAATATGCGCTGCTGGCGCTGGTGCTGACCTTGCTCAATGTCAGCATCATGTTGTTTTACGCGTTGTGCGGGGCGCGCTTGTTGAGTCGCTTGCAGGGCGGACATCTGCGGGCGTTCAACCGGGTGACGGGTGGTTTGTTGATGACCTTGGGCGGGGTGTTGGCGTTTTATCGGCGGGGGGCTGCGGCCTGATGAGTAGAGGGTGTTCTCAAGGGCCTCTTCGCCGCACCGCCGCGAAGAGGCCGATAGCCTCAACTAAACCTTCGGATCCTCATGCGGCTTGAGCGGCCGCGCATACTCCGGCTTGAGCTTGCCATCCTTGTCCAGCAGCCAGGCATCAAGAATCTCCCGCACCACGGGCCCGGCGACCCGGCCACCGGCCTCGCCGTTCTCGATCATCACCGAAATCACGATCTGCGGGTCTTCCGCCGGGGCAAAACCGACGAACAAGGCGTTGTCGCGATTACGCTCCGAGGTCTTCAAGCGGTCATAACGCTCCCCCTGCTTGATCGCCACCACCTGCGCCGTGCCGCTCTTGCCGGCAATGCGATACTGCGCACCCACCGCTGCCGCCCGGGCGATACCGCGTGGATCGTGCATGACCAACTGCATGGCGTAGTTGACCTGTTCCCACTGCCGGGGGTCATGCAGCACGATATTGGGAATCGGATTCTGGTCCACCGGCGCGACCTGGCCGATGCTCCGGGCCAGGTGCGGACGATTCCACACGCCCTTGTTGGCGATCAGGGTCGTGGCCTGGGCCAGTTGCAGCGGCGTGACCTGCATATAGCCCTGGCCGATGCCGAGGATCACCGTCTCGCCGGGGAACCAGGCCTGGCGCCGGGTCGTGCGTTTCCACTCGCGTGACGGCATCAGCCCCGGCGATTCCTCGAACATGTCCAGGGAGACCTTCTGGCCGACGCCGAACTTGTTCAGGTAATCGTGCAGGCGGTCGATGCCCAGCTTGCTCGCCAGGTCATAGAAGTAGGTGTCGTTGGAACGCATGATCGCCGCGTTCAGGTCGACCCAGCCGTCGCCGCTGTGGTTCCAGTTGCGGTATTTGTGCTCGACATTGGGCAGCTGGAAGTAACCGGGGTCGAACACCCGGGTGGAGGGGGAGATCACCCCGCTGTCCAGGCCGGCGATGGCCACTTCCGGCTTGATGGTCGAGCCCGGCGCGTAGAGCCCGCGCAGGGCGCGGTTGAACAGCGGACGGTCGAGGGAATCGCGCAGGGCCGAATAGTCCTTGGCGCGGATTCCGGTGACGAACAGGTTCGGATCGAAACTCGGCTTGCTGACCATCGCCAGCACTTCGCCGGTCTTCGGATCGATGGCGACTACTGCGCCGCGCCGGTCTCCGAGGGCCTTCTCGGCGGCTTCCTGCAGATTGATATCGAGGCTCAGGACGATGTTCTTGCCGGGAATCGGATCGGTGTGCTTGAGCACCCGCATCACCCGGCCCTGGGCGTTGGTCTCGACTTCCTCGTAGCCGACATGGCCGTGAAGTTCGTTTTCGTAGAACCGCTCGATGCCGGTCTTGCCGATGGACTGGGTGCCCCGGTATTCCACCGGGTCCAGTTGCTTGCTTTCCTTTTCGTTGATCCGCCCGACGTAACCCACCGAATGGGCGAAGTGATCGCCCAACGGGTAATGACGGACAAACTGCGGCTCGACCTCGATGCCCGGCAGCTTGAACTCGTTTACCGCCAGCAGGGCGATCTGCTGTTCGGTCAGTTCATAGAGCAGGGTCACCGGCTCGAACGGATGGCGCGACTGCTTGAGGACCTTGGTGAACATCGACCGGTCTTCTTCCGGCAGATTGAGCACGCTCATCACCGTGTCCAGCACTTGGCCGACATCACCGGCGCGTTCGCGGGTCAGGGTCATGTTGAAGCTGGGCTGGTTGTCGGCAAGCACCTGGCCGTTGCGATCGAGGATGAACCCGCGTTCCGGCGGGATCGGCAGGACGTGGACGCGGTTGTTTTCCGAGACGGTGGAATTATAGGAAAACTCGGTCACCTGGAGGAAATACAGGCGGGCGACCAGGCTGCCGGCCAGCCCCAGGACCAGGATGCCGCAGGCCAGCAAGCGCTTGTTGACCAGGCGCTTTTCGTTCTCGTGATCCTTGATATGAATGGGATCGGTCATGAGGAACCTGTGTTGTGCAAAGAAAATTGAATATGAACGGAGCTGCTAAGAGAGAAAATGTATAGGTGGCTATTTAAATCGGCGCACACGATACCAAGAAGCGCCCGCTTTCGGGGCTTTATTGACGGTTGATCCGCCAAAAGGTTTGGACGACGGGACTGGATCGGTGAAGTCGATCTTCCGTCGATTTACCGTAAAGTGCCAGAGCAAGTGCTGGTTTACCCGGTGGGGGGGGGAGGGTAATTGTAAGTAAGTCGATACAAAAGAGTGAAACGAAAGGGCGGGCACTCCGCTCCGGGAGTAAGTCGAGCCCGCTTTTTTTGGCCGGGGAGCTCTTGATCAATGGTGCTTGCTGATGTGCTCGTTCATACTTGCAGATTATCTCTTGTCATCCTGAAGTGCCCTTTTGGAGCCAGGCGCAACGCTCGATAGACACTTTCAAATCGACCGTCGATCGTCCCTGTTTCCAGATCGAGAGACAGCGTCGTTTCTCCGGCGTCGGCTGCGACCGTCTGGACGCCATAAAAACCTTCCGGCGCAGGAATCGAATAGGTATGGCCCATCGATAGCAACTTATGATCACCCAACTTGAGCGTTATATTCTCGAAGGGGCCTCGTTGGTAGTCGATGATGATTTGGAAGTAGAAGTAGTTTTCTTGCTCGGGTGTTCCCGTCGAGCCGGAAAGCACCCAGTACCTCTGACCCGAACCAGGGGGGAACTCGCCCAAACCGAAGCTCGTTCTTTCTGCGTAAGTCTCGGGCCCGTTATCAATGCGCCAGACGAGTCTGCCGGCGTGCTGGGGGGGATGTCCTTTTTTGGGAAGATAGAGAATGGAAGGTTCCATGGCAATGTCCTCTTAATAGGCAGCATCAGGAATAGGGTCGGTTATCCGACCCTGAGCAAGTTAGTGCCGATAGAGATTGGCCGTCTACTGTCAAATATGACAGGTTTAAAAAGAGCGAAATTTATATCTGCTGGATATTAAGGCCAGGCAACAAGGCAATAACTTGCTGTTTCCCGGCATCAGGGGTTCGATCATTGATAAGCGGCTGTCGGGTCATCGGGCTAGATCACGTGGGCCTGCTGCAACTCGGTCAGGGAGCGAGCCTTGAGTTCCGCCAGCAGTGGCGCCCGACGATCACGGGGGTGAGCCAGATTCACCGACAATTCCTGGCGAATCGAGCCAGGACGGTTGCCCATGACCAATACCCGGTCACTCAGGTACAGCGCTTCGTCGATATCGTGGGTTACCAGCAGCAGGGCGATGGCGTGCCGGTCGGCCAATTGCAGCAACAGATCCTGCAGTTTCATCCGGGTGAAGGCATCCACCGCGCTGAAGGGTTCGTCGAGCAGCAGGATCCGTGGTTTGGAATACAAACCTCGGGCAATCGCCACGCGCTGGGCCATACCGCCGGAGAGCGCCTTGGGCAGCGCCTGGGCGAAACCGCCGAGCCCGACTTCCTCGATCAGTTGCGTCACCCAGGCCCGGTCGTAGTGGTCGTCTTCGCTGAAACCGATGTTTTGTTCCACCGTCAGCCAGGGCATCAACCGTGGTTCCTGGAACACGAAGGCGATCTCCGGGGTGTGCTGTTGCAGTGTGCCTTGAAAGTCTTTCTCCAGTCCGGCGACGATCCGCAGCAAGGTGCTTTTGCCACAACCGCTGGGCCCGAGCAGGCTCACGGTTTCCCGGGCCGCCAGCTCGAGGGTCAGCTGTTCCAGAACCGTGTGCCGGTCGAATGCTTTGTGCTCGACATGGATGTGCAACAAGGTCTCGCTCATGCCCGTCGCTCCTCGTCCTGGCCAGTGAAGGTGTCGCGCCAGGCCAGGAAACGTTTCTCCAGGCTTGCCAGTACGCCGTCGCTGATCTTGCCGAGCACCGCCAGGACAATGATGGCCGCCAGCACGATGTCCGGCCGCGAGGTTTCCCGACCGTCGCTGAGCAGATAGCCGAGGCCCTTGGTCGCGGCGATCAATTCGGCCGCCACCAGAAACATCCAGGCCAGGCTCATTCCGCTGCGCAGTCCGGTGAACAGACCGGGCAGGGCGGCCGGCAGGAGGATCCGGCGGACCAGGCGATAGCGACTGAAACCGAGCATCTGTCCGACTTCCACCAGCTTGCGGTCGATGTCGCGAATGGCCGCCACGCCATTGAGGTACACCGGGAAAAACGCACCGATGGCAATCAGGACGATCTTTGAGGTTTCGTCGATCCCCAGCCACAGCAGCAACAGCGGTACCCAGGCCAGGCTCGGAATCGAGCGCAGGCCGGCGAACGTCGGCTCGAGGTAGGCTTCGGCTTCCCGGCTCAAGCCGACCCAGGCGGCAAACACCAGGGCCAGGCTGGTGCCGATGGCGAAGCCGAGCAATACCCGCAGCAGGCTGGCGCTGATATGTTTCCACAAGGCGCCTTCGGCCAGGTCGCGCAGGGTCAGGACGATTTCGCTGGGCGCCGGCATCTGGTAGGACGGTATCCAGCCGATCCGTACCACCACTTCCAGCACGACAATAATCGCCACCGGCACGGCCAGGCCCTTGAGATTGCGTTTCCAGCGGGGCGCGCGCAGGGGGCCGCGCGCGGATACCGGGAGGAGCGCGGGGAGGGATTTGCTCTTGCTGGTCATGGGCACTCCTGACGCGGACCCTGGGCGACGGGATTTACTGCTGGGCGACAGCGGCATTGTTGAAACGGGTGTCGATCAACTGGTCGATCACTTGATCGACGTTGACGCCACGGCGCACCAGTTCCTCGGACACCAGGATCGGTGCCGCCGCTTTTGACGACACCAGGTCTGGCGGGCCGAGGCGGGCATTGCTCAGGTCGGTACGTGACAGTTGCAACTGGGCGACGTCCAGCGGCAGGCCGGACTCGGTCGCCAGCAGTTGGGCCAGTTCCTGGGGATTGTGCAGCGCCCAGTCACGGGCTTTTTCGTAGGCGGCCAGGACCGTTTCGATGGCCTTCGGGTGTTCCTTGGCGTAGGTCTCGGTGACGCTGATCACGCCGTAGCTGTTGAAGGCGGGATTGCGATACAGCAAGCGGGAGCCGGCCTGGATCTGGCTGGCGGCCATGTGCGGGTCGAGCCCGGCCCAGGCGTCGACATCACCTTTTTCCAGGGCGGTGCGACCGTCCGGGTGTTGCAGGTGGACCAGTTCCACGTCGTCTTTGCTCAGGCCGGCCTGTTGCAGGCTGCGCAAGGTAAAGAGATACGGATCGGTGCCCTTGGTGGCGGCGATCTTCTTGCCCTTGAGGTCGGCGAGGGTCTTGTAGGGCGAGTCCTTGCGCACCAGCAGCGCGGTCCATTCGGCGCGGCTGTAGACATAGACCGATTTGATCGGACTGCCGTTGGCGCGGCTGAGCACCGCCGCCAGGCTGGCCGAGGAGGCAAAGTCGACGCCGCCGCTGTTCAGGTATTCCAGGGAACGGTTGCTGCCCTGGCTGAAGACCCAGGTGACCTTGGTCTGCGGCAGGGCTTTTTCCAGCCAGCCGAAATGCTTGAGCACCAGGCTGACGGGGGAGTAATAGGCATAGTCCAGGTGGACTTCGGCCGGGACGGTTTCGGTGGCCTGGGCCAGGGGTTGCAGGCCCAGCGCCAGCGCCGCTGCGGCGGCCAGCAGACGGGCGGCCTGGGTGATCGGATTGAGGGATTTCATCGGGAGCTCCAGGGAGAGGGACTGCGGTGCTTATTTCGGAATAAGCAGTCATGAGTCCGATGAACTGCTTAAAAGGAATAATGCAGGCTCTGTGCCAGTTACCTGGAATGCGGACTTGCAGGAACCGGCTTGCCGGCGATGGGGCCAGCGAGGCTTGTGGCGTCTGATCGGTCGCTATCGCCGGCAAGCCAGCTCCCACAGTCGAGTGTTCAGACCGTTGGCAGGGGCAGCACGGAGGGGTGTCGCCTTGTGAACACTCTGTTGAAGCGCTGTTGCTCCAGCAACACCGCAAACAGATTGCACAAAAATATTGTCAGCGATTGTTTCAACCCGGCATGCTGGTGGGCTTCTTCCCCCTGCGGAGACCCGTCCCAGATGCCTGCCGTGGCTGCTCACCCGACCGATTCCGCCTCCCGCCGTTCCGCCACCGTCCTGGCCCTGTGCCTGCCCAGCGACGTACTGCTTTACCTGTTGCTGCCGATGAACACCCAGGCCTTTGGCGTGACCCTGGCCCAGGCCGGGGTGTTGCTGGCGGCCAACCGACTGGTGCGGATCTTCGGTTACAGCTATGTGCTGCGTTATTACGCCCGCCACGGCGACCGCTCGACCCTGATGCTGGCGGCCGGGGGCAGTGCGTTCTGTGCCGTGGGCAACTCGCTGATTTCCGGCTTCGGCTGGTTATTGCTGCTGCGCCTGGTCTGGGGCCTGGCCTTTGCCGCGATGAACCTGTCCACCCAGGTGCTGGCGACCCTGGAACCCAGTGGTGCCGCGCGCCGGGCGGGGCGTTCACGGGGCGTGATCGCCATCGGCCCGATGCTCGCGCTGGCCGTGGGTGGCTGGTTGAGCCTGCACTTCGGGCCTCGGCTGATTTTCCTGCTGCTATCCGGCGCATCGTTGATCGGGCTGTGGGTGGCGCGTGGGCTGCCGACGGTGGGGCATGAACTGGCAGCACCTTCCGGGCGGCGCTTCAAGCGGCCGGACAGCGTGGCGATATGGTCCTTTGTCGAGGGCGTGGCGCTGGATGGGCTGTTTATCTTCGGTTTGTCTTTGCAGGCCTCCGCGGTATTGGGTGGCAATGCGGTGATCATTGCCGGGCTATTGATGGCCTTGCGTTATGCCTCGGAAATGTTCCTCAGTCCTGTGGGTGGTCGCCTGGCCGACAGTTATGGCGTGGTGCGCATGTTGCTGCTGTTCTCGATCCTCAGCGGCCTGGCCCTGGCCGCTTTCGGCAGCCACTGGCTGATCCTTGGTGCCGGCGCCGTGCTGATTCTGCGGGCGTTGCAACTGCCGCTGGTGGTGACCCTGGTGGCCGAGCGCAATCCGGGGGGCGGACGGGTCCAGGCCCTGGCGTCGAATGCGGTGTGGCGCGATATCGGTGCCGGTGTCGGACCGTTGCTGGCGGGGGTGCTGTTGCCGGTGGCCTCGGCCAGTTGGGTGTATTCCCTGGCCGGCCTGGCGATAGCCCTGAGTGCACTGGGCTGTGTGGTCTGGCGGCGTTAGCCGATTGGTACCGCACAGATCGGTCGGAATGGACCTTTCCATCGCCGGTCGCCGACCTTAGCCTCGCTGGGGTGATGAATGCCGATTACCCCAGCCAGGAGCTGACCATGCCGAGCCTTGAAACCCTCGAACGCTTTATCGCCCAGGTCGAGGCCAATGCCCACGCCGAAGCGGTCGAAGCCTTCTACACCGCCGATGCTTCCCTGCAAGAGAACCAGGAGCCGCCGCGAGTCGGGCGTGACTTTCATGTCGCCAAGGAGCGGGCGATGATGTCCAGGGTGCGCTCCATGAGCTCGACTTGCGTACGCCCGGCCTTTCTCAATGGCGATCATGTAGCCATTCGCTGGATTTTCCGCTTCGAGTGGGCCGACGGCAGCGTGACCCGCATGGAGGAAATCGCCCACCAGCGTTGGGAGGGCGAGCGTATTGCCGAGGAACAGTTTTTCTATGATCCGCAGCAACGCATTCCTGTCCCCCGATCACTCGATTGAGTGTCGTAATCAGTCTGCTGTCCTGGTGCGAGGTCGTGTGTTCGCCTGATCAGGGTTGCCAGATACCGACGTCCCGGGTGTTGATCTTCTGCGGTAGCAGACCGGCCGCGAGGAACGCATCGGCGATCTGCTGCTGTTCGCTCAACTGGTCGGCCGTGACCGCCTGCACGTCATAGCTGCGATGGCGGTTGGCGGCCTCGACCGTTGGCGCATCCAGGTTGCCCCACAGCGGGCCGAGGATCTCGGCGGCGTCTTTGGGATGGGTCTTGATCCAGGCCCCGGACTTTTGCAGTTCGGCAAACACCTGCTTCAGGACTTGCGGATGGGACTGGGCGTAAGGCGTGCTCGCCAGGTAATAACGTTTGTAGTTTGCCAGGCCCTGGCCGTCGGCCAGGGTGCGGGTCGGCAGTTGCCGTTGGACGCCGCTGAGGAAGGGTTCCCAGGCGACCCAGGCGTCGACCTTGGCGTTCTCGAACGCGGCGCGCCCGTCGGCGGGGGTCAGGTAGGCGGGCGTGATATCGCTGAACTTCAACCCGGCCTTGGTCAGTGCCGCGATCAGCAGGTAGTGGCTGCCGGCGGCCTTGGTCACCGCGATTTTCTTGCCCTTGAGATCGGCCAGGGTCTTGATCGGCGAGTCGCTCTTGACCACGATCGCCTGGGCTTCGGGGGAGGCGGCCTCCTGGGCGAAGTAGGTCAGTCGGGCCTTGGCCGCCTGGGCAAACACCGGCACCGTATCGGCGACGTCGGCACTGATATCGACATTGCCCACGTTCAACGATTCGAGCAGGGGCAGGCCGCTGGGGAACTCGTGCCAGCTGACGTCGATATGCTCCTTGGCCAGGACTTTCTCCAGGGTGCCCTGGCTCTTGAGCAAGGTGATCAGGGTCGAGGATTTCTGGTAGCCGATGCGCAGGGTTTCGTTGGCGTCGACGCTGGAGGCGCCCAGGGACAAGGCAATGGCCAGTGCTGAAAGCAATAAGCGGGAACGGGTAGTGCCGGGAACCAGGGCGACCATGGACACCTCGCAGAGACAGCAGTGAGAAGGGCGGGGCCGGTGGTCCGGTGGGTGGAGCTTATGAGAGGAGAGCGGTTTGGTTAAATAACCTCTTCGCATAACCATAGAGACGACTGGGCGTATTTGCGGGAGTTGTGTTGATCGACTCGGCATCCGGGCGCGGAGCGTTTAGACTGTCTCACCTCTTTGGCAGACGAGGCCTTCATGACCGATTTTACGGCAGCACCGGTACTGCTGTTTTCCTACGGCACCTTGCAGGACAAGGCTGTGCAACTGTCCAATTTCGGGCGCGAACTGGCGGGCAGCGCCGACCGCATGCTCGGCTATGCTCAATCCTGGGTCGAGATCACCGACCCCCAGGTCCTCGCCACCAGCGGCAAGACCCACCATCCCGTCGTCCGTCCCGGCAGCAACCCCGAGGACAGCGTGAGCGGCATGGTGTTCCAGATCGGCACCGAAGAGCTGGCGGCGGCGGATGCCTATGAAGTCTCCGACTACAAACGCGTCTTGGTCCGTCTGGCCTCCGGTCTGGATGCCTGGGTCTATGTAAGCGTTTAGTACCGCGCTTGCGACCTTTGGCGACTACACAAATAAGGCCGCCGACAGGTATGCTTTTGCGGCAAGTTACAGGTTGATCGAGGGAGCGGGTTCATGGACAAAGTCATCGTCATCACCGGCGGCAGTCGTGGTATCGGCGCCGCCACCGCGCTGCTCGCCGCGCAACAGGGTTATCGCATCTGCATCAACTACCTGGCGGACGAGGAGTCGGCCCTGCGTGTGCTGGAGCAGGTGCGCGGGCTGGGTGCCGTGGCCATTGCCGTGCGCGCCGATGTCAGTACCGAGGACGAGGTGATCCGCCTGTTCAACCGGGTGGACGCCGAGTTGGGGCCGGTCACCGCCCTGGTCAATAATGCCGGGACCGTCGGGCACAAGTCCCGGGTCGATGAAATGTCTGAATTCCGTATCCTGCAGACGCTGAAGGTCAACACCCTCGGGCCGATCCTCTGCGCCAAGCATGCGGTGCGGCGCATGTCGCCACGCCATGGTGGCCAGGGTGGCAATATCGTCAATGTATCCTCGGCGGCGGCGCGTCTCGGCTCGCCCAACGAATACGTGGATTACGCCGCCTCCAAGGGCGCGGTAGACACCTTCACCCTGGGGTTGTCCAAGGAGCTGGCGGGCGAGGGCATTCGCGTCAATGGCGTGCGTCCTGGTTATATCTATACCGAGTTCCACGCCCTGAGCGGCGATGCCGACCGGGTCAGCAAGCTGGAATCGGCCATTCCCATGGGCCGTGGCGGTCGCGCCGAAGAAGTGGCCGAAGCGATTATCTGGCTGCTCTCGGACAAGGCCTCCTATGCCACCGGGACCTTTATCGATCTGGCAGGTGGACGCTAAGTCGGTTTTTGCGCCAGGCATGTCGCTCGGGCACAACGCCCTGTCGAGTAGACACCGCACACTGTAACGCTGCTGCCAGGGCTTTACCTGGCCCGTTACAGGGACCCCCGAATGACCGTTATCTTTCGTCCTGCGCTACGCTCGGACGCCCGCGAGATTGCCCGCCTGTTCCAGATTTCCTCGGAAGGGGCTTGCGACTATATCTGGAGCCAGTTGGCTGAAGGCGATGAGTCCTTGCTGGATGTCGGCGAGCGGCGGTATGCCCGTGAGGGTGTGGATTTTTCCTATGAGAACTGCTGGATGGCCGAGGCGAATGGCCAGGTTATCGGCATGTTGCACAGCTATCCGATGTTTGAAGACCCGCAGGCAACGCCGAGCAGCGATCCGGTGCTGGCGCCGTATGCCGATCTGGAGATTCCCGACACCCTCTACATCTCCAGCCTGGCCTTGCACGATGGCTGGCGTAACCAGGGCCTGGGCGCGCGCTTTCTTGAATATGCCCGCCAGCGCTGCCGGGCGCTTGAGCTCAAGGGCCTGAGCCTGATCGACTATGCAATGAATACAGGTGCCTGCCGTTTCTATCAGCGTCATGGTTTTACGATCGTTGGCGAATGTCAGATCGTGCCGCATCCAATGATTCGGGTGACCGGCGCGGCGTATCTGATGCACTGGCCCTTGGCGCAATAATACGGCTCACTGCTCCAGCAACGACCGCACAATCCGTCCCAGGGTCTCCATCGCCTGCTCCGACACCTCGTTCCACGGGCTGCCGTAATTCAAACGGATGCAGTTGCGAAAGCGCCGGGTCGGCGAAAAGATCGGTCCCGGGGCAATGCTGATGCCCTGGGCCAGGGCGATCTGGAACAGTTTCAGCGAATCCATCTGTTCCGGTAGTTCCAGCCACAGGAAGTAACCGCCGCTCGGCTGGCTGACCCGGGTCTGTGCCGGGAAGTAGCGGGCAATCGCCGCCAGCATGGCGCTCTGCTGTTCCTCCAATGCATAGCGCAATTTGCGCAGGTGCCGGTCGTAGCCGCCATTTTGCAGATAGTCGGCCAGGGCCGCCTGGGCCGGCATCGAGGCGCACAGCGAGGTCATCAATTTGAGCCGTTCGACCTGCTGCGCGTAACGTCCCGCCGCCACCCAGCCGATGCGATAACCCGGCGCCAGGCTCTTGGAGAAGGAACCGCAATGCATCACCAGGCCCTCGGTGTCGAACGCCTTGGCCGGTTTTGGCGCCTGCTGGCCGTAATAGAGCTCGGCGTAGACATCGTCCTCGATCAACGGCACCTGATGCAGGCGTAGCAATTCCACCAACTCCTGCTTCTTCGTCTCGGGCAGGGTCGCGCCCAGGGGGTTCTGGAAGCTGGTCATGCACCAGCAGGCCTTGATCGGATGGCGTTCCAGGGTCTGGGCCAGCACTCCGAGGTCGATGCCGTCGCGCGGATGCACCGGGATCTCCACCGCCTTGAGCTTGAGTCGTTCCAGCACCTGCAGGCAGGCATAGAAGGCCGGAGCCTCGATGGCCACCAGGTCGCCGGGCTCGGTGACGGCTTGCAGGCACAGGTTCAGCGCCTCCAGGGCGCCGTTGGTGATCAGCAGTTCCTCCATGGGCAGCATCAGCCCGCCGACCATATAACGCAGGGCGATCTGCCGGCGCAGTTGCGGGTTGCCCGGCGACAGGTCGGTGACCACCATGCGCGGGTCCATCTCGCGGCTGGAGCTGGCCAGGGAACGGGACAGGCGTTGCAGGGGAAACAGCGTCGGGCTCGGGAAGGCCGAGCCGAAGGGCACGGTGGCGGGGTCCTTGATGGAGTCCAGCACCGAAAATACCAGTTCGCTGACATCGACCTCGGTGGACTCGCTGACCTGGCTGCTGATCGCCGGCTCCGAGAACGGGCTCGGCGTGTGGGCGTTGACGAAGTAGCCGGAGCGCGGTCGGGCGCGGATCAGGCCGCGGCGTTCCAGCAGGTAGTAGGCCTGGAACACGGTGGACGGGCTGACCCCGTAGGTCTGGCTGGCATAACGCACCGACGGCACGCGCTGGCCGGGGCCGAGGACGCCGGTGCGGATCAGTTCAGCGATGTCGTCGGCGAATTTTTCGTAGCGTTTCATGGTAACTCTGGCGTTCGGGTTGATCGGCATCGGCGTTCGGGATTCTAAGGCATCAACGGTTCAGCGGGGCGACAAAGCGGCTCTTCGCCACGCTGTAGACCTCGGGCTCGTCGCTGTCGACCACCTTGAAACTCAGCTCCTGCGAGCTGCTTTTCGGCCTGTCGCCGAGCATCGCCACCGACACCGGCAGGTCGGCGATTTCGCCCGCCGCCAGGTTCAGTTCGGTCTTGCCCTGCAACTGGAAGCCCTCGCTGTCCAGTAGCTCCAGGCGATAGCGCTGGGGCTGCTGGGTTTTGTTGATGACCTTGAGGCTGTAGATATTCTCGATCTGGCCCTGGCTGTTTTCCCGGTACAGCCCACGGTCCTTGCTTACGTCCAGCGAGACCATGGGCCGTTCGACCAAGGCCAGGGCCAACGCACCGATCATGATCAGCAGCACGGCGCTGTAGCCGATCAGCCGTGGGCGCAGCAGATGGGTCTTGCCACCCTGCAACTGATGCTCGGAGGTGTAGCTCACCAGGCCACGGGCGTAGCCCATCTTGTCCATGATCGAATCACAGGCGTCGATGCACGCCGCACAGCCGATGCATTCCATCTGCAAGCCGTCGCGGATATCGATGCCGGTGGGGCAGACCTGCACGCACATCTGGCAGTCGATGCAGTCCCCCAGGCCGACACTGGCCGGCGCCACATCACGTTTGCGCGGCCCCCGGTTTTCACCTCGGGCGGGGTCGTAGGAGATGGTCAGGGTGTCCTTGTCGAACATCACGCTCTGGAACCGCGCATAGGGGCACATATGCATGCACACCGCTTCCCGCAGCCAGCCGGCATTGATGTAGGTGGCGGCAGTGAAGAACAGCACCCAGAACAGGCTGACGCCGCCGATCTGCAGGGTCATCAGTTCCTGGGCCAGGGGCCGGATCGGCGTGAAGTAGCCGACAAAGGTCAGCCCGGTCAGCAGGCTGATACCCAGCCACAGGGTGTGTTTGGCCGCGCGCCGGGCCAGTTTGTTCGGGCCCCAGGGTGCGGCTTGCAGTTTGATGCGCTGGTTGCGCTCGCCCTCGGTGACTTTCTCGCACCACATGAACAGCCAGGTCCAGGAGCTTTGCGGGCAGGTATAACCGCACCAGACCCGCCCGGCGAACACGGTGATGGCGAACAGGCCGAAGGCGCAGATGATCAGCAGGGCCGAGAGCAGGATAAAGTCCTGGGGCCAGAAGGTCGCACCGAAGATATGGAAGCGGCTTTCGGCCAGGTCCCAGAGCACCGCCTGGCGGCCGCCCCAGTTCAGCCACACCGTGCCGAAAAACAGCAGGAACAGAAAGCCCGCGCCACCCAGGCGCAGGTTACGAAACAGTCCGCTGAAGCTGCGGGTATGGATCAGTTGGTCGGTAGATTTGGCCTTCATCTTTGGACGCAAAGGCTCAAAGGTTTCAACACTCTGGACGGGGATTCTCTCGCTCATGGTCTTTCGCTCGTCAGCCTCCATCAGGCCTGGGCACTATGCCGAGCGAACTGTTTGCATAACAGACTCAGGTATTTGAATAAAAAGCGGATCAGATAGGCGTGGGTGGGGGCCTGCGACAGCTTGTCCTACCCCGTGCCGCTCCCTGCCATCGTGCCCTGTGGCGCCGGGCGTAAATGCCGGGCGCCGGTGCTGACACAGGTCAATCAAATCACCGAATCACCGTCACTGGCCTTCACATGATGGCGACCGTCGAAGGCACCGGCGGCGGTCAGGACGTCGGCTTGCGCTTCGGTAATCCAGATGAACCGACCGTCCAGTTCGGCGCGGGACATGCTTTTATCGTCGTCGGTACTGATGCGCACGGCGCTGGCCGGCCCGTGGAGGCGGACATCGCCTTGCTCCAGGGCACAGGTCTGGTTCGAGGGTTCGATATGCACGGGCATGGTGCTCTCCTTATGTATGTTCAGGGGACGGCGCGGCTGAGGCGACATTCCCGTCTATGCTTCAGGCGCGCCGCGTCAGGCAATCACCGGGGGCATGGTCGTCGGTGGATCGATCCTGGGCGGCGGCGTGCTGCCCGGCGGTTCCTGCTCGGGGATCGGCTGTGGCTCCGTCGGTGGCAGGGTGGGTTGATCAATATTGGGATCGGGCGTTTCTGCCGGAATCGGAATATTCATGAAGCTGGCCTCCTTTATGCGTGCTTCAGATAGGCGCCCTGTTATGGATCAGGGCACCCCATATAACGGTGGACCCTGCCCGAGTGCTTTTGACTCCCGCTTTATGACGAGTGGAGTTTCCCGATAAATCGGTCTGAACTTTTGTTCCGGCAGTGGGCTCCGAACTGAAGTGACTTTGTTTCAGGATGAAGCCGGTTGCCATGCAGATTACGCAGAGTAGAGCGTCCATGGGGCGTAAGGAGTGATGCTCGATGTCAGCTGATAAACCGTTGGATGAGGAGGGCACCGAAGTCCTGCCCTTGTCCCAGGCCTTGCTGCTGCCGCGCATCGCCATCGAAGACGTGGTGCCTACCGTCGATGGCGGGCAGTTCGCGGTCAAGGCGGTGGCGGGGCAGGAACTGGTGGTGAGCGCCAAGGTATTTGCCGACGGCCACGACAAGCTGGCCGTGCTGTTGGCCTGGAAAAACCTGGGCGACGCCGACTGGCAACGCACCGCGATGACCGATAGAGGCAACAATGCCTGGCAGGGCCGCTTGCGGGTCGGCGACCAGGGGCGCTATGTCTATCGGATCGAGGCCTGGATCGATCAGTTCGCCAGCTTCTGCTACGAACTGGAGAAGAAATTCGTCGCCGGTGTGCCCATCGATCTCGAATTGCAGGAAGGGCGGGCGCAAGTGCTGCACGCCATCGAACGCAGTCATGAAGAGGTGGCCATGGGCCTGACGGCCTTGCATGAGGAATTGCTGCATCTGTCGAACGATGGCCAGGTCGAGCGCTTTCTCAAGGCCACCACGGCGCGGTTGATGCGCAAGGCCGATCACCATGCCTACCTCAGCCGCAGCTACGACTATCCGCTGGAGGTGGAGCGCAGCCTGGCGCAGTTCGCCAGCTGGTACGAACTGTTTCCCCGTTCGGTCACCGACCGGGCGTCCCGTCACGGCACCTTCAATGATGTGCACAGTCGCCTGCCGATGATTCGTGACATGGGCTTCGACGTGCTGTATTTCCCGCCGATCCATCCTATCGGTCGCAGCTACCGCAAGGGCCCGAACAATGCCCTGGTTGCCGGCCCCGACGATCCGGGCAGCCCTTATGCCATTGGCAGCGAGGAGGGTGGGCACGAGGCGATTCATTCACAACTGGGCAGTCGCGAGGATTTTCGCCGGTTGGTCAGTGCCGCGGCCGAGCACGGCCTGGAAATCGCCCTGGATTTCGCCATCCAGTGTTCCCAGGACCATCCCTGGTTGCAGGAGCATCCGGGCTGGTTCAACTGGCGGCCGGACGGCAGCATCAAGTACGCGGAGAACCCGCCGAAAAAATACCAGGATATCGTCAACGTCGATTTTTATGCCGCCGACGCGATTCCCAGCCTCTGGGTCGAGCTGCGGGATATTGTGCTGGGCTGGGTCGCGGAGGGGGTGAAGATCTTTCGTGTCGACAACCCCCACACCAAGCCGCTGCCGTTCTGGCAATGGCTGATCGCCGATGTGCGCGGAGCTCATCCCGAGGTGATGTTTCTCGCCGAGGCGTTCACCACGCCGGCAATGATGGCGCGCCTGGGCAAGGTCGGCTATTCCCAGAGCTACACCTATTTCACCTGGCGCAACACCAAGGCTGAACTGACCACCTATTTCACCGAGCTGAACCAGTCGCCCTGGCGTGATTGCTTCCGGCCGAATTTCTTCGTCAACACGCCGGATATCAACCCGGCCTTTCTCCACCATTCCGGGCGCGCGGGATTCCTTATCCGCGCGGCGCTGGCCACCATGGGCTCGGGGCTCTGGGGCATGTACTCGGGGTTCGAGCTGTGCGAGTCGGCGGCCTTGCCGGGCAGGGAGGAGTACCTGGATTCGGAGAAATACGAGATCCGTCCGCGGGACTTCAGCGCGCCAGGCAACATCATCGCCGAGATCGCCCAGCTCAATCGTATCCGTCGCCAGCACCCGGCCCTGCAGACGCACCTGGGGTTGCAGGTCTACAACGCCTGGAACGACAACATCCTGTATTTCGGCAAGCGCACGGCGGACCTGGAGAGTTTCATCCTGGTGGCGGTCAGTCTCGATCCGCACAACGCCCAGGAAGCGCACTTCGAATTGCCCTTGTGGGAATTCGGCCTGGCGGATGATGCCGCCACCCGTGGCGAAGACCTGATGAACGGCCACACCTGGACCTGGTACGGCAAGACCCAGTGGATGCGTATCGAACCGTGGCACCAGCCGTTCGGGATCTGGCGGATCACCAGGATCTGACGCTGTGTCCCCTCGCCACAATGAATTCCAAGGAGTGACCCATGGCGAAAAAAAGCCGCCCAGCCAGCTTTATCGACGACCCGCTCTGGTACAAGGACGCGGTGATCTACCAGGTACACGTCAAATCCTTCTTCGACTCGAACAACGATGGCATCGGCGACTTTCCCGGCCTGATCGCCAAGCTCGACTACATCGCCGACCTCGGCGTGAACACCATCTGGCTGCTGCCGTTCTACCCCTCGCCACGCCGCGACGACGGCTACGACATCGCCGAATACCGTGGTGTGCACAGCGACTACGGGACTATGGCCGATGCCAAGCGCTTTATCGCCGAAGCCCACAAGCGCGGCCTGCGGGTCATCGCCGAACTGGTGATCAACCACACCTCGGACCAGCACGCCTGGTTCCAGCGCGCGCGCCTGGCCAAGCCCGGTTCCAGCGCCCGCAACTTCTACGTCTGGTCCGACACCGACGACAAATACACCGACACCCGGATCATCTTCCTCGACACCGAGAAGTCCAACTGGACCTGGGACCCGGTGGCCGGCCAGTACTTCTGGCACCGCTTCTATTCCCACCAGCCGGACCTGAATTTCGACCACCCGCCGGTGTTGCAAGCGGTGCTGGCGGTGATGCGCTACTGGCTCGACCTGGGCATCGACGGCCTGCGCCTGGACGCCATTCCCTACCTGATCGAGCGTGACGGCACCCACAACGAGAACCTGCCCGAGACCCACCAGGTGCTCAAGAAGATCCGTGCCGAAATCGATGCGCATTATCCCGACCGCATGCTGCTGGCCGAAGCCAACCAGTGGCCGGAAGACACCCAGCTGTACTTTGGCGACAAAAGAGGCGACGACGGCGACGAATGCCATATGGCCTTCCACTTTCCGCTGATGCCGCGCATGTACATGGCATTGGCCCAGGAGGATCGCTTCCCGATCACCGATATCCTGCGCCAGACCCCGGAAATCCCCGCCAATTGCCAGTGGGCGATCTTCTTGCGCAACCACGATGAGCTGACCCTGGAAATGGTCACCGACCGTGAGCGCGACTACCTCTGGAACTACTACGCCGCCGACCGCCGGGCGCGGATCAACCTCGGTATCCGTCGACGCCTGGCACCGCTGATGGAGCGCGACCGCCGCCGCATCGAACTGCTCAACAGCCTGCTGCTGTCGATGCCGGGCACGCCGACCCTGTACTACGGCGATGAAATCGGCATGGGCGACAATATCTACCTGGGCGACCGCGATGGCGTGCGCACGCCGATGCAATGGTCCATCGACCGCAACGGCGGCTTCTCCCGCGCCGACCCGGCCAGCCTGGTGCTGCCGCCGATCATGGACCCGCTCTACGGTTATCAGTCGGTGAACGTCGAGACCCAGGCCGGCGACCCCCATTCGCTGCTGAACTGGACCCGCCGCCTGCTGGCGGTGCGCAAGCAGCAGAAAGCCTTTGGCCGCGGCAGCCTGAAAATGCTCTCGCCGAACAACCGCCGCATCCTCGCCTATACCCGCGAATACACCGGGCCCGACGGCAAGAACGAGATCATCCTCTGTGTCGCCAACGTGTCCCGCACCGCCCAGGCGGCGGAGCTGGAACTGTCCGCGTTTGCCGGCCGGGTGCCGGTGGAGATGCTCGGCGGCAACGCGTTCCCGCCCATCGGCCAGCTCAATTTCCTGCTGACCCTGCCACCCTATGGTTTCTACTGGTTCCTGCTCGCCACGGAAACGCAAATGCCCAGCTGGCACGTGGAACCGGTGCAGAGCCTGCCGGACTTCACCACCCTGGTGCTGAAACACCGTATGGAAGAACTGCTGGAAAGCCCTTCGCGCAAGGCCCTGGAGCAGACGGTTCTGCCGGAATGGTTGCCCAAGCGGCGCTGGTTCGCCGGCAAGGATACGGCGCTGGAACAGGTGCGCCTGGTCTATGGCGTGCGCTTCGGTGACCCGCAGCATCCTGTGCTGCTCGCTGAAGTCGAAGTCACGGCGGATGGCCGGAGCAGTCGTTACCAGTTGCCGTTCGGGTTTCTGGTCGAGGAACAGACCAACGCCGCATTACCGCAACAGTTGGCCATGGCCCGGGTCCGCCGGGGGCGGCAAGTGGGCCTGATCACTGATGCATTCAATCTTGAGCCGTTTATCCGCGCGGTCATCGACGGCATGCGCGGCGACACGGTATTGGTCGGCAGCGATGGCGAGCTGCACTTCCAGGCCGAACCCGGACTCAAGGCCCTGGAACTGCCCGCCGACATGACGGTGCGTTACCTGTCGTCCGAGCAGTCCAACAGTTCGGTGGTGGTGGCCGAGCGGATCATGCTCAAGCTGATCCGCAAGGTCAGTGCCGGTGTGCACCCGGAACTGGAAATGAGCGCCTACCTTACCGCTGCCGGTTTCCAGCATATTTCGCCGTTGCTGGGGTCGGTGGTGCGTCGTGATGCCAAGGGCGAAGACAGCCTGCTGATGATTGCCCAAGGGATGCTCAACAACCAGGGCGATGCCTGGAGCTGGACCCAGAATAATCTGGAGCGGGCGATCCGCGATGAATTGGCCGACGCCGTTTCGGACCATGAGCAGCATTTCAACGCCCTCGGTGAACTGGCGGATTTCGCCGGCTTGCTCGGCCAGCGCCTGGGCGAGATGCACCTGGTGCTCGCGGCGCCCACCGTCGACCCGGCCTTCAGTGCCCAGGCGAGTACGGCCAAGGATGCGCAGCATTGGAGCAAGACGATCTGCAGTCAGATGGAGCACGCCTTGCGTTTGCTCAAGCAGCACCAGCACGGGTTGCCGGAGAATGAGCGGGCGCTGGTGGGCCGTCTGCTGGAGCAGAAAAAAGCCATTCTTGACTATATTCAAAAATTGGCCGGCCAGGTGGTGGGCGGTCTGCGCCTGCGGGTCCATGGCGACCTGCATCTGGGCCAGGTGCTGGTGGTACAGGGCGATGCCTACCTGATCGACTTCGAAGGGGAGCCGGCCCGTTCGTTGCAGGAGCGTCGCGGCAAACACAGTCCTTACAAAGATGTCAGTGGTGTGTTGCGTTCGTTCGACTACGCTGCGGCCATGGCCTACAGCAGCGCCACGGTCCTTGAGTCGTCGGGGGCTGTCGGGCCGGCCAGTCGACGCGTCACCCAGCGTTATCTGATAGATGCCCGCAAGGCCTTTATCCAGGCATATCGGCGGGCGACGGCTAATCTTGTTCAGGCATGGCAGGATCCGGCCGGCGAAGAAGCGGCCCTGACCCTGTTCAGCCTGGAGAAGGCCGCGTATGAAATTGTCTATGAGGCGGAAAACCGCCCTGCCTGGCTCAGCGTGCCGTTGCAGGGTTTGAGCGGGTTGTTGAGTGAAGTGAAAACCTTGTCCGGTGGAGAGCAGTGATGAGTTTGAGCAAGGAACAAGGTAAACCTGTGAACCGTGCATTGCCCGCGAAGAAGGATATCGAGGCCCTGGTACGGGCCGAACACCAGGACCCGTTTGCCATCCTCGGCCCCCACGACGACGATGTCGGAGGGCAGTATATCCGCGCCTTCCTGCCCGGTGCCCTGGGCGTCCAGGCCTTGGCCCGCGACAGCGAGGAGGTCCTGGGCAGTCTCGACGGCACCGAGGTGCCGGGCTTGTTTGTCGGTCACTTCGCCCAGCGCCAGCCCTATCTGTTGCGCATCCAGTGGGCGGCGGGGGAGCAGATCTGCGAGGACCCCTACAGCTTCGGGCCGTTACTCGGGGAGATGGACCTCTACCTGTTCGCCGAAGGCAACCACCGTGACCTGAGCAGCTGTCTCGGCGCCCAGGTGACCCAGGTCGACGGCGTCGATGGCGTGCGTTTCGCGGTCTGGGCGCCGAATGCCCGGCGGGTTTCGGTGGTCGGCGACTTCAATATCTGGGATGGGCGTCGGCATCCGATGCGCCTGCGCCACCCCAGCGGCGTCTGGGAAATCTTTGTGCCGCGCCTGCATCCGGGCGAGGCCTACAAGTACGAGATTCTTGGCAAGGACGCGATCCTGCCGCTCAAGGCCGACCCCGTGGCTCTGGCCACCCAGCTACCGCCGGATACCGCTTCGCGCGTCGCTTCGCCCTTGCGCATCGACTGGCAGGACCAGGCCTGGATGGAATCGCGCGGCGCCCGGCATCGGCATGACGCGCCGCTGTCGATCTATGAGCTGCATGCCGGTTCCTGGCAGTGCGAGATCGACGAAGTCGGCGAAGTGTCCCGCCAGTACAACTGGGGCGAGCTGGCCGAGCGGCTGATTCCCTATGTCCAGCAGTTGGGTTTCACCCATATCGAACTGATGCCGATCATGGAGCATCCGTTCGGCGGCTCCTGGGGTTATCAGCCGTTGTCGCAGTTCGCGCCGAGTGCGCGTTATGGCAGCCCGGATGATTTCGCCGCCTTTGTCGACGCCTGCCATCGGGCTGAAATCGGCGTGATCCTCGACTGGGTACCGGCGCATTTTCCTACCGACACCCACGGCCTGGCGCAGTTCGACGGCACCGCCTTGTATGAGTACGGCAACCCGCTGGAAGGTTTTCACCAGGACTGGGACACCCTGATCTACAACCTCGGGCGCACCGAGGTCCACGGCTTTATGCTGGCTTCGGCGCTGCACTGGCTCAAGCATTTCCATGTCGACGGCCTGCGGGTGGATGCGGTGGCGTCGATGCTCTACCGCGACTATTCGCGCAAGGCCGGCGAGTGGGTACCGAACCGTCACGGTGGTCGGGAAAACCTCGAGGCCATCGATTTCGTGCGTCATCTCAACGATGTGGTGGCCCTGGAAGCCCCCGGTGCCCTGGTGATCGCCGAGGAGTCCACGGCCTGGCCGGGTGTGAGCCAGGGCACCCAGCAGGGCGGGCTCGGGTTCGCTTACAAATGGAACATGGGCTGGATGCACGATTCGCTGCACTACATCCAGCAGGACCCGGTGTACCGCGCCCACCATCACAACGAACTGAGCTTCGGCCTGGTGTATGCCTGGTCCGAGCGTTTTATCCTGCCGATTTCCCATGACGAGGTGGTGCACGGCAAGCATTCGCTGATCGACAAGATGCCCGGCGATCGCTGGCAGAAGTTCGCCAACCTGCGGGCCTACCTGAGTTTCATGTGGGGGCATCCGGGCAAGAAGCTGCTGTTCATGGGCTGCGAGTTCGGTCAGTGGCGCGAGTGGAATCACGATCAGCAGCTGGACTGGTACCTGTTGCAGTATTCCGAGCACCTCGGGGTGCAGAAGTTGGTGAGCGACCTGAACCGTCTGTACCGCGAGGAGCCGGCGCTGTATGACCAGGACGATGTGCCCCAGGGCTTCCAGTGGTTGATCGGCGACGATGCGACCAACAGCGTCTATGCCTGGCTGCGCTGGAGTCGGGAAGGGCGACCGTTGCTGGTGGTCGCCAACTTCACCCCGGTGCCGCGCGAGGCCTATCGGGTCGGCGTGCCCTTTGCCGGGCAGTGGAAGGAAGTGATCAACAGCGATGCGGCGATGTATGCCGGCTCCAACTATGGCAATGGCGGCGGGGCCTTCACCGAAGACCACGCCAGCCATGGCCAGGCCGTGTCGCTGGTGCTGAACCTGCCGCCACTGGCGGTGCTGATGTTGCGGCCGGAGGGCTAGCGCCTACCAGCGCATTCGCACCCCGACGTTGCCGATGATGCCGTTCAGACCGGTGTCATCGGAGGTGCCGCTGTAGTCCGCGCTGACATACAGGCTGACCGTCGGCGACACCTTGGCCACCAGGCCCAGTCCCAGTTCCACGGTGGAGCTGTTGCGACTCATGGCGATCTTGTCGACCGGCTCCAGGCTCACCGGGCTGCCGCTGCCGAACGTATGCCAGAAGTTGGTGCGCAGGTAGGGTTCCAGCGGCAGGCCGTTCACTTCATAGCTGCCATTGAGACGGGCGCCGATCCGACCGCTCCAGAGCGAAGGGTCGGAGGTAGTCGCCTGTCCGAGCATGTCCACGCTACCTTGCTGGTTGACCACCTGGGCCTGGGGTTCGATGATCCAGTGCTGGCCCAGTCCGATCGGGAACCCGCCCTCCAGCGAAAACGTCATTTGCCGCGATGCCTGGCCTTGCAAGGTGCCCTGGTCGGAGCGGGTATAAACCGTGGTCTGATTGTTCATGGCCGTCAGGTTGACGTGCCAGCCCTGTTGTCCGGTCAGGCTCCAGAAGGCCCCGAGATTGTTCCCTTGGGGGCTCAGGCCATCCATGCGCGGATCACGAGGTGCCGTGACAAAAGCGTCAACCCGATCCAGTGGGCCGCTGTTCCCGGTAAAGACCCCGGCCGTCAGTGTCTGGCCGTCGCTGTGATTGCTGTAGAGGCCGGGAACAATCAGCAGGTCGCCAAAAGCGCCGGAAAACAGTGGATCGAGGTTACCTATCTCACCCTGGCCCAGGGTACGGTCGAGGAAGTGAACCGTCGGATCGGGATCACCGATGTTCGGGACGATGCCGGCGAACCGCCAACCCGGTAATGGGCCGCTGTTGCTCAGTATGGGTAATTGGCCCAGTGGCAAGGGCAAGGGTGTGTCGCCCTGGTATGAAGGTTGGAAGTCCTCTTCGAAAGGCGCCGCTTGCAGCTCCAGGGCGGAGCACAGCAAAAGGGCGGTCGAAACCGTATAAACCGTCATCCTCGGGTTAGGGTGGGCCATGAACGTTTTCATCGGGTGTTCCTTGCTGTCGCATAAATACCTGCATTAGCGTCTCTCCTGCCCCCGAACGAGGGACGGCCGAAATCATCGAGGCAAACCCTCGGCGACCCGCTTTGGCGGGGGGCCGAAGGCTTGCCCCTTGGGTTTTAAAACCGGGGGTAGTCACTTGTAGCTAAGGAGAGGTGCAGGTCGACGTCAAGAAAGTAGCGAATAAATAGATTGGTTTGATCAGGTTTTTCAAGTCATTGATCAATCGGCTATTTAGTCTATTCAGGCTGGATCTGAGCAAGCCCCGGAAGAGGCGCTTTTCCCGTGTTTCTCAGATAAACACTATCTCGAACGGTTGCCGTGCCCGTTCGAGCAGGGCCGGTACCAGGACCGGTGGCAGCCCCAGTTCCGGATCGCCTTGCAGGTGGCTGTGGTAGGCGTGCGCGGCATGCAGCTTGCGGGCGATGCCCCAGGTGTCGAGGCGAATCTTGCGCGCCCGATGCCAGGGGAGCAGGCCTTCGTCGCGCAAGGGCCGGAACCAGGCATGCACGGGTATCTCCAACAGTGTGGCGCCGCTGGCGGCGCAGGCCTGGGCGGCGGCCCGGCCAACGCTGTCATGATCGGCAATACCGTCTTCGCGCCAGGTGGTCAGCACCACATCGCCCGAGCGCAGGTAGCGCCGCAGGAATTGACTCAGCGGTTGTTCCTGTTGCTCCAGTGCGCCATGGCGAAAGCCGCCGCGAATCCATTTCAGCCGGTGCAGTTCCAGGCCCAGGCGGCGCAGGGCTTCGGCACTTTCCTGGGGACAGACCACGCTCAGGCGGCTCGAAGGCCACAGGGTGGAGCCAGGGTAGAGGGCGCTGCCGTCGGTAATCGAGATCAACAGCAGCGGATGTTCGAGGGTGGTGAGCAGCTGCAGCAGGCCGCCGCAACAATGCACTTCGTCACCGGGATGAGGGGCGATCACGACCACCCGGGCGCCGGGCCGGATCAGGCGGTGCAGGCCAATGGTCGGGACACGGGCCAACTGCCGCGAGTTCCAGATCAGCGGGGCAACTTCGTTGCGTGCAGCTTGGATTCTCATGATATTTGTCACTTCCTTGTGTGGACTTGCACGCATCCTCCATCAGCCCTGATGCGTTCGGTGTCGCCTGGCGACCCGGTAATGCGTGGGTGAGTATCGCCGATACAGACCGGAATGCGACTTTTATTGCTGAAAAAACGTCAGTTTTCTTCGTCACGTTGTAACTCGAACATCACCAGCGAACGCCCGGTGAGGGTGTATTCGCTGTTGAAGGCGAAACGCTCCTGACCCTTGACCTGCGGGTCGTTGGTGTCGATTACGCACGTCCAGTCCAGACCTTGCGGCACTTCCGGCAGGCGGAAATTGACGCCGTCGTGGTGGGCATTGACGGCAATCAGCAAGGTCGCATCGGCACCGGTACGGGAAACGCCGGAAACCTGGGCGCGGCCGTCGAGCAATATGCCCAGGCTGCGGCCGTTGCCGTCGTGCCAGTGCTCGGTGGTCATTTCCTGGCCGTCCGGCGTCAGCCAGGTGACGTCCTTGATCCCCAGTTGTTCGTTGTAGTCGCCGACCAGGAAGCGTCCGCGGCGCAGGATGGGATAGGCCAGGCGCAGCTTGACCAGGCGCTTGACGAACTTGAGCAGCGACTTGCCGTCGTCGTCCAGGGTCCAGTTGACCCAGCCGATTTCGCTGTCCTGGCAATAGGCGTTGTTGTTGCCGTGCTGGGTGCGGGCAAACTCGTCGCCGGCGACGATCATCGGCGTGCCCTGGGCCAGCAGCAGGGTGGCGAAGAAGTTGCGCATCTGCCGCAGGCGCAAGGCATTGATCGCCGGATCATCGGTGGGCCCTTCGACGCCGTGGTTCCAGGACAGGTTGTTGCTGGTGCCGTCCTGGTTGTTTTCGTCGTTGGCTTCGTTGTGCTTGTCGTTGTACGACACCAGGTCGTGCAAGGTGAAGCCGTCATGGGCGGTGACGAAGTTGATCGAGGTGTAGGGGCGTCGACCGCGCTGGTCGAACAGGTCGCCGGAGGCGGTCATGCGTTTGGCGAAGTCGGCGAGCTGGCCGTCGTCGCCTTTCCAGAATGCGCGCACGGTGTCGCGGAAACGGTCGTTCCACTCGGCCCAGCCCGGCGGGAAGCCGCCGACCTGATAGCCGCCGGGGCCGCAGTCCCAGGGTTCGGCAATAAGCTTGAGCTGGCTCAGCACCGGGTCCTGGCGACAGGCGACGAGGAAACTGTGGCGTTCGTTGAAACCATCGTGATAGCGCCCGAGGATGGTTGCCAGGTCGAAGCGGAAACCGTCCACGTGCATTTCCGTGGCCCAGTAGCGCAGCGAGTCGGTGACCATCTGCAACACGCAGGGATGGCTCAGGTCCAGGGTGTTGCCGGTGCCCGAGTCGTTGATGTAGAAGCGCTTGTCGTCCGGCATCAGGCGGTAGTAGGAGGCGTTGTCGATGCCGCGCATGGACAGGGTCGGACCTTGCTCGTTGCCTTCGGCGGTGTGGTTGTAGACCACGTCGAGGATCACTTCCAGGCCGGCTTCGTGCAGGTGCGCGACCATTTCCTTGAATTCGGCGATCTTGCCGCTGGCCAGGTAGCGCGGATCGGGGGCGAAGAAGGCGATGCTGTTGTAGCCCCAGTAGTTGGTCATGCCTTTTTGCAGCAGGTGCTGGTCGTTGACGAAGGCGTGGATCGGCAGCAGCTCCACCGAGGACACCCCGAGCTTGCGGATATGCTCCAGCACCTCGTCGACCATCAGCCCGGCGAAGGTGCCGCGCACCGCCTCCGGCACCGCCGGGTGGCGCATGCTGATGCCGCGCACATGGGTTTCATAGAGCAGGGTGCGTTCCCAGGGCACATTGACCCGCTGGTCGTGGCCCCAGGTGTGGGCCGGGTCGATGACCTTGCTCTTGGGCACGAAGGGCGCGCTGTCGCGTTCGTCGAAGCTGAGGTCGGCGTCGGGGTGGCCGATGGTATAGCCGAACAGTGCCTCGGACCATTTCAACTGGCCGACCAACTGCTTGGCATAAGGGTCGATCAGCAGTTTGTTGGGGTTGAAGCGGTGGCCGTTCTGCGGGTCGTAGGGACCGTATACCCGGTAGCCGTAGATCAGTCCGGGATGGGCGTCGGGCAGGTAGCCGTGGAAGATTTCGTCGGTGTACTCGGGCAGTTCGATGCGTTCCAGTTCGACTTCACCACTGTCGTCGAACAGACACAGTTCGACCTTGGTGGCGTTGGCGGAAAACAGTGCGAAGTTGACCCCCAGGCCATCCCAGGTGGCGCCCAGCGGGAAGGGCAGGCCCTCGCGGATTCGCGAGGGTTGGGCTTCGGGCGTGGGGTCGGGCTTTTTCGGCTTGGTCATGGGCGCTCCTGCGGGTGTGTTCGGTGGGGCGGTGTACGGATCGAAGGGGCATGCTGGCAATACGATCCAGCAAACACCACGTACCTGTAGGAGCAGGGCTTGCCCGCGAAGAGGCCCTTGAGATCGCTAAAAGCTTCGCGGGCAAGCCCTGTTCCTACAGGTTTTTGGTGTCTTCAATACCGTACACGGCTCAACTGGCTGAGGGCTTGCGCGGTGCTCGCGGTTTCTTTTCGGCGGCGGGTTTGGCGTCGGTCGCGGGCTTGGGCGCTGCTTTCGGGGCCGCCGCCGGCTTGCTGGCGACTTTGGGCTTGGCGGTGGGTTTGGCCGCTGTCGGTTTTTTCGGCGCCAGTGCCTCGGCTTCCGCCAGCTTGCGCGCCATCTCCCAATGCCGGGCCTCCTGACCCTCGGGGCGGCCCTCCGATTCCCAGATCTGATAAGCAAACTCACGGATGCGTTTTTCGTCGGTACTCATCGCCATGCTCCTGAACTCAAGTTTGGGTAAAGAGATTGACCGGGAAATCTCCGAGTGCCTCACCGACCATCAGCTCGTTATGGGGTGTGACTGCGCACATCGAAAAAAGTCCCTTTAATTTGCAGCCCGGTGCGGCGAACGGCAGTTTGACCCGCGTATCGCCCCAAACCGGTGCCGGTACCCACGGCAGTTGATCGCTGGCCAGCAGTCCGGCCGCCAGCCTGGGTACGATCACAATGGCCCGCTGCGTCGGTGTACTGCGCATAAAGGCCACTAGGTATTCGGCCTGCTCGCCGATCACGTCCAACGGCTGGTAATCGCCGCGACTGAAGACCCTCCCGTGTTCGGCCCGAACCGCCAGCGTACGGGCGATCAAGGCCTGTTTGAGCCGACCGCTGCGCCAGTCCGTCAACAGCGCCTTGGGCGATGTCGAGTGTTGCAGCGCCTGTTGCCGGGCGGTGAAATCCACCGGCCGGCGATTGTCCGGGTCCACCAGGCTGAAGTCCCAGAACTCGTTGCCCTGGTACAGGTCCGGCACACCCGGTACGGTCATGCGCAGCAAACACTGGGCCAGACTGTTGAGCGCGCCGGCCGGCGCGATTTTTTCCAGCGTGGCGACCAGGGCCCGGCGCAGCGGCAGGCCGACGGGGCGGGTCAGCAGCGCTTCGAGAAAGTCGCGGCAGGCCTGCTCGTAGGCTTCGTTCGGTGCGCTCCAGCTGCTGTGCAGCTTGGCTTCGCGCAGCGCCTTGTTCTGCCATTGCCAGAGACGTTCGGCGTAATCGTGCAGGCCGGCCGAATCGTCGCTCGACAAGGTCAGCGGCCAACTGCCCAGCAATGCCTGATAGAGGATCAACTCGTCCGCCGCCGAGGGTGCCTGGGGATCAGCACGCAGTGCGTGGGCCAGTCCGCGAAAGCCTTGCACCTGTTCGACGTACCACGGGCCGCATTCGCTCAGCACCGCCAGGCGTGCGCGGCTGTCTTCACCGCGTTTGTGATCATGGGTGGCGGTGGTCAACAGGCTGTCGGGGAAATGCTCCAGGCGCTCTCGGTTGGCTGCGTGAAAGTCTTCCACGGGCGCGCTGAAGCGTTCGGTGGAAAAGCCCACGTCGTTGCGCGAGAGCAGTACCGCCGAGCGATAGAACGCGGTGTCTTCCACGGCCTTGGCCGCCGTTGGCGAGGTCAGTTGCTGGAAGCGCACGCAGGCATGCCTGAGCAGTTTGCGCTGACGGCCCGGTGGGTGCTCGCGCCAGGGTTGTCCGCCGAGCCACTGTTGCAGGTAGTCGAGCACCGGCCAGTCGGCCTCGCCGAGGGTGGTACGGGCGCCGGCCAGGGCCTGTTGGAAAAATACTTCATCCTGGGCTGGGCGGCCATTGGCGTTGATATAGGTGCGGTACACCGGGTAGTGCACGATCAGCGCCTGCAAGGCCCGACGAATCGCGCCAAGGGTCAGGTCGCGGCTCATCAGGTCGTCCCGGGCCACTTGCAACAGGGCCTGGGCCACGCTTTCGAAATCTCCGGCCAGAGAGCCTGCGAGGATCTGCTGGCGGGCCAGCTTGGCCTCCTCGGCAAACTCGCCGGGGCGTTCGCTGAGGCGACTCCAGAGTTCGGGCAAGCGTTGTTCGCCACGGCGATCGTGTTGCAGCAGCGACAACTGGTCCATGAATTCGTAACCGGTGGTGCCGTCCACCTGCCAGTCGCGGTGCAGGCTTTCGCCCTGGCCGAGGATCTTCTCCACATAGATTGGCAGGTGTTCCCCGGGGACCAGACGGTCGACCCGTCGGCGCAGCTTGCGGCAATAACCGCGCGGATCGGCGAGCCCGTCGATATGGTCGATGCGCAGGCCGTCCACCAGGCCGTCCTCGATCAGCTGGAAGATTTTCTGGTGGGTGGCCTCGAACACTGCCGGACGCTCGACCCGCAGGCCACCCAGTTCGTTGACATCGAAGAAGCGCCGCCAATTGATATCGTCGGCGGCGGTGCGCCAACTGGCGAGGCGGTAGTGCTGGCGCTCCAGCAGCCGGTGCAGGCGCTGGAAACCTTCGGGTTGGCGTGAATCATAGCGGGCGAGGTTCTGCTCGATGGCGTCATGCAGGTCGCGGCGTTGCGCCAGTTCGGCGCGCAGGAGCTGCGCCTGGGCATAGGCGTCGGGCAGGTTGTTCAGGGCCTTGAAGTGCCCGGCCAGGGTTTCCAGTTCGGGGATGTCGGCCAGTATCTGCGCGTAGTCCCGGGGACAGATGGGAAAGCGATGCTGGTAATGCTCGATATGAAAACCGCCGTGCTCGGCATCGAAGCACAGCGGGATGCTGCCTTCCTGCAAGGCCACGCCGTAGTCGCTGCCGAGGAACGGCATGAGCAATTGCCCTTCGAGCAACGGATCGGGCGAGTGCCATTGGATATCGAAGAACTCGCTGTAGGGGCTCAGCCTGCCCCATTCCAGCAGGTCCAGCCACCAGGGATTATCCGCGCCGCCGACGGCCATGTGGTTGGAGACGATGTCGAGGATCAGGCCCATATGGTGCTGGCGCAGGGCTTGTACCAGACGCCGCAAGGCCGGTTCGCCGCCCAGTTGCGGATTGACCCGGGTCGGATCGACCACGTCGTAGCCGTGCATGGAACCGTCGCGCGCGGTGAGCAACGGCGAGGCATAGAGATGACTGATACCCAGCCGTGCGAAGTAGGGCACCAGCGGTACGGCGGCATCCAGGCTGAAGCCTTTATGAAACTGCAGGCGCACCGTCGCACGTAAAGCTGGCTTCATCGATCACGCTCGGCGGCCTGGAGGCGGGCGCAGGCCAGCAGTTCGAGACGACGGGCAGCGTCGACATCATCGAGCAACTGGCTGCTGTCGCCCGGCAGGCGCCGACGCCAGTTGGGGTGGCTGTCGAGGGTGCCGGGCAGGTTGGCCTGTTCCTCGACACCCAGGGCGTCCTCCAGCGGCAGCAGCACCAGGGGCGCGCGGGTATGGCCGAGGAAGCGCACGCTGGCGTCGAGGACCTGATCGGTCTCGTGGGATTCGTCACGGAAATTCTGCGGGTCGTTGCTCAAGGCGCGATGCAGGCCCTCGCGTTCGTGCTGACGGGTCTCGCGCCAGTGATCGGCGGTGCTGTCATCGATCAGCCCGAGCTGGACGTTCCAGTCGATATCCCGTGCATGCCACCAGCCATTGAGGGTCGGCAGGTCGTGGGTGCTGGTGATGGCCAGGGCGTCGTCCGGCCAGTCGAGTATGGGACGGAAACGATGGCCGTATTCCTGCTCGAACAACAGCACGCGCATGCCGAGGATGGCCCGGGCGCTGAGTTTTTCCCGCAGGCCCTCGGGCACCGTGCCGAGGTCTTCGCCAAGCACCACCGCCTGGTGGCGCGCGGACTCCAGGGTCAGCAGGCGCAGCAGGTCGTCCACCGGGTAATACAGGTAGGCACCGTCGCTCGGCGGCGAGCCGAGGGGGATGACCCAGAGCCGTTGCAGGCCCATCACATGGTCGATGCGCAGGCCGCCGGCATGGGCGAAGTTGGCCCGCAGCATTTCGATAAAGGCGCGGAAACCATGGCGCTTCAAGCCTTCCGGGGCGAAAGCCGAGATGCCCCAGCTTTGCCCGGCGCGGTTGAGGATATCCGGCGGTGCGCCGACGGTGAGTTCGGCGAGTAGTTCGTCCTGCCGGCTCCAGGCCTGGCTGCCACCGCCGTCGGCACCGACGGCGAGGTCGGCGATCAGGCCGATGCCCATGCCGCTGTCCCGGGCGGCGTTTTGCGCGCGCTCAAGGTTGCGAGCGATCAGCCATTGGCTGAAGGCGTAGAAGCCGATCTCCTCGGCCTGCTCCTCGGCGAAGGTGGCGAGGGCCGGGTTGTCGGGATGGTGCCAGGCCGTGGGCCAGTGTCGCCAGTCGGTGCTTTCGCCGCGGGCGGTGCAGGCCGCTTGCAGGGCTTCGAAGCGACAGTGATTTTCCAGGGCCTCGCCGCCGGCCTGGCGAAAGTGCGCGAAGTCCGTGGCGAGTGGGTGGGTGCCGAGGCGAAAGTCGTCGTATAGCGCGCGTAACAGGCGCTGCTTGGCGCGAGCAGCACGGGGCCAGTCGATCAGCGGCAGCGCTTCCAGTTGCCGCAGTTCATCGGCCAGTCCCGTGGTGTCGATGGCCTGGCGCAGGGCTTGTTCGCCAAGAATCGCTTCCGGCGCCGCATAAAGGCTGTTGAGAAACAGCCGGCTGGACGGCGAATAGGGGCTGTAGCGTTGCGGGTCGCAGCTGAACATGGCGTGCATCGGGCTGATTGCCAGGGCGTCGGCGCCGCGTTCGCCGGCGGCGCGGACCAGGCTCTCCAAGGCCAGGGTGTCGCCGAAACCGCCGTCGCCGACGCGTTGCAGGGCATACAGCTGGACCGTCAGGCCCCAGGCGCGAGGTGTCGCGCTATCGGTGGCCGCCGCCACGCTGTGGCATTGGGCCGGGGCCACGGCGAGGGTGAAGTGCTGGCCGGCGATATGCACCGTCTGGTAGCCCACCGGGATCTTGCCCGGCAGCACCGCGTCCTGGTCCAGGTGCAAGTGCAGGACCGTGCCGTTTTCCAGATGTACTTCGCAAGCGGTGCCGGCGGCGAAATAGTGGGCCAGGTCCAGGCTCTTGCCGACGTCCACGGTCAGCAGCGGCGGCAGGTATTTGTGTTGCTGGACGAGTTGCAGTTCCAGCAGGCTGTTCTCGATGGCCTGTTCCGTGTCGGCGGGATGGCCAAGCCCGGCCAGGACCTTGCGCAAGACCTCGGGCCGGACTTTCTGTGGTCGGCCATTGGCGTCGATCCAATCGACGGCCAGGCCGGCCCGGCTGGCGAGTATTTCCAGTTGCGCGTCGTTCATGGGTGCTCTCCGGTGGGTGACTGCAGGACGTCCCCGGGGGTCAGGGTAACCAGCGCGCAGTAGGGGGCCAGATGACCTTCATCCAATTGGCGACTGGCGCCGGCGGTGCTTTCGAACACTAAACGGGCTTGGCTGGGGGGGGGATGGCCGACGGACTCGGCACTGAGGTTGAGGTCGATGCGCAGCAGGCTGCCGTCACCCATCCGCCAGCGCGCGCTGAGGGCGCCGTCGGCCAGGACATCGCTGCCCAGGGCCTGGGCACCGGGGAGCCGGGGGATGATTTCACGGTGGCGCAGTTCCAGTAGCTGGCGGTAGAGGCGCACGGTGGCCTGGCGGTTGAAGTCGTCGCTGGCGTCGTTCAGGTCGGGGCGCGAGTCGTTGAAGCTGACGGCGGCGTTCGGGTCGGGAATATGCGCCCGGCGCGCGGGGTCGGCAAAGGCCGGGAAATCGGCGAACTCCGCGCGCCGGCCTTCGCGCACCGCGTCGGCCAGTTCACCGTGGTGATCGGTGAAAAACAGGAAGGGTTCACGGGCAGCGGTTTCCTCGCCCATGAACAGCAACGGGATCATCGGCGACAACAGCAGCAGCACCGTGGCCGCCCGCAGGGCCGGGGCCGGGCAGAGCTGGTTGAGCCGCTCGCCCAGGGCCCGGTTGCCGATCTGGTCGTGGTTCTGCAGGAACAGCACGAAGGCACTGGGTGGCAGGTGTGCGCTGGGTTCGCCACGACTATGGCCGTGGCGGTCGGGATGGCCCTGGAAGACGAAGCCCTGGCTCAGGCAGCGGGCCAGCTTGGTGGTGGTTTCCCGGGCATAGTCGGCGTAGTAGGCGTCGGTCTCGCCGGTCAGCAGGACGTGCAGGGCGTTATGGCCGTCGTCGTTCCACTGGGCGTCAAAGGACTCTTCCAGCAGGCTGGCCTGGTTGCGTTCGTTTTCCAGGGTCAGCCACACGTGTCGTGTCGGGTCCACCTGGCGGCGAACCGCCTGTGCCAGTTCGTGGAGCAGGGTGCTGTCGTTGATGGCGTGTACGGCATCTAGGCGCAAGCCGTCGAAACGGTACTCCAGCAGCCACATCAAGGCGTTGTCGATAAAAAAGTCGCGGACTTCGCGGCGGCGAAAATCGATCGCCGCGCCCCAGGGGGTCTGCTGGTCGTCGCGAAAGAAGTCCTTGGCGTATTGGCCGAGGTAATTGCCGTCCGGTCCGAAGTGGTTGTAGACCACGTCCAGCAGCACCATCAGGCCGTGCCCATGGGCCGTGTCGATCAGGTGCTTGAGGTCTTCGGGCGAACCATAGGCGGCATGCGGTGCATAGGGCAGCACGCCGTCGTAGCCCCAGTTGCGCTCGCCGGGGAACTGACCCAGGGGCATCAGTTCAATGGCGGTCACCCCCAATTCGGCCAGGCGTGCCAGTTGGTTTTCGACCTGGCGATAGCCGCCGAGGACGCCGACGTGCAGCTCGTAGATCACCGCCTCGTGCCAGGGCCGCCCCTGCCAGTCCTTGTGCTGCCAGTGGTAGGCCAGGGAATCGACCACCTGGCTCGGCCCGTGCACATCGCCGACCTGGCGCCGCGAGGCTGGGTCGGGCACCCGCCGCTCGCCGTCGATATGGAAGTGGTATTGGCTGCCGGCCGGGCAGCGGGCCTCGAGGACAAACCAGCCGTCGTGCTGCGGCAGCATGGCCAGTGAGCGGCCATCGTCCAGTTCGACGCTGACGTAATAGGCGTCCGGTGCCCACAGCGCGAAGCGGGTGTGCTCGGCGTCCAGCAGGGTCGCGCCATGAGGCCAGGTTTCCAGAGTCCGTAACGGCATCTATGAAGACCTCCTCAGTGCTGGCCCGACCTGCTCCGGGACTTGGTCACCAGGTTCTGGTACAGCTCGGCGTAGGGTTCCACCGCCTTGCACCAGTTGAACGGCGCGGCCATGGCCCGGCAGCGCATGGCGTTGAGCAATGGCGGATAGGCGAACACCTTGAACGCCCGGCGCAGCGCCTGGGCATAGCTTTCCACGGTGGACTCGTCGAACAGGAAGCCGGTGACACCGTTCTCGATGGTGTCGGCCAGCCCGCCGGTGTTACGCGCCACCGGCAGCGAGCCGAAGCGCTGGGCGTACATCTGGCTCAGGCCACAGGGTTCATAACGCGAGGGCATCAGCAGGAAATCGCTGCCGGCGAACATGCGTCGGGCATCGGTTTCGTTGAAGCCGATGCGCACCCCGATCCGGCCTGGAAAACGCAAGGCCAGTTGGCGCATGGCCTGTTCCTCTTCCGGTTCGCCACGGCCGATGATTGCGATCTGGCCGCCTTCGGCGACGATCATTTCGCTGACCGCTTCGGTCAGGTCCAGGCCTTTCTGGTAGACCAGCCGCGAGACCACGGCAAACAGCGGCCCGGTCGATGGGTCAAGGCCGAACAGGTTGCGCACATGGGCGGCGTTGACCGCCTTGCCTTCCCAGTCGCCCGGACTGAAGGGGTGGACCAGATGGCTGTCGGTGGCGGCATCCCAGCTTTCGTCGATGCCGTTGGGAATGCCGCTGAGCAGGCCCTGGTGGGTCTTGCTGGCCAGGAAACCGTCCAGGCCACAGCCGAATTGCGGCGTGGTGATTTCCTGGGCGTAGGTGGCGCTCACCGTGGTGATATGACTGGAGTAGGCCATGCCGGCCTTGAGGAACGACAGCTTGCCGTAGAACTCCATGCCTTCCTGTTGCAGGGCATGGGGTGGGATCCCCAGTTCCGGGCAGCAGGCAAGGCTGACCACGCCCTGATAAGCGAGGTTGTGAATGGTGAACAGGGTCGGGGTACGCTGGCCGCGCCAGTGCATATAGGCTGGGGCCAGGCCGGCGGGCCAGTCGTGGGCGTGGACCAGGTCCGGGGTCCAGTGGATCTGTGCCAGGTTGGCGGCGATATCGGCGGCGGCCAGGCCCAGGCGGGCGAAGCGGATATGGTTGTCCGGCCAGTCGCGCCCGTTGTTGGCGCCGTAGGGCGTACCTTCCCGCTCAAACAGCTCGGGGCAGATCAGCACGTAGATCACCAGGCCGTCGGGCAGGTCCATGCGACCGATCTTGCACGGCGGCAGTGCGGCATGGCCCCCCAGTTCGCCGATGATATGAATCGGGTTATCGCTGTTCATCACCTGCGGATAACCGGGGATCAGTACCCGCACATCGTGCAGGTGATGCATGGCCCGCGGCAGGGCGGCGGACACGTCGCCCAGGCCGCCGGTCTTGACCAGGTCGGCGAACTCGGAGGTGACGAACAGCACCTTTTTCTTGTTGGGATTGACAGCGGGGGCCGTCAACACAGGCTTTCCTCCCGCCAAGGGGGCTGACACGGGGACCGCTTCGCTGGCCTGATTCAAATGCTCTCCCTGAGTTTCCAACGCAGCGCTGATCATGTGTCTCTCCCGTCTTATTTGATCTGGTTCTTCCTTTCTTTCATACAGCGTGCCCAAACCGCTTCCTTTGGTCGGACACACCGGTTCCGGGCGACTGGGCGAAGCAGGCACGTCGCACGGAGGCAAGAAAGAGTGGGGAAGCGCCTGCCCGCCAAACACCCGGAACAGACGCCCTACCTTTAACCTGACCGACCGCGGTTTCAGAAGTTTCGACTTTTTTTCATCAAAATGACTGAGCGGTCAGCAAGCCCGAAAGTCAGTGTAGGAGAGATGTTGCCGCCGTGGAGGGCGTTGTTTAGACGAATGTTGGGAAAGTGCGGTGCATTTGATCTATGTCACAGGCGATCCGGGAGGGCTGCCCCGGAACGGCTGCACGCTACTGGCGCGGGGTCGAAGTTCGGGTGCTCTAGAATGGTGCGCTGGTGACTGGGCAGCAACTGCGCCACCCAGGCCGTCGCGCGTTTAACTCAGCAGGCGGATTGGCTGTCCGGCGGCCCAGGCCTGGATGTCCTCGATCATCTGGCTGTAGAACAGCCGGTAGTTGTTCTGGCTGACATAGCCGACATGGGGCGTAGCCAGGACATTGTCCAGGGTACGGAACGGATGGTCGGCGGGCAAAGGTTCCTGTTCGAAGACGTCCAGGGCGGCACCGGCCAGCCGGCCGTGCTCAAGGGCCGCGATCAGTGCCTGTTCGTCGACGATCGGCCCGCGCGCGGTGTTGATCAGGTAGGCCGACGGTTTCATCCAGCCCAGGGCCTTGGCGTCCACCAGGCCACGGGAACGCTCGCTCAGCACCAGGTGCACGGAGAGCAGGTCGGCCTGCTTGAACAGCTCGGCCTTGCTGACGTACTCCACGCCGGATTCGGCGGCGCGTTCGGCGGTGAGATTCTCGCTCCAGGCGATGACCCGCATGCCGAAGGCCTTGCCGTAGCCGGCAATGCGCTGGCCGATGCTGCCCAGGCCGAGAATGCCCAGGGTCTTGCCATACAGGTCGCCGCCCAGGCCTTGCTGCCAGTGCCCGGCGCGCAAGGAGTTGGCCTCCTTGAGCAGGTTGCGGTTGGCGGCCATGATCAGGGCCCAGGTCAGCTCCGGAGCGGCCTGTTTGTAGCTGTCGGTGCCACAGACCTGGATGCCCAGGGCGTTGGCGGCCTTGATATCGAGGGCGGCGTTACGCATGCCGCCGGTCACCAGCAGCTTCAGGCGCGGCAGTTGGCGCAGCAGGGCCTCGTTGAACGGGCTGCGTTCGCGCATCACGCAGATCACCTCGAAACCGCCCAGGCGCTCGGCCATGGTCGCGGTATCGGCCGGGTAGTCGTGGAGAAAGCTGACCTGGCCCACGGCATTCAAGGCACTCCAGTCCACCGCCTCGGCGGCCACGCCTTGCCAGTCATCGATTACCGCGATCTGTAGGGTCATTCACTCTTTCCTCATTATTGTTGGCTGGCCAGCCACTCGAGCAGGGCCTTGTGGAAACGCGCCGGTTCTTCCATCTGCGGGGCGTGACCCAGTCCCGGGAATTCCACCAGGGTCGAGCGCGGGATCAGTTTCGCCACCTGTTTGCCGAGTACGTCGTAGTGCCCGATCCGCGCCTTGACCTCGGGTGGTGCGATATCGCTGCCGATGGCCGTGGTGTCGGCGGTGCCGATCAGCAACAGGGTGGGCATCTTCAGGTCCTTGAACTCGTAGTAGACCGGCTGGGTGAAGATCATGTCGTAGATCAGCGCCGAGTTCCAGGCGACCGCGACGTGACCGGGGCCTTTGTTCAGGCCGGCGAGCATATCGACCCAGCGGTCGAACTCGGGTTTCCAATGCCCGGCGTAGTAGGTGTTGCGTTCGTAATTGCGGATGCCCTCGGCGTTGAGCTTCAGCTCGCGCTCGTTCCATTGGTCGACGCTGCGATAGGGTACGCCGAGGGCTTTCCAGTCTTCCAGGCCGATGGGGTTGACCAGCGCCAGGCGTTCGACCTGCTGCGGGTAGAGCAGGGCATAGCGGGTGGCGAGCATGCCGCCGGTGGAGTGACCCAGGATCAGGGTTTTCTCGATACCGAGTTTTTCCAGCAGGGCATGGGTGTTATTGGCCAGCTGCTGGAAGCTGTACTGGTAGCTGTCAGGTTTGCTGGAGGTGCAGAAACCGATCTGGTCCGGGGCGATCACCCGGTAGCCGGCGGCGCTCAGGGCCTTGATCGACGAGTCCCAGGTGGCCCCGCAGAAGTTCTTGCCGTGCATCAGCACAATGTTCTGGCCATTGGCTTTGCCGCTGGGCGGGACATCCATGTAGCCCATCTGCAGGGACTTGCCTTGGGATTGGAAGGCGAAATGCTGGACCGGATAAGGGTATTCGAAACCTTGCAGTTCCGGGCCATAGGCCGGGCCTTCGGCTGCGTGGGACAGGACAGGCAGGGACGCGGCCAGGAACAGGCCGCCGAGCATGAGCGCGCGGGCATTGGACATATCGGATCTCCAGAGGAATCTCAGCGATGCTGGTGACCGGCGATTAACCCTGGATTAACGGATGCGCCCGCGGGCGTCAGGCGGTAGAGCGCTGCGGCATTTCCAACAGATGCTTGAGATTGTCCATCGCCCGGGTCGAGAGTTCGGCCATGCGAGCGTGCAAACCGCCGAGGTTCAGTTCGGTGATGTACTGCAAGGTGCGGATAAATCGCGTGCCATGGCCGTCACGCAACAAACTGTAGTCGATGCAGCCATCGACCACCGAAGAAGTGAAGGCCATTTTGAACTCACACGGGGCCTCGGCGATGACGACCCGATAGTTCATCTCGATCCGCAGACCCAGCAGGTCGATGATTTCGGTGAAACGATGATCCTTGGGCAAGGGGCCATGGATGCCGTTATCGGCGCTGACGGAGGTGGGGTGCCATTCATGCCAGTGATCGGGCTGGGTCACGTAGGCGTAGACCGTCTCGATATCGGCTTCTATGTAGATTTCGTTGCTGAGCGTCTTGGCATAAGGCTGGAAAGAAGGTTGTTCCATAGCTCTGCTCCGACTGCGTTCCTTGTTAAAGGGCGGAAACAATGATGAGCATAGGTGATACAAAATATTTCGTAATGTACGAAATCGGTACAAGACCGGCGGTCGTGCCCGCCAGAGGCAGGCACGACCGGCAGGGGTTTACTTGACCTTGAAGCGGCCCATCAACGCGCTGACACGGTTGTTGGCGTCCAGCAGGCTGCGGGTGTTGTCATCGGTGGCATGGCCGCTCTGGACCAGTTCTTCGACCATATGACGGATCTGCACCATGCTGCGGTTGATCTCTTCGGTCACCGAACTCTGCTGTTCGGCGGCCGTGGCGATCTGGGTGCTGAGGCTGTTGATATGGCTGACGGAGCCGGCCATCTCATCGAGCCCGGCGTTGACCCGCGCCGTGGCGTCGGCCGCGGACTGACAGCTGGCCTGGGTATTTTCCATGGCCGCTACCGATGAACTGACGCCCTGGGTCAGGCGGGTCAACATCTCGTTGATTTCCGAGGTGCTGGCCTGGGTCCGGGCGGCAAGGGCGCGAACCTCGTCGGCCACCACCGCAAAGCCGCGACCCTGCTCGCCGGCGCGGGCGGCCTCGATGGCGGCGTTCAGGGCCAGCAGGTTGGTCTGCCCGGCAATGGCGCCGATCACCCCGAGAATCTCGGTGATGCGCTGGGCGTCCTGCTGCATGCTCTCGACCTTGTGGGTGGCGCTGGACACTTCGTCGATCAGCGCGACCACGCTGCTGGAAGCCTCGCCTACCACCACCCGCGAACGGTCGGCGTGTTCGTTGGCGCGTTGGGTGAAGGCCGCGGTTTCGGCGGCATTCTCGGCCACGGTGTCGGCGGTGGCGCTCATCTCGGTGATGGCGGTGACCGTCTGCTCGGTTTCCGAGGCGTGACGGGTAAGGATCTGGTTGGTATGGGCCGAGGTCTGTTGCAGCTTGTCCAGGCTGGAGGCCATGTCGCCGGTGGCCTGGGTGACTTCGCCGATCATGTTCTGCAGGTAGACGATAAAGCGGTTCACCGAGTGACCGATGGCCCCCAGTTCATCCTCGGCACGGATGGTGATGCGTCGGGTCAGGTCGGCATCGCCGGCGGACAATGCGTCGATATTGGTCTTGAGCGCGCGCATCCGGTTGATCAACTGACGGATGGCATACACCTGCAACAGTACCAGCAGCACGATCATCGGAATCTGCAGCAGGGCCAGGGTGTTGAGCACGTCATCGCGCTGGGCGGTGATCAACTGGGTCGGCAGGGCGGTGGCGAGGAACCAGGGGGTGCCTTCGATGGGGCGCATGAAGAAGGTGCTGGCCACGCCGTCGTTGTTGAATTCCACGCGGTGGGACGCGGCGTCACGGTTCTGCAGGGCGGTCTTGACCTGCGCGGCGAAGGCCGAGCTGCCGGCCAGGTCGCTGATGTTCTTGAGCACCACCGGGCTGTTGATATGGGTGCTGTTGCTGATGATCTTGCCGTCGGCTTCGACGATCAGCATTTCACCGCCGATGTCTTTTTCCTTGCGCGCCACCAGGTCGTTGAAAAAGCCCAGGGTCACGTCGATGGTCGAGACGCCGTAGGGCACGCCGTCGCGCTGGATGGCCATGGCGCAGTTGGTGCGTGGCTCCTGGCTGGCGTCATCCTTGTAGGCGGCCGCCCAGGCGCACTGGCCGCGCGGGGTGGCCATGCCGCCCTTGTACCAGGGCTGCTCGTAATAGTTGGGCGCTTCGGCGCTGTTCCAGAAGGTATTGACCTTCAACTGGCCGTTGGCATCGCGGTGCCAGAAGGTGCTGTGCTTGTTCCGCCCCGGCGTGCGCTGGCCGGGCAGGGGCCAGATGCCGCCGCCGAAGACCTTCAGCTCGCCGTACTGATCCACCAGGCCAGGCAGGACCTTGTCGATGGTGTCGCTGTCGAGCAGGGGAATGGTCTGGGTGATGCTGCGCTGCTGGGCCTGGACCTTGTTCAACTCGTTCTTGATCTGCTCGGCCACTTCGGCCACGCGGTTGAGTACGACCTGTTCCTCGGTCTTGCGCAACGTGGGCGCGACCAACTGGCTGATCCCGACCACGGTCAGGACGAACAGCAGCAGGACGAACAGGACCAGAAACAGCGTGTAGCGGGCTTGGATCGTGCGGAACATAGGCATGGGACCTGTCCTTGCAAAGCGGCTTTTATTATTCGGTCACCTGATCGAGTCAGGGCTTCGTTCGGTTATCGGCTTGGGTTGAGCGAGCTTTAGGTACGATCGTACAAGAAGGCGCTAAAAATTCCGGTGTAACGGATGGAGGGGGACATTCCCCCTTCAGAAGCTATGTATCTACATTGAAATAAATTGGTACATTTTATTGACGCCATTAAATGGCCACCCTATGATCGCGCCCGTTGATGGCACAAGGCTATCCAAAAGGATTTGCGATATGGAGGCAGGCACGGCGCCGTTTCTCCATCAAGACCATCGACCTGCAAGGTGCTGACTCGCATTTGCGAACGCCTGCTCTAGCCCCGTATCGATCCATGCCCTGACCTGGTGCTGCTCAATGAGCGGTTCGCTCGGGCGTGAGGTGCCGTGCTTTTTTAACTCAATTCATTGCCTTCGTTGCATCGAGATCCCGACATGGATGTTCGTCAGTTTGCCTTCCTCGTGGGCCAGCCTTCTGCTGCCCTGAAAAACCGTGAGCACTTTTGGGGACTACCCAAGCGCGGGCTGGCGTTCATTCTGGCGAACGCGATGTTCTGGCAGCCGTTGCTGGTTCAGGCGGATGGGATCGTGGTCAGTGCGCCGGGTACGACGCTGGGGCAGGCGGGCAATGGCGTACCCATCGTCAATATTGCCGCGCCGAATGCCCAGGGGCTGTCGCATAACCAGTTCACCGATTACAACGTCGGGACCAACGGGGTCATTCTCAACAACGCCACCGCGCGGACCCAGTCGACGCAACTGGGCGGGATTATTCTGGGTAACCAGAACCTCAACGGCACGGCGGCCAATATCATTCTCAATGAGGTGAATGGCGCGAGCCCGAGCCAGTTGCGCGGTTATACCGAAGTGGCGGGGCAGTCGGCCCATGTGATTGTGGCCAACCCCTATGGCATCAGTTGCAACGGTTGCGGCTTTATCAATACCCCGCAGGCGACCTTGACCACGGGCAAGCCGGTGATTACCAACGGCCAGCTCACGGGGTATCAGGTTGATCGGGGCAGCGTCTCCATCGATGGTGCGGGCCTGAACGCCAGCAATATCGACCAGTTCGAAATCATCACCCGT
>NZ_JALLJA010000006.1:0-346628 GCF_023242385.1 Pseudomonas sp. MWU12-2345 | reverse complement strand
TCAATGAGCGGTCTTTTTTTATGTAGCGAGCGTTGGCTGAATCAAGTGCCTCAGAAGCGCTTGATGTCCGCCTGGCCTTCCAGCTGCTTGCGGTAGGCCGCGAAGTCCTGCTGGCCGGCACGGGAGGCGAGGAAGCGACGATAGGACGCCTTCTCTTCTTCGCTTGGTGCCGCGCCTTCGTTCACGCCGTTCAGACGCACCAGCACCAGGCTGCCATCAGCCAGGGTCACGGTGCTGAAGGTCGGCTTGTCCTTGCCTTCGGGCTTGGGCATGCGGAACAGCGCTTGCAGCACTGCCGGATCAACACCTTCCTGACCGCGGGTGACGGCTTCCTGGGTTTTCCAGGTCTGGCCGGCCGGCAGTGCCTTGCCTTCACGCAGGCTGGCGATCAGTTCGTCAGCCTTGACCTTGGCCGCCGCCGTGGCGTGCTCCTTGGTCAATTGCTTGCGAATCGGCGCATCCACGCTGGCCAGAGGCAGTTGCTCAGGCTTGTGGTGTTCCTTGGCACGCAATACCACCACGGTGTCCGGATCCAGCTCGAGGGCGGTGCTGTTGGCACCCTCATCCAGCACTTCCGGACTGAACGCCGCCGTCACGACGGCACGGTTGGCTGCTACACCTTCACCACCTTCACGCCCGAACGGCGCCGAGGTGTGCACCTTCAGGTTCAGGTCCTGGGCCGGCTGGGCCAGGTCGGAAGCTTCGAACGAGGCGTCTTCGAGCTGCTTGGTCGCCTCGACGAAACGCTGTTCCACTTGCTGGTTTTTCAGCTCGCGGGTCAGCTTGTCCTTCAGGCTGGCGAAGGTCGGCACTTGCGGTGCCTCGACGCCCAGCAACTTGATCAGGTGATAACCGAACTCGCTGCGCACCGGTCCCGACACCTGGTCCTTGGTCAAGGCATACAGCGCCTTTTCAAAGGCCGGGTCATAGACACCCGGGCCGGCGAAACCAAGGTCACCGCCATGGCTGGCCGAACCCGGGTCCTGGGAGAACTCCTTGGCCAGGGCGTCGAAATGCTCACCCTTGGCCAGGCGCTGCTGGATCTCTTCGATCTTCGCCTTGGCCTGTGCGTCGTTCACCTTGTCATTCACTTCGATCAGAATGTGCGCGGCACGACGCTGTTCAGCGAGGTTCGCGGTTTCTTTCTGATACAGCGCCTGCAGGTCTTCATCCTTGACGGTGACCTGATCGAAGAACGAGGACTTCTTCAGCTCCAGGTAATCGACGACCACCTGGTCCGGCGTCATGAACTCCTTGGCGTGCTTGTCGTAGTAGGCCTTGACCTCGTCATCGGTCAGCTTGACCGCCGACAGATCGACCGGCACGTTCAGCGAAGCGAAATCGCGGGTCTGTTTTTCCAGACGGGCAAACGCCAGTACCTGGGCATCAGTGACGAAACCACTGCCCGCCAGACCGGCACGGATCTGGCCGATCAGCATTTCCTGAGCCAGCATCTGGCGGAATTGCATACGACCGTAGCCCAGTTGACGAATCACCTGGTCGAAACGATCGGAGCTGAACTTGCCGTCCACCTGGAATTCAGGGGTTTGCAGGATGACCTGGTCCAGAGCACCCTCGGAGAAAGCGAACTTCGACTTCTCGGCGCCCTGCAGCAGCAGCTTGCGATCGATCAGCCCCTTGAGGGCGGATTCGCGGAGCATTTTCTCATCCAGCAACGAGGCATCGAAATCCTTGCCCAGCTGTTGCATGAGTTGGCGACGTTGCATGTCGACCGCCTGGCTCAGCTCGGTCTGGGTGATCTCGTCACCGTTGACCTTGGCCGCGTCCTGGCTAGTGGAGGTGGCCCTGAAAATGGCATCGAAACCGGTCAGCGCCATCAATGCGACGATGACTCCGATGATGGTCTTGGCAATCCAGCCTTGTGAATTGTCCCTGATATTTTGCAGCATGCGTCCCCCAGAAACGGTTGAACTTCAATGTGGGCAACCGTGGAGCGTGGGTAGAATCCGGATAGAAGAAAGGCGCATCCGAGGATGCGCCTTCTCGTAACTGGCAGAGCGGATGAGGGCTCGATACGCGTCCCTCGGCGTGTCAGGCCGGCCCTGAAAAAGGACCCTGGCCGACCGCTTCACCGCTCCGCGGCCAGATCAGGCAATAACCCGACCCGGATAGGCAAAGGCTTGAACGAATGTCAGTTGACAGCTTCTTTCAGTGCTTTGCCGGCTTTGAAACCTGGCTTTTTGGCAGCAGCGATTTCCAGCGTCTTACCGGTCTGAGGGTTGCGACCGATGCGAGCAGGACGGTCGGTCACGGAGAAGGTGCCGAAACCTACCAGTACAACGGAGTCGCCAGCCTTCAGAGCGCCAGTGACGGATTCGATGACTGCATCCAGCGCACGGCCAGCAGCAGCTTTCGGGATATCAGCGGATGCAGCGATAGCATCAATCAGTTCCGACTTGTTCACTCTAAGTCCCCTTATATCTATTGAGTATATTTCTAAGTTTTTGGGTGAAAGCTAAACCTGTGCTGAATGGCCTACAGACACTTAAGAGCCGCTTTATAACAAGGGCTCTAAAAAGCTGTCAAGGAAGCCACCCAGGCTTGATCCGTACTTAATGCGTGCTGATTCTTTCCTTAGAATCGGAGTCGCGCTTCTCATCTTTCGCGACGATCTCCGGAACCACATCTGGCAAGGGCTCCGGCGCGTATTGCAGCGCAATTTGCAGGACCTCGTCAATCCATTTAACCGGTTTAATCTGAAGATCCTGCTTGATATTGTCAGGAATTTCCTTCAGATCGCGCACATTCTCTTCTGGAATGATGACGGTCTTGATCCCACCACGATGTGCCGCCAGCAATTTTTCCTTCAAACCACCAATGGCCAGCACCTGACCGCGCAAGGTAATTTCACCGGTCATGGCCACGTCGGCACGCACAGGAATGCCAGTCAAGGCTGACACCAGGGCCGTACACATTCCTACACCAGCGCTAGGGCCGTCTTTCGGCGTCGCCCCTTCCGGCATATGGATATGGGTGTCGCGCTTCTCATGGAAGTCCAGGGGGATCCCCAGGCTCTTGGCGCGGCTGCGCACCACGGTCAACGCGGCGGTGATCGACTCGACCATGACATCGCCCAGGGAACCGGTCTTGATCAACTGGCCCTTGCCCGGCACCACGGCGGCTTCGATGGTCAACAACTCGCCACCGACCTGGGTCCAGGCCAGGCCCGTGACCTGACCGATCTGATCCTGTTGCTCGGCCAGGCCGTAGCGGAATTTACGCACGCCGAGGAAATGCTCCAGCAGGTCGGAGGTAACCTTGACCGAGAAGCGTTTTTCCAGGGAGTGCTCTTTCACCGCCTTGCGGCAGACCTTGGCGATTTGCCGCTCCAGCCCCCGCACACCGGCTTCGCGGGTGTAGTAGCGAATGATGTCGCGAATCGCCTCGACCTCGAATTCCAGCTCGCCCTTCTTCAGGCCATTGGCCTGGATCTGCTTGGGCGACAGGTACTTGGTGGCGATGTTGATCTTCTCGTCCTCGGTGTAACCCGGCAGGCGGATCACTTCCATCCGGTCGAGCAGCGCCGGCGGGATGTTCATCGAGTTGGAGGTGCAGAGGAACATGACATCGGACAGGTCGTAGTCAACTTCCAGGTAGTGGTCGTTGAAATTGTGGTTCTGTTCCGGGTCCAGCACCTCGAGCAGCGCCGAGGCCGGATCGCCACGCATGTCGCTGCCCATCTTGTCGATTTCATCGAGCAGGAACAGCGGGTTGCGCACGCCAACCTTTGTCATCTTTTGTATCAATCTTCCTGGCATCGAACCGATATAAGTCCGTCGATGACCACGAATTTCCGCTTCGTCACGCACGCCACCGAGGGCCATGCGTACGAATTTTCGATTGGTCGCGTGAGCAATCGACTCAGCCAGGGAAGTTTTACCCACGCCCGGAGGCCCGACGAGGCACAGTACCGGCCCCCGAATTTTCTTCACGCGCTTCTGCACGGCGAGGTATTCGAGGATACGCTCCTTGACTTCGTCCAGGCCATAATGGTCCGCGTCGAGAATATCTTCGGCCCGCGCCAGGTCCAGGCGCACCTTGCTCTGGGCCTTCCACGGCACCTGCACCAACCAGTCGAGGTAGGAGCGCACCACGGTCGCTTCCGCGGACATCGGCGACATCTGCTTGAGCTTGTTCAACTCGGCCAGGGCCTTGGTCATGGCATCTTTCGGCAGACCGGCGGCATCGATGCGCTTTTTCAGCTCTTCGACTTCATTATGGCCTTCGTCGCTGTCGCCCAGTTCCTTCTGAATGGCTTTCATTTGCTCATTCAGGTAGTACTCGCGCTGACTGCGCTCCATCTGCTTCTTGACGCGACCACGGATGCGTTTCTCGACCTGCAGCAGGTCGATTTCGGCGTCGAGCAGGGCCAGCACGTGCTCGACACGGGCCGACAGGTCGACGATTTCGAGAATTTCCTGCTTCTGTTCGATCTTCAAGGCCATGTGCGCGGCCATGGTATCGACCAGGCGGCTCGGCTCGTCGATGCTGTTCAACGACGACAGCACTTCAGCCGGGACTTTCTTGCCCAACTGCACATATTGTTCGAACTGTGCCAGCAGGCTGCGGACAAAGACTTCGGACTCACGGTCCGGGGCATCGACCTCGTCGATCAGCGCCACTTCGGCGCGGCAGTAGCCGTCAACCTCGCTGAAACGCTCGACGGTGCCGCGCTGCTCGCCCTCGACCAGCACCTTGACGGTGCCATCAGGCAATTTCAGCAACTGCAATACGGTGGCGACTGTACCTACGCGATACAGCGCATCTTCGCCCGGGTCATCATCGGCAGGATTACGTTGGGCCAGCAGCAGGATCTGCTTGTCGCCCGTCATCGCGGCCTCGAGGGCTTCGATAGATTTCTCGCGCCCCACGAACAGCGGGATCACCATGTGCGGATACACCACGACATCACGCAATGGCAGGAGAGGCAATTCGATGGTTGTCTTCATGATTTCGCCTCTACGGCGGCCGTACGGCCGGAAACAGATGGATAAGCTTGAAACCAAGATGGGGGCTTGTTCGGAAAAAAACAAGCGCCAAAAGAAAAGGGGCCCGAAGGCCCCTTGTCAGGTCACAGTCTGCCGCACTCAGGCGTCAGGCGCGGCCTTTGCCTGCAGCTCACTGTTCTCGTAGATGTACAGCGGCTTGGATTTACCCTCGATCACGCTTTCATCGATCACCACTTTGCTCACCTCGGACTGCGAGGGGATTTCATACATGGTGTCGAGCAGGACGCCTTCGAGGATCGAACGAAGGCCACGGGCACCGGTTTTACGCTCCAGGGCACGCTTGGCAACGGATTTCAGTGCATCGGCACGGAATTCCAGGTCAACCCCTTCCATTTCGAACAACTTGGCATACTGCTTGGTCAAGGCGTTCTTCGGCTCGGTGAGAATCTGCATCAACGCAGCCTCATCCAGCTCGTCAAGCGTGGCCAGGACCGGCAGGCGACCGACGAATTCCGGGATCAGACCGAACTTGACCAGATCGTCAGGTTCGACTTCACGCAGGGATTCACCGACCTTCTTGCCTTCTTCCTTGCTACGCACTTCGGCGCTGAAACCGATGCCACCACGGGTGGAACGGTTCTGAATAACCTTTTCCAGACCTGAGAACGCACCACCACAGATAAACAGGATGTTGCGGGTGTCCACTTGCAGGAATTCCTGCTGTGGGTGCTTGCGACCGCCCTGGGGCGGAACGGAGGCCACCGTGCCTTCGATCAACTTCAGCAAGGCCTGTTGCACGCCTTCACCGGAAACGTCCCGGGTGATCGACGGGTTATCGGACTTGCGGGAAATCTTGTCGATTTCATCGATGTAGACAATGCCCATCTGGGCCTTTTCCACATCGTAGTCGCACTTCTGCAACAGTTTCTGAATAATGTTTTCCACGTCTTCGCCCACATAACCCGCCTCGGTGAGGGTGGTTGCGTCAGCGATGGTGAACGGCACATTCAGCAGGCGAGCGAGGGTTTCAGCCAGCAAGGTCTTACCCGAGCCGGTCGGACCGATCAGCAGGATGTTGCTTTTGCCGAGCTCGACGTCGTCACTTTTCTTGTCACGCTGGTTCAGACGCTTGTAGTGGTTGTAGACCGCTACCGCCAGAACCTTTTTCGCACGCTCCTGACCAATCACATACTGATCAAGGATGCCGCTGATTTCTTTAGGCGAAGGCAATTTATGCGCGCTGCTTTCAGCCTGTGCTTCCTGCACCTCCTCACGGATGATGTCATTGCACAGGTCGACGCACTCGTCGCAGATAAAGACCGAGGGGCCGGCGATCAACTTGCGTACTTCATGCTGGCTTTTGCCGCAGAAGGAGCAATAGAGCAGCTTGCCGTTGTCCTCGCCGTTGCGGGTGTCAGTCATTCGTTCGATCCAAATCCGATAGGCTTGCAACACAAGATGAAGGCTATTGCGGGCTTTTTCAAGCCCGCTGGTGATCGGAACAGCCGACCAGCCCTATTTTGCGCTGCTTAATGTTAAGCGGGGCGCTTGTCGATCACTGCATCGATCAACCCGTAGTCACGCGCGGCTTCTGCGCTCATGAAGTTGTCACGGTTGGTATCGCGCTCGATTTCTTCCAGCGTGCGCCCGCTATGCTTGGCCATCAGCGTGTTGAGACGCTCGCGAATGAAGAGGATTTCCTTGGCATGGATTTCGATATCCGACGCCTGGCCCTGGAAACCGCCCAGTGGCTGGTGAATCATCACACGCGAGTTCGGCAGGCAGAAACGCTTGCCTTCGGCACCGGCCGTCAGCAGGAACGCGCCCATGCTGCACGCCTGGCCGATACAGGTGGTCGACACGTTTGGCTTGATGAACTGCATGGTGTCGTAGATCGACATGCCCGCTGTCACCGAACCGCCCGGGGAGTTGATATAGAGATGGATGTCCTTGTCCGGGTTTTCCGCTTCAAGGAACAGCAGCTGCGCACAGATCAGGTTGGCCATGTAGTCCTCTACCGGGCCCACCAGAAAAATCACCCGCTCCTTGAGAAGGCGCGAGTAGATGTCATAGGCGCGCTCGCCACGAGCGGACTGCTCGACAACCATCGGGACCAGGCCGCCTGCGGCCTGGATATCAGAGTTCTGCTGAATATAAGAATTACGGAACATGCTCTGCAGTCACTCCCAAATAGTCATGTCTTGAATACGCATAAGCCAGCGCGAGGCTGGCTTATGGTGTGTATTTCCAACGAGTCAGAAAATCAGTCGGCTTGTGGAGCTTCCACCGGCCTGACTGCTTCTTCGTAGGAGACCGATTTATCGGTCACATTCGCCTTCTGCAGAACAGTATCCACAACTTGTTCTTCCAGCACAACCGAACGAACTTCGTTCAGTTGCTGGTCGTTCTTGTAGTACCACGACACAACCTGCTCTGGCTCCTGGTAGGCCGAGGCCATTTCCTGGATCAGCTCACGCACGCGGGTTTCGTCAGGCTTGAGCTCGAACTGCTTGACCACCTCAGCCACGATCAGGCCCAGCACGACGCGGCGCTTGGCTTGTTCTTCGAACAGCTCGGCCGGCAGTTGGTCAGGCTTGATGTTGCCGCCGAACTGCTGAACGGCCTGCACGCGCAGACGATCCACTTCGTTGGACAGCAGGGCCTTCGGCACTTCGATCGGGTTGGCGGCCAGCAGACCGTCCATGACCTGGTTCTTGACCTTGGATTTGATCGCCTGGCGCAGCTCACGCTCCATGTTCTTGCGAACTTCGGTGCGGAAGCCGTCAATGCCGCTTTCCTTGATGCCGAACTGGGCGAAGAAGGCTTCGTTCAGCTCAGGCAGGGTCGGTGCGGACACAGTATTGACGGTCACGGTGAACTCGGCAGCTTTGCCAGCCAGGTCCAGGTTCTGGTAGTCAGCAGGGAAAGTCAGGCTCAGAACGCGTTCTTCACCGGCTTTAGCGCCTACCAGGCCATCTTCGAAGCCCGGGATCATGCGATTGGAGCCCAGCACCAGTTGGGTGCCCTTGGCGGAACCACCGGCGAAGACTTCACCGTCGACCTTGCCGACGAAATCGATGTTCAGCTGGTCTTCGTTCTGGGCGGCGCGATCGGCCACTTCGAAACGGGTGTTCTGCTTGCGCAGGATTTCCAGCATGTTGTCCAGATCCGAGTCCGCCACGTCGGCGCTCAGGCGCTCGACAGCGATGGAGTCGAAACCGGCAACGGTGAACTCAGGGAACACTTCGAACGTAGCAACGTATTCCAGGTCTTTGCCCTTCTCCAGCACTTTCGGCTCGACAGAAGGCTGACCAGCCGGGTTCAGCTTCTGCTCAACCACGGCTTCGTAGAAGGAGGACTGGATCACATCGCCCACGGCTTCCTGACGGGCATCCGCCTCGTAACGCTGGCGAATCACGCTCATTGGCACCTTGCCAGGGCGGAAGCCTGCAATCTTGGCCTTTTGGGCAGTCTGCTGCAGACGCTTGTTGACCTGGGTCTCGATGCGCTCAGCTGGCACGGTGATGCTCATGCGGCGCTCAAGAGCCGATGTATTTTCAACAGAAACTTGCATGGATATTCCTCGTTGCACAGACATTAGCCGGCCGTTTCCGACCTCAGAAGCAAGGGCAAGCATTCTAGAGGGTCAGACCCAAGAAGTCACCCTACTGAAAAGGGCTAAAAACAGCAGGTAATCATTGGGCATAGGCCACCCTTGAGCCAGGCGTCTCGGACAGGCGGTCACTCAATCACCTTTCTACTATATAGAAGAGCCGCGGGAGAGCATTGCGCCAGCACACCGACAGGCCCCGCAGGTCGGCGATCCGCCTTTTGCCTTGGCGGGTTAACAGTCAACCTGCGCCGCTTTATCATGCAAGCCAAGCACTGGAGCAACTGGCAACGATGACCTCACCAGGACGTTCGCCGCCACAGAAGCATGCCGCCAGTCATTCGCCTATTGCGTATCGCCAGGACATCGATGGCCTTCGTACCATCGCCATTATCGCCGTCGTTATATCCCGCACCTTGACTCGGCAAGACCAACCACGCCGCCAGGCAACCCTCTCCACCCGATAAAAGGACTGGAAGACTGCAGCCAAGTAAATTCCGATCGAGGCACAGAGACACCTTCACGAACAAGCTGGAAATGTGCCCAAGGCAACGAGGAATGGCGAAATTCGAGGCAATAAAAAAGCCGCTCAAGGCGGCTTCTTTACTGGGCCTTGCAAAAGTCAGCGGACCTTGGCGAAACCTGATGAAAAAAAACGCCAGATAATTAATCTGGCGTTTTTATTCGAATATGGGGTGGACGATGGGGATCGAACCCACGACAACAGGAGTCACAATCCTGTGCTCTACCAACTGAGCTACGCCCACCATATTGCCTGTTCAAAAAGACCGATCAGATCGACCTCCTTGTTAAGCCTCACCAACACCCAGCGGCCTTGATGAAACTTTATTTGGTGCGGATGAAGAGACTCGAACTCTTACGCCTCGCGGCGCTGGAACCTAAATCCAGTGTGTCTACCAATTCCACCACATCCGCGCATGAAGCCTTTAAAGCAAAAACGCCAGACTGTTAATCTAGCGCTTTTCGAAATATGGGGTGGACGATGGGGATCGAACCCACGACAACAGGAGTCACAATCCTGTGCTCTACCAACTGAGCTACGCCCACCATATTGCGTTACTTGTGCCAAAGCTGCCTAATGGCGCACCCGGCAGGACTCGAACCTGCGACCATCCGCTTAGAAGGCGGATGCTCTATCCAGCTGAGCTACGGGCGCCTTATTAATCTGTACTCGGTGACGACTACAAACCAAGTGCTTCAATCTTGCTGAGCCAGACATCAACTCTGCTCGACCTTCTCAACCAGTGCTAGGCTATGCCCGACAAGCGCGACAAATGTTATAGACGAGCCGAAAGATCGTCAACTCTTTTCTAAAAAAAATTCAGATATATAAAGGGCTTAGGGGAATATCCGGACCAAGCGCCTTTGCCCTCGCGCCACGACATGCGAGAATGCGCACTCTTTTTCAACCCCTCTCGATGGTTAATCACGCGTCATGACTGCACAACTAATCGACGGCAAAGCGATCGCCGCCCGTCTGCGCCAGCAGATCGCCCAACGTGTCGCCGAGCGTCGCCAGCAGGGCCTGCGTACGCCAGGCCTCGCGGTGATTCTGGTCGGCAGCGATCCTGCCTCTCAGGTTTATGTTTCGCACAAGCGTAAAGACTGCGAAGAGGTCGGCTTCATTTCACAAGCCTACGACTTGCCTAGCGACACCACCCAACAGGCGCTCACCGACCTGATCGATCGCCTCAATGACGATCCGCAGATCGACGGCGTGCTGCTGCAATTGCCGCTGCCCGAACATCTGGACGCCTCCAAGCTGCTGGAACGCATTCGCCCGGACAAGGACGTCGACGGCTTCCACCCTTATAATGTCGGTCGCCTGGCCCAGCGCATTCCGTTGCTGCGTCCGTGCACCCCGAAAGGCATCATGACCCTGCTGGAAAGCACCGGGGTCGATCTGTACGGGATGGATGCGGTGATTGTCGGCGCCTCCAATATCGTCGGTCGGCCGATGGCCATGGAGCTGCTGTTGGCCGGCTGCACCGTGACCGTCACCCACCGCTTCACCCGGGACCTGGCCGGCCACGTCGGCCGTGCCGATCTGGTGGTGGTGGCCGCCGGCAAGCCGGGCCTGGTCAAGGGCGAGTGGATCAAGGAAGGCGCCATCGTCATCGACGTCGGCATCAACCGCCAGGAAGACGGCAAGCTGGTGGGTGACGTGGTCTACGAGACCGCCCTGCCCCGTGCCGGCTGGATCACTCCGGTTCCGGGTGGCGTCGGCCCGATGACCCGCGCCTGCCTGCTGGAAAACACCTTGTATGCCGCCGAAACGCTGCATGCCTGAGGCGATGGAGCCCTCAGCGTTGCCACAACGCTGAAGGCCTTCACCCAACAAAAAACCGCCAATCGGCGGTTTTCTGTTGCCACAGGAACCCGACTCAGTCAGCCAGACGCCAGGTGGTCCCGCCCTTGCCGTCTTCCAGCACCACGCCCATGGCGGTGATCTGGTCGCGGATACGGTCGGATTCCGCCCAGTCCTTGTTGGCCCGTGCCGCCAGACGTGCCTGGATCAGCGCGTCGACTTCAGCCCCATCGACCCGCCCTTCGGCACCCGCCTGCAGGAAGTCGTCGGCTTGCAACTGCAAGACGCCGAGCACGCTGGCCAGCTCTTTCAGACGCGCCGCCAGACCGGCCGCCGCAGCCAGATCACTCTCGCGCAGACGGTTGATCTCACGCACCATCTCGAACAGCACCGCACAGGCTTCCGGCGTGCCGAAGTCATCGTTCATCACCCGGGTGAAACGCTCGACGAACGCCTCGCCACCGGCTGCCGGCACATTCGGCAGGCCTTTCAGCGCATGGTAGAAACGCTCCAGGGCGCCCTTGGCATCCTTGAGGTTGTCTTCCGAGTAGTTGATGGCGCTGCGGTAGTGGCTCGACACCAGCAGGTAACGCACGACTTCCGGGTGGTACTTGTCCAGCACATCGCGAATGGTGAAGAAGTTGTTCAAGGACTTGGACATCTTCTCGCCATTGATGCGGATCATGCCGCAGTGCATCCAGGCATTGGCGTAGGTCTTGCCGGTGGCCGCCTCGCTCTGGGCGATTTCGTTTTCATGGTGCGGGAACTCGAGGTCGCTGCCGCCGCCATGAATATCGAAGGTCTCGCCCAGGCAGCAGGTGGACATCACCGAGCACTCGATATGCCAGCCCGGACGCCCGGCGCCCCACGGCGACTCCCAGCTCGGCTCGCCGGGCTTGGTGCCTTTCCACAGGACGAAGTCCAGCGGATCCTGCTTGGCTTCGTCGACTTCGATCCGCGCCCCGATGCGCAGATCTTCGATTTTCTTGCGCGACAACTTGCCGTAGCCCATGAACTTGGCAACGCGGTAATACACGTCGCCATTGCCCGGGGCGTAGGCGTAACCCTTGTCGATCAGGGTCTGGATCATGGTCAGCATGCCCGGGATATGATCCGTGGCGCGCGGCTCCATGTCCGGCTTGAGAATGTTGAGGCGCGCCTCGTCCTCGTGCATCGCGGTGATCATGCGCTCGGTCAGCGCGTCGAACGACTCGCCGTTTTCGTTGGCCCGATTGATGATCTTGTCGTCGATATCGGTGATGTTGCGCACATACGTCAGGTCATACCCGCTGAAACGCAACCAGCGAGTGACCAGATCGAAGGCCACCATGCTGCGGCCATGGCCCAGGTGGCAGTAGTCATACACGGTCATCCCGCAGACATACATGCGCACCTTGTTGCCATCCAGGGGCTTGAAGACTTCTTTGCTCTTGGTGAGCGTGTTGTAGATCGTTAGCACAACGGCGTCCTTAAAGAATCACTGGCCCCACGAATCACGCAAGGTCACGGTACGGTTGAATACCGGAGCACCGGGTTTCGAGTCCTTGATATCCGCGCAGAAGTAACCTTCGCGCTCGAACTGGAAACGGTCTTCCGGCTGTGCATTGCCCAGCGAGGGTTCAGCACGACAACCCGTGAGAACTTGCAGTGAGTCAGGGTTGATGTTGTCCAGGAAACTGGCGCTGTCTTCGGCTTTCTCGGGGTTGGCCGAACGGAACAGGCGATCGTACAGGCGCACTTCGCACTCGACGCTGGCCGCCGCCGGCACCCAGTGGATCACACCCTTGACCTTGCGCCCTTCGGGGTTCTTGCCCAGGGTTTCAGGATCGTAGGAGCAGCGCAGCTCGACGATATTGCCGTCGGCATCCTTGATTGCTTCGTCGGCACGGATCACGTAGCTGCCGCGCAGGCGCACTTCACCGGTCGGCTCCAGGCGCTTGTAGCCCTTGGGCGGCTCTTCCATGAAGTCGTCGCGATCAATGTAGATCTCACGGGCGAACGGCAATGCCCGTACGCCCATGTCTTCTTTCGGGTGGCGCGGCAGTTCGAGATTCTCGACCTGGCCTTCCGGGTAGTTGGTGATCACGACTTTCAGCGGACGCAGCACGCACATGGCCCGTGGCGCGCTGTGGTCGAGGTCGTCGCGGATGCTGAATTCCAGCATGCCGAAGTCCACCACGCCGTCGGAACGGTTGGTGCCGACCATTTCGCAGAAGTTGCGGATGGATTTAGGCGTGTAGCCACGGCGCCGGAAGCCCGAGAGCGTCGACATGCGCGGGTCGTCCCAGCCGTTGACGTGCTTCTCGTCCACCAACTGCTTGAGCTTGCGCTTGCTGGTGATGGTGTAGTTCAGGTTCAGGCGGCTGAACTCATACTGCCGCGGATGCGCCGGCACGGGCAGGTTTTCCAGAAACCACTCGTACAACGGACGGTGGCTTTCGAACTCCAGGGTGCAGATCGAGTGGGTAATGCCTTCAATGGCATCCGATTGACCGTGGGTGAAGTCGTAGTTCGGGTAGATGCACCACTTGTCGCCGGTCTGGTGGTGATGAGCGTGGCGGATGCGATACATGATCGGGTCGCGCAGGTTCATGTTCGGCGAAGCCATGTCAATCTTGGCCCGCAGCACGCGGGCGCCGTCCGGGAATTCTCCGGCTCGCATGCGCGCGAACCAGTCGAGGTTCTCTTCTACCGAACGCTCGCGGAACGGGCTGTTCTTGCCCGGCTCGGTCAGGCTGCCACGGTATTCCTTGGCCTGCTCGGGGGTCAGGTCGTCGACGTAGGCCTTGCCGGCCTTGATCAGCTCCACCGCCCAGTCGTGCAACTGATCGAAATACTGCGAGGCATAGCGCACTTCACCGGACCATTCGAAGCCCAGCCACTTGACGTCGCTTTCGATGGCGTCGATGTATTCCTGGTCTTCCTTGGCCGGGTTGGTGTCGTCGAAACGCAGGTGCGTGACGCCGCCGAACTCCTGGGCCAGGCCGAAGTTCACGCAGATCGACTTGGCGTGGCCGATGTGCAGGTAGCCGTTGGGCTCAGGCGGGAAACGCGTCACGATCTGAGTGTGCTTGCCCGAGTCCAGGTCGGCCTGAATGATCGGGCGCAGGAAGTTGACCGGGACAGCCGGTCCGGTCTTGACGTTCGAGGTAGGGTCGACAGTGGGCTTGCTCATAGGATCCTTGGGCTTGCGGTTGCGCGGCCGGGGGCGGCCTGATCAATCAAAACGGCTATCATAGCCGATGCGATCAGGCAGCTGACAGTGGCGCGCCGAAAACGGCGGCTATTAATAGTGCCGGGATGAAAAAACCGCCTCGAAATTCCCGCGCCTCACGCTAAACTGCGCAACCTGGTCGTTTTATGCCAGATCGGTTCGGCCCCGCGAGCGGTACCCGCATGCCGAAACCCACGAATTCCTTCAAAGAGTAGCCAAGATGACCCAAGTCAAACTGACCACCAACCACGGCGAAATCGTCCTGGAACTGAACGCCGAGAAAGCCCCGATCACCGTGGCCAACTTCATCGAGTACGTTAACGCCGGCCACTACGAAAACACCGTTTTCCACCGTGTGATCGGCAACTTCATGATCCAGGGCGGCGGTTTCGAGCCTGGCATGAAAGAAAAGAAAGACAAGCGCCCAAGCATCCAGAACGAAGCCGACAACGGCCTGCCGAACGAGAAGTACAGCGTTGCCATGGCCCGTACCATGGAGCCGCATTCGGCCTCCGCGCAGTTCTTCATCAACGTCACCGACAACAGCTTCCTGAACCACAGCGCCAAGACCGTCCAGGGCTGGGGCTACGCGGTATTCGCCAAAGTGGTTTCCGGCACTGAAGTGGTCGACAAGATCAAAGGCGTGGCCACCACCATGAAGGCCGGCCACCAGGACGTACCCGCAGAAGACGTGATCATCGAGAAAGCAGAGATCGTTGAGTGATACTGCTGATTTCAGATTTGCATCTGGAAGAGGAGCGCCCGGACATTACCCGGGCGTTTCTGGATTTCCTCGCCGGACGCGCCCGTTCGGCACAAGCGCTGTACATCCTGGGCGATTTTTTCGAAGTCTGGATCGGCGACGATGCCATGACCCCCTTTCAAGACTCGATCTGCGCAGCCTTGCGCGCATTGAGCGACAGTGGCACGCAGGTTTTCCTGATGCACGGCAATCGTGACTTCCTGCTGGGCAACGCCTTTTGCAAAGCGGCCGGCGCGACCCTGCTCAAGGACCCGAGCGTGGTGCGGATGAATGACGAGCCGGTGCTGTTGATGCACGGCGACAGCCTGTGCACGCGGGACGAGGCCTATATGCGCCTGCGTCGTTATCTGCGCAACCCCATCACCTTGTTCATCCTCCGGCATCTGCCGCTGCGCACCCGCCACAAGCTGGCGCGCAAATTGCGCAGCGAGAGTCGTGCGCAGACGCGGATGAAAGCCAATGACATTGTCGATGTGACGCCGGATGAGGTGGTGCAGGTCATGCAGCAGCATGGCGTGCAGACCCTGATCCACGGCCACACCCATCGACCGGCCATTCACAAGCTGCAACTCGGCGCGCAGGCGGCAAAACGGATTGTGCTGGGGGATTGGGATCGCCAGGGCTGGGCCTTGCAGGTGGACGAGCAGGGTTTCCAACTGGCGGCGTTTGATTTCGTGCCGCCAGCCTGAACACTGACCTGTAGGGGCGTCGCTTGCCCGCGAATAGGCCCGCAAGGCTCCTACAGGTTTTGTGCCGTGCGTATTATCGTCAGTGCCCCGCGGCCGCCGGCCCGGCCTTCGCCGCGAACGGTGGCTTGGCCAGCCACACCAGCAACATCAAGCCCATGAAGCCCCAGCCCAGCAACGTAAAGTAATCCACGGTCGAGAGCATGTACGCCTGACTGGTGAGCACCTGATCCAACTGGGCATAAGCCCGGGTGCCCGCCCCACCGAGATTGCTCAGGGTGTCGCGCGTCGCGGGATCGAAGGGGGTAATGCTTTCACTGAGATAAGCATGGTGCTGGTCCGCCCGGCGAATCCAGATCCAGGTGGTCAGCGATGCGGCAAAGCTGCCCCCCAACGTACGCAGGAAAGTCGCCAGGCCGGCACCGTCGGCAATCTGGCTCGGCGGCAGGTCCGACATCAGGATGCTCAGGGTCGGCATGAAGAACAACGCCACACCGATCCCCATGAACAGTTGCACCATGGCGATATGCCCGAAGTCCACCTCGTTGGTAAAACCGGCGCGCATAAAGCAGCTCAGGCCGATTGCCAGGAACGCCAGGCCGGCGAGCAGGCGCAGATCGACCTTATTGGCGTATTTACCGACAAAAGGCGACATCAGTACCGGCAGGATCCCGATCGGCGCCACCGCGAGGCCGGCCCAGGTCGCGGTGTAGCCCATCTGGGTCTGCAACCACTGCGGCAGGATCAGGTTGATGCCGAAGAACCCGGCGTAGCCGAGGATCAGCACAATGGTCCCGATACGGAAATTGCGGTAGGCGAACAGCCGCAGATTGACCACCGGATGCTTGTCCGTCATCTCCCAGATCACGAACACCGACAGGGCAATCGCCGAGATGACCGCACCGATCACGATGAAGTTCGACTCGAACCAGTCCAGGTCATTGCCCTTGTCGAGGATCACCTGCAAGGCCCCGACACCAATGATCAAGGTCAGCAAACCGACATAGTCCATCGGCTGGCGACTGATCTCCACCGGCCGGGCCCTGAGTTGCTGGCGGACCACCATCGCGGCGAATACGCCGATGGGCACGTTGATAAAGAAGATCCACGGCCAGCTGTAGCTGTCGGTAATCCAGCCGCCGAGAATCGGCCCGGCAATCGGCGCGACCACCGTGACCATTGCCAATAGCGCCAGGGCCATGCCGCGCTTGGCCGGCGGATAGACCGCAATCAGCAGCGTCTGGGTCATCGGGTACAGCGGCCCGGCGACCAGCCCTTGCAGCACGCGAAAGCCCACCAGTTCAGGCATCGAGGTGGAAATACCGCAGAGGAACGACGCCATGACAAAAAGGATCGTCGCCCAGATAAACAGTTTCACCTCGCCAAAGCGCCGGCTCAGCCAGCCGGTCAGCGGCAAGGCGATAGCGTTGCTCACGGCAAAGGAGGTGATGACCCAGGTGCCCTGCTCCGAACTCACCCCCAGGTTGCCGGAAATGGTCGGCAAGGCCACGTTGGCGATGGTGGTGTCGAGCACCTGCATGAAGGTCGCCAGCGACAGGCCGATGGTACTGAGCAACAGGCTGGGGGGAGTGAAAGATGCGTTCGAGCTCATCGCGAATCCTTGGAAACGAGGCAGGTGCCGCGACGCTCGGGTCGCGGCTGGATTGGCGACTCAGCGTTGCGCGGTTTTCGTCGCGGTGGCGCTGTTTTCATGGATCAGCCGGGTAATTTCCGCATCGGCATCGGCCAGTTGCTGCCCATACACATCGGTGCTGAACGAAGCCTTCTGCGGCGGCTGCTGGGCCAGCACCGGGCCGCTCTGGTCATGCAGGTTGACCTCGACCTGGGTCGACAGGCCGACCCGCAGCGGGTGCTTGGCCAGCTCTTCGGCGTTGATGTGAATGCGCACCGGCACCCGCTGGACAATCTTGATCCAGTTGCCGGTGGCGTTCTGCGCCGGTAGCAAGGCAAAGGCACTGCCGGTGCCGGCGCCGAGGCTGTCGATGGTGCCGCTGAATTTCACCGAACTGCCATACAGGTCGGCCTCGATGTCCACGGGCTGACCGATGCGCATATCACGCAGCTGGGTTTCCTTGAAGTTGGCGTCGATCCACAGCTGATCCAGGGGAATCACCGCCATCAGCGCGGTACCCGGCTGAACCCGCTGGCCCAATTGCACGGTGCGCTTGGCGACATAGCCGGTGACCGGGGCAATCAGGGTGGTCCGCGCATTGGCCAGATAAGCCTGGCGCAGTTGCGCGGCCGCGGCTTTGACATCCGGGTGATTGGATACCACGGTGTCATCCACCAGGGCGTTGCTGCTGTTGAGTTGATGCTGGACGTTGTTCAGCGCGCTCTGGGCGGAGGTCAGGTCGTCACGGGCGTGGGACAGCTCTTCCTGGGAAATCGCGCCACCGGCCGCCAGGTTCTTGCGACGGGTAAAGTTTTCCTGGGCCTTCTGCACCGCTGTCTTCTGCTCGGCGACCTGGGCGCGTATGCCGTCGACATTGCTGTACAGACCGCGGACCTGGCGCACGGCCTTGGCCAGGTTGGCCTCGGCGCTTTGCAGACCGATCTTGGCGTCACTCGGATCGAAGTTCACCAGCACCTGCCCGGCATGCACCAGATCGCCGTCATCGGCACCGATGCTGACCACGGTGCCGGTCGCCAGCGGGGTGACTTCCACCACGTTGCCGTTGACATAGGCGTCGTCGGTGCTTTCGTTCCAGCGTCCGTAGACTTCATGCCAACCCCAGACACCGAGGCCGCCAAGGATCACCAGCAGGGTGAGACCGGTCAGCATGACCTTGCGCTTGCGGGAATTGCCAGCATCCTGGGTTGTTTCAGTAGTGTTCGTTGCAATGGCCATGGCAGGTACCTTGAATTAATAAGTCTGAGCCGAGGGGCGGGTGGCGTTCGAGGCGATGTTGTCAGCCTGGAAACCACCTCCCAGGGCCTGCATCAGTTCAATGGAGAGGTCGATCTGCTGGGCATTCAGGTCCGCCAGCTGACGCTGGGCCTGCAACAGGGTCTGCTCGATGGTGAGTACGTCCAGGTAGTTGCCGATGCCCGCGCCATAGCGCTGCAACACCGTGTTATAGGAGTCCTGGGCGATATCCGCCGCATGTTGCTGGGCCACGATCTGCTGGCCAAGGGCGCGCAGTTGCTGGAGGGTGTCGCTGACATCACCCAGGGCCTGGACCAGGCTCTTGTTGTATTGCGCCACCGCCAGGTCGTAGTCGGCGTCCTTGGCGTCGAGGCCGGCGCGCAGGCGACCGCCATCGAAGATCGGCAACGAGACGGTCGGCGCGATGCTGAAGAAGCGACTGGGGGAACCGAACATCGCATCTCCCAGCAACGACTCGCCACCGGCGGCGGCACTCAGGTTGAGGTTGGGATAGAAACGCGTCTTGCCGGCAGCGATATCCTTGCTCGCGGCCTCGACACGCCAGCGCGCGGCCACCAGGTCCGGACGCCGCCCCAGCAGTTCCGCCGGCAGCACCGAAGGCAAGGCCACGGCGCTCGGCTGGAGGATTTTCGGCCGGGCGATCTCATTGCCGCGATCCGGGCCCTTGCCCAGCAACACGGCCAGGGCGACCTTGGCGCTTTGCAGCTTTTTCCCGGCGTCGATCACCTGCTCTTCAGCCGTGGCGGCCAGGCTTTCGGTCTGCTGGTACTGGTAGTGGCTGTCGATGCCGGAACTCAGCCGACGCTTGCCCAGGTCCAGCAGCTTGTGGGTGCGCTGCAGGTCATCGTTGGCCAGGTCATAGACGATATGCGCCTGCCCCAGGTTGCTGTAGGCCCGTGCCACGTCGGCGGCCAGGGTCAGTTGCGCGGCCTGGCGGTCGACTTCGGCGGCGCGCGCCTGGCCCAACGCGGCTTCCCAGGCGTCACGCTGGCCGCCCCAGAGATCGAAGCTGTAGTTGAAGGTGACACCCGCCTTGCGCACGGTCTCGTAGAGGCCGCCGCGACCGGTGGGGTCCTGGTCCCGTGGCAGGCGCGAACGGGTGATACCGCCACTGGCATCGAGGGTCGGCGTCCGCGCCGCATCGGCGGCATCGGCCGCTGCGCTGGCCTGATGCGCCCGCGCGCTGGCGACCTGCATATCGGGGCTGTCGCGCAGGGCTTCGCGGATCAGGCCATCGAGTTGCGGATCGCCGAGGCTTTTCCACCAGTCGCTTTTCGGCCAGGCCGCCGGCGACAGGGTCACGCCCTTGAGGGATTGAGCGGCCTTGAGGTCTTTCGCCTCGAGGCTGACGCCTTCGGTGTTCAGGCCGCTGTAGCTGGCGCAACCGGCCAGGACCATCGACACGAACACCAGGCTGAAGCCGGTACGCAGGGTTTTACTGCTCATTTTTTTCACCCACCCGCAGCAGGGTGATCGAGTCCCCGGCCGCCAGCAAAATTTTCTTCAGGATCTCTTCCAGGCTCCGCAGCTCTTGCGGGGTGACAGCCCCTGCCAGTTCGTTCATCGCATCGGCACCGATTTCCGGCAAACGGTCGGCAAGGACCTGCCCCTGCGCCGTGAGCACCAGTTGCACCTGGCGCCGATCACCTTCGGAGCGCCGACGGGCGAGCAGATCTTTCTGCTCCAGGCGATCAAGCATGCGAGTCATCGAACCGCTGTCCAGGGACAGGTGGCGGCACAGCTCGGCCGGAGTATCGACCCCGAACTGGGCCATGATGATCAACACCTTGAACTGCGCGGCGGTGATGCCGTACGGCACCATATGGGCGTCGATGATCCGGTCCTTGAGCAACGCGGCACGGCCCAGGAGCAAGCCGAGATGGCAGTTGTGAAAGTCGTCCGGGGTGAAATGTTTCATTAGGCCACCAAAAGCTGCTTAGGCAGAGAGTTGGTGAGATATTACTGCTTAGGCAGCTAATATCAAAGCATTAGTTAGCAAGCTTTTTATTTACCCGATAAAAGGCCGAGGAAGGAATAGATAACTCTAGACACACCTTTGAATTCGATGTTTGATAACGGCACGGCTAGGCTTCCCTGACATACCTGACAAGGAGTCACAGGTGAAAAGCAGGGATTTGATCGCCGAACTGGAAGCCGCTGGCTGGATGCTGCAACGAATAAGGGGCAGTCATCATGTTTTTGTCCACCCCAGCAGCCCCCACTCGATCCCCGTGCCGCATCCGAAGAAGGATCTGCCGCTCGGGACCATCAGAAGCATCAGAAGCATCAGAAAACGGGCGGGCTTGTCATGAGCCCGTTCAGTCAGGAGACCATCATGCAATATCCCATCGCCATCGAATGGGGTGATGAACACACCGCCATCGGCATCCAGATTCCGGATATTCCGGGGGCCGTGACCGCCGGCGATACGTTCGAAGAGGCTTATAACGCCGCCCTGGAAATCGCCCACATCATGCTCGAGGAGATCGTTTCGAACGGCCAGCCCGTGCCGACACCCTCGCCCTCCTTCACCCATCGGAAAAATCCCGAGTTCGCGGACATGGGCTGGGGCATGCTGGAAATCGATATCTCGCCCTACCTGGGCAAGACCGAGAAGGTCAACGTGACCCTTCCCGGCTTTGTGATCCAGCGTATCGATCGTTACGTGCGCGACCACCGGATCAAGAGCCGCTCATCGTTCCTGGCGGACGCGGCGCTGGAAAAGCTGGTGCGCACTTAAACGCTGGCAACGGCCGGGACACCGCTGTGGAAGCGGAATTCGCTGTCGGGCGACTCGATCAGGTCCTGCTCGACCGCCCGCACCCGCTCGATGACCCGGCCGATGTCCTCGGCGTCGCCGTATTGGTAGGCCAGTTTCAGGTAACCCTGGAAATGCCGGGCCTCGCTCTTGAGCAGGCCGAAGTAGAATTTGCCCAGTTCTTCGTCCAGATGCGGCACCAGGGCCTCGAAGCGCTCGCAACTGCGGGCTTCGATAAAGGCGCCGACCACCAGGGTGTCCACCAGTTTGACCGGTTCGTGGCTACGGACCGCCTTGCGCAACCCCGAGGCATAACGACCGGCGGACAACTGCCGCAACTCGATCTTGCGCCGCTTCATCAGCCGCATGACCTGTTCGTGGTGCACCAACTCTTCCCGGGCCAGACGCGACATCAGGTTGATCAGATCGACATGGGAGTGGTACTTGGCGATCAGGCTCAAGGCGGTGCTGGCCGCCTTGAACTCGCAGTTCTTGTGATCGATCAGCAGCGTTTCCTGATCCGCCAGCGCCGCCTGCACCCAGCCTTGCGGGGTCGGGCAACCGAGGAATTCATGGATTTCCGGCAGATTCACAGGAAAACTCCCGTCACAGGAGAGGCTTGGCAAGGGCGCAACGCGGGAATAGTCGACATGGGGCTCACAAAAACCGGGGGGATCAGGCAGAACAAGGTCGCCGATTATACGGCGGCCGGAGCAGATCGCCAGTCGCCCTGCTTGATATGCATCAAGGTCGCAGTCGGCAGACTGCAACTATAGTTGTATCAAGTCGCCTTCAGACTTTCTCGGAGCACCCCGACCATGCAAGCCATCCGCAGCATTCTGGTGATACTCGACCCCGACCACGCCCACAGCCTGGCCCTCAACCGCGCCAAGCTGATCGCTGGCGTCACGGATGCGCACCTGCACCTGCTGATGTGTGATCCCAAGCACGACCACAGCGCCCTGCTCAGCCTGCTCAAGAGCCAGTTGCATGACGACGGCTACAGCGCCACGGCCGAACAAGCCTGGGACAAGACCATGCACGAGACCATCATCGGCGTGCAACAGGCCGAAGGCTGTGGCCTGGTGATCAAGCAGCACCGCCCCGACAGCCCGCTGAAGAAGGCCCTGCTGACCCCTTCCGACTGGAAGCTGCTGCGCTACTGCCCCTGCGCCGTATTGATGGTCAAGACCGAGACGCCCTGGTCAGGAGGCGTCGTTCTGGCGGCCGTGGACGTGGGCAATGCCGATGATGAACACCGACACCTGCACGCCAGCATCATTGATCACGGCTATGACATCGCCAGCCTGGCCAAGGGCAGCTTGCACGTGATCAGCGCCCACCCCTCGCCCATGCTGTCGGCCGCCGACCCGGTATACCAGCTCAGGGAAACCATCGAAGGCCGTTATCGCGACCAATGCCGGGATTTCCAGGGCCAATTCGATGTGGATGACGAACACCTGCATATCAAGGAAGGCCCCGCCGATGTGCTGATTCCCCATATGGCCCGCACGCTCGGGGCGGCGGTGACGGTGATCGGCACGGTGGCGCGCACCGGGATTTCCGGGGCACTGATCGGCAATACCGCGGAAGTGGTGCTCGATGCCCTGGAAAGCGATGTGCTGGTGCTCAAGCCCCAGGAAATCATCGATCACCTGGTGGAGACGGCGCCACGGCCCTGATCAGCCGCCCATGGCCTCCTTGAGGAAACCCGGGGCGATATAGCGCTGGTAATGCGCCTCGGACAGCAGGAAAAATTCCCGATCGATGGCGTCGCGCAGCTCAGGCAGGCCCCAGTCGCGAAACTCCGGCAGCAACACCATGCCATAGGCCTCCAACTGGCTGATCACCCGGGCGCCACGGGCAATCAACTGGTACGCCCAGCAATATTCCGACTGATGGGGCACGAAGCGGATCTTGCGGGCCTCCAGTTGCTGGCGCAGCCTGGACGGATCGAATACCTCGATCTTGGCCACCATGACCTGGACCAGCAATTGTTCCAGGCGCAACCAGACCGCACGCTTTTCTTCCTCGTTGTAGCCGTTCCAATGGATGACTTCATGGTGGAAGCGCTTGCAGCCGCGGCACACCAGATCACCGTAAACAGTGGAGCAGAGGCCGACGCAGGGGGTCTTGATGGTCTGATTGGACATGGGCAGGGGTCACGCGGAAAAGCAGAACAGGTCCGCATGTTAGCCCTTTGTCTAACAAGGGTCACCCCCGAACCTGTAGGGCCTAACTTACCTTTCTTTGGAATATGCCGTAGAATCGGCCTGCCTTTTTAGGCGCCAATGTCCGTTGGAAGCTGTTTTCAAAGCGTCACGAGCACAGTTCACCCTAGAGAACGGCGTTGGCGCAGGAATTCCCCCCGGAAGCCCCTGCGCCGACCCTCATCAGCCCCGTTCCGCAGGCGTAAAACTTTGAAAACAGCTTCTGTTGGAAATCGTGGAAACTCTGGCTAAGCGGCTCAAAAAGCCCCGCAGCGCATGAGTGCCGTGCATTTCTGGATGAGCGTCCCGGACACCCATTTGGGACCACTGATGAGGGTAATAACTGTGCTTGAAGCCTACCGCAAACATATCGAAGAGCGTGCAGCCCTGGGTATCGTGCCCCAGCCGCTTAACGCCGAACAAACCGCAGGCCTGGTCGAGCTGCTGAAAAATCCCCCGGCTGGCGAAGAAGCTTTCCTCGTTGACTTGATCACCAACCGCGTTCCGCCTGGCGTGGACGAAGCGGCCTACGTCAAGGCCGGTTTCCTTTCCGCCCTGGCCAAGGGTGAAGTCAAATCCCCCCTGATCGACAAGAAGCGCGCGGTAGAACTGCTCGGCACCATGCAGGGCGGCTACAACATCGTGACCCTGGTCGATCTGCTGGACGACGCCGAGCTGGCAGCCGTTGCCGCCGCGCAACTCAAGCACACCCTGCTGATGTTCGACGCCTTCCACGACGTCGCGGAAAAAGCCAGGAACGGCAACGCTCACGCCAAGGAAGTGATCCAGTCCTGGGCTGACGGCGAGTGGTTCAAGAACCGCCCGGTGCTGGCCGACAAGATCAGCCTGCGCGTATTCAAGGTCACCGGCGAAACCAACACCGACGACCTGTCGCCGGCTCCGGACGCCTGGTCGCGCCCTGACATCCCGCTGCACGCCCTGGCCATGCTGAAAATGGCCCGTGACGGCATCGTGCCTGACCAGCAAGGCGCCATCGGCCCGATGAAACAGATCGAGCAGATGCGCAACGACGGCTTCCCGATCGCCTACGTCGGTGACGTGGTCGGTACCGGTTCGTCGCGTAAATCGGCCACCAACTCGGTGCTGTGGTTCTTCGGCGACGACGTCCCTTACGTGCCGAACAAGCGCGCAGGTGGCTTCTGCTTCGGCAGCAAGATCGCCCCGATCTTCTACAACACCATGGAAGATGCCGGCGCACTGCCGATCGAGTTCGACGTTACCAACATGAACATGGGCGACGTGATCGACCTGTACCCCCATGCTGGCAAGGTCACCAAGCACAACAGCGATGAAGTCCTGACCACCTTCGAAATGAAGACCCCGGTCCTGCTCGACGAAGTCCGTGCCGGCGGTCGTATTCCGCTGATCATCGGCCGCGGCCTGACCGAGAAGGCGCGCGCTGAACTGGGCCTGCCACCTTCGACCCTGTTCAAGCTGCCGGAAGCTCCCGCTGAAAGCACCAAGGGCTACACCCTGGCGCAGAAAATGGTCGGCAAGGCCTGTGGCGTGACGGGCGTTCGTCCTGGCACCTACTGCGAGCCGAAGATGACCACCGTCGGCTCCCAGGACACCACTGGTCCGATGACCCGCGACGAGCTGAAAGACCTGGCCTGCCTGGGCTTCTCCACCGACCTGGTCATGCAGTCGTTCTGCCACACTGCGGCCTATCCGAAGCCGATCGACGTCACCACGCACCACACCCTGCCGGACTTCATCATGACCCGCGGCGGTGTTTCCCTGCGTCCGGGCGACGGCATCATCCACAGCTGGCTGAACCGCATGCTGCTGCCGGACACCGTCGGCACCGGTGGTGACTCCCACACCCGTTTCCCGATCGGCATCTCGTTCCCGGCCGGCTCCGGCCTGGTGGCTTTCGCCGCCGCCACAGGCGTTATGCCATTGGACATGCCGGAATCGATCCTGGTGCGTTTCAAGGGCAAGCTGCAACCCGGCGTCACCCTGCGTGACCTGGTTCATGCCATCCCTTACTACGCCATCCAGAAAGGCCTGCTGACCGTCGAGAAGAAAGGCAAGAAAAACGCCTTCTCCGGCCGCATCCTGGAAATCGAAGGCCTGGAAACCCTGACCGTCGAACAGGCTTTCGAGCTGTCCGACGCCTCGGCCGAACGCTCCGCCGCCGGTTGCACCATCAAGCTGTCGAAAGAGTCGATCGCCGAGTACCTGAAGTCGAACATCACCCTGCTGCGCTGGATGATCGGCGAAGGCTACGGCGATGCCCGCACCCTGGAGCGTCGTGCTCAGGCGATGGAAGCCTGGGTTGCCAACCCGGAGCTGCTGGAAGCCGACAAGGACGCCGAGTACGCGGAAATCATCGAAATCGACCTGGCCGACGTCAAGGAGCCTGTGCTCTGCGCGCCGAACGACCCGGACGACGCCCGTCTGCTCTCCAGCGTTGCTGGCGAGAAGATCGATGAAGTGTTCATCGGTTCCTGCATGACCAACATCGGCCACTTCCGCGCTGCGGGCAAGTTGCTGGAACAGGTCAAAGGCCAGTTGCCAACCCGTCTGTGGCTGTCGCCGCCGACCAAGATGGACGCTCACCAGCTGACCGAAGAAGGCTACTACGGCATCTACGGCAAAGCTGGCGCACGCATGGAAATGCCGGGCTGCTCGCTGTGCATGGGTAACCAGGCACGGGTAGAACCGAACTCCACCGTGGTCTCGACTTCGACCCGTAACTTCCCGAACCGTCTGGGCGACGGCGCGAACGTCTACCTGGCTTCGGCTGAGCTGGCGTCCGTGGCTTCGATCCTGGGTCGCCTGCCGACCGTCGAGGAATATATGGAGTACGCCGGTAAGATCGACAGCATGGCTGCCGACGTTTACCGCTACCTCAGCTTCGACCAGATCGCCGAGTTCCGTGAAGCCGCGGCGAACGCCAAGATTCCGGTCGTTCAAGCCTAAGCTGTACGCGCAATAGAAAAAGCCCCGACTAGTCGGGGCTTTTTTATGCCTGTCGGTTTTATACCTGCCGTTACTGACGCACCAGGCGCTGGTTCTGGAACGCAGCCGCTTCGGTACTGCGATACGGATTGATATCCAACCCGCCCCGTCGCACGTAACGCGCATACACCGTCAATTTTTCCGGTTTCAACAGGCGTTGCAGGTCGAGGAAGATCCGCTCCACACACTGCTCGTGGAAGTCCGAGTGCTGACGGAAACTCACCAGATACGCCAGCAGGCTCGCGTGATCCAGCGCCGCGCCGCGATACTCCACCACCACACTGCCCCAGTCCGGCTGGCTGGTCACCGGGCAATTGGACTTGAGCAAATGGCTGTGCACGCTCTCCTCGACAATCCGCGACGCATCGCAACGCAACAGTTCCGGACGCGGATGGGCGTAGTCACTGACACTGATCTCCAGGTCGTCGATGCACACACCCGGCAAAGCGACCACACCCTCGGCCTGCACCTCGCTCAAATGGCGGACCCGCACCCCCACCGGCTTGCCGGCAGCGGCCGACAGATCGGCACGCAGTACCGCTTCCAGACTGGCGGTATCAACGAACGGCGTCTGGTTCAGGGAGTTGAGGTACAGCTTGAAGGACTTGGATTCGATGATATTCGGCGAATCCGCCGGGATGCTGAACTCACCGATCGCCACCACCGGCTTGCCGGACGGCAACAACCAGGACAACTCGAAGCAGTTCCAGAAGTCCACGCCGACATACGGCAGGGTCTCGGCGCTCAGGCCCAGCTCGGCCCATTTGGCCGCCCGTGGAATCGGAAACAGCAAAGACGGGGTGTAGGTGGCGATGTACTCACTGGACTTGCCCAGTGGCGAATGTTCGGCGGCGGGATGCATGACAAAAACCTGACTGAATAAACCCCGCCAGTCTATCGCAATTCACCCGCACGCACGAAAACCCTGGGCCCGGCCGGGCCACTTCAAGGCGCAACCTTCACCGTCCCGACCATCCCCGCCTGGTAATGCCCGGGAATATTGCAGGCAAATTGCAGGTTCCTGGCCTGGCTGAAGGTCCAAGTCAGTTCGGCGGTCTTGCCCGGCTCCACCAGCACACTGTTGGGGTCGTCATGCTTCATCCCGTGCCCCATGGCCCCGTGATCCATGCCCGTCATATTCATGCCGGTGGCGGTCAACTGGCCGCCCTGCTGCATCTTGAGCATCTCCTGCTGGTGCTCGGCATGGGCCGCCGCATGGCCCAGGTTGAATTCATGCAGCAGATGACCTTTATTGATCAGCACGAAACGCACGGTTTCACCCGCCTTCACATCCAGTTCCTTGGCACTAAAGGCAATGTCGGTCATGGTCAATTCAACCGTACGGGTGGCCTTGCTCGGCGGCGCCGGCTGGCCGAAGTCGTAGCTCTCCGCGGGCGAGGCCAGGGCAGGCAGACTCAGGGCCAGCAAACCGGCCAGCAGCAAGCTGTTACGCAAAAACATAATCACACTCCAAGGGGATGGGCTCCAGGCTGTGTGAAACTGTAAGGCCCGCTCGCTGGCATTGAGCTGACCTTCAGATTACAACTTTGTCAGCTTGCCCCCCGGCCAGCGAGTGCGCGGTATAACGTTCCTGTGTCATTAGCCATGAGTCATCCATGAAACTGCTGATCGTCGAAGACCAACCGAAAACCGGCCATTACTTGCGCCAGGGCCTGAACGAGGCCGGCTTCAACACCGAACTGGTGGCCGACGGCACCACCGGCCAGCATTTGGCGCTGACCGGCGACTACGCGCTGCTGATACTCGATGTCATGCTGCCCGGTCGCGATGGCTGGCAAATCCTCCAGGCCGTGCGCAGCGCCGGCCTGGATATTCCGGTGCTGTTCCTGACCGCCCGCGATGCCGTCGAGGACCGCGTCCACGGCCTGGAGCTGGGTGCCGACGACTACCTGGTCAAGCCGTTCGCCTTTTCCGAACTGCTGGCCCGGGTCCGCAGCCTGCTACGCCGGGGCAGCGCGGCCACCCAGGAAACCCACCTGCAACTGGCCGACCTGCGCCTGGACCTGATTCGTCGTCGGGTTGAACGGGCCGGACAGCGCATCGACCTGACCGCCAAGGAGTTCGCCCTGCTGGAACTGCTGCTGCGGCGCCAGGGCGAGGTCCTGCCCAAATCCCTGATCGCGTCCCAGGTCTGGGACATGAATTTCGACAGCGACACCAATGTCATCGAAGTGGCGATCCGCCGTCTGCGCCTAAAGGTCGACGACGCCCATCCGCACAAGCTGATCCATACCGTGCGCGGCATGGGTTATGTCCTTGAAGAGCGCAACGCCTGATGCGCCGCCTGTCCCTGGGCAGTCGCCTGGCCCTGTTGTTCGCCGCTTGCACCGCCGTGGTTTCGCTGAGCGCGGGCGTACTGTTCAACCGTGCCAGCGAGTCGCACTTCATCGAACTCGACCAGCAACTGCTCGACGCGCGCCTGGCGGCCTTGCGTGGCAGCCTGGCGGGCGTCGGGAACCGCGACGACTTTCAGCAGCGCCGCGAACGGCTGCCGGCCGAACTCAACCTGAGTCCGGACCTGGCCTTGCGGGTCAGCGGCGCCGATGGCCAGCGCTGGTTCAATGCCGCGAATGCCCTGCCCGGCGACCTGCCGACGCAAGCCGGGCTCACCAGCCTGCGAATCGAGGGCACCGCCTATCGGGTCTTCAATGCCCCGCTGGACCCGAGCAAGGCCGACTCACCGCAACTGACCCTGATCCTCGATATCACCCATCACCAGCATTTCCTGCAACGCATGCAGCACCTGATCTGGCTGACGGTCAGCCTTTCGGCCCTGGCCACCGCCCTGCTCGGCGCCTGGGCAGCGCGCAGTGGCTTGCGCCCCTTGCGGCGCATGAGTGAAGTGGCCGCCGGGGTTTCGGCCAGCTCGCTGACCCAGCGCCTGCCCGAGGAACAGATGCCGCCGGAACTGGCGGAGCTGGCGCAGTCGTTCAATGCCATGCTCGCGCGCCTGGATGACTCGTTCCAGCGACTCTCGGCGTTCTCCGCCGATATCGCCCACGAACTGCGTACACCACTGTCGAACCTGCTGACCCACACCCAGGTCACCCTGACCCGGCCCCGGACGCTGGAGGACTACCGCGAAACCCTGCATAGCAACCTCGAGGAGCTGCAATGGATGGCGCAGCTGGTCAACGACATGCTCTACCTGGCCAAGGCCGACCACGGGCTGCTGACGCCCCGGCGTGAGGCGCTGGAGCTGGCCGATGAGGTGGATGCCCTGCTGGAGTTCTTTACCCCACTGGCGGAAGAGAATCGAGTGCGACTCAAGCGTGAAGGCCAGGCGAGTCTGGCGGGCGATCGCGGCATGCTGCGTCGGGCGTTGTCCAATCTGCTGGACAATGCCTTGCGCTTCACACCTGAGGGCGGCGAGATCGCGGTGAGGCTGGAGAATGTGCCGCAGGGCCTGCGGGTCAGCGTCGAGAATACGGGGGAAGGTATTGCCCCGGGATTGTTGCCGCAGCTGTTCGACCGTTTTTATCGGGCCGACCCGGCACGCCGTGAAGGCAGCAGTGAGCATGCGGGGTTGGGACTGGCGATTACCCAGTCGATCGTTAGGGCCCATGGTGGGCAGATTCGTTGTGAATCGGAGAGGGGCTGGACGCGGTTTGTGATCGAGTTGCCGTGCCAGGCTTGAGGGCCTCTTCGCGGGCAAGCCCTGCTCCTACAGTTTTCCGTCGTTCACAGAACTTGTGTACGCCACCGTACTGTAGGAGCAGGGCTTGTCGGATCGCCGCACCGCCGCGAAAAGGCCATCCCCGACTACGAATATCTCAGGGCGTGAGCAGGCTCGATCTTCGCCGCCCGATACGCCGGGTACAAAGTCGCTAGGAAGCTGAGAACAAACCCGGCCGAACAGATCAACACCACATCCCCCGCCTGCAACTGCGACGGCAGGTTACTGACGAAATACACGTCGGAACTGAAGATATGCTGCCCGCTGACCCGCTCGATCCAACCCACCATTTCACTGACATTCAGTGCTGCAATCACCCCCAGCACACCGCCGATCAAGGTCCCGACAATCCCGATCACCGTGCCCTGGACCATGAAGATCGCCATGATCTGCCGTGGCGTGGCGCCGATGGTGCGCAGGATCGCGATATCCGCGCCCTTGTCGTTCACCACCATGATCAGGGTCGCGATGATATTGAATGCCGCCACCGCGACGATCATCAGCAACAACAGGCCGATCATGGTCTTTTCCATCTTCATGGCACTGAACAGGCTGCCTTGGGTATGGGTCCAGTCATCGGCCTTGAAATCGCTGCCCAGGCCCGTGGCGATGTCCGTGGACACCTGCGGCGCCGCATACAGGTCCTTCACCGCCAGCCGCACGCTCTGCACCTGGTTCGGCTGCCAGTGCTGGATATCCGCCGCGTCGCTCATATGGATCAGCGCCATGGAGCCATCCAGCTCCGCACCGACCTTGAACACCCCGACCACGTTCAGCCGTTGCAGGCGCGGGGTAATACCGCCGGGCTCGGTGCTGGGTTCCGGGACAATCAGGGTCAGCTTGTCGCCGACATTGACCCGGAAGCGCCGCGCGGTGATCTCACCGATCACCACCCCGAACTCACCCGGTTTCAGATCTTCCAGGCGCCCCTGGACAATATGCTGGGCCACAATCGACACCTTGCCTTCCTGGGCCGGGTCGACACCACTGATCTGGATCGGCTGCATCGACCCCTTGTAGGAGAGCATGCCGTCCATTTCGGTAAAGGGCACCGCCGCCGTCACTTCAGGATTCTTCAGCGCCGCGTCAGCCACCGGCTGCCAGTCGTCGATAGGCTTGACGCCAACGATGGTGGCGTGGGGCACCATACCGAGAATCCGCGAGCTCATTTCCTTCTGGAAACCGTTCATCACCGACAACACCACGATCATCGCCAGCACGCCCAGGGCGAGGCCGATCATCGAGGTCATCGAGATAAACGAGACAAAACGGTTGCGGCGCTTGGCGCGGGTATAGCGCGTGCCGATGAAAATCGATAACGGTCTGAACATTCGCTGGCCACCGTAGAAAAATAATCGACCCGGCACCCGCGTCATTCAACGGGTGCAGGTCCTGGCGAATCAGATAGCGACGAGTTTGCCGTCTTCCAGGTGCAACACGCGATCCATCTGCCGGGCCAGGTTCATGTCGTGGGTCACCACCAGGAACGCCGTGCGCATCGAGGTGCTGAGTTCCAGCATCAAGTCCTGGATGCCCTGGGCAGTATGGTGGTCGAGGTTACCGGTGGGCTCGTCGAGCATCACCAACCCCGGTTTGTTCACCAGGGCCCGGGCAATCGCCACACGCTGGCGCTCACCACCGGACAGCTCCGACGGCTTGTGCTCCAGGCGATGGCCGAGGCCGACCCGCTCCAGCAAGGCCGTGGCGCGCTGACGGGCCTCGGGAATCGCGGTGCGCCCGATCAGCAGCGGCATGCAGACGTTCTCCAGCGCGGTGAACTCGGGCAACAGGTGGTGGAACTGGTAGACGAACCCCAGCGAGCGGTTGCGCAACAGGCCACGGGCTTTCTCACCCAGGGCGGAAAGCTCCTCGCCAGCCAGCCAGACGCTGCCCTGGGACGGTGTATCAAGACCGCCAAGCAGGTTGAGCAAGGTACTTTTGCCCGAACCCGAGCTGCCGACGATCGCCACCCGCTCACCGGCGTGCAGCTCCAGCTGCAGGCCCGACAGGACCACCACCGACTCCGGGCCTTCCTCGTAGGACTTGCCCAGGTCGCGGCAACTCAGCACTGCTTTTTCACTCATGCCCAACTCACTCATAACGTAGCGCCTCCGCAGGCTGGGTGCGCGCCGCACGCCAGGCTGGATACAGGGTGGCGAGAAAACTCAGGACCAGTGCCGCGCCGCAGACCATCAACACATCCTCAGCCATCAACTGGGACGGCAGGTAGTCGATGAAGTACACGTCGGCATTGAGAAACTTGTGCCCGATCAGGCGCTCCAGGGCGGCAATCGCGGCGCTGACGTTCAGCGCGGCGAGGATCCCGACCACCGCGCCGATCAGCGTACCGATCACCCCGATCACGGTGCCCTGGACCATGAAGATCGCCATGATCTGTCCCGGCGTGGAGCCCAGGGTGCGCAGGATGGCGATATCGCCCTTCTTGTCGTTCACCACCATCACCAGGGTCGAGATGATGTTGAACGCCGCCACCGCCACGATCAGCAGCAACAGCAGGCCGATCATGGCCTTTTCCATCTTGATCGCCTGGTACAGGTTGCCGTGGGTACGGGTCCAGTCACGGGCGTAGTAATGACCATCGCCCAACTGCTGGGCGATCTCCCAGGCCGTGCGCGGGGCCTGGAACAGGTCGTCGAACTTCAGCCGCAGGCCCTGGACCTGGTCCGGCTTCCAGCGATGCAGGCGCGCCAGGTCCTCGAGGTTGGTCACGCCCAGGTAACCGTCCAGCTCACCGGCACCGACATGGAAGATGCCGACCACGGTGAAGCGTTTCATCCGTGGAAACATCCCCGCCGGGGTCACCGTGACTTCCGGGGCGACGAAGGTCAGTTTGTCGCCGAGTCCGACGCCCAGCTTGGTCGCGGCCTTGTCGCCGATGACGATGCCAAAGCTGCCGGGGGTCAGCGCATCGAGTTGGCCCTGCTGCATGAACTGGTCAATGATCGAGACCTTGCGCTCCTGCGCCGGATCGATGGCATTGAGGATCACCTTCTGCACCTGGCCGTTGTTGGTCAACAAGCCCTGCATCTGGGTAAACGGCGCGACGGCCTCTACCTTCGGGTTCTTGAGGATCTTGTCGGCCAGTGCCGGCCAGTTGCTGATCGGCTCATCGGACTCGATGGTCGCGTGGGGCACCATGCCCAGCACGCGGGTGCGCATCTCATGATCGAAGCCGTTCATCACCGAGAGCACCACGATCATCACGACCACGCCAAGCGCGAGCCCGATCATCGAAGTCAGGGAAATGAAAGACACAAAATGATTGCGACGCTTTGCACGGGTATAACGCGTGCCGATAAATACGAAGAGTGGTCTGAACATGTCGGGGCTTGTTCGGAGGAAAAGAAGACGTCCTTGTGGCGAGGTAGGGTCAGCAGCTTTACACTCAGACCATCACCTCTGCCCTGGGTTCGCCATGTCGACATTAGATGAAGAAGATCGCCGCGAATACTACCGTATCGAGGACACGATCGCACTGGAAATCAGCCCCTTGTCCGCCCCCGAAGCGGCGAACAAGGAAGTGTTACAAGATGCTTCTCCGCTCTTCAACCTGCTGAGCGAACTGCACCTGAGCGAATTCGAGTCCCAGCACCTGCTGCGCCAGGTCAGCGAGCGTGACCGAAGCCTGACGGCCTTCCTCAAGGCCCAGAACAAGCGCATCGACCTGCTGAGCCAGGTGATGGCCTATTCGGTGCTAGGCGAGTTCGGCGAACCGCAACGGGTGACGCTTTCCGAAGGCGGCCTGGAGTTCGAACACCATATCGCTTATCCCGTCGGCAGCCACCTGGCGATCAAGATGGTGCTGATGCCCCAGGCGCTCGGGCTGTTGCTGCGGGCCAAGGTAACCCATTGCGCGCCCCGCCACTTCGGCACCTTCGACATCGGCACCGAGTTCGAAGCCTTGACCGATGCCCAGCGCCAGTTGCTGGCGCGGCATATCCTGCAGAAACAGGCGCAGGAGCGACGCCTGGCCCGGGAGCAGAGCGACCCCGAGGCCACCTGATCCCTGCGGCTGCAGCCAGCCTGCCGTCTTAACCTTGTAACCGTATTTTTTCTCCCTGAAGGAGCAGTCGTGACTCTGATTTATGGCCATCGTGGCGCCAAAGGTGAAGCACCGGAAAACACCCTGACCAGTTTCCAGGAATGCCTCAAGCACGGCGTACGCCGTTGCGAGCTGGACCTGCACCTGTCCATGGACGGTGAACTGATGGTCATCCATGACCCGACCCTCAAGCGCACCACCGACCGCCGCGGCAAGGTGGTCGAACACTCCGCCGCCGAGCTGGTGACCTATGACGCGCGCCAGGGCGGTCCGGGCTGGATCAAGCCCTGCCCGATTCCACGCCTGGAAGAACTGTTCGAACAGTGCGATTTCGAGCACTGGCAACTGGAAGTCAAGAGCGCCTCGCGCACCCGGGCGGCGACCACCGTGCTGGCGATCCGCGAAATGGCCCAGCGTTTCGGCCTGCTGGACAAGGTCACCGTCACTTCCAGCTCCCGGGAAGTGCTCAAGGCCGCCCTGGAACTGACCCCGGACCTGTCACGCGGACTGGTAGCCGAATATGCCTGGCTCGACCCGTTGAAGGTCGCCCAGAGTTATGGCTGCGAGATTCTGGCGTTGAACTGGACACTCTGCACCCCGGAACGCCTGATCAAGGCCCAGCGTCAGGGTCTGCATGTGTCGGTGTGGACGGTCAACGAACCCGCGCTGATGCGCAGGCTCGCTGACTTCGGCGTCGATAGCCTGATTACAGACTTTCCCGGTTTGGCCACGGCCACACTTGGCAAAGGCTGAAATCGGTCTCCCCGGCCGGCTCAGGCCACCGGCCGGAGCCGCTCAAAAAAGCCGGTTGAGACCATCGTACGCCGCTACCCGATAGGCTTCGGCCATGGTCGGGTAGTTGAAGGTGGTGTTGACGAAGTACTTCAGGGTGTTGTTCTCGCCCGGCTGGTTCATGATCGCCTGACCGATGTGCACGATCTCCGACGCCTGGTAACCGAAACAGTGCACACCCAGGACTTCCAGGGTTTCACGGTGGAACAGGATCTTCAACATGCCTTGCGGCTCGCCGGCGATCTGCGCCCGGGCCATGCTCTTGAAGAACGCCTTGCCCACTTCGTAAGGCACCTTGGCCTTGGTCAGTTCATGCTCGTTCTTGCCGATCGAGCTGATCTCCGGGATGGTGTAGATCCCGGTCGGCACGTCGTTGACATAACGCCAGCTGCCGTTGTCGACAATGCTGCCCGCCGCCGAACGCCCCTGGTCGTGGGCGGCACTGGCCAGGCTCGGCCAGCCGATCACATCACCGGCGCCGTAGATGTTCGGCACGCAGGTGCGATAGTTCTCGTCGACCTCGATCTGGCCACGGCTGTTGACCTTGACCCCGATGTTCTCCATGCCCAGCTTGTCGGTGTTGCCGGTCCGGCCGTTGCACCAGAGCAAGGCGTCGGCCTTGATCTTCTTGCCCGACTTCAGGTGCAGGATCACCCCGTTGTCCAGGCCTTCGACCCGGTCGTACTCTTCGTTGTGACGCACGGTGATGTTGTTGTTGCTGAAGTGATAGCTCAGGGCCTGGGAAATTTCCGAATCCAGGAAGCTGAGCAACTGGTCGCGGTTGTCCACCAGTTCCACCAGCACGCCGAGACCACTGAAGATCGAGGCGTATTCACAACCGATCACCCCGGCACCGTAGATGATCAGCTTGCGCGGCGTGTGGCCGAGGCTGAGGATGGTGTCGCTATCGTAGATACGCGGGTGGTGGAAATCGATATCGGCCGGGCGATATGGACGCGAACCGGTGGCGATGATGATGTGCTTGGCCACCAGTTTCTCGACCACCCCGTTTGAGCAGACCACTTCGATGGTCTGCTCGTCGGCGAAGCTGCCGGTGCCGAAGAACAGGTCAACCCGGTTGCGGGCGTAGAAGCCGGTGCGCGAAGCGACCTGCTTGGAAATGACCTTCTCGGCGCTTTTCAGCACGTCCGGGAAGGAAAACCAGCGCGGTTCACCAATGGCCCGGAACATCGGGTTGGTGTTGAACTGCATGATCTGCCGGACCGAGTGACGCAAGGCCTTGGACGGGATGGTCCCCAGGTGGGTGCAGTTACCGCCGACCTGGCGACGGCTGTCGACCATCGCCACCTTGCGCCCCGCTTTCGCGGCGTTCATTGCCGCGCCTTCACCAGCAGGGCCGGAACCCAGTACCACTACGTCGTAGTTGTAGACAGCCATGCGTACTCCTCAGAACAGGCCGAGGCACCCCTCTGGCACCTGCGGCTAAATCATGTCGCGGCCAGCGACATGAAGGATCAAATCTCGGTGTGCAGTCTATAGAAGCTTCAACGCCGCGCACATTAACCCTTGGTCGCGTCGTAGGCCAGCTTTGCCTGCACTACATGTTATGCCCGTCACCCTTGGCCAGGCGCTCGAACGCCTGATTTGTCCGTGTGACGAAACCTGTATCGGCACGCATCACAAAAAATGCGGCAATCATGTGTTTTTCCGCGTAATCCCAGCCACGCTCGGGCCCCAGTATCAGCAACAGCGTCGAAAAACCGTCGGCCATCAACGTCGACGGGTGAATCACCGTGACCGATGCCAGGTTGTGGGTAATCGGCGCGCCGGTCAGGGCATCGAAGGTGTGGGAATAACGCTTGCCGCCCTGTTCGAAATAATTACGGTAATCGCCCGACGTGGAAACGCCATAACCGTCGAGGGCGATGATCCGCTGCGCCACCTGCTCGTCATCCCGTGGCACCTCCAGGGCGATCCGCCAGGGACTGCCATCGGGTTTTTTGCCGACGGCCTTCAACTCGCCAGTGGCTTCGGCGAGAAAACTGTCCAAACCAAGTGCCTGCAAGCGCGCGACGATACGATCCACCGTATAGCCCGCCGCGATGCTGTTGAAGTCCACCTCCACGGCGGCATCCTTGCACAGCTGGTCGCCGTCAATCCGCAGATACCGGTGGCCGACACGCTGACGCACCTCGGCCAACCGTGCCGCGTCCGGCACCTTTTCCTCGCGCCCCTGCGGACCGAAGCCCCAGAGGTTCATCAAAGGCTCGACCGTCAGGTCGTAGGCACCGTCGCTGTCCAGCGACAACTGTTCACCGACGCGGACCAGTTCCAGAATAGAAGAGGGCATGACCTGGCAACTGTGGGCCGGTAGCTCGTTGAAGCGCTCGATATCCGAGTCGCCACGATAGGTCGACATCTGCCGGTCGACCTCGGCCAGGATCGCCTCGACCGCGGGCTTGACCTCGGCGACCGCCGGGCCGCCGGCATGCCGGACGTACTGGATCGAATAGGTGCTGCCCATGGTCGGGCCACCAAACTGCTCCAGCGAATCTGCGTTACCGCAACCGCCGAGCAGGACAAAAACACCGCTCAGCACCAGGGCGGGTAACAAAGGCATGGCAGGCTGTGGATTTGACATAGTCTGTAGAAAGGCCCTTTTCGAGGTTGACCATTATGCGTCAGATAGCCGCCTGCCTATTACTGATCTTCAGCTCGCTGACCTGGGCCGGTCCCGCCGAACGCCTGAAGGAAGCGCATTTCCCCAGCCAATGGCACAACGGCAGCGAAACCCTCGAACTCAAGGGGCAAAGCGTCCTCACCTACCTCTGGGCCGACGTCTATGCCGCCGCGCTGTATAGCCCCCCCGGCATCAGCGCCCGCCAGGCCGTCACCGAACTGCGCGACCTGCGCCTGGAGCTCTATTACTTTCGCGACATCGACCGAAGCGATGTCATCAAGGCCGCCACCGCCACCCTGCAACGCCAGCAAACAGTCGCTACCCTGGTCCGCCTGCAAGGCGAACTGGACAGCCTGCACCAGAGTTTCAAGGACATTCAGCGCGGTGATCGCTATGCACTCGACTACCGGGTCGGACAAGGGCTGAACCTGGAGCGCAACGGCCAGGTGATCTTCAGCAGTCGCGATCCGGAACTGGCCAGGGCGTACTTCGGTATCTGGCTGGCCCCGCAAGGCCTGTCGGATCCGTTACGGGAAACACTGTTGGCACAAAACCACGGCTGAAGCCGTCTAGATCAAGGGTTGTGCCACTTAGCCAGTAGCCTAGGTTTTTTGTTGCCTGATGACTCTAATACACATATCGTTACATAACTGTACTGCCAGCGTGCGTATGCCTGAAAGGTTCAGTAAGGACGAGCAAAGACGATGGATTGCTTATAAGACAGACAAAGAGAGTAAATAACATGGCCTCGAATACGGGCAAGGGCAAGGCGATTTTTCGCGTTGTCAGCGGCAATTTCCTTGAGATGTTCGACTTCATGGTTTACGGCTTTTATGCCACGGCCATCGCTAAAACCTTCTTTCCTGCCGACAGCGCATTTGCATCCCTGATGCTCTCGCTCGCCACCTTTGGTGCCGGCTTCCTGATGCGCCCGCTGGGTGCAATTTTCCTCGGCGCCTACATTGACCGCCATGGCCGTCGCCAAGGCCTGATCATCACCCTGGCGCTGATGGCGGCGGGCACGGTGCTGATTGCCTGCGTACCCGGCTATGCGACCCTGGGCGTTGCGGCACCGCTGCTGGTCCTGCTCGGTCGCTTGCTGCAGGGCTTCTCCGCCGGCGTGGAACTGGGCGGCGTCTCGGTCTACCTGGCCGAGATCTCGACCCCGGGCCGCAAGGGCTTTTTCGTCAGTTGGCAGTCCGCCAGCCAACAGGCCGCGGTGGTTTTCGCCGGCTTGCTGGGTGTGGGCCTCAACCATTGGCTGAGCCCAGAACAAATGGGTGACTGGGGCTGGCGCGTGCCGTTCCTGGTGGGCTGCATGATCGTTCCGGCAATCTTCCTCATCCGTCGCTCGCTGGAAGAAACACCTGAGTTCCAGGCACGCAAACATCGTCCGAGCCTGTCGGAAGTGATGCGTTCAATCGGTCAGAATTTCGGCCTGGTGCTGGCGGGCACGGCACTGGTGATCATGACCACCGTGTCCTTCTACCTGATCACCGCCTACACCCCGACTTTCGGCAAGTCAGAGCTGCACCTGTCGGACTTCGATGCCCTGCTGGTGACCGTCTGCGTCGGCCTGTCGAATTTCTTCTGGCTGCCGGTGATGGGTGCGCTGTCCGACAAGATCGGGCGCAAACCGTTGCTGCTGGCGGCGACCATCCTGGCGATCCTCACCGCGTATCCAGTGCTGTCCTGGCTGGTGTCGGCGCCAAGCTTCAGTCACCTGCTGATCGCCTTGCTGTGGCTGTCGTTCCTCTACGGCTCCTACAACGGTGCCATGGTGGTGGCCCTGACCGAGATCATGCCGGTCGAAGTGCGGACCACCGGTTTCTCCCTGGCCTACAGCCTGGCGACGGCGACCTTCGGCGGCTTTACCCCGGCGGTCTGTACCTATCTGATCCACGTGCTGGACAACAAGGCGGCACCGGGCATCTGGCTCAGTGCCGCGGCAATACTGGGGTTGATTGCGACCCTGGTACTGTTCCGTGGCAACAAGCATGAACTGCGCACGGCGCAGATGGCTGTGTCCAGCCGCGGCTGAGCAGACGCCTTCACCCGCCAGCAAACGCCCGCAATGCCGGCGCTTGCTGGTCACCTCGCGCGCAGCACGGACGTTGCGCGGCGGTTTGCCAAGGGCTCCCCGCCCATCACGGCCCCGGCCTTGACCATTCGGCCACACGCGACTCACCGGCAACCTTCAACGACTGGCTCCACCCCCCTCCCAGGGCCTTGTACAGGTTCACCTGATTGATCTCCCGGGCCAGCTCCAACTGCGACCATTTCTGCTGCGCCTCGAACAGCGAGCGATGGGCATCCATCGTCGAGAAGTAGCTGTCCATCCCCGCCTCGAAACGCAATCGCGACTGTCGATAGGCCTCCTGGTAGTCCTCCACCAGGCGCTTCTGCGCCGCCACCTGGGTGAGCATCTCCTGGCGGGCATTGAGCGCATCGGCCGCTTCGCGAAAGGCATTCTGCACCGTCGCCTCATAGGCCGCGGCCCGGCCATCGAATCGTGCATGCGCGCCATCCACCTGAGCCCGTCGGGCACCGCCATCGATCAGGGTCAGGGAGCCGCTCAGGGCGGTCGACCAGAACTGCGCCGGGGCGCTGAGCAAGCGGGAAAAGTCGCCGCTCAGGCTACCCAGCGCCGACGTCAGGGAAAAGGTCGGGAAGTAAGCGCTACGCGCCGCGCCGATATCCGCATTGGCCGCGCGCAGCAAGGCTTCGGCCGCCATGATGTCGGGGCGTCGGGTCATCAGCGAAGAAGGCAGCCCAGCCGGCACATCGGCGGTGGCCAGGGACTCGCCCAACACCCCACTGGGCAAGAGGGCCGGTGGCACCGGCTGACCGACCAGTACCCGCAGTGCATTCATGTTCTGCGCCACCTGCATGCGATAGGTGTTGATCTGCACCGCCGCGGTATTGGTTTGCGCATCGGCCTGATGCACATCGATCTGCGCACTGGAGCCCAGGTTGTAGCTCTTGCGCAGCAACTGCCCGTAGTGGTTCTGGGTCTCGTAGGTGGTCTGGGCGAGATCCAGCAGGTTCTGGCTGGCCTTGAGGCTCAACCACGTACTGGCGACCTCGCCGATCAGCGCCAGCCGAGCCGTCTGATAGTCCGCTTCGGAAGCTTCGAAGCGAGCGCCGGCGGCGCTTCTCTGGCTACGTATGCGCCCGAACAGATCCAGTTCGTAGGAGGTGAAACCGGCTGTCGCCTGAAAGGTATTGGCGATACTGCCCGCGCTGTCCCCACCACCCGGCGTGCGCACCAGCGGCGGCAACTTGCTGCGCCCGGCATAGGTATCGATGCCGATCGTGGGGAACAACGCCGACTCTGCACCGGCATAACCGGCCCGGGCTTCTTCCACGCTGGCGGCGAACTGGCGCAGGCCGCGATTGTTCTCCAGCGCCAGCTCGATCAGGGTCCGCAGCCGCGGATCGACGATAAACCCATGCCAATCGTGATCGAACGCCTCCCTGGCCGTACAACAGGCGCCTGCCGAACTGGCCGGCCACTGCTGGTCGATCGGCGCATCGGGCTTTTCATAGGGCGGGTCCAGCGAACAGGCGCTGAGCAGGAACAGGGACATCAGGCAAGTCGAAGGTACACAACGGTTCATGATCCACCTCTATCAACGCAGGCCCAACCAGGCTCGCAAGGGTGAAACCAGGGCATCCCACAGGCCGCCACGGGCCCCGGCCACCCGCGACAGGGGCTGTTTGCGCAATCGCGGCGCAGCCGGTCGATAACTCGATAGCGAGTCATGGGACGGCTCCCCGGATGGCCGGGAGAACGACGGCAGCGAACGACGCTCCCCCAGCAACGAACGGCGCAGCAGGGTGCCAAAGGCCATGGCCGGCTCCGCCTTGCTCGCCACATTGACGCTGGCATCACTGAACAACCGGGCGATAAGGCGCTGGCGCAGCCCCTCCTCGAGGTCGACAAAACGCAACCCCAGACGATCGTTGCCCTGGTTGCGCATGACCTCCACGGCGAGCCAACCGAGCGAGGGGATCCATAAGTGCCCGCGCACACCGGGCTTGATCAAGTCGGCAACGGCACAAGACAAGCACACCCCGCTGACCGAAATATCCACCAGACGCCCCGCAAAGGTTTTCGTCCCCAGTCTCAAGCCAGTGGCTTCATCAATGGGAAAGCGCTCTTCGCCATGCAGCCGCGGCCGGTCAACGCAGGCCACCAGCGTCGCCAGGTTGTAGATCAATGCGACCACGGTCCAGCACAGGTTGAACAGCATGTTGCCGTCAAAGGCCGCGGCCGTGGCAATGGCGGTGAACGCGCCCACCTGGGAGAACAGGATCAATGCCAGAAAGAACCCGAACAGCTTCCAGTGGATCAGGGTACGGGTGCGGTCGAGCCCCTTGGCGGTCACCTTGAAGGGGCGGCCGAACGGCCGAATCATTGCACTGGCAATCGTCGCGGTGACCGCCAGGGCCGCGACGATCTGCGTGACCTCGGTGAACACCGGCAGGGTTCGGCGTGCCGTGACCCAGGTGCCATAGCCCCAGAAAGCGATCAGTGCCGGCATGCCGAAAGCCAGGAAATCCAAGGGCCTGGCATAGAACCCGGCAATGCCGAAGTACCAGTAGAGCACCGGTGAGACCAGCAGCATCAGGATGAAGGGTTTGGAGAACCAGTGCATCAGGCCATGCAGGTAGTGCACTCGATCATTGAAACTGTAGCCACGGCCACGCAGCGGCCCCTCCTTCAACAGCGCGACCTGAAGGGTTCCCAGGCACCAGCGCGCACGCTGGTTGATGTACTCGGTCAGCCCCTCTGCCGACAAACCGATGGACAGTCGCTCGTTGAGCCAGCGGGTCACATAGCCTTGTTGCAGCAGGCGGCAGGTGGTGTAGATGTCCTCGCAGACCGAGCCGGTGGGAAAACCGCCGATGCGGGTAATCAGGTCACGCCGCACCACAAAGGAGGTGCCCACGCAGAACGCCGCGTCCCAGCCATCCTTGGCCGGCTGGAAAACATCGAAGAAGACTCGCTGCTCGTCCACCCAGCAATCGGACGAGCCGAGATTGTGCTGGATCGGATCCGGGTTGTAGTAGAACTGCGGTGTCTGCACCAGGCCTACCCGTGGGTCCTCGAACAATCCCAGGATCCGCATCAGGATCGGTTGCTGGGCAGCGAAATCGGCGTCCAGCACCAGAATGTACGGCGCATTGCTGCTGGCGGCCGACTGGCGCAATCCGTTGTTCAGATTGCCGGCCTTGGCGTGGGTATTGTCCGCACGCCGGGCATATTGCACCCCGGCCTCGGCGCAATAGTCACGCAACCAGTCACGCCGGGTATCGTCCAGCACCCAGACAGTGAAGTTGGGGTAATCGATGGCCTGGGCGGCAAGAATGGTTTTCTCCAGGATCTCCAGGCCTTCGTTGTAGGTGGCGATAAACACATCCACCGCCGGCACGTCGCGCCCGGCCGCCCGCAAGCGACGCTCGCCGGCATCGGCACTGGCCCGGTGATCGCTGCGACCGAGCAGGACGATAATGGAAAACAGCGTGTAACCGATGGCCATCAGCTCGAAGAACAGAAAGGCATAGGCCCATACCGTGGCAAATCCGCCATGCCCGTCGGGCAAGGTGTCGCGGATACGCCAGGCAGCGTAGTTGACCAGCAGCACCGCGGTGATCGCCCCAAAGCCGGCCCGCGCGCCCCATTGCTCGCGCCGGGTCAGGCAACTGAAGATAATCACCACCGCCAGGGTCCAGAAATTGATTTGCACAATCTGCAACGAGTCCAGTGCTTGCATATCAGTTCGCCTCCTGAGCGCCGGTAAAGGGGTTGACGCCGGTGGCCGCAATAGCTGCCCATGCCGTGGCGCCCAGATGAGGCAGGTGGTAGTAGAAGAAATCGTTGCGCGGCGAGTCCGGACCGATAGCCAGCCCGGTGCTGATTTGCGCCTGCGGCGTCGCGAAGAGCCAACCATGGCCGGCCTGCAACGCCAGCAATACCGACCACAAGGGCTGGGCCCGGTCGGGCAGACCACTCAGACGTGCCACCGCCGCGGCCTGGGCGGTGCCCTCGGTCCAGACGCCATCGGGGTTGCGGTTGAAGCCGTAACCGTCGGCGAAACGGTGGCTTTGATCGACAAAGGCAAACACCCGCCGCCAGTCCCGCGGCGGATCGGGAACCGCCAGCAGCGGCCAGAGCTGCGCGTCCAGCCCTGAGCGCAGGCGATCCGACGTTCGCCCATCCTCGCCGGTACCAATCAGAAAGCGCCCCTCACGGTCATCCCACTGGCTTTGCACGAAACCCAGGGCAACCTGCGCCTGGAGCCGCGCATCCGGGTCCGCCGTCAGGCGGTCGAGCGCGATCCAGGCGGCAACCAGGTCGATATTGTGCTCGGTGGACTTCCAGCCTTGCCGGACCTGCTGGTTGAGGTAGCCATAGACGCCGCCGCTGAAGCCCGCGGGTACCTGGGTGTCGTAGGTGTTCTGCTGGACCCAGTGCAGCACCCGCTGGGCCGCGGCAAGATAAGACGGTTCGGCGGTCTGGCGGAAAGCCTCGAGCAGCGCAAGCGCCCCCCAGGCCTGATTGCCGGTGGCACTGCTGACCTGGTAGGCATCCTGGCTCCAGGCATTGCGCTCAGTACTCCAATACCCCGCCAACGCTATGGCCTGGCCCTTGATCGGACCGGCCGCATAGGCATTACGCAAGCGCCCGTCGGCGTACTCGGGGTCATGTTCCACGGCTAACGCCAGGGCATCGGCCAGCCGGCGAGCGGACTGCGCCTTGCCACAGGCGAACAGGGCGATGCTGGCCAGGGCGTTGTCATAGGTGAAGGCCACCCCGCGTAGCGCCAGTATTGCCGGAGGCTGTCCATCCAGGGCCGGATAGCTGGTCAGCAGCACCGGACCGGTACCGGGATAGGCCTGTGTCGCCTGATCCAATGCGCCACAGGTGTCCGCCGCCAGTTGCCCCCGGGCTGGCACCGCCCAGGCCAGTTGCCCGAGCCCCAGCAACCACGCGCCGACCAGCCAGGCCACGCCGCGCCAGCGGCTCATTTCCCCACGACCTCGGCGGAAGCCCAGAGTCCGGGCTTGCACACCATGCTTCGTTGCCTGTCACTGAGATTCGCGGCAAAGGTGGCGACCACATACACGGAGTTCTGCTCGGCGTAGGGGAAAGGCACGCTGTAGGTTCCCGGCTGCAGGTCGGATGAGTGGGACAGCAGTTGCTCGACCTTGGCCGTCAGCGGCTCCTCCAGCCCGCGAATACTCACCTTCAGCACCGTGTCACGATCGATTTTGCTCGCCACCCGCTCGGGAAAGACCGCGATGACGTAGCTCTCCCCACAATTGGTCGCGCGCACCAGGGTCGAGCCGGCGCGCACCAGCGTACCTTGGGGCGCCACCACCTCCTGGACCGTCCCGGCGGAATAGGCCACCACGTCATAGCCGGACATCAGTTTGATCCGGCTGTTTTCCGCCTCGATCAAGCCGTCGAGCTTTTGCAGCTCCTGCTCCACCGTGGAGCGGTTGCGCTCCTGGTTGTCCAGGCTCAGCTTCAAGGTGACCAGATGCGAGCTGAGGTCGAACATGCGCAACTGGTCAGGGTCCAGGTAGACCTGCTGGTTGGCCGCGCTCAGATCACCATTGCTGATACCCAACTGTGACCTGACGCTCTCCGCGGCGCCCTGCAACGAGGCCAACTGGGCTTTCGACGAGTCGACCAAGGCATTACTGACCGCTCCCTGGCGGAACAACTCGAGATTGCGCTCCACCGTATCCTGAGCTTCTTTCAAGCGCGCGCTGGCGGCGTAATTTTCGGCCCGCAGGGCTTTCTGGCCGAACAGTTGGCGGGTATGGAAAGCCGCCTGGTATTGCTGGCTGATTTTCTCCAGCGCCTGGTAGTACTGCTGGTCATGTTCGAACTGGCTGAGGGAAGACGACAACTCCTGCTCCAGGCTCAAGCGCCGGGTTTGCAAGGTCAGCAAGGTGTCTTGATTGGCCCGGGGGTTTTCCACCACGGCCAGTTGCTGTCCCTCGACAAAGGAGGTGCCCGACTTGATGCTGAGGGAACTCACCACGCCATCGATGGGTGTGGTCAGCAAAATCACCGGGGCATTGAGGATGGCCCGCGTGGCCGACGTCGATAACAACGGCATGAACAAGGTCGACAACAACAGCCACAGGATAAAGACCAGGATGCCCACACCCACCAGTCGGGGTAGCAGGGACAATGGAAAGTGCCTTGTGCGCTCTTCGGTCATGTCAGGTTCTCCCGATAGGACATGAAGACATTCATTCTCAACAAGCAGCCAGTAGCCGCACGTTATCGTGAAAGGCATAAAGCAGGTGTTACCAGCAAAGATGTCCCATCATCAGGCCACTACTTGATCTGCCTGATTTAGTTGGTTTCTTAGTGTTGTGAGCAGGAATGATATTCCTGTCTTTTTGGAAGTTGGCATCCGCTCATAGTGACCACTTATCCACTACTTATGTTGCCTGTTTATGACCGAAAGGAACCTGGCGACTTCCACCCTTGCCTGATGGCTAAACGCAGGCATTTTGATAGCTATCCCTTGGAATAGTTTGGGCGTTGTCAGTGGCGACACTAAGTTCAGTTTTTCCCAGTGTCAAGCGCCCGAACATCGGAAACTTGATGACGCCAATTATGTAGCACCCCGTAAATGGGATCCATTAAATGGACGACCCCCACCCAATGATCAGCAACCAATTATTTTCTCTAGTATTTTAATTGCCTGGAAAAACAAAATGAAAAACACCTCTATATTGATATGATTTCAGCAAAACAACCTACCAGATGAAAGCGATATAACAACACCGCCCCGCTCAAAGCATCGAAACAACACCTGTTATAAATCCGTCACTCAGGCCCCAATGAAAACGCCCCGACAAGTCGGGGCGTTTTGATGTGCAGCTATTGCTTAGCGCGGGAACGCAGGCGGGTTGACCCCGGCCATGTCTTCCATCACGCGAACCACCTGGCAGCTGTAACCGAATTCGTTGTCGTACCAGACGTACAGGACAACACGGTTATCGTTGCAGATGGTCGCTTCAGCGTCGACCACACCAGCGTGGCGCGAACCGACGAAGTCGGTGGAGACCACTTCCTGGGAATTGACGAAATCGATCTGCTTGTGCAGATCCGAGTGCAGCGCCATATAGCGCAGGTACTCGTTCATCTCTTCGCGAGTGGTGGCTTTCTCAAGGTTCAGGTTGAGAATGGCCATCGATACGTTTGGCGTCGGCACACGGATCGCGTTACCGGTCAATTTGCCGGCCAGTTCAGGCAAGGCCTTGGCGGCAGCGGTGGCGGCACCGGTCTCGGTGATCACCATGTTCAGCGCGGCGCTACGGCCACGGCGATCGCCCTTGTGGAAGTTGTCGATCAGGTTCTGGTCGTTGGTGTACGAGTGAACCGTTTCAACGTGACCGTTGACGATGCCGAACTTGTCGTTGACGGCCTTGAGCACCGGCACGATGGCGTTGGTGGTGCAGGACGCCGCGGAAACGATCTTGTCGTCGGCGGTGATTTCGCCATGGTTGATGCCATGCACGATGTTCTTCAGCTTGCCCTTGCCCGGTGCGGTCAGGACAACGCGGTCGATCCCCGGGCAGGCCAGGTGCTGGCCCAGGCCCTCGGCGTCACGCCATACACCGGTGTTGTCCACCAGCAGGGCGTTCTTGATGCCGTACTGGGTGTAGTCCACCTCGGTCGGGTTCTTCGCGTAGATGACCTGGATCAGGTTACCGTTGGCGGTGATGGTGTTGTTTTCTTCGTCAATGGTGATGGTGCCGTTGAAGGAACCGTGCACCGAGTCGCGACGCAACAGGCTGGCGCGCTTGGTCAGGTCGTTCTCGGCGCCCTTGCGCACCACGATGGCACGCAGACGCAGGCCGTCGCCGCCACCGGTTTTCTCGATCAGGATACGGGCCAGCAGGCGACCGATACGACCGAAACCGTACAGCACCACATCAGTGCCCTTGCGACCGCCAGCGCTTTGCTGGCCAACCACATCGGCCAGTTCTTCGCGAACGAACTGTTCGGCGCTACGGCCGTTGCCTTGCGTCTTGAATTTCACGGCCAGCTTGCCCAGGTCCACCGAAGCGGCACCCAGCTTGAGCTCGCTCATCGCCTTGAGCAGCGGGAAAGTCTCGTGGACGGACAGTTCGACATCATCACTCTGACGATGGCGAGCAAAGCGGTGAGCCTTGAGAATCGCGATGACAGACTGGTTGATCAGGCTGCGGCCATAGATCGAACTCACCACATTGTTATTGCGGTAGAGCTGACCGATAAGCGGGATCATCGCTTCTGCAAGCGCTTCACGATCAATCCACTCACCAAGACACTGGTCGGGCTTCTGAGTCACGGGAACCTTCCACATGTAGGGGCTGAAAAAAGGGGCTACATTATGCCGCCGAGTGGCCCTGCGAGCAATGCGCGCCTGTCGTGCATCCAGCAACAAAAACCCTTTTGAAAAAAACGCACCCCGCGCCAGCCCAGTAAATACGCGGCTTGCAGCAGGGCACAAAATGAGTGCTCATGGGCGACTTGTCCGTAACCCTCCAAAACATACGCCCGATACGGCACTACATAATGGGTCGAAAAGCGCTATTTTTTGTCTTAGCCACTACATTTCCCTCAATGCGTAATAGAAACAGTCTGCAACTGACAGGCGGCACCCGGGACCGTTACAATTACCGACTTTGTCGCAACGCTTGGAGCTCAACCTTCCGTGCCCGTTCTGCGTCTACCGCTTCTCCCTGCCGCGGCAGGTAAACAGCACTGGGGCAATCTCCCCGGTGCCGCCCTGAGCCTGGCCATTGCCGAGGCTGCCAGCGCTGCCAAGCGCTTCACCCTGCTGCTGACCGCCGACAGCCAAAGTGCCGAACGGCTCGAACAGGAGCTGAGTTTCTTCGCCCCGGACTTGCCGGTGCTGCATTTCCCGGACTGGGAAACCCTGCCCTACGATCTGTTTTCGCCGCACCAGGACATCATCTCCCAGCGCATTGCCAGCCTTTATCGGCTGCCGGAGCTGGTCCATGGCGTACTGGTGGTGCCGATCACCACCGCCCTGCATCGCCTGGCGCCGACCAAGTTCCTGCTGGGCAGCAGCCTGGTGCTGGATATCGGCCAGAAGCTCGATGTGGAGCAGATGCGTACGCGGCTGGAGGCCACCGGCTACCGTTGCGTCGACACGGTCTACGAGCATGGCGAGTTCGCCGTGCGTGGCGCCCTGATCGACCTGTTCCCGATGGGCAGCAAACTGCCCTACCGCATCGACCTGTTCGACGACGAGATCGAGACGCTGCGCACCTTCGACCCGGAAAACCAGCGCTCCATCGACAAGGTCGATTCGGTGCGCCTGCTGCCGGCCAAGGAGTTTCCGCTGCAGAAAGAAGCGGTCACCCGCTTCAAGGCGCGCTTTCGCGAACGCTTCGATGTCGACTTCCGCCGTTGCCCGATCTTCCAGGACCTGAACAGCGGGATCACCCCCGCCGGTATCGAGTACTACCTGCCGCTGTTCTTCGAGGAAACCTCGACCCTGTTCGACTACCTGCCCCAGGACACCCAGGTGTTCTCCCTGCCGGGCATCGAGCAGGCGGCGGAAAACTTCTGGAACGATGTGCGCAACCGCTACGAGGAGCGTCGCGTCGACCCGACCCGGCCACTGCTGCCACCGGCCGAGCTGTTCCTCCCGGTGGAAGACTGCTTCGCCCGCCTGAAAAGCTGGCCGCGGGTGGTCGCCAGCCAGCAGGACGTGGAAACCGGCATCGGCCGTGAACGCTTCGCCGCCCGTGAACTGCCGAACCTGGCGATCGAGGCCAAGGCCAACCAGCCGCTGGCGGCCCTCTCCGCGTTCCTCGACGAGTTCCCTGGTCGCGTGCTGTTCACCGCCGAATCCGCCGGGCGCCGGGAAGTCCTGCTGGAACTGCTCGAACGCCTGAAACTGCGGCCGAAGACCGTCGACAGTTGGCCGGACTTCGCCGCCGGCAAGGATCGCCTGGCAATCACCATCGCGCCGCTGGACGAAGGCCTGGTGCTGGACGATCCGGCCCTGGCGCTGATTGCCGAAAGCCCGTTGTTCGGCCAGCGCGTGATGCAGCGCCGGCGCCGGGAAAAACGCGCCGACGCCAACAACGACGCAGTGATCAAGAACCTCACCGAGCTGCGCGAAGGCGCACCGGTGGTGCATATCGACCACGGTGTCGGCCGCTACCTGGGCCTGGCGACCCTGGAGATCGACAACCAGGTCGCCGAGTTCCTCACCCTGGCCTACGCCGAGGGCGCCAAGCTCTATGTGCCGGTGGCCAACCTGCACCTGATCGCCCGCTACACCGGCAGCGACGACGCCCTCGCCCCGCTGCACCGGCTGGGCTCGGAAACCTGGCAGAAAGCCAAGCGCAAGGCCGCCGAACAGGTCCGTGACGTCGCCGCCGAACTGCTCGACATCTATGCCCGCCGCGCCGCCCGCGAAGGTTATGCGTTCGCCGACCCGAAAGCCGACTACGCCACCTTCAGCGCCGGCTTCCCGTTCGAGGAAACCCCGGACCAGCAGACCACCATCGACGCCGTGCGCGCCGATATGCTCGCGCCCAAGCCGATGGACCGCCTGGTCTGCGGCGACGTCGGCTTCGGCAAGACCGAAGTGGCCATGCGCGCGGCGTTTATCGCCGTGCACGGCGGCAAGCAGGTGGCGATCCTGGTGCCCACCACCCTGCTCGCCCAGCAGCACTACAACAGCTTCCGCGATCGCTTCGCCGACTGGCCGGTGAGCGTGGAAGTGATGAGCCGCTTCAAGTCCGCCAAGGAAGTGAACGCCGCGGTGGCCGACCTCGCCGAAGGCAAGATCGATATCGTCATCGGCACCCACAAGCTGCTGCAGGACGATGTGAAGATCAAGAACCTGGGCCTGGTGATCATCGACGAAGAACACCGTTTCGGCGTGCGCCAGAAAGAACAGCTCAAGGCCCTGCGCAGCGAAGTCGACATCCTCACCCTGACCGCCACGCCGATCCCGCGCACGCTGAACATGGCGGTATCGGGCATGCGCGACCTGTCGATCATCGCCACCCCGCCGGCGCGCCGGTTGTCGGTGCGCACCTTCGTCATGGAGCAGAACAAGAGCACGGTCAAGGAAGCCCTGCTGCGCGAATTGCTGCGCGGCGGCCAGGTCTACTACCTGCACAACGATGTGAAGACCATCGAGAAATGCGCCGCCGACCTCGCCGAACTGGTGCCGGAAGCGCGCATCGGCATCGGCCACGGGCAGATGCGCGAACGCGATCTCGAACAGGTGATGAGCGACTTCTACCACAAGCGCTTCAACGTGCTGATCGCCTCGACCATCATCGAGACCGGCATCGACGTGCCGAGCGCCAACACCATTATCATCGAGCGTGCCGACAAGTTCGGCCTGGCCCAGTTGCACCAGCTGCGCGGCCGGGTCGGACGCAGTCACCACCAGGCCTATGCCTACCTGCTGACCCCGGGTCGCCAGCAGATCACTTCCGACGCGGAAAAACGCCTGGAGGCCATCGCCAATACCCAGGACCTCGGGGCCGGCTTCGTGCTTGCCACCAATGACCTGGAAATCCGTGGCGCCGGCGAACTGCTGGGCGACGGTCAGAGCGGGCAGATCCAGGCGGTAGGCTTCACCCTGTACATGGAAATGCTCGAACGTGCGGTCAAGGCCATTCGCAAGGGCGAGCAACCCAACCTCGACCAGCCCCTGGGCGGTGGTCCGGAAATCAACCTGCGCCTGCCGGCACTGATCCCCGAAGACTACCTGCCGGACGTGCATGCACGACTGATCCTCTACAAACGCATCGCCTCGGCGACCGACGAAGAGGGTCTCAAGGACCTGCAGGTGGAGATGATCGACCGTTTCGGCCTGTTGCCGGAACCGACCAAGAACCTGGTGCGCCTGACCCTGCTCAAACTGCAGGCCGAGCAGTTGGGTATCAAGAAGGTCGATGGCGGTCCGCAAGGTGGGCGCATCGAGTTCGCCGCGGACACCCCGGTCGATCCGCTGTCGCTGATCAAGTTGATCCAGGGCCAGCCCAACCGCTACAAGTTCGAAGGTGCCACCCTGTTCAAGTTCATGGTACCGATGGAACGTGCTGAAGAACGCTTTAATACACTGGAGGCGCTGTTCGAACGCCTCACCCCGAAAACTGCCTGAAGGACGCCGTATGCGCCTGATACCCTCGCTGGCCTTGTTGTTGGTCCTGATCGCCCCGGCGGCGTTGGCCGACGAGTTGTATCAGATCGAAATGATCCTGATCCGGCAGAACCTGGAGCAACCCTTCCAGAGCCAACCGGCGCCCGAGGATTGGGCCAAGGGTGCCAAACCGGTCACCGCCGACCAGGAGCGCACCCCCAGCCTCAATGAGATGACCGCCAAGCTCGGCGCCAGCGGCAACTACGAGGTGCTGCTGCACAAGGCCTGGCAGCAACCCCTGAGCGACCAGCCGAGCCTGGTCTCGATCACCGAAGGCCAGGAACAGTTCGGCCAGTTCCCGGTAGAAGGTACGCTGAGCCTGACCCTCAAGCGCTTCACCGACGTGCAGGCACAGTTCTGGGTCAACCAGTTCGACAGCAACGGCGTGGTCAGTGCCAGCGAACGCCTGAACCAGACCAGCCAGACCAAGAACGGTCAACTCAACTTCCTCGATGCCGGCCACCTCGCCCTGCTGCTCAAGGTGACCTCACTCGCCGCATCGAAACGCGAAGCGCCGTCACAGAATCTCGACCAGTGAACGTCCGATGCCCTCGTCCCTGACGCCCGCCCTGACCAAACCGCTCGCCGCGTCCTGGGTCAGTCGCTTCAAGGAACAGAGCCTCGAACGGGGCCGGCGCTACGCCCTGGAAAACCGCGTGAGGATCGTCCAGGCCGGCGACAGCACCATTACCGCCAGTTGCGAAGGCTCGGGCGGCAATACCTATCGCCAGACCATTCACCTGCGTGAGTCCGCCAAAGGCACGCTGCTGGTGGTCGACGCCACCTGTACCTGCCCGGTGCGCAGCTGCTGCAAGCACACCGCCGCGGTGTTGCTGCAGGTCCAGGAAACCCTGGCCTACCCGGCGGCGGAAAAAGACGCCCAATTGCTGGAAAAACTCCAGGCGGTACTGGATGCGCGCACGCCGTCACCCTTGCCACAACAGCAGATCGACGACCTGATGCCGGTGCCACGCCTGTGGCTGGCGAGCATCGAGTTCAGTGCCTTCGAGCCGCGCAACGGGCGGATGCAGCGCTATATCCAGCACCGTGCGGCCCTCTCCTTCGAGTACCTGGGCGAGTACGTCAGCGGGCAGAAAAACGCCGATATCATCCTGCGCCAGGAACACCAGAGCCTGCGTATCAAGCGTCAGCTTGACGCGGAAAAGGCCTGTCGCGAGCAATTGCGCCTGCTGGGGTTCAAGATCGCCACGCGCCAGAGCAAGGCATTGCCGGAAAGTGCCGGCGAGCTGTTCGAAATGGTCAATGACAGCGCCTGGCTGAATTTCACCCTCAACGAACTGCCGGGCCTGCGCGCCCAGGGCTGGGAATTGCAGATCGAGGAGGACTTCGGTTTCGACCTCAGCCCCGTGGAGGACTGGTACGCCACGGTCGACGAAGCCCCCGAACGCGACTGGTTCGACCTGGAGCTGGGGATCATCGTCAATGGCGAGCGCCTGAGCCTGCTGCCGATCCTGCTGAACCTGGTGCGCTCGCATACCGAACTGCTCAATCCCGAGCGCCTGGCCCGGCGCCGCGACGACGAACTGATCCTGGTGAATATCCCGGCCTCCCCCGCCGGCAACCACGGGCCGCTGCAAGTCGCCTTGCCCTATGGGCGCCTGCGGCCGGTGCTGAACACCCTGGGCGAGTTCTACCTGCAGGAGCCCGGTACCACCCGCCTGCGCCTGAGCCATGCCGATGCGACCCGGCTCAACCCGCTGGACGAGCTGTCGCTGCTCTGGGAAGGCGGCGAACAGATTCGTGGCTTCGCCCAGCGGTTGCGGGATATCCGCGACTACAGCGCGGCGATCCCCGAAGGCCTCAACGCGACGCTGCGCCCTTACCAGCACGAAGGCCTGAGCTGGATGCAGTCGCTACGGCAACTGGAAGTCGGCGGCATTCTGGCCGATGACATGGGCCTGGGAAAAACCTTGCAGACCCTGGCCCACATTCTCAGCGAAAAGCAGGCCGGGCGCCTGGACCGTCCCTGCATGGTGGTGATGCCCACCAGCCTGATTCCCAACTGGCTGGACGAGGCGGCGCATTTCACCCCGCAGCTCAAGGTGCTGGCGCTGTACGGTGCCGGACGCAAGAAGCATTTCGAGCAATTGCAGGATTACGACCTGCTGCTCACCACCTATGCCCTGCTGCCCAAGGATATCGAGCTGCTCAAGGCCCAGCCGCTGCACGTGCTGGTACTCGACGAGGCGCAGTACATCAAGAACCCCGGCAGCAAGGCCGCCCAGGCCGCCCGCGAACTGGATGCGCGGCAACGCCTGTGCCTGAGCGGAACGCCGCTGGAGAACCACCTGGGCGAGCTCTGGTCGTTGTTTCACTTTTTGTTGCCGGGCTGGCTGGGGGACGTGAAAAGCTTCAATCGCGACTATCGAACTCCGATCGAAAAACACGCCAGTGAAGTCCGCCTGCAACACCTCAACGGCCGGATCAAGCCCTTCCTGCTGCGCCGCACCAAGGAACAGGTGGCCACCGAACTGCCCCCCAAGACCGAGATTATCCACTGGGTTGAACTCAACGAGGCCCAGCGCGATGTCTACGAGACCATGCGCCTGGCCATGGACAAGAAGGTCCGCGCCGAGATCACCCGCAAGGGCGTGGCCCGCAGCCAGATCATCATCCTCGAGGCGCTGCTCAAGCTGCGCCAGGTCTGCTGCGACCTGCGCCTGGTCAACGACGCGCCCCTGCCCGCGCGCGGCAGCGCCTCCGGCAAGCTCGACAGCCTGATGGAGATGCTCGAGGAGTTATTCGACGAAGGGCGGCGGATCCTGTTGTTCTCGCAGTTCACCTCGATGCTGTCACTGATCGAGGTGGAGTTGCGTAAACGCGGGGTGGCCTATGCGCTGCTGACCGGGCAGACCCGTGACCGGCGCACGCCGGTCAAGGACTTCCAGAGCGGCAAGTTGCAGATTTTCCTGATCAGCCTCAAGGCCGGCGGCGTGGGGCTGAACCTCACCGAAGCCGACACGGTGATCCACTACGATCCGTGGTGGAACCCGGCCGCCGAACACCAGGCCACCGACCGCGCCTATCGGATTGGCCAGGAGAAGCCGGTGTTCGTCTACAAGATGATTGCCCGCGGCACGGTGGAGGAAAAGATCCAGCACCTGCAACGGGAAAAATCGGACCTGGCCGCCGGTGTGCTCGACGGCCGTCAGGCCGGCGACTGGCAGTTGCAGAACGACGATATCGAAGCCCTGTTCGCGCCGCTGCCGGACAAGAAAGCCGGTCGTTAACGGCCCGCCGCGAGCACCCGCGCCAGGGTCGACTTCACCTGGCCCATGCCGTCATGCAAGGCTTGCTCGATCTCGGCCATGGTGATCACCGCCGTCGACTTGCCCGCCGCCGGGTTCACCACCAATGCCAGGCAGGCATAGTCCAGTTCCAGCTCGCGGGCCAGTGCGGCTTCCGGCATGCCGGTCATGCCGACGATATCGCAGCCGTCGCGTTCCAGCCGGGCGATCTCGGCCACTGTCTCCAGGCGCGGCCCCTGGGTGCAGGCATAGACGCCATGACTACTATAGGCGCACCCCTCGGCCGCCAGCGCCGCAATCAGCTGTGCCCGCAGGCCTTCGCTGTAGGGATAGCTGAAATCGATATGGGTCACCTGCTCCAGATCATCGGCAAAATAGGTGTGCTGGCGACCGCTGGTGTAGTCGATCAACTGATGCGGCACACAGAAATGCCCGGTGCCCATTGCCGCATGAATCCCGCCCACGGCGTTGACCGCCAGGATCGCCTCGGCCCCCGCCTGTTTCAGCGCCCACAGGTTGGCCCGGTAGTTCACCTGATGCGGCGCAAAACGGTGCGGATGCCCATGACGCGCCAGGAACAGCACTTCACGCCCGGCGTATTCACCGATCTGGATATCCGCCGAAGGGACGCCGTAGGGCGTATCCAGCGTCAACGACTGACGAATGCTCAAGCCTTCGAGCTGGGTCAGGCCCGTGCCGCCGATAATCGCGTAAACCGTCATGCGGGATTCCTCAGTCAATCAGTTGAGCATCTTTAAGCGCCATCAACGCCGACAACCAGCGTGGATCCTGGCGATAATCGGTGCGGGCGAACCCCTGGCCGCGCATCCGCGCAATACGCGGCGACGGCTGGACCTTCAGGCGCTGGGCGGCACTCAAGGCCAACTCGGCGGCCGCACGGTCGTTGCACACCAGGCCCATGTCACAGCCGGCGGACAACGCCGCTTCGATCCGGCTCGCGGCGTCGCCAACCACATGGGCACCGGCCATCGACAGGTCATCACTGAAGATAACCCCGTCAAATTGCAATTCGCCACGCAGGATCTCCTGCAGCCAACGGCGCGAGAAACCGGCGGGTTGCGCATCGACCTGTGGATAGATGACATGGGCCGGCATCACCGCAGCAAGCTGTTTGCTCAAGCGGGCGAAAGGCAGCAGGTCATTGACGCGGATCTCATCCAGGCTGCGCTCATCGGTGGGAATCGCCACATGGGAGTCGGCTTCGGCCCAGCCATGGCCGGGGAAGTGCTTGCCGGTGGCGGCCATGCCGGCGCTGTTCATACCGCGGATAAAGGCTCCGGCGAGCAACGCCGCACGCTCGGGATCCCCCTCGAAGGCGCGGCTGCCGACCACCGCGCTGCGCTGGTAGTCGAGGTCCAGGACCGGCGCAAAGCTGAGGTCCAGGCCCACCGCCAGCACCTCGGTCGCCATCAGCCAGCCGCACTGCTCGGCCAGGTATTCGGCGTTCGGATTGTCGGCAAGCGCGCGCATCGCCGGCAAGCGTACGAAGCCCTGGCGCAGGCGCTGCACCCGTCCGCCTTCCTGGTCGACCGCCAGCAGCAGGTCCGGGCGCACGGCGCGAATCGCCGCGCTCAGTTCGCGAACCTGGCGCGGGTGCTCGATATTGCGCGCAAAGATAATCAACCCGCCGACTTGCGGCTGGCGCAACAACTGGCGATCTTCAGCCGTCAACCAGGTACCGGCGACGTCCACCATCAGGGAGCCTTGCAGGGCAGTACTCATAGGGAATCCTTGGACAAAAGTGCCCATTGCCCTCGCGGACCTGCACGCCAGGCGGCGACAGACAGGCACGGCAACGCCTTGCCATGGACAGCGCCAGGCAAGCGGGAACGGGCAAGGGAGGCTTGGAACAAAAAGAAATCAGGCATGGGCGGCAGCTTAGCGGATCAAAGCCGGCGCGCCCACCCGTACCTTATCAAACCTTGGCAGCCGCAGCCGGTGCCGGTGTCGACTTGCTGCGCGGGCGCAGTTGCGCCGCCGCCATGGAGGCATCGGTGACACCGCTGTCGGCACGCATGCCGGCCGCGAGGAACGGCACCATCAGGCGCATGACCTGCTCGATGGAGGTATTGACCCCGAAGTCGGTCTCGGCAATCGCCCGCAAGGCCTTGATACCCGACATGCTGAACGCCGCCGCGCCGAGCATGAAGTGCACGCGCCAGAACAGCTCGATCGGTGGAATCCGTGGCGCGGCATCGTTGACCAACAGCATATAGCGTCGGAACACCTTGCCGTACATGTCTTCCAGGTAACGCCGCAGGTGGCCCTGGCTCTGGCTGAAGGCCAGGCCCAGCAAACGCATGAAGATCGACAGATCGTTACCACTACGCGGTTGTACCACCAGCGCCTGCTCGACGAGGATTTCCAGCAGCTCTTCCAGCCCGGGCTTGACCTCGGGTTTGGCCTGGCGTCGCTCCAGCTCACGGTCGAGGCTGATGCAGAACGGGCCGAGGAAACGCGAGAACACCGCCTGGATCAGGGCCTTCTTCGAGCCGAAGTGGTAGTTCACCGCCGCGAGATTGACCCCCGCCTTGCTGGTGATCAACCGCAATGAGGTCTCGGCGAAACCTTTTTCCGCGAACAATTGCTCGGCAGCATCGAGAATGCGTTCAACGGTTTCCGACTGGGCCATGGTTACTCCGCCTGACAAACACTTGTTTGAAACATACGTTTCAGCCCTGGGAATGTCAAGTCTGGCGGTCCGTTCGTGGCCCACCGGTCGAGCATTAAATCATACAAATCCTGGCCTGTAGCCATCCTCGGCGGCCATAGCCCGGAGACCGTCCGGCGGACACGAGAAAAAGGAGGATTGCCAAGCGCCTTGCACTGTATATAATCCCAGTCACTGTATAAAAAGACAGAGCGCTCAACATGATAAAACTGACGCCACGCCAAGCCGAGATTCTGGCCTTTATCAAACGATGCCTGGATGACAATGGTTATCCGCCGACCCGCGCGGAAATCGCCCTGGAGCTGGGGTTCAAGTCACCGAACGCGGCCGAAGAGCACCTCAAGGCCCTGGCCCGCAAGGGTGCGATCGAAATGACCCCGGGCGCATCCCGCGGCATTCGCATCCCCGGCTTCGAAGCCAAGAGCGATGAATCCACCCTGCCGATCATCGGCCGCGTGGCTGCCGGTGCGCCGATTCTCGCCCAGCAGCACGTCGAGGAATCCTGCAACATCAACCCGACCTTCTTCCATCCCCGGGCCGACTATCTGTTGCGCGTTCACGGCATGAGCATGAAGGACGTCGGCATTTTCGACGGTGACCTGCTGGCCGTACACACCTGCCGCGAAGCCCGCAACGGCCAGATCGTGGTGGCGCGGATCGGCGACGACGTCACCGTCAAGCGCTTCAAGCGCGAAGGCAGCAAGGTCTGGCTGCTGGCGGAAAACCCCGAGTTCGCCCCCATCGAAGTCAACCTGAAAGACCAGGACTTCGTCATCGAAGGTTTGAGTGTCGGCGTTATTCGCCGCTGAAGGAGGCGTCATGCAATTCCAGCAAACCCCACAACATGCACAACTTTCCCTGTTCGAAGCGTTCATGGCGCAACCCCTCGCGCCCCTGCTCAAGGAGGTGGTCGAAGCCCCCTGGAGCACTGAGCCAGAAGTGTTCAGTGAGCTGTCGTTGCGGGGCGCTGCCGGGAGTTGCCTGAGCCTGCTGGCACCGATCCTGCGGGAGTTGAGCCAGGATCAGGAGGCCCGCTGGCTGACCCTGATCGCCCCGCCAGCCAGCCTGACCCAGGCCTGGCTGCGGGATGCCGGACTCAACCGGGAGCGGATTCTGCTCCTGCAACCCAGCAGCGCTCAAAACGCCCAGCAATTGACCTGTGAAGCCTTGCGCCTGGGCCGTAGCCACACCGTGGTCAGCTGGCTGAACCCGCTGAACGCCAGTGCGCGCCAACAACTGATCAGCGCGGCTCGCCAAGGCGATGCGCAAAGTCTGAATATTCGTTTGGGCTGACGGATTGAGCGGCCGTCAGGGCCGGTGTGGCATGCTGATCGCTCAGGGCTTCTCCAGGACAGAGAAGCCGATCTGAAACGTCATCCAGCGTCGAACGAGCCTCGGTTTCAATGAAGAACCCGTGGCCCGCCGTCGTCTTTCTCGATTTCACCTTCGGCCAAACGCCCAGCCATCTGCACGCCGACGCTCAACATGGCCTTGGCCACCTCGACATGCTGGCCCTGCAGGAACGCCTTGGCATCTTCGGAAAAGTTAAGGGTCACCAGAGAACCTTCGTCCTCGGCCCGGCGCAGCTCGATGCGGCCGTCCGGCAGCTCGACAATTTCTAGAAAGGACGTAGGCATAGTGTCAGTTCTCCACGAAAGGCCATTATTGTATCAGTCATCAGCGGCACCTCGCAGGAGAACTGAAGCGCTTTCTTTACCACTTGATGAACATCTGACAGATGGAGACTACTTTTTTCAAAGAAAAAGGCGACAAAATAATCGCCCTCTGTTCATCCATATGCCCGTTCAATCACTCAGCACTCGTTGAGCCCATCGCGAAAACGGATCGCCAGCGCCTTCAGGTTCTGCCGCCAGCTCTCCAACTCCTCACGCCCCAGTTCGGGCGCCTCGTCCTCATCCAGGCTCACCGCCACGATCAACGGCTGCAACACGTCGCCCTTGACCTTCCTGGGGGCCTGGGGCGGCAGATACAGCGCGGCGTGGGCACTGATCAAGCGGGCCAGCCAGGTTTGCGGGCCATGGGCCAACTCCACCAGCTCGGCCATTTCCGGAATGGCGATCGCCTCCAGCACTTCGCGGGTCAGCAATAACTCGGCCCGCGGCGCGGCGGCCTGGGGCAGGCGGTAGAAGCCGGCAATCTCATGGCAGAGCCCGAGCAGCGCACCGTATAGATGAAACACCGCGGCTTCGCGCTCGGCCTGGATCAGCGCCAGGGCATTCATCGCCCCGCTCGTCTCGGCCTTGCCCAGGGCTTCCAGGGCCAGGCCGGCGTAAAAAATCTTCTGGTTGGTACGGGTATAGAGTTCGTTGGCCATGACGGCGCGCTCCAGGGAAAAAGGCCACAGGCAGGTCAGTCAGTTTCAGGGATCGACCAAGTTCGCCGCAAGCCAAAAAAGACAAAGGCCGCGTGAAAACCCAAGTTTTCACGCGGCCCCGGTGCTCACACCCGATCAGCGGATCAGGTGCTCAGCTTACGAGCGCTTGTCTTCCACCGTCCATTTGCCGCCGTCGTAGAACGCCTTCCAGCCGGTCGGCTTGCCTTCCACTTCGGTCTGCACGTACTGCTCCTTGGTCTTGCGACTGTAGCGAATGACCGATGGACGACCGTCCGGGTCCTTCTGCGGAGCATCACACAGGAAGTGGTACTTGGGATCGATCTCGTCCTTGTGGGGAAGGATCTCGATCACCAGCGGCGCGCGGGTTTCACGGTTTTTCGGGAACTGGCTGGCGGCCAGGAACAGGCCGGAAGCACCGTCACGCAGGATATAGGTGTCGTTGACCTTATCGCACTTGAGTTCCGGCATCTTCACCGGGTCCATCTTCGGCGGCGCCGCGTCACCGCTCTTGAGCAGCTTGCGGGTGTTCTTGCAGGTCGCGTTGGTGCACCCGAAGAATTTGCCGAAACGGCCAGTCTTGAGTTGCATCTCGCTACCGCACTTGTCGCATTCCAGGCTCGGGCCTTCGTAGCCCTTGATGCGGTAGCTGCCTTCTTCGATCTCGTAGCCGTCGCAATCCGGGTTGTTACCGCAGATGTGCAGCTTGCGCTTCTCGTCCAGCAGGTAGGCGTCCATCGCCGTGCTGCAGATCGGGCAGCGATGCTTGCCGCGCAGCACCAGGGATTCCGATTCACCCTCGTCGTCGGCGGCGATTTCATCCCCCGGCACCAGGTTGACGGTGGCCTTGCAGCGTTCCTTGGGCGGCAGGCTGTAACCCGAGCAGCCGAGAAACACGCCGGTGGAGGCGGTGCGAATCTGCATCGGCCGGCCGCAGGTCAGGCACGGGATGTCAGTCATCACCGGCTGGTTGGCGCGCATGCCGCTGTCAGGGCTTTCCGCCACTTCGAGCTTTTTCTTGAAGTCGCCGTAGAACTCGTCGAGCACGTTCTTCCAGTCACGCTCGCCTTGGGCCACGTCGTCGAGATGCTCTTCCATGCTGGCGGTAAAACCGTAGTCCATCAGGTCGGAGAAGCTTTCCGAAAGGCGCTCGGTGACGATGTCGCCCATCTTCTCGGAGTAGAAGCGACGGTTGTGCAGCGCCACATAACCACGATCCTGGATGGTCGAGATGATCGCCGCATAGGTCGAAGGACGACCGATACCGCGCTTTTCCATTTCCTTGACCAGGCTGGCTTCGGAGTAACGGGCCGGCGGCTTGGTGAAGTGCTGGGTCGGATCGAGCTGGATCAGCTTCATCACCTCGCCCTGGGCCATGTCCGGCAGCACATCGTCGTCGCCCGGCTTGCTCATCTGCGGCAAGACACGGGTGTAACCGTCGAACTTGAGGATACGGCCCTTGGCACGCAGCTCGAAGTCACCGGCGGCGACGCTGACGGTGGTCGACAGGTATTGCGCCGGCAGCATCTGGCAGGCCACGAATTGGCGCCAGATCAGCTCGTAGAGGCGCTCGGCATCACGTTCCATGCCCGACAGCTTGCTCGGGTCGGTATTCACATCCGAAGGACGGATGGCTTCGTGAGCTTCCTGGGCGCCGGCCTTGCTGCTGTAGACGTTGGCGTTTTCCGGCAGGTACTTCGCGCCGAACTCGCCTTCGATATAGGTCCGCGCCATCGCCACGGCATCAGCCGAGAGGTTGGTGGAGTCGGTACGCATATAGGTGATGTAGCCCGCTTCGTACAAGCGCTGGGCCATCATCATGGTTTTCTTCACGCCGAAGCCCAGGCGGTTGCTCGCGGCCTGCTGCAGGGTGGACGTAATGAAGGGGGCCGACGGCTTGCTGCTGGTCGGTTTGTCCTCGCGCTTGGCGATGGTGTAGGCCGACGCCTTGAGCTTCTCCAGGGCCGCCATGGCCTGGGCTTCATTCAGCGGCTTGAACGCCTCGCCCTTCTCCCGCGCCACTTCGAAGCGCACCTTGGCGCCCTTGGCGGTGCCGAGGTCGGCGTGGACTTCCCAGTACTCTTCGGGGTTGAACGCACGGATCTCGCGTTCACGCTCGACCACCAGCTTCACCGCCACCGACTGTACGCGACCGGCGGAGAGGCCACGGGCGATCTTCGACCAGAGCAACGGCGAGACCATGTAACCCACGACCCGGTCGAGGAAGCGGCGGGCCTGCTGGGCATTGACGCGATCGATATCCAGTTCGCCGGGCGCCGAGAAGGCTTCCTGGATGGCTTTCTTGGTGATCTCGTTGAACACCACGCGCTTGTAGCGGCTGTCATCACCACCGATGGCTTCGCGCAGGTGCCAGGCAATGGCTTCCCCTTCGCGGTCCAAGTCGGTTGCGAGATAGATGGTGTCGGCATCCTTGGCCAGGCGGCGCAGCTCCTCGATCACCTTCTCCTTGCCGGGAAGGATCTCGTAGCGAGCTTTCCAGCCGTGATCCGGGTCGACGCCCATGCGCGAAACCAGCTGCTTGCGCGCCTTCTCCTTCGCCGTCAGCACGGGGGCTTCGCCAACCGCCGCCTTGCCGCGCTTGGCAGCGGGCTCTTTGGTGGCACTCGCCGAACCGCTGGTGGGCAGGTCTCGGATATGGCCGATACTCGACTTCACCACGTACTGGGTACCCAAGTACTTGTTGATGGTCTTGGCCTTAGCCGGGGATTCCACAATGACCAGCGATTTGCCCATGGATCAGAAAATTCCTGAATGCTAGAAGTGAGAGGCGGCCTGCGCCTGACGCGGCACCGCTATATATAGTGGCTACAAGGTGAGGTCAAGCGCAGGGTTCTGCGCGACCTCTCCTCAAGGCCTTGAAAAAAGGCTCGGTTCAGCTTGCACCAAAGCAAAGCGCGGGACCTGTTCGCCGTCAACCTCGACCGACTCCAGGAACATGCTCAAGGGACGTACCCAAAAGCCGTAATCGCCATACAGGGCTTGGTAGAACACCAGTTCCTCGTCGGTCTCGGAGTGCCGCGCAACGTTGAAAACACGGTACTGCGGCCCCTTGTAATGCTGATAGAGCCCGGGTTCCAATTTCATGTATCGGCTCCTTACAAATAAAAATAAAAAAATTCGGAAAAACAAAAGCCGGGGCACCAGGCCCCGGCTTCCTTCGACGAGACGCTTAGACGCGTTCGAAGACGGTGCTGATGCCCTGGCCGAGGCCAATGCACATGGTGGCCACCCCAAGGGTACCGCCATTCTGCTTCATCACGTTGAGCAAGGTGCCGGAAATCCGCGCACCGGAACAACCGAATGGGTGGCCCAAGGCAATCGCGCCGCCGTGCAGGTTAACCTTCTCGTTCATCTTGTCGAGCACTTTCAAATCCTTGAGCACCGGCAGGGCCTGTGCGGCGAAGGCTTCGTTGAGCTCGAAGAAGTCGATGTCGGAGATGGCCAGGCCCGCACGCTTGAGCGCTTTCTGGGTCGCCGGTACCGGACCATAGCCCATGATCGCCGGATCCACACCCGCCACGGCCATGGAACGGATCACCGCCAAAGGCTGGATCCCCAGGTCCTGGGCACGCTGGGCCGACATCACGATCATGCACGAGGCGCCGTCGGTGATCTGCGAGGAAGTCCCCGCCGTCACGGTGCCGCCCTTGGGGTTGAACGCCGGCTTCAAGGCCGCCAGGCTTTCCAGGGTGGTTTCCGGACGAATGGTTTCGTCGTAGTCGAACACCTTCAGGAAGCCGTTCTCGTCATAACCCTGCATCGGGATGATCTCGTCCTTGAACTTGCCTTCCACGGTGGCCTTGTGAGCCAACTGGTGGGAGCGCACGCCAAAGGCGTCCTGCTGCTCGCGGGTGATACCGTGCATCTTGCCGAGCATTTCCGCGGTCAGGCCCATCATGCCCGAGGCTTTCGCCGCGTACAGCGACATGTGCGGGTTCGGATCGACACCGTGCATCATGCCGACATGGCCCATATGCTCGACGCCGCCGACGACGAAGACGTCACCGTTGCCGGTCATGATCGCCTGGGCGGCGGTGTGCAGCGCGCTCATGGACGAGCCACACAGGCGGCTGACGGTCTGGCCGGCAGCGGTGTGCGGGATCTGGGTCATCAGCGACGCCATGCGGGCGATGTTCCAGCCCTGCTCCAGGGTCTGGTTCACACAGCCCCAGATCACGTCCTCGACTTCGTTCGGGTCGACCTTGACGTTGCGTTCCAGCAGTTTGCTGATCAGGTGCGCCGACATGTCCTCGGCGCGGGTGTTGCGGTGCATGCCGCCCTTGGAGCGGCCCATCGGAGTACGACCGAAGTCGACAATCACGACGTCTCTAGGATTCAAGCTCATATCGTTCACTCTCGCTCTAGTGTGGGCGCTTAACCGAAGAACCGCTGGCCGGTCTTGGCCATTTCACGCAGCTTCGCGGTCGGGTGGTACAGCGCGCCCAGGTCGGCGTACTGATCGGCCAGGGCCACGAATTCGGCGACACCGATGGAATCGATGTAGCGCAACGCACCGCCACGGAAGGGAGGGAAACCAATACCGTAGACCAGACCCATGTCGGCTTCGGCGGCGGTTTCGACAATACCGTCTTCCAGGCAACGCACGGTTTCCAGGCACAGCGGGACCATCATCCAGTTGATGATGTCCTCGTCGGTCACTTCACGCTGCTCGTAGATGATCGGCTTGAGCACTTCCAGCACCGACGAATCGGCGACTTTCTTCTGCTTGCCGCGCTTGTCGGTCTCGTAGGCGTAGAAACCCTTGCCGTTTTTCTGACCCAGGCGATTGGCTTCGTAGAGGGCATCCACCGCCGAACGGCGATCGTCCTTCATACGGTCCGGGAAACCTTCGGCCATCACGTCACGACCGTGGTGGCCGGTGTCGATGCCGACCACGTCCATCAGGTAGGCCGGGCCCATCGGCCAGCCGAACTTCTCCATGATCTTGTCGATACGGACAAAGTCCACACCGGCGCTGACCAGCTTGGCGAAACCGCCGAAGTACGGGAACAGGATACGGTTGACCAGGAAGCCCGGGCAGTCGTTGACCACGATCGGGTTCTTGCCCATTTTCTTGGCGTAGGCCACGGTGGTGGCGACCGCTTCTTCGCTGGACTTCTCGCCACGGATCACTTCCACCAGCGGCATCATGTGTACCGGGTTGAAGAAGTGCATGCCGACGAAGTTTTCCGGACGCTTGAGGGCCTTGGCCAGCAGGCTGATGGAAATGGTCGAGGTGTTGGAGGCGAGGATCGCATCTTCCTTGACTTGGGCTTCCACTTCCGCCAGTACCGCTTGCTTGACTTTAGGGTTCTCGACGACCGCTTCAACCACCAGGTCGACGTGACCGAAATCACCGTAGGACAGCGTAGGACGAATGCCGTTGAGCACCTCAGCCATCTTCGCCGCGGTCATGCGACCTTTATCAACGCGACCGACCAGCAGTTTCGCGGCTTCCGCCAGACCCTGCTCGATGCCGTGCTCGTTGATGTCCTTCATCAGGATCGGCGTGCCTTTGGAGGCCGACTGATAAGCGATACCGCCACCCATGATACCGGCGCCCAATACGGCGGCCTGTTTCACGTCCCTGGCGATTTCGTCGTAGGCCTTGGCCTTTTTCTTCAGTTCCTGGTCGTTCAGGAACAGACCGATCAGGCTTTGCGCAGCCGAGGTCTTGGCCAGTTTCACGAAGCCGGCGGCTTCGATTTCCAGGGCCTTGTCACGCCCGAAGTTGGCGGCTTTCTGGATGGTCTTGATCGCTTCGACCGGGGCCGGGTAGTTCGGACCGGCTTGACCGGCAACAAAACCCTTGGCGGTTTCGAAGGCCATCATCTGTTCGATGGCGTTGAGCTTGAGCTTGTCCAGCTTCGGCTGGCGCTTGGCCTTGTGGTCGAGCTCGCCGGAGATGGCGCGCTTGAGCAGTTCCAGAGCGGCTTCCTGGAGTTTTTCCGGAGCAACCACGGCATCGACGGCGCCGACTTTCAGGGCGTCTTCGGCACGGTTTTCCTTACCGGCGGCAATCCACTCGATGGCGTTGTCCGCACCGATCAGGCGCGGCAGACGGACGGTACCGCCAAAGCCCGGGTAGATGCCCAGCTTGACTTCCGGCAGGCCGATCTTGGCGCTGCTGGACATGACGCGGAAGTCCGCGGCCAGGCACATTTCCAGACCGCCGCCCAGGGCGATGCCATTGATCGCGGCGACAGTCGGCACGGCCAGGTCTTCGAAATCGCTGAAAATCTTGTTGGCTTCGAGGTTGGCAGCGACCAACTCGGCATCCGGCAACTTGAAGTTGTCGACAAATTCGGTGATGTCGGCGCCGACGATAAACACGTCCTTGCCGCTGCTGACGATCACGCCCTTGACGGACGCATCAGCCTTGAGGGTGTCCACGGCCTGGCGCAATTCGCCCAGGGTTAGACGGTTGAACTTGTTGACGGACTCACCCTTGAGGTCGAACTTCAGTTCGACGATGCCACTTTCAAGAGCCTTAACCGTGATGGCTTTACCTTCGTAAATCATCAACTGATCTCCACGATATGGAAGCTGAACAGTACACGTCGGACGCGAGCGGATGGTACGGCACTGACGTTACCGTCGATGCTACGCCAAGCCGCCAGGCACACCCGCCAACGCGATAGTCGGGATTCTGTTTGGAGCCGTCTGATCAGACAAACGCTCAATTCATACGCCCGTTTGATTTGGGTGTGGACACCTTCACGGAATTCGCGGCAATTGTCAATTGCCGAAAACATTGCGAAAAAAACGACTTCCCGGTCATATTCCGGGCGTGAAAGCCCCCTGGGCGCCTGGCTTTATGGCCGCCCATTCAGCGAATCAATAGTGTAGCGGCGAGCGGCCGATCCCGCCTTGCGTCAAGCCAGGGCCTTGAGCACCGCCGCGATGGCCGGCAAGGCCTGGGCATCGCCGTGCTCGCCCCAATACACGGCGATCATCTGCTTGTCCGCCTCGATCTTGTAGGCGTTGTCTGGCAACGTGCGCAAATGCGCCAGCAGCTTGTCATCGGTCAAGATTTCCCGCCATTGGTTGGCCCAGACTCCCGGGGCGGTCTGCCAATAGCACCAGCACGGGCTATCGGCGCGCAGGCGCGGCCGATGGTATTGCGCACAGGGGCTCGGCGGCTCGTGAGGCAGCCAGTGCGGCCACTCCTGGGGCGCCAGTTGCATGCCCAGGCCGATGCGCCGTGCCTCCATGCGCACGGCCATCATCCCGCTCTGGCGGCGCGATGGACGCAACCAGGCCAGGGGGCTCAATACCAGCGCGAGGATTGACACCACTATCCATACCGTCATATCTAACTCTCTCGATTCTTGATGAGCGATGGGTTCGCCGCCGAACCAATCCGCTTGAAACCAGCCATACTTAAAGCTAATGCGATCCTCAGGAGTGCCTTTCATGAGCTACGAACACATTCTGGTAGCTGTCGACCTGACAGAAGAATGCGACCCGGTCATCAAGCGCGCACGCGAACTGTCGGTCAGCAGCGGAGCCAAGCTGTCCCTGGTGCATATCGTCGAGCCCATGGCCATGGCGTTCGGCGGCGACGTGCCGATGGACCTTTCGCAGTTGCAGCAACAGCAATTCGACCAGGCCAAGGAGCGCCTCGATCGGCTGATCGTCAAATACCCGGAGGTCTCGCGGGACAACTGCCACCTGACCTACGGCCAGCCGCGCCAGGAAATCCACCATCTGGCCAAGGAACAGCATTGCGACCTGATCGTGGTCGGCAGCCATGGCCGCCACGGCCTGGCGCTGCTGCTGGGCTCCACCGCCAATGACGTCCTGCACGGTGCGCCCTGCGATGTGCTGGCGGTGCACCTGGTCAAACGCCCGACCTGATCCTACAGGTTCGCGCAAGTCATAAAATATCGGCAACACCAATAAAAAGCCCGGCCCCCACGCAAATGGGGCCGGGCTTTTTTTTGTCACTGGCCGATCATCAGGCGTCCAGCTCGGCCCAACGTTCCACCATCACTTCCAGCTCGACCTGGAGTTTTTCCAGCCCGGCGATGACCGCAGCGGTCTCCGCCGCCGGACGCTGATAGAACCCCGACTCGGCCATTTCGGCTTCAACGGCGGCAATCTGCTGTTCCTTGGCTTCGATTTCACCCGGCAACGCTTCCAGCTCGCGCTGCAATTTGTAGCTGAGCTTTTTCTTCGCCACCGGCTGTTCGACCGCTGCCGCAGGTGCCGGCGCAGCCGCCACTACCGCGGAGTTGAGCTCGGCCTTGCCGGATTTGTTCTCGGTCACACCGAGCAAACGCGGCGAACCGCCCTGGCGCAGCCAGTCCTGGTAACCACCGACGTACTCGCGCACCTTGCCCTCGCCTTCGAAAACCAGGGTGCTGGTGACCACGTTGTCGAGGAAAGCCCGGTCGTGGCTGACCATCAGCACGGTACCGCTGAACGTCAACAACACTTCTTCCAGCAACTCGAGGGTTTCCACATCGAGGTCGTTGGTCGGTTCGTCGAGTACCAGCAGGTTGGACGGTTTGCTGAACAACTTGGCCAGCAGCAGGCGCGCGCGCTCACCACCGGACAAGGCCTTGACCGGCGTACGCGCACGCTGCGGGCTGAACAGGAAGTCGCCCAGGTAGCTCAGCACGTGACGGCTCTGGCCGTCGATGTCGATAAAGTCGCGACCTTCGGCGACGTTGTCGATCACGGTCTTTTCCAGGTCCAGTTGATGGCGCAACTGGTCGAAGTAGGCCACGTCGATGCGCGTCCCCTCTTCCACCGTGCCGCTGGTCGGCTGCAGGCCATTGAGCATCAGCTTGAGCAAGGTGGTCTTGCCGGTGCCGTTGGCCCCGAGCAGGCCGATCCGGTCGCCACGTTGCAGGACCATGGAGAAATCCTTGATCAGGAACGGGCCACCCGGGTGCGCGAAGCTGACGTTTTCCAGCACCATCACCTGCTTGCCGGACTTGTCGGCGGTATCGAGCAGGATGTTCGCCTTGCCGGTGCGCTCGCGACGCTCGCTACGCTCAACGCGCAGGGCTTTCAAGGCGCGCACACGGCCTTCGTTACGGGTGCGGCGGGCCTTGATGCCCTGGCGGATCCAGACTTCTTCCTGGGCCAGGCGCTTGTCGAACAGCGCGTTGGCGGTTTCCTCGGCCGCCAGCGTGGCTTCCTTGTGCACCAGGAAGCTGGCGTAGTCGCCGTTCCAGTCGATCAGGCCGCCGCGATCCAGTTCGAGGATGCGGGTGGCCAGGTTCTGCAGGAAAGAACGGTCGTGGGTGATGAACAGCACCGCGCCCTGGAAATCCTTCAAGGCTTCTTCCAGCCAGGCGATCGCACCGATGTCCAGGTGGTTGGTCGGTTCGTCGAGCAGCAGCAGGTCCGGTTCCGAGACCAGTGCCTGGGCCAGCAGGACGCGCCGACGCCAGCCGCCGGACAACTCGGCGAGGGTCTTGTCGGCCGGCAGTTGCAGGCGACTCAGGGTGCTGTCGACCAGGGTCTGCAAGCGCCAGCCATCGCGGGCTTCAAGGTCGTGCTGGACATGCATGAGCTTGTCCAGGTCGGCATCGGTGACGATGTTCTGGCTCAGGTGGTGGTACTCGGCGAGCAACGCGCCGACCCCGTCCAGGCCCTCGGCAACCACATCGAACACGGTGCGATCGTCGGCCAGCGGCAACTCTTGCGGCAACTCGCCGATCTTGAGGCCGGGCGCACGCCAGACGGAGCCGTCATCGGGCTTTTGCACGCCCTTGACCAGCTTCAACATACTGGACTTGCCTGTGCCGTTGCGGCCGATGATGCACACCCGCTCACCACGGGCGATCTGCCACGACACCTTGTCCAACAACGGCATGGCGCCGAAGGCAAGGGACACATCGCTGAATTTGAGCAGGGTCATGAGCTTCTCCAAAAACCGGGCGCGCATTCTACCTGACTTGAGCCAGGAGGCGGCCGGCAATTTTATCGGCACCTCGGTTCAAGATGACAATTGGTATCAAGTTACGTACGGCAACCGGTAAAACGTTCTCCCACGGATGGCAAACAGCTAAGCTATTAGTAATCAGCCGCGGAATTTTCCACGGCTTGTCAGGTTTTATTTTCTCGGAACTCCCATGCGCAGCCGTCTGTTCAATTTTTTATCGTGTCTGCTTCTTTCTACCTGCGCTGTCCAAGCCGCCCAGGCGCTAGAGCTCTCCCAGCAACGCCAGTTTTACGATGAAGCCAAGCGCGCCCTCGCCAACGGCGACTCGGGCCCTTATTTCCGCTACCAGGACGCCCTCCAGAACTATCCGCTGGAGCCCTACCTGGCCTACGACGAGTTGACCGCGCGTCTGAAAACCGCGAGCAATGCCGAGATCGAGCAATTCCTCGCCGCCCATGGCGACCTGCCCCAGGCCAACTGGATGAAGCTGCGCTGGTTGCGCTGGCTGGCCGAACGCGGCGACTGGCAGCCCTTCGTCAAGTACTACGACCCCAAACTGAATTTCACCGAACTGGACTGCCTCTACGGCCAGTATCAGCTCAGCCATAACCTGCGCGCCGAGGGCTATGCCACGGCGGAAAAGCTCTGGATGACCGGCAAGACCCAACCGAGTGCCTGCGACGCCCTGTTCAGCAGTTGGGCCGCCGATGGCCAATTGACCGAACAGAAACGCTGGCAGCGCCTGAAACTGGCAGCCGATGCACGCAACTATGGCCTGGCCAGCAGCCTGGCCAGCGGACTGACCACCCTTGCGCCCCAGGGACGCCTGCTGATCGACGTGGCGCAGAAGCCGGAACTGCTGAGCCAATCCTCGCGCTTCCTTCCGGCGGATGAGGCCATGTCCGATGTCGTCGGCCTCGGCCTGCGTCGCCTGGCTCGCCAGGACCCGGACAAGGCCATGCCCCTGCTCGACAGCTATGCCGCGAGCATGCACTTCTCCCGTGACGAAAAGGTTGCGATCGCCCGCGAAATCGGCCTGACCCTGGCCCGCCGCTACGACAGCCGCGCACTGGAGATCATGACCCAGTACGACCCGGAGTTGCGCGACAACACCGTGACCGAATGGCGCCTGCGCCTGCTGCTGCGCCTGGGCCGCTGGGAAGATGCCTACCAACTGACACGCCGACTGCCACAGGACCTGGCGACCACCAATCGCTGGCGCTACTGGCAAGCCCGCAGCCTGGAGCTGGCGGAACCGGAAAATCCGCAAGCCCTGGTACTGCTGAAGAACGTCGCCCGCGAGCGCGACTTCTATGGTTTCCTGGCCGCGGACCGCTCGCAGACGCCTTACCAGCTGACCAACCGTCCCCTGGTGCTCAGCGCACAGGTGATGAACAAGGTCCGCAATACCCCGGGCATACTCCGCGCGCTGGAACTGCATGACCGCGGCCAGGTGGTCGACGGGCGCCGCGAGTGGTACCACGTCAGCCGTCTGTTCAGCCGTGATGAAATGGTCGCCCAGGCCAAGCTGGCCTATGACCTGAAATGGTATTTCCCGGCCATCCGTACCATCAGCCAGGCGCAATACTGGGATGACCTGGATATCCGCTTCCCCATGGCCCATCGCGACACCCTGGTGCGTGAAGCCAAGATTCGCGGGCTGCACTCGAGCTGGGTGTTTGCCATTACCCGCCAGGAAAGCGCCTTTATGGATGATGCCCGCTCAGGCGTGGGGGCCAGCGGCTTGATGCAACTGATGCCGGGGACCGCCAAGGAAACCGCGCGCAAGTTCAGCATTCCACTGGCCTCGCCGCAGCAGGTACTGGACCCGGACAAAAACGTCCAACTGGGGGCGGCCTACCTGAGCCAGGTGCACGGCCAGTTCAACGGTAACCGCGTGCTCGCGACCGCCGCCTACAACGCCGGCCCCGGCCGCGTCAGGCAGTGGCTCAAGGGCGCCAACCACCTGGGCTTCGACGTGTGGGTGGAAAGCATTCCGTTCGACGAAACCCGCCAATACGTGCAGAACGTGTTGTCATACTCGGTGATCTACGGTCAGAAGCTCAACGCACCACAGCCGTTGGTGGATTGGAACGAGCGCTATTTCGACGACCAATAATCTGGTTTTGTAGGAGCCGGCTTGTCGGCTCCTACAGTGACCGCGCCTGTAAAACCCTGCTATTCGAGCACCGTCACCGGCATCCCGACTTCCAGAACACCCTGGCCGTCATTGACCAGGTTCTGCCCGAACATCACATCGCCACCCTGCTCGCGGTAAGTCTTGAGGGTCGTCAAGGGCTCGCGGTCGGCACTGCGCTCGCCGGTCTGCGGATCGAGGGTGGTCAGGATGCAGCGGGAACAGGGTTTCACCACCCGAAACTCGACATCGCCGATGCGAATTCGCTTCCAGCCGTCTTCGGCAAAGGCATCGCTGCCCTCGATCACCAGGTTTGGCCGGAAGCGCAGCATTTCCAGCTCACGCCCGACCTTCTGCGACAGGTCATCCAGAGAAGCCTGGCCGATCAGCAGCAAAGGAAAACCATCGGCAAACGCCACCCGATCCTCTTCCCTGCCGTAGCCGGCCTCGGTGAGGCGGGCGCGCTCCAACGGCACATGCACCAGGCGGGTCGGCTTGCCGATAAACCCGCTCAGCCAGGCCGCCGCCTCATCGCCGGCATCCGGCACACGCAAGGTGTCGCTCCAGATGGTCACGCCACGCAAAGTGTCGTCCTTGCCGGGCAAGGCCACGTCCAGCGCCGAATGGCCGGGAGCACTCAGGGTCAGGCCGCAGGCAGAGTTCCACAGCGCCGACAACTGACTCATCTTGCCCACCGCGCGCTGGGTCAGAAAGCGCCCACTGGCCTCGTCCACCAGCATCCAGCGCCGGTCCCCGGCCAGGCCCAGCTCGTCCACCGGACTCTGGCGCAAGGCCTCGCCCCGGGCTGATTTCAACGGATATCGATACAGCGCGCTCAGACGCAACATGACCAGCTCCCGGAGAGACAAAACAGCGATTCTACAGGAGGACAGGCACGACGGCATTTTTGCGCTGGAACGCGATTTTGTGGGAGCTGGCTTGCCGGCGATGACGCCCGCAAGATCAATGCAAGGCTTACCGACCTCATCGCCGGCAAGCCGGCTCCTACAGGTTCAGCGGTGTTTGCAAGTCCGCGGGGATCAGGCGTTATCCAGCATCAACCGCTGACGTACCACATCCACCAACTTGTCCGGCTGGAACTTGGAGAGGAAGTTGTCGCAACCGACCTTCTTCACCATGGCATCGTTGAAGCTGCCGGACAACGAGGTATGCAGGACCACATACAGCCCGCGCAGGCGAGGGTCGTTACGAATTTCGGTGGTCAGGCGGTAACCGTCCATTTCCGGCATTTCCGCGTCGGTGAAAACCATCAGCAGCTTGTCGGTCATCACCGCACCGCCATCCGCCCAGCCCTTGAGCATGTTCAGGGCCTTCAAGCCGTCGCTGGCGATGTGCATTTTCACCCCCAGTTGCCCGAGGGTATCGCGCAACTGGGACAGGGCCACGTTCGAGTCGTCGACCAACAGCACTTCGCGGCCACGGGCCTGCTCCATGATCGGGTCGTCGAGCTTTTCACGGGACACCTTGGCGTTGTACGGCACGATCTCGGCCAGGACCTTTTCCACGTCGATGATTTCCACCAACTGGTCGTCCACCTTGCTGATGGCGGTCAGGTAATGCTGGCGACCGGCGCTGGTCGGCGGAGGCAGAATGGCTTCCCAGTTCATGTTGACGATGCGGTCCACGCCACCGACCAGGAACGCCTGCACCGAACGGTTGTACTCGGTGACGATGATAGTACTGTCGGGCCCCGGCACCAGCGGACGCATGCCGATCGCCTGGGACAGGTCGATCACCGGCAGTGTCTGGCCGCGCAGGTTGACCACGCCGCAGACAAACGGGTGACGCTGGGGCATCAAGGTCAACTTGGGCAGTTGCAGCACTTCCTGGACCTTGAACACGTTGATCGCAAACAGCTGGCGCCCCGCCAGACGGAACATGAGAATTTCCAGCCGGTTCTCACCCACCAGTTGCGTACGTTGATCTACTGTGTCGAGAATGCCGGCCATTAATGACTCCTGGGCTTGCTGCTGAAAGTGACATTGAATAGGTTATCGGCGGAGAATATCGGAGCTTGACCCTCCGGCCAAATACCGGTCAAAAGCATTGATGTCACATTAACATCATGCTTTACTCAGTTCACCCCCTCCTTGTTGCCATGCGCGACCGCAAATGACAGTCAGAGTTCCCCATACTAGGGGAATCCCCTAGCGACAATCAGGCCCAACCTGATATTCGCGATATCCAATAGCCATTAATGTGACGCCATTCTCATTGCATGAATGGAGTCAGGCTTTTGCTTTCGATTGCAGGACCTCGGCCAGACAGCCCGGTGAACACCTTCACCCATCGTGCTCAAGCCCTCTGGACCGCCGCTTCCGGTGAATTTCTGCGGACCTGCCCGCGGAGCTTTCGGGTGCCCGCCAACTTGCACCTGAGAACGAAATGCAATAGCTGTAATTCGAAACAATCAGAAACAGACTACAGACACACGCGCCCTGTCGGCATTAACTTTAAAACCGTTCGCCCCGTGCGACCTTCTATCGCCTGCCTATGCATTCAAGGAGATAAAGCATGCTGAACGGAAAAGAACGGCAAGCCAGCCTGCCGGAGTTCCTGGTCGAGGCCCAAGCCCTGCAAACGAAAATGCAGGAGTGCTGCCAGCACCTGGAACTGATCCGCAACGACAAGGACGCCATCGATTGCCTTCTCGTCTCGCTGCACACCCTGGCCATCTGCGCGCAAGGCCTGGGCGTACGCTCCATGGCCCGGTTCTCGCGCCAGATCCACGCCCTCTTGAGCCAGCCCCAGGACCCGCTCAACCTGCATGAAGACGCCTTGCTGGCCCTGCGCAATTGCTTGACGCTGCTGGCCTGGCAAGTCGAATTGATCGACCCGCGTACCGGTCAACTGGGCCTGGACGACGACGAAGAGTCCGAACTGATCACCGCGCTCGCCATCCAGACCGGCCAATATGGCTCCGCTATCACCGAGCCCAGGACCTTCACCCTGATCACCTTCCCCGAACGATCCGTTTGAACCGTTCGCCCTCCTCACGCCTTCGACCCGCCCTCTTCATACCTAAAAACGACAATAACAACTCCCCTCGAACTTTCAGGTTTCAGGTGATGGTTTTTTAATGCAAAAAGAATAACTAGCGTCTACGCGATAAAGCCCCCCGGAACAGCCATCAGGCTTCAGTTGGAGTAAGCTTGCCCAAGGGTATTTTGTGGAACAAACGTACGATAAAAGTTGACCACTCGGACATATACCGGCCGAGAGCGACTGCTCCCGAATCGCGTGCTACCATGCCGTTTATTCGCATATGTACTTGTACAGCTTAGTAATTTTGTAAACAGATATCAAAATGACATCATTGCGCAAAGTTTCTCACCCTGACACTGTTTCACCTCGAACGCACACATTAAACCGTACCCGTTTTTCAAACTTGGCCTGTCGGTTGTCCTGACGGTCTACCCGTAGCGAACATTCATCGGCTCCATACGCTATGTACGCCAGCCTCAAGTCATTCAAGCCTTGGCTCCCGTCTCGAAAAAATGCCCGCCGGCTGACAGTCGTGCTATGCGTCAGTTCGGCCATCGCCAGCCTGCTCATCTACTGCACATGTACAGGCTTCCCGACGGGATTGTTGATCCTCAACCTGGCCGCCCTGGCCAGCGTCTGGCTCCAGCACCGCGACGCCGGCACCTCCATCCAGTTCCAGCCGCAGGAACTGGCTGATCGCCTGCTCCAGGTGCAAGAGAACGAGCGGCATCGCCTCAGCCGCGAACTGCATGATGACATCGGCCAGTTGCTCACCGCGGCCAAGCTCCAGACCCAGTGGTTGCAACGGCGCTTGCCCGACGACCTGCAAAGTCACTGCGAGACCCTGGGCAACACCCTCGACGAAACCCTGGCCAAGGTTCGCGACGTTTCAGCCATTCTCAATCCCCGCCAGTTGACCAGCCTTGGCCTGGAGGCCAGTCTGCGCGCGCATTTGCTCAAGACCCTGGAAAACACCAGCGTGCTCTGGAGCCTGGAGTGTCACCAGCGACTGACCGGCATACCCGAGGAGATGGCGGTGACCGCCTTCCGCGTGACCCAGGAAGCCGTCACCAACATGCTGCGCCATGCCCAGGCGCGTAACCTGCTGGTGCGTATCCAGCGCTTGCCCGAAGGCTTGTCCCTGCACATCGCCGACGACGGCCAGGGCTTTTCGCCGGCGCGCAATCCCGGCGAGGCGGGCCAGCGCGGCATGGCCGGCATGGCTGAACGCATTGAACAGGCAGGCGGAACATTGACAGTCACCAGCGGACCCGGCAAAGGTACGCAGATCGAAGCACTGCTGCCCTGGGCGCCACGCGCCCTGGAACGCGCCAGCAAGAATAAGGCTCCATGACCTGCACCCTACTCCTGGTGGATGACCACTCACTGATCCGGGCCGGTGTCCGCGCCCTGGTACTGGATATCCCGGGTTACGCCGTGATCGGCGAAGCCAGCGACGGCGCGCAGTTGCTCGATGCCGTGGAACGGCTGAACCCGGACATCATCCTGCTCGACCTGTCCATGCGCGAAACCGGTGGCCTGGATGCCCTGCGCAAGCTCAAGGCGGTGCGCCCGCAGAGCAAGGTGCTGATCCTGTCGATGCACACCGACCCGCAATTGATCATGCAGGCCCTGGAAATCGGTGCCCACGGCTACCTGCTCAAGGACACCACCGCCACCGAACTGGCCCAGGCCCTGGATGCCCTGCGCAGCAACGAGCGCTACCTGAGCCCGGCCATCGCCCATACGGTGATCAACCAGGCCCTGACCCAGGTCCAGCGCAACCTGCCGGCCGAACGGAGCGCCAACCACAATCTGACCGGGCGTCAGTTGGAGATCCTGCGGCTGATCGTGCGCGGCAAGTCGACCCGGGAAATCGCCAATGGCCTGGGCCTGAGCATCAAGACCGTGGAAACCCACCGTTCGCAGATCATGAAACGGCTACAGATCTTCGACGTCGCCGGCCTGGTGCTGTTCGCCGTGCGTGAGCAGATCATCAGCCTCGACGACTGAGCAGCGGTGAATCCTCCGGCAGGTGCACCCGCAGGGCCGCCGGACGGACCTCGAAACGCAGGCTGTCGCTGAGCAAGGGCTCACCGTCGAGATTGAGGTACAACCCCTCGGACACCTTGATTTCGACCCAGGGCAGGCGAGCCCGGACAAACAGGTTGTCCAGCCCCCAGCCACCGGCCATCAACTCGCGCAAGGTCGCGATCATCTCCTGGGGGGCCGGCAGGATGCTGATATCGAGCATGCCGTCGTCGACCAGCGCCTCGGGGCACAGCGGGTGCCCACCTCCCGCCTGGCGACCGTTGCCGATGCCCAATGCCAGCAGATCGCCCTTCCAGTGGAAATCCGGCCCCTGCAGCTCGCCATAGGCGACATGCAACTCACTGAAACGGCTGAGGCCGGTAAACAGGTAGGCAGCGCCTCCCAGCAGTTTTTTCAGATCTTCCGAAGTATTGGCGGTGACCAGGCTGCCAAAGCCGCCGGTGGCCATGTTGAGGAATATCTGCTCGCCGACGCCGCCAAGGTCGATCGCCCGCGCCGGGACCTCAAGCAACGCCAGGGCCTGGGCCGGCTCCAGCGGCACACCGGCCGAACGGGCAAAGTCATTGGCGGTCCCCAGCGGCAGCAACACCAGGCTGGCGTCCACTTCGGCATTGGCCAGGGCCTCGGCGACATCGCGCAGAGTGCCGTCGCCGCCGCCGGCAATCAACTGCCGATAGCCCAGCGCCAGCGCTTCGCCGACCAGGCGCCGGGCATCGCCGGCCTCCCAGGTCAAGCGCACCGCCAGGTCCCAGCCCTCGGCCCGCTTACCCTCGACAGCGGCCCGCACAGCCTCGTTGAGGGCTTGTTTGCCATGCAGAATCAACAATGCCTTGCGCTCGTTCATGAGCCTTGTCTTCCTTCAAAGTGACCGTGAAAGATGTTGACCGCGGCCGAAGCAAAAAGACTCTCGACCCATTGAATTTATCTGCTATTTATGTAGTCCTAATACGAAAGAATTAGTCGGATTTTTTTTACAATAAGCCGTCATTTGGATAGCAGTCTGCTGTTTCATGCGCTTTACTCAACCCCATAACACCCATAGCAGGAAGCAAACACGAAGCGTCAGGTCGATGAAAATCGCAAGACGACAGTAGGAACACTCACGTGGATTGACGCTGTTCAATCTGCAAAATGATCAACCTTCAGGGATGGGGTCAGCGCAACAAAGCCTTGGTTTTTCTACTGAAACAACTGCCACGACATTTCGTAATTACCATTCACGATGGTAAGACGGGAGGGGGTTTATGCGCCTGCAGCCGGTTGACAGCCTATTCCTGACTCGACCCAGCATGGTCGAGTACTTCCTGTTCGGCATCCGCATGGTCCATGGCCTGACCGCGATGCTGCCGGGCCTGATGCTGCTGGTATACCTGGGCGAGCAAGATCCGACCGCCATCAAGAGCTACCTCACCCTGCTGCTGTTCTTCGGTTTCATCAGCGTGCTGATCTTCCAGGCGCTGGGCGTGTATGCCGAGACCATCTTCAGCAACCTGCTGCGTTTTCAACTCACACTCTTCGCCTGGTCATCGGCGTTCTGCCTGCTGCTGTTCATGCACCATGGTTTGTCACTGTTCAACTTCCTGACCAACACCGAACTGTTTATCTGGTTTATTTCAAGCCTGATACTGTTCGGTGTCGAACGCCTGGTTCTGCTGACCCTGTTCCAGCAACTGATGCAACGGGGTTTTTTCCTGCAGCACGCGGTTATCCTCGGCGCCACTGAAAACGGCCAGCGCCTGGCCGAATACCTGGCCCAGCACCAGGACATCCGCTCCGGGGTCATCGGTTTTATCGACGACCGCATCGGCCGCCTGCCCAAGACCCTGGTCAACCAGCCGCTGCTGGGCAACTCCAATGACCTGGAACGCCTGATCCGCGAAGAAAAGGTCACCCAGGTCCTGGTCGCCCTGCCCTGGTCGGCGGAAAACCGCATGGACTACATCATCCGCGAACTACGCCGCCTGCCGGTCAATGTGCTGCTGGTGCCGGACATGGTTGCCTTCCGGCATGCCCACAACCGCATCACCGAAGTCGCCAACCTGCCGATGTTCAACGCCTCCGAGGTTCCCCTGCGCGGCTGGTCGCCGATGTTCAAGCGCCTGGAGGACATGGTCCTGTCGAGCCTCGCACTGATCCTCTTGTCGCCGATCATGCTGCTGACGGCCCTGGCGATCAAAATCGACTCGCCGGGCCCGGTGCTGTTTCGCCAGAAGCGCTACGGCTACAACAACCGCCTGATCGAAGTCTTCAAGTTCCGCTCGATGCACCAGCACCAGAGCGATGCCAACGCCGAAACCCAAACCACCCGCGGCGATCCGCGGATCACCCGGGTCGGACGTTTTATCCGCAAAACCAGCCTCGACGAGTTGCCACAGCTGTTCAATGTTTTCATCGGCAGCATGTCGATGGTCGGCCCGCGCCCCCACGCCACGGCCACCAAGGCGGCGGGCATCCTGTTCGAGGAAGCGGTCAAGGAATACACCTCGCGCCACCGGGTCAAGCCAGGTATCACCGGACTCGCCCAGATCAACGGCTACCGTGGCGAAACCGACACCCTGGAAAAAATCGAAAAACGTGTCGAGTTCGATCTGGAGTACATCGAAAACTGGTCGATCTGGTTCGACCTCTACATCCTGTTCCGCACTGTTCCGGCAGTGCTCATGACCCGCGAGGCCTTCTGAATGGGCGTACTCATTCCCTGCATCATCGCCGGTGGCGCCGGCACCCGTTTGTGGCCGGTCTCCCGCGAGGCCATGCCGAAACCCTTCATGCGCCTGCCCGACGGCGAAAGCCTGTTGCAGAAGACCTTCCGCCGGGCCGCCGAACTGCCCGGTGTCCAGCGGGTACTGACGGTGACCAACCGCGAGGTGTTCTTCCGTACCCTGGATGACTACCGCCAGTTGAACAAGGCCGACGCGGCGCTGGACTTCATCCTCGAACCCTTTGGTCGCAACACCGCCCCGGCCATCGCCGCGGCGGCCTTGTATGTGGCCAGGCTCTACGGCGACGACGCGCAACTGCTGGTTCTGCCCGCCGATCACCTGATCAAGGACCTGGACGCCTTCGCCAAGGCGGTCGACAGCGCTCGACTCCTGGCCGAGCAAGGCTGGCTGGTGACCTTCGGCCTGGTACCGACCCACCCCGAGACCGGCTTCGGCTATATCGAGAAAGGCCAGGCCCTGGGCGATGAGGCGTTCCAGGTCGCCCGCTTTGTCGAGAAGCCCGATGCGAAGACCGCGCAGCAGTACCTCAATGGCGGCCGGTACCTGTGGAACGCCGGCATGTTCTGCATGCGGGCCGACGCCGTGCTGCGCGAACTGCGCGAACACGCCCCGGACGTCCTCGAGGCCATGACCGAGTGCCTGGCCCTCAGCCACAGCCGCGAAGGCAGCCAGGAACTTCAACTGGAACTGGATGGCAAGAGCCTGGCCCGGGCGCCGGACATCTCCATCGACTACGCCCTGATGGAACGCTCGCGCAAAGTCGTGGTGGTGCCCTGCCAACTCGGCTGGAGCGACATCGGTTCGTGGCAGGCGGTGCGTGAACTGACACCGGCCGATGCCCAGGGCAACCAGTGCAACGGCGAGACCGTGCTGCATGACGTCAGCAACTGCTACATCGATTCGCCCAAGCGCCTGGTGGGCGGCGTCGGGCTCAAGGACCTGATCATCATCGACACGCCGGACGCCTTGCTGATCGCCGACGGCAAACGCAGCCAGGACGTCAGGCTGATCGCCCAGGAACTCAAGCGCCAGGGCCACGACGCCTATCGCCTGCACCGCACCGTAACCCGTCCATGGGGCACCTACACCGTGCTCGAGGAAGGCAAGCGCTTCAAGATCAAGCGCATCGTGGTCAAGCCCAATGCGTCGCTGTCGCTGCAGATGCACCACCATCGCAGCGAACACTGGATCGTGGTCAGCGGCATGGCGCGAGTCACCAACGGCGACAACGAGTTCATGCTCGATACCAATGAGTCGACCTTTATCAAGCCGGGCAAACAGCACCGGCTGGTCAACCCGGGGGTGATCGACCTGGTGATGATCGAAGTACAGAGCGGCGAATACCTCGGCGAAGACGACATCGTGCGTTTCACCGATATTTATGGACGGGTTCCCGTCGAAACCAGCAAGACCTGAGACACCTGAAACAGTAGGAGCACCCACATGCGCGGACCCGGGTCCGTCAAGGGGGGTAACCATGCATAAAGGGAAGACTGACCAATGAACAAACTCCTGCTGATCCTCAGTGTTTTATTAATCAGCGCGTGCAGCATACCGGCCAAGGTGGCATTACCGGATAACGACGTCCTGCGCGAAGGTCACCGGGCCGGCGACGCCCTGGCCGGCAAGCCGCTGCCGGACCAGCGCATCCGCGCCGGCGACACCTTGCGTATCGTGCGCAATACCGGTGAAGCGCCGTCCATTTCCGCCTTCACCGCCAACTCGATCTACGAACTGACGCTGTTCATCGTGATGAATGACGGCAGCTTTTCCTACCCCTATGTCGGCAACGTCAAGGCCGCCGGCCTGACCCCCCAACAGCTGACCCTGATCCTCGAAGACAAGCTGAAGAATATCTACCAGGATTCGGCCCTGACGGTGAATATCTCCCAAGCCCCGAGCAACACCGTGTTCGTCGGTGGCTCGGTGCGCACCCCGGCCAGCCTGCCGGTGACCACCGTCACCACCCTGGAACAGGCCCTGATCGGTGCCGGCGGTCTGTTGCCGGTGGGCGACAGCCGCAATATCGCCTTGCTGCGCCAGGACGACGACGGTCGCTACAAGACCTACTTCTTCGACTATCGCGACACCATGCTCGCCGGCGCCAGCAACCGCGCACCGGTGCTGCTGCAACGCGGCGATGTGGTGTTCGTGCCCAAGTCCCATGTGGGCAACGGCATCGAGTGGGTCGACCTGTATCTGAACCAATTGATTCCCTTCCAGAAATCCATTGGCATCGGCGCGAACTACAACCTGAACAACTCCACCAGCACTGGCAACTGATCGTTAAGGACAACAGACATGATCAATATCCGCTCCTTCCGAGACTTGTTGCGCCTATTCTTCATCTTCAAGCGCGAAGTGAAAACCACTGTGCTAGTGACTTTCGTCGTCATCCTGCTGGGAGCCTTCCTGTTGCCCAACCGCTACGAGTCCACGGCCCTGCTGCTGGTCAAGCCGGGCCGGGACACCAGCACCTTGCCGATCGAGATCTCCGACCGCCAGGCAACTATTATCCCCAGCGCCCAGCGCGACCCGATCATCGATGAGGAACGCATCCTCACCGGGCGCCCGATCGCCCGGCTGGTAGCCGAGCAATACCTCGACGAGCTGTCCAGGGTACCGCCCCAGGAAGGCTTTATCGCCACCCTCAAGACCCTGGTCAAGAGCACGGTGCAGGGCCTGCTGGATGTCGGTCGCGGCCTGCTGCAACTGCTCGGTCTGGTGGAGAAGCAGACACCGGTCGAACGCCTCGCCGACCAGTTGACGAAGTACTTCAGCGTGACCCACGCCGTGGGCTCCTCGGTGATGGAAATCAGCTTCACCTGGAACGACCCGCAGGTCGCCCAGACCATCGTCAAGAGCTGGATCGAGCAGTATGAACAGGAACGCACCCGCACCCTGGGGCGTAAAAGCCTGTACGCCTTCTATGAAGGCGAAAGTACCGCGACCACCAAACGCATCCTCGACTACAAGAAACAGATCGAGGCCCATCTCAACGAGCTGGGAGCGGTGAGCATCGGCGAGCGCCTGAACGATATCTCGCGCAACCTCAACAACCTGCGCGGCGAGCACCTGAACACCACCCGTGCGGTGGCCTCGACCAAGAGTGGGCTGGACCGGATCAAAGCCCAGCTCGACAGCATGAAGAAAGAAATCAGCATCGGTCGGCAGATGAGCATCAACCCGGACCGCCAGGACCTGCAACAGCGGATCAACGCCAAGCAGATCGAACGCCAGGAAATGCTCCGCACCTTCAAGGAAGGCGCACCGCCGGTGAAGGCCATGGACAAGGCGATTGCCAACCTGGAAGACCTGCTCAAGTCGCAGAACGCGGTAGTCCAGCGCACCGATAACCTGGCGCCGAACCCGGTCTACACCCGCCTGCAGAACAGCTTCGCCGACCAGGAGGCCAGCCTCAGTCGCTTGCAGACCCAGGCCGCCCAGCAGGAAACCCAGCTCAACCAGTTGGAACAGGACCGCCGTCAGGCCCTGGCCCTGGAGCCGGAAATGGCCCGCCTGCAACGTGAACTCGATGCCGCGGAAAAGAGCTTCGCCCTGTACAGCACCAGTACCGAGAAAGCGCGGATCGACCGTGAACTGGACAAGAGCCAGATCAGCAACATCGCGGTGATCGAACAGGCCACCCTCAACGAAAGCCGGGTCTTCCCGAAAAGCCTGACCATGCTCTTGCTGGCCATTCCGCTGAGCCTGGGGGTCGGCCTGCTGGCCCTGTATTTCTTCTATCTGCTGGACCAGCGCATCCACGACGGCGACAAGATCGAGTCACGCTTCGGGGTCAAGATCTGGACCAGCCTGCAAGACATCAGCAACGGCAGCATCCAGCGTCGCACCGCGTTCACTGCCAGCATGTACCGGCTCTATGGGGTCCTGCCGCTGGAACAGGTCGCCGAACACGGACTGGCCATCGGCCTGACCTCGGCCCGGCGTGGCGAAGGGGTCAGCTTCGTCATCGAGCACCTGGCCAACCTGCTGCAGGAACGCGGCCATCGGGTCCGCGTCGACGGCCAAGGCCCGGCGCATCCGGGGGAAATCCTGCTGCTCAATGCCGGCGCGTTCTTCTCCAACCAGGAAGCCTTCGTGACCCTGCGCCAGGCCGACCTGATCGCGCTGATCATCGAAGCGGAAAGCACCACCGTACCGATCCTGGAAAATGCCCTGTCGACACTCAATACCGCGTTCAAGCGCGTCGACGGCATCATCCTCAATCGCCGGCGCTTCGAGATCCCCGAGCGTGTACTCAATACCCTGGCCCGCATCCGGAGCCATGCCTGATGCATATCGCCCTGATAGCGCCCCTGCCACCGGAACAGAATGGCATCGCCGACTACGCCGGGCATCTGAAAGCGGCGCTGGAAAACCTCGGGGTGCGTGTCAGCACGCCCCTGGCGGGAGTGGGCAACGACCCGCAACGGGCCAGGGAGCTTGTAGCGCAGGCATCGTGGCAGGGCATCGATCTGGTCCACGCCGAAATCGGGGGCGGGCGCCTGGCCGAGTTCCATGCTTTGAAGGCCCTGCGCGCACGCTTCCCGGCGCTGCCGCTGACCGCGACCTTGCATGACCCGGAACGCCTGGTCTGGCGCCGCGAGCGCTTGCCCTGGCCGCTGTCGCTGGCCGCACGGCTGCCTTCGCCGCTACCACAGATGGCCACGGTGCTGGCCGATCCGCTGTGCCTGTACGAAGAGCGGCAACTGGCCCGCAGCCTGACCCGCCTGGTGACACTCACCCATTCGGGCGGCCATTGCCTGCGCCAGCGCATGGGGTTGCGCAACGAACAGATGGCAGTGATTGCCCACGGTAACCTGGCCATCGCGGCAAAGCCCCTGCCCGCGCTGGAGCCGCTGCGACTGCTGTACTTCGGTTTCATCTACCGCGGCAAGGGCATCGAAGACCTGCTCGACGCCTTGGCCATCACCTTTACCCAGCAACCGGCTTTGCGGACCCGCGTGCGCCTGACCCTGGCCGGGGGCAGCGAGCCGGAGATGGCCTTCGGCCCTTCGGGCAGCTATCTCGATCAACTGCGCCAGCACATCCAGAGCCTTGGCCTGCAAGACAACGTCGACTGGCAACTGGACCTGCCGGCCGCCGAGATCCCCGCCGTAATCCAGGCCCACCACGTGATGGTGCTGCCGTACCGCGAGTCGAGCAAACTCAAACTGCTGGGCAGCCTGCGCGGGACCAGCGGCGCGCTGTCCTGGGCCGTGGCCTGCGGACGCGGCGTCATCACCTCGGACGCACGTTCCTTTGCCGAGGAAGTGTCCCAGGGCAACGGCGTGATTTTCCCCCAGGGCAATGTCACGGCCCTGGCGACGGAGCTGAGCCACTTGTGCGCCAAGCCGGAACTGGCGATCAGTTGGGCCGAACAGGCCAGCGCGATCGGCGCACAGCGGGTCTGGAGCCACACCGCCGAGCGCTTCCTGCAGTTGTTCCAACAGGCCTGCGGAGGACATCAAGATGTGGCGTAGAGCCTTTTTATGGTTCCCGGCCCTGTTGCTGATGGCGCTCGCCGTCAGCCTGATCCCCTGGAGTCCCCAGGTCGCCGCCCAGACGACGCTCAAGGCGCCCCGCGCGGTGGAGTGGAAAAACTTTCTCGGGGTCAACGCCCAGTTCCAGTATTTCGATCCGGACATCTACCAGAAACAGATGACGCAGCTCGATGCACTGGGCCTGAACTGGGTGCGCCTGACCCTGCACTGGTTCATCATCGAACCCGAACAGGGGGCTTTCCAGTTCAGCGAACTCGATGCTGCCATGGCGGCGATGAAGAGCCATGGCTACAACACCGTCGCCTACCTGGTCGGCTCGCCGCCGTTCGCCAGCAGCGCCCCGGCCGGCACCCCGAGCAGCGACCAGTATCCACCGACGGACTTCAAGCTGTTCGCCTCGCGCATGGTCACCCTGGCCCAGCGTTACCCCCAGGTGAGCACCTGGCAGGTATGGAACGAACCGAACATCATCTGGCGGCCCAAGGAAGATCCCGCAGCCTACTACCAGATGCTGAGCACCACCGCCGATGCCATCCGCACCCAGGTGCCGGGCAAAGCCATCGCCACCGCCGGCGTCGCTTACTTCGGCCAGATGCACAGTACCCCCGGCTTGATGCTCGACGCCCTGTTGGGCCAGGGACTGGCCGGCCAGAACATCATCGCTGCCTATCACCCCTATACCCAATTCCCGGAAGGCGACGACGCCGCGGCCCAGGACTTCCTGCTCAGGGGCAATGCCATGAACAGCGATCTGCACGGCAAGGGCGTCACCCAGGTCTGGGCCACCGAATGGGGCTGGTCGAGCTATGACGGTCCCAAGGAAATGCAGGCACTGATCGGCGTCGACGGACAGGCCGACTACACTCTGCGACGCCTGGCCCTGATGAGCGCCATGGACTACCAACGGATCTTCCTGTTCAACCTCAGCGACCTCGATCAGCGAACCACCCCGCGCGACCAGCATTACGGCCTGCTCGACCTCAACGGCGAGCCGAAGCCGGTGTATAACGCCCTGAAGAACTTCCTCACGGTCACCGGCCCGGCCCTCCAGCCGGCCGACGCCCCGTCGTCGAGCAATGCGCCCGCCGACCTCTACAACATCACCTGGACCCGCAATGACGGCGCCCATGTCTGGATGTTCTGGAGTGCCAGCGGCCAGAGCCTGCAATTGCCCGGTGTGACCCAGGCGACGCTGTTCGACCCGTTGACCGGCACCCAGACAACTCTGAGCGACAGCACAACCATTACCGTGCCGCTGAAAACCAGCCTGCAGCTATTGGTGTGGACGCCATGAAAATCCTCTGGACCCTGCCCTACCTGCCCTGGCCCACCACCAGTGGCGGCAAGACCCGGCAATTTCACCTGCTGCGCAGCCTCGCCGCGCGCGGGCATCGGATTACCCTGCTGGTGCAATCGAAAACCGACGTCGACGAGGCTACCCGCCATGCCCTGGCGCCGATTGTCGAACGCCTGATCGTGGTCCCGCGACGCTCGTTACGCAGCCTGAAAACCCTGCTCGGCGTGCTGCTCGCGCCCTACCCGATGCTGGCCACGATCAACGGCCTGGCGCCGCAGTTGCAGGCCCGGTTGCGCACCCTGCTGGAAGAAGACTGGGACGTGATCCAGATCGAGCACAGCTACAGTTTCCAGCCCTTCGAACAACCACTGCTCGATGCCGGCAAGCCTTTTATTCTCACCGAGCACAATGTCGAGTCGGCCCTCGGCGCCGCCAGTTATGACCGCCTGCCAGGCTGGATGAAGCCCTTCACGCAATATGACCAGCGACGCTATCGGCGCTGGGAAAGCCGGGTGTTTCGCCAGGCCGCCGAACTGATCGCGGTGACCCGCGACGACGCCACGGTACTGCGCCAGCAGACCGGCAAGCCGGTGGCGGTGGTGGTCAACGGCGTCGACACTGGCCTCTATGCCGGCGTCCAACCCGACCTCCACGCCCGACGCCTGCTATTTATCGGCAACTACGAATACAGTCCGAACCTGGACGCCGTCGAATGGGCCCTGGAGGAAATTCTCCCGGCCCTGTGGCTGCTCAATCCGGGGGTCCGTTTCGCCATTGCCGGATTCGGCTTGCCGGATGCCTGGCGCGCGCGCTGGACCGATCCGCGAATCGAATGGCAAGGTTTTGTCCCCGACCTGCGCACCCTGCAAAGCAAAGCCTCGGTGTTCTTCGCACCGCTGCGCCAGGGCGGCGGCTCCAAGCTCAAGGTGCTGGAGGCCATGGCCGCCGGCCTGCCGGTGGTCACCACCGGCCAGGGCGTGTCGGGACTGAAGGTCGAAAACGGCCAACACTATCTGGGCAGCGAAGACCCGCAAGCCCTGGCCCGGATGCTCGCCGAACTTCTCGAACACCCGTCGCGCCTGCACCAGATCGCCGAAGCCGGCCGGGCCTACGTCAAGGCCGAACACGATTGGTCCGTGGCCGCCGCACAACTGGAAGCGGTCTATAACCGCCTCCCCCACCTCAAGGAAGCAGAATCCGTATGCGCATAGGTCTGGATTATCGCCCGGCAGCGGGTTACACCCACAGCGGCATCGGCCGTCAGAACCTGGCCCTGGAGCAAGCCCTGCGCGCCCATCCCGAGGTGAGCCTGCAACTGTTCGGGGTAGCTCCGGAGGATCACCCGATCCGTCGCCGCGTCCACTGTCCGAAATGGGGCTCGCCCTTGTTCGGCGTACACCGTCTGCCGATACGCCTGCGCTTCGAGGCCGGCTTCCTGCCCGGCGCGTTGCGCGAAGCCGGGATCGAGGTCTACCTCTGCAACTTCAACATGGGCCTGCCGCCAGGGCGCAAGCCCGCCGGCATGCGTTATGTGCTGCAACTGCATGACCTGTTCCAGCTGACCCTGCAAAACAGCCACGGTTCGAAACTCAAGGAACGCGTCTACCGGGCCACCGACCGCCTCTCCATCGGCCATTCGGTAAAGGTCGCCGACCGGATCTGGACCCCATCGCAATACACCGCCGACGAACTGGTCAAGTTGTTTCCCGAAGCCCGCGACAAGGTCCGTGTGTTGCCCAACCTGGTCACCGGTTTCGTCGGTGAGGCCGCCGACATCAGCGACCTGCAAGTGCCTGAACGCTACTGGCTGGCCGTCGGCACCCGTGAGCCGCGCAAGAACATCCCCTGGTTCGTCAGCGCCTGGCACGCCGCCCGCCAGCAATCGCCGCAGGTACCGGAGTTGGTGCTGATCGGCGCCCCCGAGGACCTGCCCGCGTCGCTGCAACACCTGCCGGGCCTGCATTACCTGACCGGCCTCAGCGATGCACAACTGCACGGGGTGTACCAACAGGCCGAGCGTTTGTGGCAACCGTCTTATGCCGAAGGTTTCGGTCTGCCGGTGATCGAAGCCCTCAGCGTCGGCACCCCGGTGGCCGTCGCCAGCGGGTCGGCGCTGGACGAAATCACGCCACCGCACAGCCCGCGCTTCTCGCCCACTGACGGCCCGGCCCTCAGCGCGCTGATGATCGGTCTGGCCGACGCCCCCGCCGAGGACCCCGAGGCACTTCGGACCTGGGCCGCGGGTTATGGCACCGCGGCCTACCAGGAGCGCTTCAACCACCTGATCGAGGAGCTGAAATAATGCCCTTGGCGCTGCCCATCGCCCTGTTGTTCGGATTGCTGTTCGGCATCCTCGCCTGGCTGCTGCCGCCGTTCAAGGTGGCGGTCGTGCTGGTCGCCATCGGCGGCGTGGTGACCATCATCCGCCATCCGCTCTGGGGCCTGCTGCTGTTCAGCGTGCTCGCCACCTTCCTGCCCTACTCGACGATCCAGGTCGGCCTGCGTACCACGGTGTCCGAGGCCCTGATCCTGCTGGTCTGGGGCAGCGTGCTGGTACAAAGCCTGTTCAACAACCTGCCGCAAAAAACGCCCCTGCTGCGCACCGAGCGCTGGCTGGTGGCCTTGATGTTGTTCAGTGCCTTTCCGTTTATCGTCGGCCAGTTGACGATCAACGCCGAAGGTAACGGCCTGGTGAACTGGATCCGCTGGCTGCTCAACCTGTCGGTGCTGTTCCTGGTGCCCCGCCTGCTCGATCAGCAAAAGGCTCGCGAGCAGGTGGTCACCGGCCTGCTGCTCGGGACCCTGTTGCTGTTGCTGCTGTCGATCCCGGTGTTCCTCAAGAACGGTAGCGCCACCGGCATGACTCCGATCCTGGCCGCACTCGGCTATGGCAGCATCGAGGTGCTGGGGGACAGCCTGTCGGCACTGTCCAATCGCATGGGCTCGCCCTGGATGCACCCCAACGCCCTGGGTGGCGCCATGACCCTGCTGCTGCCATTGGCGTTCTGCTACGGGCTGGCCCGCCAAGGCTGGAGGCGCACGCTGGGCCTGGCGGTGGCAAGCCTGGGCGTGATCGGCCTGCTGCTCTCGGGCTCACGCGGGGCGCTGGTCAGCCTGCTGATCGTCCTGTTCTGGATGGCCCGCAAACGCGTGCCCTACGCCGGTCAGGTGATCCTCGCCGGCCTGGTGTTCGGCAGCCTGCTGCTGATGTTCTACCCGCCGTTGCAGGACCGCCTGCTGGGGCTCTTTTCCAGCAACGACGCCAGTACCAATGTGCGTTTCGACGAATACTCACACTTCCCCAACGCCATGGCCATGTTCCCCTTCGGCATCGGCTTCAAGGTCGAGCCGCCCGTGCCCGGCACCGGCCTGTGGGGTATCTCCAACCTGTGGCTGAACTTCATCTACAAACTCGGCGTGCCGGGTCTGGTCCTGTTTGCCGCGGTGATCTGGAGTTGGTGGAGCGACACCCGCTCTTCCCTGGCCGCCTTCCAGTTGAACGAAGACAACGCCATCTGGCTCGGCACTACCTGCGGCTTGATGGCGGCGCTGCTCAGCGGCTTCTTCGACCACTATTTCAGCTTTACCAATGTGCTGATCGCCCTGTTCTGGCTGATGCTGGGCCTGAACCTGCACGAAACACGGCGTCTCAAGCTCAAGGCCACCCCTCTGCCAGGAATCCACCCATGAAACACCGCATATTCCACTCGTTGAACCTGAGGCAGGCCCTGCCCGAATACGCCGAGAAGATGGGCGTAGGGCTGGAGGAACTGGAAGGCAGCTACCAGTGGATGCTGGAAAACGACGTGTGTTTCGAACAGCCGCTCAAGGGCAATATGCTGTGTTTCATCAGCTACCTGAACATCGAATCGCGAATCGAGCCGCCCCTGGCCCGGCGGTTCTATGCCTTGCTCGGCCGCGAGGTCAAGGGCGAGCTGATCCCGTTGTACGGGATCAACTGGCCGACCCTGCGCGACCGCATGCTGCGCGGCTGGGAACTGGCCTACAACATACTCATCTGCAAGATTCCCAGCCATACGCTGAGGCTGCTCTGGTTGCGCGCGGGCGGGGCGAAGATCGGCAAGGGCTCGACGGTCTGGCGCAACACCGAGGTGCTGGGGGTGAACAACCTGCGCATCGGCAACGACAGCACCGTCGGCTGGCATTGCCAACTGGATGCCCGTGGCGGCCTGATCATTGGCGACCATGTGACCATCGCCTCCCACGTGCTGATCATTGCCGGCGGCCATGACGTCCAGGCCCCGGAGTTCTGGGCGGTCGGCGGGCCGATCTATATCCGCGACTATGCCTGGATTGCCAGTCGCGCCCTGCTCTCGTTCGGTGCCGATATCGGCGAAGGCGCGGTGGTCGGTGGCCAGTGCGTGGTCTCCAAGCCGGTTCCGGCCTACGCCATCGTCGGCGGGCCGGACGCGGCGATCAAGGGCGAACGTTGCCGCGGCCTGAACTACAAGGTGGGCGGCAAAGGCCTGTTCACTTTGTTCCATTGAGCCGCGGGCATGCCTGACTCGAAACTGCTCGGTTCCACCCTGTGGCTGACCCTGGCGACCCTCACCGGCCTCGTCGCCGGGTTCGCCCGCGAGTGGCTGCTGGTCGCCGCCTGGGGCGCCGGCGGGCGCAGCGACAGTTTCCTGGTGGCGCTGTTCCTGCCCGAAGCCTTGCGCATGGCCCTGGCGGCCGGCCTGCTCAGCGCGGCGGCGCTACCGCTCTACCAACAACGCACCGCCACCGAACAAACCGCCTGGCTTGGCGCGATGGCCCCCCGGCTGCTGCTCTGCGGCCTGCTGCTGGCGTTGGTGCTGGGCGTCGGCTCACCATTATGGGTTCGGCTGATCGGACCGGGACTCGACAGCGACGGCTACGCACTGGCCGGGGCCAGTCTGCATTGGCTGGCCTGGTGCGCCCCCGGGTTTATCCTGCATGCCTTGTTCTGCGTGCCCTTGCAGGCCCGTTCACGTTTTGTCCTGGCCGGACTCGGCTCGCTGCTGTTCAACCTGCCGCCGGTGTTGTACCTGGCCTTCCTGCGCCAGGCCGCCACTCCGACCGGCCTGGCCAGTGCTTGCGTACTGGGCAGCCTGCTGATGCCGACGCTGCTGCTGCCGGCCTTGTACCGCGGCGGCTGGAAACCCTGGCAACTTGGCCACGCACCCGGCGCCGTCAAAGAACTGCTGCAACGCATCGGCCCGCTGCTCAGCAGCAACCTCGCCAGCCAGGGCCTGGCCCTGCTCGAACGCATGGTCGCGTCGTTGCTCGGCGAAGGCGCCGTGACCTGGATCAACCTGGCGCGCAAACTGATCAACCTGCCGCTGATCGCCCTGATGAGCCTGAACCAGGTGCTGCTCGGCCTGATGAGCGGCAGCCAGGGCAGCGAACGCCTGGACCTGCTGCGCAAGGGCCTGGCCAGCGCCAGCCTGCTGACCCTGCCCGCCGTGGTCGGGCTGATCGGTGCCGCCGGGGCCCTGGTCAGTCTGCTGCTGCCCCAGCAGGCCGCCGACAGCCCGCTGCCGGAACTGCTGGCCTGGTTCTCGATCCCCCTGGTCTTCGGTGCCTGGAACGCCCTGCTCGCCCGCTACGCCTACGCCGCCGGCGACACCCGCCTGCCACTCACCTGCGAACTGACCGGCAGCCTGCTCAATGCCCTGCTGCTGGCGGTACTGCCGTATTTCCTCGGATTGATCGGCATCGCCCTGGCCGCCATCTGCGGGGTGATACTCACCGGCCTGCTGCTGATCCGCCGCCAACAGTTGCAAACCTTGGTACCGTGGCGCAGCCACGCCTTGCTGGGGTTGGCAGTGATGGTCGTGGCCGCGCGGGTCCTGCATCCGCTGCACGGCATCTGGTTGCAACTGGGCCTGAGCAGCCTGTGCAGCCTGATCCTGCTGATTGCCCTGGCGGCGTGGTTGCGCCCCTGGCGCGCCCTGCCCGGCTGAACCTGGAGACCGAACAATGTCGACCCCTCAAGTGGCCGTAGTGATTCCGACCTACAACGGACGCCGCGACCTGGAACGCCTGCTCGACTCCCTGGCGCTCCAGACCGCGACCTTCGACACCCTGATTGTCGACTCCAGCTCCAGCGACGGCACCTTCGAGCTGGCCTGCGCGCGCTGCCCACGGGTGCAACGCATCGACAGCAAGGACTTCAACCATGGTGGCACCCGCCAATGGATGGTCGAACACAACCCCGGCTACGAGCTCTACGTGTTCATGACCCAGGATGCCTACCTGGACGATCCCGACGGCATTGCCAATATCGTCCGGCCGTTTGCCGACGAGCAGGTCGGCGCCGTCTGCGGTCGGCAACTGCCACACCTGGATGCCACGCCCCTGGCCGAGCACGCCAGGTTGTTCAACTACCCGCCGGACTCCCAGGTCAAGAGCCTGGCCGACGCCCCCCGGCTGGGCATCAAGACCGCCTTCATCTCCAATTCCTTTTCCGCCTATCGGCGCCAGGCACTGATGCAGGTCGGTGGCTTCCCGCAGCATGTGATCCTGTCGGAAGACATGTACGTCGCCGCGAAAATGCTCCAGGCCGGCTGGAAGGTCGCCTACGAAGGCAGCGCCCGTTGCCGGCATTCCCATAACTACAGCCTCGGTGAAGAGTTCCGACGTTACTTCGATATCGGCGTCTTTCACGCCCGCGAGCCGTGGATCCGCCAGCAGTTCGGCGGGGCCGGCGGCGAGGGCCTGCGCTACGTGATCTCGGAGCTGAAGTTCCTCGGCCCCGCCCGTTGCCTGGCCTGGCCCGGCTCACTGTGGCGCAATGCGGTGAAACTGCTCGCCTACAAACTGAGCCAGCAAGAGCGGCATCTGCCCAGGCGGCTGAAAAAGAACCTGGGCATGTACAAGCGCTACTGGGACAGCCCGCACGCCTGACTTGGCAGACCTTCAAACGATGAGGATTTTTCCGATAACCATCAGCGAACAACCCCAATTGACCCAGAGACGAAATAAGGCGAACTTCTTCAAGCTCTTTTTATCGAGCGAATAACACTCTGGACCTGAACCATCGAGGAAGCATATTCACATGGAAGTCGAGCTACAGCACTGCGCGGCACCGCACTTGAGCGCCGCGGCCCACGAGCCGGGCCATCACGACGCCAAACCGCAACGCCCGCCCCGCCATGACAAGGCCAAGACGATCCGTACCCCTGGAGGCGATGCTATGGAACCCCGAATCACAGAGCTGGAAACCCGCTTCGAATACATCCACCGTGACCTCAATGAGGTGCGCAACGATGTGAAATCCATCAAGGGCCGACTCACCTACATAGCCGGCGCCGCGGCGGTCATCGGCGCGCCCCTGGTCTGGATTGCCAACAATCGCATGGACCAGATCCTGCTGCTGCTGACCTCCTGACCTCACCCGTTACCCGCGTCGCGCCGCCGGGGCGCGCCCGGGAACCTCGCGACCTCAAAGGTTGCGGCCAGCGCCGGGCGGGCTTACAGCGAAATCGGCTTACGTCCGGCAAACGAATGCGCCAGGGTTCCGCCGTCCACCAGTTCCAGTTCCCCACCCAGTGGCACGCCATGGGCGATACGCGAGGTGATCAGGCCTTTATTGGCCAACAGTTGGGCGATGTAATGAGCCGTGGCTTCGCCTTCAACCGTCGGGTTGGTGGCGAGGATGATCTCGGTAAAACTGCCCTGCTCTTCGATGCGCGCCAGCAGTTGCGGGATACCGATCGCTTCCGGACCGAGGCCATCGAGGGGCGACAGATGTCCCTTGAGCACGAAATAACGGCCACGGTAGCCCGTCTGCTCCACGGCATAGACGTCCATCGGGCCTTCGACCACGCACAGCAAGCTGTCATCACGCCGAGGGTCGGCGCACTGTGGGCAGAGGTCGTCTTCGGTGAGCGTGCGGCACTGGCGACAGTGGCCGACGCCTTCCATGGCCTGGCCCAGGGCCTGGGCCAGGCGCGAGCCGCCACTGCGATCACGTTCGAGCAGTTGCAGGGCCATGCGTTGGGCGGTTTTCTGGCCGACGCCGGGGAGTACCCGCAAGGCATCGATCAGTTGGCGAATCAGGGGGCTGAAGCTCATGGCAAAGGGTCCGACAGAACACGAGACGCGGTTTATAGCCGCGCCTCAAGCCAGCGTCCGGGGATCACGCTGGAACACAATTCCTTGTAGGAGCGAAGCTTGGTCCGGCGTCGTTCCGACGAAGAAGCCCTCGGACCGCTAAAAGCTTCGCGGCGGTGCGGCGTCCCGACAAGCCACGCTCCTACAAGGTAAGGCAACTGGCGCCTTAGAACGGCATCTTGAAGCCCGGCGGCAGCTGCATGCCGGCGGTCATGCCGGACATCTTGTCCTGGCTGTTGCTTTCAATCTTGCGCGTCGCATCGTTGAACGCCGCGGCGATCAGGTCTTCCAGCACTTCCAGGTCTTCGTCCTTCAGGCTCGGGTCGATGCTGACGCGCTTGACGTCATGACGACCGGTCATCACCACGGACACCAGGCCGGCGCCGGATTGACCGGTCACTTCGGCGTTGGCCAGTTCTTCCTGCATCTTGGCCATCTTTTCCTGCATCTGCTGCGCCTGCTTCATCAGGCCGGCCATGCCACCTTTCATCATGGGAATCACCTCAAGAGTTACATGTACAAAGAGATGCAAGGCAAAGGCCTGGCATCGTTCAGTTATTAGCCCTGGACCACCAGGGCATCGACAGGTTCGATTGTATCGCCACGGATCACCGCACCGAACTGTTGCATCATCTGCCGGATAAGCGGGTCGGCATGAATCGACGCCACCGCTTCGTCCTGGCGTTCGTGGCGCCGACGGGAAGCCGCCTGGGCCGGGGTTTCCTGCTCGGGCTTGATCAGCTCGATGGTCAGCTTCAGCGCACGCCCGTGATACTGGTTCAGGGCGTCATTGAGACGGCGTTGCTGCGTGGCGTTGAACAAGGCGCTATGGGCCGGGTCCAGGTGCAGCAACCAGTCGTCACCGCTGACCGCCATCAAGGTGCAGTTGGCCGCGATGCTGCCGGTCATGCCAGAAACCGGCAGTTTCGGGAACAATTCCAGCCACTCCAGCGCCAGGCCGGTGGCCGGGGCCGCCGCGGGTTGCGGCTCGGGCTCCGGGGCCGGATCGGCGGCGTGCTCGCTGGCCAGTTCGTCGAGATAGCTGTAGGCCGAATCGATATCCGGCTCGATATAGTCTTCATCCAACGGCGGCTCGTCGTCCAGGTCCGGACCCGGCGTCGCGGCCTCCACCTGGGCGGGCGTCGGCTCGGGCAGGGTCGCGGCGACCCACTCGGGCGCATCCGGAACCACGCTGTCCGGCGTCGGCAGCGGCATGGCCGCCAGCTCCGGCTGTTCGGCGACGGTTTCCAGCACCGGTTCGACAGCAGGCTCCTGCAGTATTTCCTCGGGCTCGACCGGATCGTTCCACGGCAGATCCACGACCTCCACCGCCGGGACAACGGGCTCGGCCGGTGGCGGCGCGGCCGCCACGACAGGGGTCACCACCGGCACGGCTTCGACCGGCGCAGCAACGGGCACCGGTTGCGCGGCAATCGGCGCTGCCACTTCGGCAGGCGCAGCCGCTACCACCGGCGTCTCGGCAACAGCAGCGACCACGGGTGCCACAGGGGCGGCTGGCGCGGCAACGGCTGCGCCAGCCACACTCTGTGCGGAATCAACTGTGGCCTGGCTGATCCCCACTGGCTTTAGCGGCGGTCTCGGCGGCGCCGTACTGTCGGCCGGACGGAACGCCAGCATGCGCAGCAGCACCATCTCGAAACCGCCTCGCGGGTCTGGCGCCAGCGGCAGGTCGCGCCGGCCGATCAAACCCATCTGGTAATAAAACTGCACATCTTCGGCCGGCAGGGCCTGGGCCAGCGCCAACACCCGGTCGCGGTCGCCATGGCCATTGTCGACACCCTCCGGCAACGCCTGGGCGATCGCCACGCGGTGCAGCACATTGAGGATTTCCGACAACACGCCGTTCCAGTCCGGCCCCTGTTCGGCCAGATGCCGCACCGCTTCGAGCAGGGCCTTGGCATCACCGTCGATCAACGCCTGCAACACGTCGAAGACCTGGCCATGGTCGAGGGTACCGAGCATCGCCCGCACATCGGCGGCCATGACCTTGCCTTCACCGAAGGCAATGGCCTGGTCGGTCAGGCTCATGGCATCGCGCATCGAACCGTCGGCGGCGCGTCCCAGCAACCACAGGGCATCCTCTTCGAACGGGACGTTCTCGACCCCGAGCACGTGGGTCAAGTGCTCGACCACCCGTTCGGGGGTCATGTTCTTCAGGGAGAATTGCAGGCAGCGCGACAAAATCGTCGCCGGAAGTTTCTGCGGGTCCGTGGTCGCCAGGATGAACTTGACGTAGGGTGGCGGCTCTTCCAGGGTTTTCAACAGCGCGTTGAAGGAGTGACTGGAGAGCATGTGTACTTCGTCGATCAGGTAGACCTTGAAGCGCCCGCGGCTCGGGGCGTACTGCACGTTGTCGAGCAGTTCGCGGGTGTCCTCGACCTTGGTCCGGCTCGCGGCGTCGATCTCGATCAGGTCGACGAAGCGCCCCTCGTCGATCTCCCGGCAGACCGAGCAGGTCCCGCAGGGGGTCGAGGTAATGCCGGTCTCGCAGTTCAGGCACTTGGCAATGATCCGCGCGATGGTGGTCTTACCGACACCGCGGGTACCGGTGAACAGGTAGGCGTGGTGCAGCCGCTGGCTGTCCAGGGCATTGATCAGAGCCTTGAGCACATGGGTCTGGCCGACCATTTCGCGGAACGAGCGCGGACGCCATTTACGTGCAAGAACCTGATAACTCATCGATAACCATCGCGTCGGGGAAGCGGAAGACCGCTAATGCTAGCGGAGCAGGGGTAAAAATGCATCCGGCATGGGATGCTAATCTGGTTAAGCTGCACTTTGTGCATGGATTGGCGGCCTTGTGGTGCTCCCGCCGGAGAGTTTGATGCGTGCAGTTTTTTACGCCCTGGCCTTGATGACCGCCCCTGCTTTCGCTGCCCCGGCGCCGTTGCGCTTCGCCGTGGCCGACAGTTGGAGCATGCCGATCATAGAGATCGAGCACGGACAACCGACCCAGGGTATTTTGTATGACCTGATGACCAGCCTGGCCCACCAGGTCGGCAGCCCGGCCGAGTTTCATGTGCTGGCCCGCGCCCGAGTGCAGAGCGCCATGGAACGCGGTGAAATCGATGTGCGCTGCTATGCCGCGCAATCCTGGCTACCGAACCAGTCCGGCGACTATATCTGGAGCATCCCCTTCCTCACCCAGCGCAACCTGCTGGTCAGCAAGGCCAAGCCGCCCAAAGCGATGACCCTGAAAGATCTTGAGCCACAACGACTCGGCACCGTACTGGGCTACTCGTACCCGGCCATACAGGCGCAGTTCGAAAGCGGTCGGTTCATCCGCGACGAGGCGCGCAATGAGCAACAGGTCCTGCAAAAACTTGAGGTCGGCCGCTACGCCTACGCCATCAGCAGCCAATGGGCACTGGACTGGTTCAACCAGACCCGCATGCCGGACCAACAGTTGCACGCGGTGACGGTCGTGCAGGAAGACGCCGTGGGCTGCTTTGTGCGCAACGACCCGGCCCTGCCGGTACAACGCATCCTCAGGACCTTGCTGCGCATGAAAATGTCCGGGGAAATCGACCGGACCATCCACCTCTATACCGGGCATGACGACCAGAGGGACGCGCTCGAATCAGGTGACACTGCGCCATAAGGCCGGTGGCTCGAACGCCTCGACCCAGGCCGGCACCTCGTCCGCCGACATCGGCCGAGCAATGAAATAGCCCTGCGCCACCTCACACCCCAGGCTCATCAGCAACCGACCATGCTCGGCGGACTCCAGCCCCTCGGCAATCACTTCCCGGCCAAACGCACGGGCCAGGCCGATCACCGCCGTGGTCAGGGCCAGGTCATCCTGGTCATGGAGAATATCGCGCACGAACGAGCGATCGATCTTGATGGTCTGGCTGGGCAGGCGCTTGAGGTAACTCAGGGACGAGTAACCGGTGCCGAAGTCATCCAGGGAAAAACGCACCCCCAGCGTCTGGCAGTCTTGCAGGCACTGGCTGACCCGCTGGATGTTCTCGATGGCCACCGACTCGATGATCTCCAGATCGAGCATATGCGGCGGCACCTCGGCGTGGCGCATCAGCAAGGCGCGCAGACGCTCGACGAAATCGCCACGCTGGAAATGCCGGGCGGCGATATTGAGGCTGACCGGCCACTCGTGCCCCGCCTGGCGCCAGGCCTGCATCTGCGCCATGACCTGGTCCATGACCCATTCGCCGATATCGATGACCACATCGGTCTGGGCCACCAGCGGCAGGAACGCCTGGGGCTGGAGCAGACCTTCGTGCGGGTGCTGCCAGCGCATCAGCGCCTCGAACCCGACCACGCTGCCGGTGCGCATATTGACCTTGGGCTGATAGACCAGGCGGAACTCACCATTGGCCAGGGCCTGACGCATCAATGCCACGGTCTGGTGAGTGGCCTTGACCTCCTGGTCCAGGGACACGTCGAACAAATGGAAACGATTGCGCCCACCTTGCTTGGCCAGGTACATCGCCTGGTCGGCATGGCGCAACAGGGTATCGGCGTCCTCGTCATCGGAGGGAAACAGTGTCACGCCGATACTCGCATCCACATGGACGGTCTGGCCGAGTATCGAATAGGGTGCCGAAATGGCGCCGAGCACCCGTTGCAACGCGGCGTTCAGTTCCTCGGCGTCGTGCACATAACGCAGAATCAGCACGAACTCGTCACCTGCCAGCCGCGCCACCACATCCTCCCCGCGCATGATGCCGCGCAGGCGCTCCGCCACTTCCACCAGGAGCCGGTCGCCGCTGGCATGCCCATAGCCATCGTTGACCGCCTTGAAACCATCCAGGTCGAGCATGCAGACCGCCAGCGGAATGGCTTCGCGTCGGGAAAAATCCAGGGCCTGGTTCAGCAGGTCCGACAGAAACGCCCGATTGGGCAGGCCGGTCAGTACATCGTGCCCCACCCGCCACTGCAGGGTATGCAGCAGACGCAGCTTTTCGCTGACATCGAAACGGATCGACACATATTTGCGGACCTGCCCGGTGGCCTCATCCAGCAGCGGCACCATGGTGCTGTCGACCCAATACAGGGAACCGTCCTTGGCGCGGTTGCAGACTTCGCCTTTCCAGACCTGGCCCTGGGCGATGGTGCGCCACATATCGACAAAAAATCCGGACGGGTGGTAGCCGGAGTTCAAGATGCGGTGATTCTGCCCCAGCAGTTCATCACGGCTATAACCGGAAATCACACAGAATGGATCATTGACGTAGGTGATCCGCCCGTTCAGGTCGGTCTCGGAGAAAATGGCGGCGACGTCCACGACCCTGCGATACGTCTCATCCATGAATCAGCTCACCTGGGCGGCTAGAGGTTGTCCCGAATTCGCAGCACAACCGCGCCTGGCGGCATCGCCTGGCCGTACTTCGACGAAGATCAACTAGGATTAAATGAAGGCCATCATTGGCTGGGACAGGTATTTTTGGCTGTCCTGAGACAATGCGTTGTTCAGGGCTTATGACCGTCACGGCATGGACACCCAAGAAATGCCTGGATTTCCCGTTTCACAAATATTTCACCGGAAACCGGATCACCAAATACCTGTCCTAAATGCTGATTCTACGAATTACATCACATTATGCAATAGAAGGTGATGAACCATGGCGTTGTCTAATGTAAAGATTTATCGTTAAGTTCTTGATTCTAAATGGGAATTGAGCGATGGAAATTTCAAGTTTGGGTACGGCCATCAGGCGCTACCGCAAGGTAGCGGGGCTAACTCAGGCTGAACTCGGAGAGAAAACCGGTTTTGACCCTAAAACCATCAGCCGCTTCGAAACCGGCAGTTACACCCCCAGCGTCGAGGCCTTGTTCCTGTTTGCCGATGTCCTGGGGGTGAAGCTTAAAGCCTTTTTCACAGATCTGGCTGACGAAGACGAGCAGCGTGCCTACCTGTTCGGCGTCATCCACAACGCTCCCCCGAAGGACCTGGGAAAGCTGATCGCGGCGGTCGATCTAGCCTTGTCCAAGCCTTAGTCTCACGCCTGTCTGTTACCAGAATACGCTCGCCAAATGGCTACACACTGCGCTGCCCCACCCCGCTGCTGCGGGGCTGGGCGGACACCGTGGCGGGTTGCCGCCGCCCTTCCAGATTGAGCACCAGTACACTGCCCAAGACAATCGGGCCGCCGACCTGCGCGGCAAGACCCTGATCATGTGGCCCAACGGCTGCCCTTATCGCACGGCCCTGAAAAACTGGGTGCAGCCCCATGCCCCGCATCCAGCCTTTTCATCGATCTGCGCGACAAGCTTTTCCAGTTGGCGCATCTCGACGACCAGATGGGCAGCGTTTCTCCCGAGAAAACTCCCATGCTCCACCAACAGCAGACCAACGACCTGCACGCCCTTCATGGCGCTGGTCGCTTCGGCCCAAGCGACTTTTTTCTCGAGTTTGGAGTGAAAACCCTCGCTGTCGGAGGGGCCCAACTTACCGACCACATTGCTCAACTTGCTCATTGAAAAAGGCTGGCTGAGCACTTTGCACTCGATCAGAAGGGCGACCTGCCCGGAGGGGTGCAATGCCAATACATCGATTTCCCCGGGCACTTTCTGGCCACTCTCGTGCTCCAGGCGAGACTCCGTGGCTTGCCAATATCCGGAATCACTGACCCCACCGGCTTTCCAGCCGGCCTTGCGGAGCAATTGCACCGCGGCATTTTCAAAAGGCTGCGAGACATGCACGCGAAAGGACTCATCGTCCACAGGAGCCCCGCCATAGCCCACGTAGCGGAAAACAGAGTGTTCAACAAAACAATTCACGGAGTCGACTATGGTCATGACGCTTGTGGAAAATGTCCTGTCATCAATCCGCACGACAGGCCGCTCGACCAACATGTTCGAGGGATAGCTCCTCACTCGGTCCGGGTACCAGGACTCCTGCCAAAAACAAGCTTCGAGAGACTGTTTCGCAAGCACGGGGTCATCACCGAAAGCATCGGTGACAATAGGCAGATCCTCGAATAGCACCACGCCGGCCATGCGCTTCGACCCGGTCGACTTGATGTGACGCACACAGGCCAACAACACCAGCCGGGCATTGAGCCCAATCCAGAATGCCGGGTTCTTTCCGGCCAGCGCAAAGACCGTTCCGGCAAACAATTCAATCGTGGTGGAGTCACGCCCCGACAGGACGAGAGAGACGGCCTGGGAAAACCGCAAGAGGTCCTTCCAGATAACCGCTTTCGAATGTTCAAGCGTTCTCTGGTTTTCACCATAGGGCGCCGCCATGGTGTTCCACTGCCCCAGCAGCACCTGGTCAGCCTTGTCTGAAAACGCAAATCCATGGGACTTGAGACTGACCGCTTGAAAGTTGAAAACCTGGCTGCTCTCGTAGAGCTCTCTCAATTGCTCCCAGGCAATCGCCGCATTGACCAACTTGAGCAACTGGGCGGCGCTTCTATCAACGGCCAACGGTTCCTTGCGATTGGGCCATATGAGCGCGATCGTCGTTTTCAACGACGAGCCACACCAAGGCACCTTCTTGCGCCAGTTCTTCTGGCCGTAATAGAAATCGTCCACCGCCTCGATCAGTGCGGGAATGGCGAGTCTCGGGTCAACCCGGCGCGCCAGGGCATCCAGATCGTTCCTTGCCCATTCAATCGCCGACTGCCATTGCTCATCGCTCTGCAAGAGCCCCAGGCCTTGGGCGGCCAGGCTGTCCGACGTCCTGGAAAAGCAATGACGGCTCCCCGCGATGCTGGCTTTACGCAGCTTGTCGGCCAACTCGCGAGCCTGCTTGTAGATTCGTGAGGACGCCTGGAATGGATACCGTTCTCGTGCCATTTGCTGCCTCGCAATCCTGGCCAAAAACACGCTGTATCAATGGCACCAGAGTGCCACAAATCCATCGTCACACCACCCCAAGCCCCCTGAAAGCGACTACACGCCTTCTCTAGCGCGACCTTCGCCCCTTCAGCTATCCTGCCGACCAAATTAATTCAAAATGTAAGGGACTACGATGAAACATCATCTGCGCCAGCTATTGGCCGCAGTGGCGCTCAGCAGCCTCACTTTGCCTGCCCTGGCCGCCAGCTCTCCCGCTCCGGCGCCGACCGCCAGCACCCCGCCCCACCAAACGACTGAACAATGGCTGGCGACCCTCAAGCAGCAGCACGGCAATATCACCTTGCCCAGTGGCATTGCCACCCTGCAACTCAATGACGATTTCTACTACCTGTCGCCGGCCGACACCGAGCGTCTGCTGACTGAAGGCTGGGGCAACCCGCCCGGTCACAAGACCCTGGGCATGATCATTCCCAAGTCGACCAGCCCGCTGGCGGACAATGGCTGGGGCGTGATCGTCAGCTACAAGAACGACGGGCATATTTCCGACGATGACGCGGCCAAGATCGACTACGCCGACCTGCTCAAGCAGATGCAGGCCGATGATGAGGAAAACAACAAGGAGCGTCACAAGCAGGGTTATGCCGGCCTGTCGCTGCTGGGTTGGGCCGAGCCACCGAGCTACGACCAGGGCAGCCACAAGATGTACTGGGCCCGTGAGCTGAAGGCCGACGATGCGCAACAGACCACCCTGAACTACAGCATCCGCGTGCTGGGTCGCGAGGGAGTCCTGGAGCTCAACGCGGTGGCGGCGATGGCCGATTTGCAGACCATCAAGCTGGAAACGCCGAAGATTCTGGCGTTCACCAACTTCACCGACGGCAACCGTTATGCCGACTATGACTCCAAGACCGACAAGCTGGCACCCTATGGGCTGGCGGCGTTGGTGGCGGGCGGTCTTGCGGCCAAGGCCGGGCTGTTCGCCAAGATCGGCGTGATGCTGCTGGCCCTGAAGAAATTTATCGTGGTGGGACTGGTGGTGGTTGCCGGGTTCTTCCGCAAGTTGTTCAAGCGCTAACCCTTGTGGGAGCTGGCTTGCCAGCGATAAACGTCAACGATGACGCGGAGCGCCTGACGCCCCGCTCTCTTGCGACGACAATCGCGCGAGCAAGCCCGCTCCTGTAAAAAACACTCTGAGCGTTTCGGCACAATGGCCGAGCGCAACGGCACAACGACCCGTTCAGTCCCTCAATACACTTGTATCTCCTCTCCCTACCAAGACGAGATCAGCATGAAAACCCGATTTCTCCTCACCGCCCTCACCCTCGGCCTGAGCCTCAGCGCCCAGGCCGCCGACTTCACCCTCACCAGCCGCGACATCGCCAACGGCAAGCCGTTGAGCAGCCGCGAAGTGTTCCAGGGCTTTGGCTGCGAAGGCGGCAACACCTCGCCTGAACTGTCCTGGCAAAATGCTCCGGCCGGCACAAAAAGCTTTGCCATCACCGTCTACGATCCTGATGCTCCGACCGGCAGCGGCTGGTGGCACTGGACAGTCGTCAACCTCCCGATTTCCACCCACGAATTGCCCTCTGGCGCAGGCAACCCTACTGCCAGCCAACTGCCCGTAGGTGCCGTCCAGGGCCGCACCGACTATGGTCAATCAGGCTTCGGCGGCGCTTGCCCGCCGGCCGGCGATAAACCGCATCGCTATCAATTCACCGTCTGGGCCTTGAAGGTCGATAAACTGCCGGTCAATGAACAATCCAGCGGCGCCATGGTAGGTTACATGCTCAACGCCAACGCCTTGGGCAAAGCCACCCTCACCGCCCCCTACGGACGCTAGGAACCATGAACGCCCCCGCCGGCATCCAGCATCGCCAAAGCCGTATCGGCGCCAGTGTCATACAGGCGCGCCAGCCCCATGCACTGCAACGGGTGCCGATTTTCGTCACCACCCTGTGCCGTGTCCGCCAGGGCGAAAAGCTGATGGGCTGGGATGATCGGCAAATGCGCGTGGGTCCACGGCATCTGATCCTGATGCCGGCGGGGTGCGAAGTGGGGATCAGCAACTATCCCGGGGCACAGGGTTACTACATCGCCGATGCAGTGACCTTTCCCACGGAGTTGTTGCGGGCCTTCAGCGTTCGTTACAGCCAGCAGATCAATACTTTCCCCGGACGCGCGGCGACACAGGAGTTGTGCGTACCGCTGGATCGGCATACGACCCAGGCCTGGGAAAACCTGCTGGACTGCATCAACGCCGACTCGCCGGATGCCTTGCGCACGCATTATGCGGAAGCGGTGTTGTTGGCGTTGGCCCTGGGCGGTTGGGCCGGCCCGGTGCTACTGGACCGTCGAGATCCGCTGTGTGAGCGCGTGCAGCAGATTGTCATGAGCGATCCGGCACGGGACTGGACCGTTGCCAGTGTCGCAGAGCGCCTGAACCTTGGTGCGTCGACGTTGCGACGGCAGTTGGCGAACGAGGACGATAGCTTCAGCAATATCCTGGAGAACGTCAGGCTGGGGATGGCGTTGCAGTGGTTGCAGGTCACTCCGCGGCCCATCGGGGAAATTGCGGCAGCCAGTGGTTATGCTTCGGCTTCACGGTTTGCCGTGCGGTTTCGCAAGCATTATGGGTTGTCGCCGCGGGAGTTGCGGGCAGTGTTGTAATCCAAGACAAAGATAAACCCGCTAAATCTCTTCGTTTATTTCGATTCTATAAAGCGCCTTCTATTCAAAAAATAGAGTTGCAGACATGGCCTCATGCCGTTTTTCTCGCAACACTCTAACCCTGCATCACTAAATCAATAGTGATCGTTGAGCCGAACAGCAATCTCGAAAATAGAAACTCTTCGAAGACCGTTCGTCGCCTCACGAACAGAAGTTATCTTCATTTAGCGTATGAAACAACCTACAAAAAATCTGGCATTTCTTTTCATAAATCTCGTTTCAGTACCCTCCCCCGAACCGCGCTAAAAAATAGCGACTATGGCTGCCTTCCGAGAGTTCAGTAAAAATTCCTACAGACAAACTCGCTCGCATTTGACACAGCTTCAATATGAAAATTATAGTTATCACAGCAGCCAGCATCCGATAAAAAATAGCTGTTTACACCGAAAAACACTCATCTCAATTCAAGCACGACATAATCCCTGAACGAAAATCGATGATGGTTCCATTTCCATAAAGGATAACCCCATGCAAAGTCGAATTATTTTCCGTTCAAGTCGTTTGGCATGGCTTTTCATAAAAGAGCAACTCAAGGAGCCCATTGCCTTATTCTGGATTATTATTTCGCCGTGTGCCGCTTTCTATCTCCTGGCCCTGTCCAGAGGCTGGATGAATTCAGTCTCAGGGGATTACATCGAGCACACAGCCTGGTTCTATGCCTACATTTCTTCCAATGTTGCCTTGTTTGGATTCTCCTTTTACATCATAGGCCGTCGAGAAAGCGGCTACATTCGGTCATTCATTTACAATCACGAAGCGAAACGAATCTTTATCCTGGCCCAAGCCCTCGCCTACTCGGTCATTGCCATGATTTATTGCGTCGTGTTTTACCTTGCCACTCGCCCGCCCTTCGGTGCTTACTCCACCTTGGAACTCCTGGGTATTATTTCGAGATTTTATATTTGCTACCTACTATTCTGCTCAATCGGCATCTACTTCAGCTTCCTCCCACTAAACTTCCAAAACGCAAATACCCTATTCTCTATTTTTTCATTCGCCCTTCTGATCCTTGGTCTATCCGGTTCGCTTTCAACGACACCTTTACTTGAAGCTGTCAATCTGGGCAACCCCTTATTGCACGCCACCGAGCTGATTGAGAACGGTTTCAAAAGAAAAACGACATTCACCCTACTCACTTTATTTTTATTCGTTTCAAGCCTGCTTATCACTATCAAATTTTTGCGCATCAACCCTGTCTGGAGCCGCTACTAATGAAAAACCTAACGATAGATTCAATAGATTTCAAGTATCACGATCGAATAATTTTCGAAAACGCAACAATGACGATACGCCCCGGCACCATTATCGGGGTACTGGGTCCAAATGGATCTGGAAAAACGACACTCTTTGATATCATCTGCAAACTGAAGACGCCTTGTAGAGGGGATGTCCGAAACAGCTTCTCAAAAGAGCTCTATCTATCTCAGATACTCATGACACCGCCTGCACTACGCATGTTCGATATCTTCGAAATGACCAACCTGCTTTGCTCCTCTACACAGAATACCCAGTCGCAAACACTCCACAAGCTTTCACAATGGAGTCCCGGCATCATCAATCGCTACAAAGAGATCTGGAAAAAAAAGTCTGCTTTATGCAGTTATGGAGAAAAGCGCTGGTTTTTTGCCCTTTCGCTCTTGTCAATAGACGCGGATCTCATCATCCTGGACGAACCCACTGCAGGTGTCGATCCAGAATTTCGTCACTATATCTGGCAGTGTCTGCACGGAGCAGCCAAAAGAGGTGCCGCTATTCTGGTTTCCTCGCACAATGTCGATGAAATTATTAACCACTGCGACTACTTTTATATGTTAAGTCAAAAGCGGTTCAAGCGATTTGACGACCGCCACACTTTCATGGAAACCTATGATGCGAAATCACTTGATGAGGCGTTTATAAAAGCTGCAGCTTTTTAAGGCAACGCCTCGACAGCCCTGAGCTTGAGCTCGGAAATATTTCATCATATTTGATTACTTGTCCGCCCACCAATCTATAAATACCATTCTCTCCATTCACAAAATACTACACACCCACTGGCACTTTCCTTGGTGCCGGGTATTTTCGCAACAACTGGAGATCATTATGAACGGCCACAACCTGACTTTTAGGAACAATCCGATATGGTATGTCGCTCAGCGAGCGATAAACAATGTGTCGTGGTTTATGAAGGATCAGGCGAACAGCACGAACCAACAGCGAAACAGAGTCCTTAATACCGTCAAATCAGGCGCCTTCGACCTACTGGGTGACGGGCAGGCGAAAGAAGTCGTACTGGCACCAACCGGCAACCCCACGCATGCCGATCCCTTGGTCACCGCCTACTGGTGCCCCTTTATTCAAGGCAACGTATTGCCTGGTTTTGTCGATATACCACGGCATAATCCACAGCATAATTTTGTATTCACTGCCGCCATGAACGGGTGCGCGCTGGTCACAACAACCTCTCCGGCCGGCAGCAACATGCTCAGAATTTATCATCACCAACATCCAGACAGCGCAACTATCAATCAACTGATCCTGGCCCAGGGACAATCCATTCTTTCCTGCATTGACGCCAGTGACTATTGCCGTAGCGACCAGAAATATCCTGCGCCCAACGCGTTCAACTTTCTGTTCTACAAAGAGGGCAAATGGAAGTATGTCGTGCAACCGCAAACTTTTAACATGCTGACCCATGAGGTGGCGCTGAATCCGGCCATGCAACCGAAGGTCGTGGATGTCTGATATAGCATTTTTCTCCCCACCCTTACCCCCTGGACAGCTCTGATATCACACGAGAGTCGTCAAACGAAGGTAACAGCCTTATAGAACATCCGGCCAGGTTCCGTGTGGCGTCCGGATTTGTGGCACGAGCCAGGGTGCCAAGGCTTCGGGTCGAATCTTGAATTTCGGACGCAGAAAATCGAAGCGCTGATCTTGATCTGGCACTCTGACTGATATTCAGGGGAATAAGCTTTGATGGGGAGCGTTATGGAGGCAACCCCACCAGCCACACCCCGGCACACAATGTTCCCGCTGTGGCTGCTTCCTTCCGGATCTGACCAGGTTCACGGGTAATCGTTGCGGGGCCTTGTATTACGGGGGTTAAGGCTGTTTAGGTTGCTTCCAATCATCCGTACCAACACTCGGCACGGACAGTCAGCACTTGGGGTGTAACCAGCACTGTCACACATTGCTGTCACACATCGGTGTCACACCATGGCCTATCTGATCCGTCGCGGCCCCTGTTATTACCTGAACCTCCGGCTCCCCCAACACCTGTACCCACGCTGTCACACCTTGCGTTTGAGCTTAAACGTTCGGCACCGGCAGAGCGCTCTATTCCTCGCTACCGCCCTCGCCCAGCAAGTACATGGACACCTGTCCGAACACCCTCTGGCAGACCTTCAGACGCTGCGTAGGCTTTGCACTCAATGGCGAGATGCATACCCTGCCCCATCCACAATGCATCGCTCACACCTGCCTATAGTCAAGCCCGCGAAACCAGTCGCTGATGGTCCCGCCCTGTCTACCCTGTCAAAGCTCTATATAGAAGAAGGGAAACGCGGCGGTACATGGAGAACCGTCAGTATCTTCGAGGTGGAACGTGCACTACGCGATCTGTTCGATCTGATGGGCAATATGCCCATCGAAGCCTTCGACACTCAACAAGCCCGACTGCTGAAAGAACGGTTGAGCCGCTGCCCGCAATACTTCGGCCTACGCCCCGAATTCGAAGGGAAGACTCTGCGACAGGTCGTCGAATCGGGTGGCACGCACAAGACCATCACGGCGGTAACGGTCAACAATCGACTACGCAAACTCTCGGCGTTTATGAACTGGTGCAAGGCCAACGGCTATATCACCGACAACCCACTGGCCGGACTCAAGATGATGACCGGTGCATCCAAGGAGGCCCGCTTGTCATTCGACAATGACGACCTACGCACACTCCTTGATCTGAACACACTCCAGGCTGAAGCACGCAAGCATCCATGGCGTTACTGGTTACCGCTGCTGGGTAGATGCACAGGAGCACGACTCGAAGAGCTTTGCCAACTGCGCGTGGATGACTTCATCGAACAACAAGGAATCCAGTGCCTACGCATCGACGACACCCATAAAGGACAGAACCTCAAGAATGCCAGCAGTCGTCGCTTACTCCCGATCCACCCCACCCTGATCGAACTCGGTCTGCTACGACACGTGGAGAAGGTCAGGACCAGCGGAGCAGATCGTCTGTTCCGTGAACTTGAACCCGTACGGGGAAAGCTAGGCCATGCACCGTCGAAGTGGTTCGGACGTTACAAGACAAAACGCGGAATCGTCGATCCCAAGAAAACCTTCCACAGCTTTCGGCACACGTTGATTGATGATCTCCGGGATGCAGGGGTCCAGGACTCGCTAATCAAACGTATTGTAGGGCACGAGGACGGCGCAGTGACATTCAGCATCTACGGCAGTCGCAGCCCATTGAGGGCTATGGTGGACGCACTGCGACAGATTGAACTGGCACCTCAAGCTCAAGCCATACAAACATTCATGGGTTCGGAGAGCAACGGTGAATGACATCCGCTTGCTGGTCGATATGACCCCAGGAAAATAAAAAAGGGGTGCATCTCAAAGCTGTTTCCACCGAGAAGGCACCCCAGACAATTACATCAATTCAAAAACAAATAATTAACACCACAGTACACCACCAACAAAACAGCGCCCACAACGTTTCAATCAAATAATCATTCAATACAAGCAAGCAAATCCCAAACAACATCATCACCCCCTAAAATTAAAAATAATTCTTGAAACTGTTTAGATTGGGACGATTTGGCCTCATACTCCACTCAACCAAAACGAAATTCCCGCTGATACCGATGATCACCGTCATTATCAGCAGGGATTAACTCAACCACAAAAAGGTACATTCGTAATGCCCATCAAGTATATTCACACCGCCATTGCCGCCCCAGGGGCTGGAAAAACGAGCGCCGTAATCAATAAGATTCCAGATTATATTGGAAGCGGGTACAACGTCATCATGGCGCTTCCAACTTTAAAATTAAACGACGACATTTTGAAAAGCATGAAAAAAGCGAATCTAACCCCTCTGATCATTAACAGTGATCAGGATGAAATCAAACACAATAAAACATCAGTAACAAGGGTCCTGGCCCAAGCGCTTAAGAGCAAGGCTCATCCGTTGATTATCACGACCCACGACTCCTTGAGACGTACCGACCCTATTCTTCTCAAAGGTTATATCCTGATCATTGACGAAATTCCCGAAATTATGGATATCAATCATTTCACCTTGAAATCCAAAGAAGCAGAAACAATCTTTGCAACCACCAAAGCTTTTAATAATCAACTGCAAATCAAGGATGGTCTGCTTACGGAAATAAAGGCTCGGGTAAAAACGTACAAATCATCAATGTCGAATAAGGATAACGCGTCTACATTATCGGCAGTTGAACATAAAATTTATGACACAATCTTGACCGGAAATATCGTACTCTTTGAAACTGAAAAAAGTGGTTTTATCAACTTCCACACTATTGTTGATAAAACCGTGTTTAATCAGATTGATCGGGCAAGGGAAACCCATATCTTGGCTGCGAATATTGAAGGGGGATTCTTTGACCTTTTTGCGAAGAGAATGGGCTACAAATACACACGCTCGAAGTTCACTCCAGAACCGTCAAAATATAACTGCCCCATCTATATTTATCCGATGTTAAACGGTAGCTGGTCAAAAACAAAAGTACTAGCAAATGAAGAAGGAAACCTGGGATACACTCATGACGGGCAGAACAATCAAATCATTGATCGGGTATTCGAAACAGCAATTCAGCATTCGCCCAATGAAAGCTTTTTGGTCATTCAGAACTCATGGTCTAAATTCAGCGAAAAATATCAACCATCGGCTCAAAAAGTGAATACTAAAATTAAATTTGTCCCGATGGATTGTCGCGGATTGAACTGTTATCAGGACAGCACCGCTGCCTTACTGTTGTTTTCCGGAAAACCAAGCCCAAACGATACAATCTGTCTAAAGGTTGTAGGTGACAGGTACGATATTAATTTAACTGAGCTAATTAAAGCTTGGATCGTTAGAAATAAGAATGAGGCAAGCTTGCAAGCTGTCACCCGCACTGCAATCCGGACTTGGGGAAATACCAAGCCGGTGTACTTTTACGTGCAGGATACAGAAGTCGCGAACTACTTCAAGCAAACGTATATGACGGACGCTATTATTGATCATCGTTTGGCGTTGACCATTTCTGCGAAACCAGACGGCCGGTCTAAAACCCCACCCGATGAAAAAACCAAAGCTATTAACTTCATCAAACATGGGTTCAATAACGGATTTAAACAAGCCGATATCAACAAGGCCGTGACGGAGCTTTGGAAGGTAGCAGAGAGAACTGCCCGTACATGGACAAAAAACGTACGCGAAAGCTTACCAGTCAAGCCTGCCGAAGGCCTGGAACAGTTCTTCGTATAATAGATTCCGCCCGGTGAAAGCTGGGCGGCTAGCCTGCATAAAAACGGCCGCATCCCTAAGAATACTTCTTAGAGATACAGCCAACTTTTAAAATCTTCAAGCATATTCTAAAACCAGAATAGCCATTCCAAGCACAGAGAAGATCAGAACGCACGAAGTGTGTTCTGCGCGAAGCGTGCACCTAGAACAACCTGACGAACTGAACACTATAGTGATTTTAGATTTCAAAACCACTAGAACCATCAATTCTCAGCAGACGGCTTGGATCTTCGAATACCGCTAAAAAACTAGGAGCATTTGAATTCTATCAAACCTTAAAATAGCAATCGGTTCATATGGGTCTACCCAGCCCTGCGGGTGCACTCGCAAGCTCGTGCATACCCATATCAACTTCGCAGAATCCTAGCAGTTCATTTAAACGCTTTTAACGGTATATACCTCCGAGAAGAGAGTCCGTTCCATTCGCCTACGGCGTTGTTTCGGGTGTACTTGACGAACACCAGAAACATCAAGCCCCCTCCTATGCAGCCATATCACATCCCCCTCGCCGAAAGCATCAATATTTTTATATAAATATTTTGCAGCATTTTGGTTTCCAAACATCTATCTCAGTTCTTCCTAGAAAACCAAACTTTAGCAGCACATCTGTTACACCAGTACACCAAAGCATCTGTTTTAGGCAGATTTTATTGGATGTCATTCACCAGACCATCCGGTACAAGTGCTATGTATCTTTCGCATACTTAGACGTTACACCATTCTATCTCATGCTCTATTAAATCAAGGGTATCTTGGATGACACAACAAAAGCGGCACACATGAAAAAGCCCCTAAAAGCGGGGCTTCGTACTACTGTGTTATCCGGCTTTCAAACCTAGCCAAATGCAGCAAGTATCAATAGTGAGGCAATAGTTACGACCACTGATGCAACTGTCCATTTGACCGAAGACAGAAAGGTGGTCTTACTGGCCATCCCGAACCTAAATCCTAACCCCCACAACCTCCACTTATTTGCCGAATACATCACCATCGGTGCAACAATAGCCGCAAGTATCCAGAAGAGCATACCAGGTTCTTGATTGGCCTTGGTTCCTGCAAGCGCAAACCGTGCAAATCCCGTAAGAACTACAATAACCATCAACGCGAATTTGTTCATAACATCCCCCTACAAATTGAGTAATTAGATCGACCCACATGATACGGTGACATCGGCGGTCCTTTCGTCAGGTTGCCAAACGATACGACCGGTCAAATCGGCGGGAATCCGATAGATCAGCTTAGTGTGATAGGTGATTAATGGATTGATAGGTTCGACTGCAACACCAAAGCCATCTCCACCAACCATTTCGACCTTATCAAACTTATAAGTCCTCCCACCTTTATGAATCATTACACTCCCCGGCGATGGATACCTGCTGGTAGTCGAAATGTTCTTGAAACTGGCGTTGAGAATCAGAAACCTTGAACCAGCCCACGATTGAGGTTCTAAGACGGGATTCAGAGTTCCGATCTTCCGACGTGCTACACAACCATTTGCAACAACCTGAAGGCCGCCTACATTCGCCGAGTTGCTTCTAGGATGTAAAAGCTGTTTTTGATAGGTCACATCATCATGAACCGTTTTGTCAAAGCTCTCTTTGTCGACATCGGCCCATGCATTGATCGCAACAAAGGCCAGTCCGCAGAACACCAATTGGCTGGGCACCATTGTCCTTACGCCCGTCAGATGGGCCGGTTGTAGGCTCAATGACGATAGAAGCATCCCGATGTGCCGTTTCATTTTGATCCGTTTCAGGGTTATGCATGGCCGATTGCCATGTGCTTCCAAATTTATCTGAAAATCAGATATCTGAAAAGCGGATATAGCGTGTAGGGCTATTTTCAATGGATAGCCGTATGCCCAAGGCCATTTACCGACCCGAATACGAGGTGTTTCTGACCTTGCTGAAAGACCGACGGATCAAGGCCGGTCTGACACAGGTGGAATGCTCAAACGCACTGGGACGCCCGCAGTCCTTCATGAGCGACGTGGAGCGAGGCACCCGCCGATTGGATATCATCCAGATTCACGACCTGTGTGAGGTGCTTGGATGCGACCTTGTGGAGCTGATCCAGGATTTTACCGATGGGATTCAAAGGATAAAGTGATACACCACCAGTGAGCTCGGGTCCTTGCTGGCCCAAGATGATGAAGCACCGTGATGTGGAGGCATCTTTACTTGGAAAATAGATATTCATCCCACATCAAGGAACACATCCAGTGCCAGACCGTGATGCCACCATCGCCGACGCCCTTGAGCTGATTGCACTCAATCAGAACGCGCTGGGTGCCGCGATAGAAGAGATTTCTCGTTGGGTCCTCGAACGCGGTAGCCAGAACGTCCACGTCAATGTCTTGTCGGCGCTACAAACAATCGACATCAACGCCGAAGGCATCGCCAACGCAATCAAATTGCTACGCCGTTAGCTATCAAAGAACTCTACTTGTCTGGTAGTCCGATAACTGCCCCCAGAAAGCTATCAAATATCTATTGCAGATAGATTTGTGATTCACATATCATAGATCTATCGAAACATATGATAAAGGATAGCTCACCATGAACGCCCACCTCTACTTGCGAGCCAGTACCAAGGATCAAGATGCCCATCGGGCCAAGGTCGTCCTGGAAGCATTCGCAGCTGACAAGGGTCTGACTATTGTCGACGTGTATGCAGAGAACATCAGTGGGACCAAGCTCAACCGTCCCGAGTTGATGCGTCTATTGGATGTTGCTCAACCCGGCGAGATCCTTCTGTGCGAATCCGTAGACAGGTTGAGCCGCTTGTCGCTGGATGATTGGGACAACCTAAAGGCACAGATCAAGAGCAAGGGCCTACGACTGATCATTGCTGACTTACCTACAAGCTGGGAAATGGCATCCAGTGGCATCAGCGGTGAAGTCATGCGGGTTATCAACAATATGCTGATCGACCTCATGTCCACTATGGCCCGACTAGATCAGCAGAAGCGCGTTGAACGTATCAATCAAGGTCTGGCAAACAAGCGTGCTGCTGATCCCGACTGGAAACCTACCGGGAAGTCCAAGGACACTGCGATGTGGGACAAGGTTGTAGCACTGATGGCTAAGCACCCAACCATGTCGGCTGATCAGGTAGCCAAGCTGGCGGACTGTGGCGTTGCAACCGTGTACCGGATCAAGCGTAAGACGAAATAGCCATTGTGGTGGTTCACATACCCGCCTAATGCATGCGTTGTCATACGTGGAGCTCTTGGGAGCAGATGAATTCTGGATAAACGTCCCTTTGCCACTGCCAGTGGCCATACGGTCGATTTCAGCCGGCAGAGCGGGTCAGTTTAGCATCGATACTGAAAGTTATGCCCGACTGACGGCTTCCGGGGGAGGTATGGTCGCCGCTCTATTGGAGCTGTTTTCCTGGTCAGAAATCGGTTATTTTGAACAGTAGCGTTGAGCCATCACCTAGCTGATTCATGTCGCGGATCCGCTTGGTTTAAAAATACCCCAACCGTGAGATTTTAGAATGAACAAGGATCTACAGGGAGCTATTGAAAAAGGGGACTTGATCCTTTTCTTGGGCGCAGGGGCTTCAAAGGGCTGCACCACTTCAAAAGGCCCAGTTTTGGACGGCTCTGGGCTGGCAAAATTTTTAGCCGACATTGGCGGATATAGTTACGATGATGAGCCGCTCGATGAGGTGTATTCAGCCGTTAGAGCAAAGCTTGGGGCAAGGCTAGACTCTAGCCTTGAAGACATATTCAGAAACGCAACTCCTTCTAGTGAATACAGCGACTTAGCCTCTTTTGCGTGGAGGCGTATCTACACACTGAATATTGATGACGCACTTGAAACTGCGTTGCGACTCACCAGAGTACAAAAGCTCCATATCCATTTATCTGCACAGGCAGTGATAGATCAGGATAGTTTTTTTGACAGACTTGACTATGTGAAACTGAACGGCACTATTGATCGACTTGACGAAGGAATCATATTCTCATCAAGCGATTATGCAAAGGCCACTACAAGATCGCTACCTTGGTATGAACAGTGCGGTTCCGACTTTATCAGATCTCCGATTCTTTTTATTGGAACAAAACTTAACGAGCCGCTTCTAAAGTTTCACATTGAACGCTATAAAAGTACTACAGGAAAAGCTCCAGGCCGAAGCTATGTAATAACCCCATCAGCTTCTGACTTTCAAAAAGCGTCGCTTTCCGAATACAACATTGAACACATTCCAGGAACTCTTAGCGACTTCACGAAATGGCTAAAAATGGAGTTCCCAAAGCCCCTAAAGCCTTTGGATCTAGCTATCGCGAGCATCCCTCAACTAGCAGAAATTATTTCATCGAAAGATACTAACCGATATGCGTCGTTATTCGATCATATTTTTCCAGTTAAGCGCACAACGATACCACCTCAAGGCCAAACGACAATCGGTGCTGCAATCCATGATTTCTATAAAGGCTTCCGACCATCGTGGATCGATATTGCAAATGAAATACCTGCGGCTCTAGATGTTTTAAGTAAAACCAAGGAAAGTCTAACTGCCGGCTTCAAAGCCAATAGCATTACACCTTTGATCGGTCCGGCAGGCTCTGGAAAAACCACTCTACTCATGCAACTATGTTATGAGATTTCAAATACCCCTGAGTGGGAAGTTTTCTACATAAATCAACCTATTGATGAGTTACAGGCAACCCTCGAAGCTATAGAGAAATCATCAAAGGCTCCAAGGGTGCTTATCGGCATAGATAATGTTGACTTCTTTTCCGACCAACTTAGAGATGTATTTTTCTCAAGACGGCTACAGAAAAGTATGCTCATTGGCGCTGAGAGGGAAAACATTTGGAAACGAAAAACCAGCGTAAAACTGGATCAGTTTTTCAACTCGCCAATAATTGTCGATCAGTTCAGCAAAGCGGATGCTGAGAAAATTCTCTCTAAATTAGAGATATATGGATCTTGGACGCGTCTTGGACAAATGACTCCCAAGCAGCGAACGGCGGAACTAATCGGTCGCGCCCAAATGCAGCTATTGATCGCTTTGCTTGAGTCTACTTTTGGCCTAGGATTTGGTCAGATTATTGCCAATGAATTTTCCGGACTAACCAAAGAAGATGAAATTGTTACTTTTATGGTTGTCGGCCTAATTACAGATAGAAAATTTGAGGCTCCAGCATCTCTAGTCGATCGTGCTCTAAGTGCTGCTGGCATACATAGTGGGACAACTATTATTTCCGAGAACTTAGCTGGCATTGTAGTAAATAGAGATAATAAGTTATCCGTACGCCATCCCGTCTACATCCGCTACGTACTCGACCACCTTGTAGATCCAACACTAACAATCAAAGCAATAGCCGCACTACTAGAGGCGTTCTCACAGTATAAAACCCCGGTCATTAAGCACGTTGACAAGCTTCACGCTTCCATATACAAAGGTCTAATTAACCATGCATTTCTGCGTGACGTGCTAAAAGGCCGAAGAAACTTAGTATTGCCATTATACAAATCGCTTGAAAAGAAATTCGAACAGGATGGGTTATTTTGGCTTCAATATGGCCTTTCTCTTCGGGATTTTCATGATCAAGATGAATCCTTGGAGAAACTTCGGATTGCTCGTCAAGCATACCCGATGGATCACACGCTACACGCACTCGCGCAACAATTGCTTATTGTAGCGGAACACACTTCGGACAAGCAGACTGCGTTAACGTATGCAGAAGAGTCCAAGACCATACTAAAAGAGCTTGACAGCATTCTCCAAAGCGATGATACGTTCCCTTTAGTGACTCTATCCGAAGGATATACTAAAGTAATGAGACGGCATGCAGGAGAAGCGATTGCTCGTCAACATGCCAGGGAGTTTTCTGAATCATTGAAGAGTAGAAGCGAAACACTCCCCAATGATAGCCGTCTTAGGGAGGCCTATGAACGTATGTTCAGGTATACCGTGACAGGTACTTGGACAGAGGCAGAAAGTGCGTAATTATGCGCACAACTACTTGCTGCACCTGTATAGGTGCAGCATTATAAACAATGAAAAGTAAAGCTACTTGCACGCGAGAATAAATTTAGGTTTTCTATACTAGTCGGCGATTTTTTTGGCACGCGCATCATCTCCAACAAAAATTATCAACTACGTGTCGCAACTTTGGGCGTGTCCTCTGTCGATCATGACTACGTAATGCACTGGTAAACCGATGAAATTGGCTTGTCAGATCGAATGTAAACGGTGGGTAAGTCTGTGCCAATACCCATCAGGAATCTAATCAAGGAGAGATCATGATAGGCCCAGAAGCGTTTAGGTATGTCCGTATCGCTTCATACTGATGAATCAGCTTGGACAGGGCTACGCGAAGGGGTGGCATAGGAGGGGACTGACTACGCGTCCTCAGAAAGGGCTAAAGGGGCTAAATGAGACCACTTTATAGGTATGGTCAAATCAAAAAATAACTGCCATATTTTTTGCCCCCAGAGGTTTCTGGTTGCGAAATTTTAGTACAACACCTACGCACAATACGGAAGCAAACCGGAAAACTTGATCTGCGGGGCTTTTCTATGTATGGCAGAGAGATAGTAGCTCACCATTCATCACCCTCACCTCCGTTAACCCCGTGGATACGGGGATTAAAGCTTCAACAGCAGTACAATCGAGCAGTACAATAGATTATATGACTCGCATTCTACCGTGGCACCTCCAACAAAACAGGGATCTAATGAATGTGTACTTCTCAAGTTACAACGATTGTAAGCGTAGTTGGTGCTGTGGTTGGCTTGGTAGCACTGACAGTAGCATGGACACAGATGAGGATCGCTAGCGCCAAGGTTAAACTCGATCTTTACAATAGAAGATTTGATGTTTATCTAGCGGCTCTTGATTATCACAATGCAATTTGGTTTGGTGACCATGAAAAAGTCAAAGAAATTGGTGTTAGATTCATAAAGTACTTCAGAGAGTCTAGATTTCTGTTTGAAGAGAAAAGCGGAGTCTCCGCCACACTCGAAAAAATGAAAGACAGCGGCCAAACAGTACGTGGGTTTATGGAGCAAGAATTACTGAGACTTAACGGTGCGTTTGATAATGCAGACCAGCTGGGTCCGCTCCGTGAAGCGAGTACAAAGGCACGAGACGGTTTTCATGACCTATTGAAGCAACTTGAGGATCAAATGGGGGGTTACATTGGTTTCAATAATGTCAGGGGTTGGACTCTGTTCTGATGCCTTAGTATACATAACGCCCTTCAAGCTCCTGTGAGCCTCTGTGGGGCATTTTTATCATGTCGGACATGGCTAAATGCACGTTACTCATCCATCATAAGTCTCTTGTCAATGATATCACTGGCCTGTCGTACAACGTGTACGAGATTCCAGTCTTGAGGATCCTCTCCTTGTGCGAGTCCTGTAACCCTCTCGTGCTCATCGGGGGGGGGGATTCTATCTCCCCAGACAACTTGCACTAACAATCCCCGCTTTCTAATACCCCGTGTTTTGATGAATCGCTCATCATCGGCTATTTCAATCGCCAACTTTTCAAAGTGTGTTGCGAGTTGAGCTGCTTCGGCAAGCTACGAGAATGGCTCTTTACCTCGACCCAGCGAGGTATGACATTTCACTACATTCAGCAAGGCCATCAGTGGATAAACCCTTCGCGGAATTTCTGAGCATCGTGATGCACAATCCAGTCAAGCACCTTATAAGGCACATAAAGCCTCTGCTTAGCTCGGGAAATGGCGATGTAGACGGCGCAGATCCGCTGATCGAATTCATAGGCGTCCTTGAATTTCAACGTGGTGAGCAACCCTGGGGTAAGGAGTACATAATCGAACTCCATGCCTCCAGCCTCTTCGGCCCTCATCAACATGCAGCTTCTGCTAGCCTGACCTACCAGAGTGCTCATTCGGGTAACGTCTGCCACCCTGAAACCTCTTTCCAGCTCGGCTTCCACCCAGAGGAAAGAATCGTCAAACTGATTTGCGGCTCGCACTTGCTGCCAATTCGTCCACTCGTTGAAATATGGATGTGCTGTTTCCTCGCTTTGTTGGTGAAAGCGCGGATTGAACAAACCGATGGCTGTGATCATAAAACGCCAAAGGTTCTTCTGTGCGTGGCTGGAATGGAAACTGAACGGGCACTCTAGGTCGCGTAACTGCATTACCCACTTCATGGTGTCCCACAAGGAAGATGTTAGGATGACGCAGCCCTCTGGCGGTACGAAGGCCTCCGGATATTCCTCAATGCCGACATCGGCATGGCGAGCACCTTCAAACGGTTCCTTGGTTTTCCTGGAATGCCGAGAAATCAACGGGTTGACCAGGTGCTCGATGTTGCGTCCCGAGCGTACGGAAAAGCCGATAGTGCTCTGCCGAACCGTTTGCGCACGGGTGGCGACGTCGTTGTCTCCGTGCTGGTATTCGTCCCCCAAGGTCACCAGCACTTGGCGCCCGCGCTCCAGAATCTGAAGTAATGAGGCAGGAACATCCTGGCTTTCATCGACCAGCACATGCGAATAACGAGGTGATACCACACAACCCTCCAGGCTCGCGTACTTGATCATCAGCAACACCTCGAAACCCGTGTGGCGCTCCCATTCCGGATTTGCCTGAACGTAAGTCCACAACCGACTCGAATACTCCAGCAGCACCATAGAGTCCACTTTGGACAATGGTTTGTGTAGAAGAGGTATGTGCTTGGCCGACAAGGTGTAGTCCCGTGAACGGCAATAGAGTTCCAGCATTTTCAAGCAGATATCCATCGTCGCCAGCGCATCGTGCGGTCCCAGCCCGATGATGTTCAGCTTTTGGGCAAGCATTTGCTTGCTCGACCCTACTCCTGCATTTTCCGGATGAGCAACTCGCCGAAGAAGCAGTACCCGTGCGAACTTTCGAAAAGTGCTACAGGTCAGTTCACGGCTGTTGTTTTTCATCCGCTTGCGAAGGATTGCAAGTTTTTCCTCACTGTGCGCAAGTACAAGCGTCTTCTCCGGTCGCAAGCATTCGACCAACGCTCCCATCAGGTGGCTTTTACCGATTCCGGCGTAGCCTTGTACATGCAGGTGCTCATCCAGGTTGGCTCTAAACGTCCTGACCAGATGATCCTGTGCGCCGCTCAGCCAGCGCTCGTCGTGGCCCAAGGTAACCATCTGCCTACGGAAAGGATGATGATGACGGGCGTGTCGATATTTGTATTCGACATCCCACCTACCGCTGGGCAACAGGTACTTCCGGGCTGCGACTTCATCGGCCAGTAGGAAGCGTAGCTTCGATTTCTTGATAGCTTCAATGCCAAAGTAAAGCTTGCTGTGGTCGAACAAACGCTTCGCTTCTGACAACAAATTTGCTGATGTCGGGCTAGTAGCGTCAACCGCCCAGTTCAACAACTTAGCAAGAATTCGCTCGACGGCCGCCGGGGTGAGATCTTTTTCCGTGACCTGTACAAGGTTCTGGATGACCAACAGCGCGGCCAGCTCCGGATCTGTCAGGCCATCGAGGGCCTCCGGGGAGGCGTCGAGCAAGCTTGTGCAGGTTTCTTCTGCGATGGGCAGGAACAATGGAGTGGAGAGATCAAAGTGTTCCGGTTGCATATAACCTCATTACCAACGCTGAAGACACATCGAAGTCAATCCTAGTCATAGGCTTCATCGATTTCGAAGTTATCCGTATCTGTGCCTCTTAGTGATTTATGCAGAAGCGAGTCAACAACGTGCTCAACACGACTCTTGGCAGGCAGAACACTCCGAACGTCGTTAAGCCACCCCAGTTCGATCAATCTGGAGCGAATCGCCTGAGTAGGTACCCCAAGGTCGACACTTAAGACAGCGAGAATCTGATGGAGCGTTTGGATATTGTAGTGTTCATGGTCGACATAAATTACGCCATGACCACGCCATTTAACATCGTAACGCTCAAGCAGCGGCACAAGATGAGCCGCAAGCGTTTCCTTTCGCATCCAGTGCGAAATTTCTGGGCCAGTCAAATCACTCATGGCTGTAATGCTCCCGCTCGTGCGCCCCTGGAGACGGCTACCGTTTTACACGAGAGCTAGTGTACTGGATTAGGTGGAATCGCTGTTGAGATAGGCGTTAGACTGCGGCTATGAATGCACCACTTAGGTGTACCTATACGCTGTCACACTTCGAGATTTTTGACTGAGAAATCCTTGAGAATTCAAGGACTTGCGTTATGGAGGCAACCCCACCAGCCACACCCCGGCACACAATGTTCCCGCTGTGGCTGCTTCCTTCCGGATCTGACCAGGTTCACGGGTAATCGTTGCGGGGGGACCGATGGGGTCACCATAACGACGCCCGCCTGACGGCGAGCTGCGCCATTGTACCTAGATAACGAGAAGTTACAACCGCTTGGTGTCGATAAAAATTCGATGAGGGTCAAGTACTTGTCGGTGTCTGGTGTGTGGCGGTCCTGGGCGTGGATCAAGACCTGTGGCCTGCCAGCGACGGCAGTGGTGGATTCACTGCCGTCATCGCCAGCAAGCCGGCTCCTACAGGTCGGTGTTCCAACGCAAATATCGCCGAGCACGGTCTTGTGGCGAACGGGCTTGCCCGTTCGCCACAAACCTCAGCCAGACTTGAGATTGCTCTTAACCTGACTGGCCCTGCTCAAGGTCAGGCAGGGTGCCCTTGCCTATCCAGCAGGTTATCCACCCGGCTCAAGGCCAAATCGACCAGATGCACCACACCCAAGGCCAGCTTGCGATTGGACCCCTGCAGGTTGTCCGCACACTCGTAGGCAGTGGCCGAAGCCGATTGGAGGATTTCGTCGATTTGAGCCAAAGCGTCTTCGGTAGTCAGCCGTTCGTGTCGGCGACGCGGGGTGTTGTCCGGTGGTAACTCGTAGTGAGCGAAAGCTCGTTCGATGGCCAACTGGCTGGCAAGAGACGACAGGTCTTCGGTTGGGGGATTGGGGGTGATCTTGAACATAGTGATGGTCCTAAGTTGCTGAGTGGGAGCCATCACCCGTTCGCTTGCACGCGAATTAGGGTGGCAGCTGTACGCAGGTGTGCAAGACCGGGGCAACATAGGAAACCCGGCAGATCCCGAAGATCTCCCGCGCACAGCCACCATAACGCCAGATTTCAGACACAGAGAATGACTGAAGGCGAGGAGCGACAGTGCGCCTGATGTTGCGAACCGGACTTGCACGTCCACATCACCGATTTTGCGGTGACGGAATGCAGACTAGCCGCCGGTTCGAACAGGCGCAACGGGCTGGGATTTTCTAGGAAATTTCAGGCAAGTGAAAGGGATCTTTCGACAACACCACACCGAGAATTGACTGGATGCTGACAAGTAAGACTCATGCAGAAACATTGAGCCAACCTGGAGAATCTAACCATGCTCGCAAACACAGTAGTTTTTACTCACACTGACAAGCCCATCAAAGATGAAACGCTACAGTTCAAATCGCCAGAGCTGAGCACCAGCACCTTGAAGGCAATGAAAGAAGCCAGACAAGGTAGCTTGAAATCGTTCGACTCCATAGAGGACTTGATGGCGGATCTGAACGCAGAAGGATGATTTATCGAAAACCGGATGACGCGACCTTGCACTTCATCCAACTCGGCTCAAACAGCGAACTGGGCTTGTAAAAAAACCTCAGGACGCGACCTGCAACACCTCATCCGCCCGGCCACCCTCCTCCTGGATCACCAGGTGGATGAAGTGCAGCTTGGCGATGGTCGCCGGCGGTAGCACAAAGGGGTAGAAATCCGGCTGTCCCATGCTGCGGGACAGTTCGTTGAGCATGCCCGCCAGCTCGATCCAGGCGTTGACGAACGACAGGAACGCCGGCCCCTCCGGATGTTGCGGGTCGTAGAGCGCGCTCAGGGGAAACGACGGGTAGTCGAAATCCGATTCCTTGGCACTCATGCCAAAGCCCAGCGCCGTGTCCACCGCATCCATCATGTGCAGGTAATGCGCCCAGGTCTCAGCCCAGTCTTCCCAGGGATGCATGGTCGCGTAGGCGCTGACGAAGTGTTGCGACCAGTCCTGCGGGGCACCCTGCTGGTAATGACGCTCCAGGGCGTCGGCATAGCTGGCGCGCTCGTCACCGAACAGGCCGCGAAACTGTTCCAGCCAGTGGCTGTTGGCAATCAGCCGATCCCAGTAGTAATGACCTACTTCATGGCGGAAATGGCCGAGCAAGGTGCGGTACGGCTCGCGCATCTGCACGCGGACTTTTTCCCGGTGTTCGTCGTCGGCCTCCTTGATGTCGAGGGTGATCAGGCCGTTGGCGTGGCCGGTCATGGGGGCCTTGCCCTCCAGGTCGACACCGACGAAGTCAAAGGCCAGGCCGCTTTCTTCGTCCCAGGTTTTCGGGATGACTCGCAGGCCCAAGGTGATCAGCTGGGCCACCAGGCGGCGCTTGGCGGTTTCGACCTTGCGCCAACGCTCGGGGTTTTCCGTGATGGACAGGTCGGGGATGGTCCGGTTGAGGGCGCACGCGGTGCACAGGGCGCTGCCGTGGGCGTAGGGAATCACCCAGTTGCAGGCGGCCGCGGTGTCGAGGTTGGCGCAGCGGCGGAACAGGCCTGCGTCGGGGTCGCTGTCCAGTTGCCAGCTCTCTGGGTAGGGGCCGGGTTGGAGGGATGACAGTACACTGCCCTGAGGCTCGTAGCCCAGGGCCGCGGAACAGGCCAGGCATTGGCTGTTGCGGAAGAATACCGATTGATCGCAACGGCAACGCCAGACCTTGCTGTTGCGCGAGGGTTCGCTGATGAAGGGCGCGGCGATGCGGGAACTGAGTTGTTCGAAGAACCGGTACATGGCGATCTCTCCAGGGGCCTGCCTAGACTAGATCATTGGGCATGGTGGTGGGTTCCCTGATGCAGGGAAGAAACATCGGCGGTCGGAACGTGGCTCGCCGCGGAAGATTTGGTGGCCTCAAGGGCCTCTTCGCGGGCAAGCCCTGCTCCTACAGTTTCGTGTCGGATGAAAGTTGTGTGTACGACCTAGGCCTGTAGGAGCATGGCTTGCCAGCGAAGCTTTTGGCGGTCTCCAGGACGCCATCGCCAGCAAGCCGACTCCTACAGGAGATTGCGGCACTTTCGGGCTTAGACCTCGATACCACGGCCCTTCAGGAACGCCACGAACGCCTCTTCATCCAGCACCTTGAGCCCCAGTTCGTTGGCCTTCGCCAGTTTCGAGCCGGCACCTGGGCCCGCCACCACGCAATGGGTCTTGGCCGAGACCGAACCCGCTACCTTGGCTCCCAGGCTTTCCAGCTTGTCCTTCGCCACATCGCGGCTCATCAGTTCCAGCGAGCCCGTCAGCACCCAGGTCTGCCCCGTCAGCGGCAAACCTTCCACAGCCTTTTTCTCGCTCTGCCAATGCATGCCGAAATCACGCAGTTGCGCTTCAATCGCCAAGGCTCGCCGGGCATTCTCCGGCTGGGCGAAGAACTCACGCACGGCATTGGCCGGCTTTTCACTCAAGGTCTGGCGCAGATCCAGCCAGTCCGCCGCGATAACACCTTCGACCGAACCGAACTTGGCCGCCAGCTTTTCCGCCGCCGTCGGCCCCACCGAGCTGATATCCAGCTTGGCGATCAGCCCGCCCAGGGTAGTGCTGGCGGCAAACTCGGCGCCCAGCTCCCCCTGGTCCTGCAATTCCAGCCCACGCTCCAGCAGTTCCTTGATAACCGTGCGATTGTGCTCGTCTTCAAAGAAGCTGTGGATCTCATGGGCCACTTCCATGCCGACATCCGGCAGGTAGGTCAGGACCGACGGCAGCGCCTGCATGACCCGCTCCAGCGAGCCAAGGCTACGCGCCAGAACCTTGGCCGTTTCCTCGCCCACATCGGGAATACCCAGGGCATAGATAAACCGCGCCAGGCTCGGCTTCTTGCTGTCGGCAATCGCCTCCAGCAGGTTGCGTGTCGAGAGTTCGGCAAAGCCTTCCAGGTCGACGATCTGCTCATACGCCAAGGTGTAGAGATCCGCTGGCGAGGCGATCAGCTTTTCATCCACCAACTGCTCGATAGTCTTGTCCCCCAGGCCTTCGATATCCATGGCCCGACGGGAGACAAAATGGATGATCGCCTGCTTGAGCTGCGCGCCACAGGCCAATCGGCCGACGCAGCGATACACCGCGCCTTCGCTGATCGTCTCGCGGCCCTTGCTGCGCTTGACCAGTTGCGTGCGCTCGACATGGGAGCCACACACCGGGCAGCTTTCCGGGATCTGCACTGCGCGGGCATTGTCCGGGCGCCGTTCGGTCACGACCTGCACCACTTGCGGAATCACGTCGCCGGCCCGGCGAATGATCACGGTGTCGCCAATCATCAGTCCCAGACGGGCCACTTCATCCATATTGTGCAAGGTGGCGTTGGACACGGTCACGCCCGCGACCTTGACCGGCTTCAGTCGGGCCACGGGGGTGACGGCACCGGTACGACCGACCTGGAATTCCACGTCGAGCAATTCGGTAAGTTCTTCCATGGCCGGAAACTTGTGAGCAATCGCCCAACGCGGCTCACGAGCACGGAAACCCAGTTCACGCTGGGACGCCAGGCTGTTGACCTTGAACACCACACCGTCGATTTCGTAGGGCAGCGCGTTACGCCGCTCACCGATATCGCGGTAATAATCCAGGCACTCGCCGATACCTTTCGCCAGCTTCAGTTCACGACTGACCGGCATGCCCCAGGCCTTGAGTTGCTGGAGGTTGCCGATATGGGTGTCGGCAATCTCGGCGGACACCTGGCCCAGGCCGTAGCAGCAGAACTCCAGCGGACGGCTGGCGGTGATCTTCGAGTCCAGCTGGCGCAGGCTGCCGGCTGCGGCATTGCGCGGGTTGGCAAAGGTCTTGCCGCCGGCTTCCAGCTGCGAGGCGTTCAGACGCTCGAAGCCGGCCTTGGACATAAAGACTTCACCACGTACCTCCAGGGTCGCCGGCCAGCCGCTGCCGTGAAGCTTGAGGGGGATGTTGCGCACGGTGCGCACGTTGACGCTGATATCTTCGCCGGTGGTGCCGTCGCCACGGGTGGCGCCACGGACCAGGGCGCCGTCCTGGTACAGCAGGCTGACCGCCAGGCCGTCGAGCTTGGGTTCACAACTGTATTCAACTTCGGCGCCGCCACCGAACAGGTCGCCGGTCGGCAGGTCGAGGCCTTCGCTGACCCGACGATCGAACTCACGCATATCGGTTTCTTCGAAGGCGTTGCCCAAGCTGAGCATGGGGATTTCATGCCGGACCTGGGTGAAGGCCGACAGTGCCGCGCTGCCGACGCGCTGGGTCGGTGAATCGGCGCTGACCAGTTCCGGATGCTCGGCCTCCAGGGCCTTGAGTTCGTGGAACAGGCGATCGTACTCGGCGTCCGGAATGCTCGGCTCGTCGAGGACGTGGTAACGGTAGTTGTGCTGATCCAGTTCAGCGCGCAGCTCTAGAATCCGGGTGTGGGCGGCGGTCATGGAGTTCTCTCAAAAGCAAAAAGAGCAGCCGAGGCTGCTCAATATGTTAGTGCGGTAGGAGCCGGTTCGCTGGCGATGAGCGCAAAGCGCTCAGCCATTCAACGCTTCTGGGTCAAGGCGCGACGTTCGAACTCAACGATGCGCTGACGGTAGTGCTCGATGGTCTGGGCGGTCAGCACACTACGCTGGTCATCCTTCAGTTCGCCATTGAGCTCTTGTGACAATTTGCGAGCGGCGGCGACCATCACGTCGAACGCCTGCTTCGGATGACGCGGGCCCGGCAGACCGAGGAAGAAGCTCACCGCCGGAGTGGTGAAGTGGTCGATATCGTCGAGATCGAAGACACCCGGCTTCACCGCGTTGGCCATGGAGAACAGCACTTCGCCGTTACCCGCCATGCTTTCGTGGCGATGGAAAATATCCATCTCGCCGAAACGCAGGCCGCTTTCCAGAATGTTCTGCAACAGCGCCGGGCCTTTGAAACCGTTGGTGTCGCGGCTGATCACGCTGATCACCAAGACTTCTTCCGCCGTTGGCTGTTCCTTTTCCTGACGCGCCGCTGGCTTGTTGCCTTCCTCGGGGAAGTCATCGTCTCGGCTGCTGAAGCTCGGGCCTTCATCCAGGTCCAGGTTCAAATCGCCCTGGCTCGGCTCGCCACCACGCTTGCCGCGCTTGGACGGCTTCTCGCGGCCTTCACGCGCCGGCATGCTCACGGACGGCAGGTCATGCTCGTCCAGCTGAGGTTCCTTGTGGGTGTCCAGCACCCGGGCCGGGCCCAGCAATTCGGCGCTGGTGTCCTCGTCCGGCAGGTTCGACAGGCTCCGGTCCAAACGGAACTTGAGCTTGCCCTTGCCACCGCGCATCCGGCGCCAGCCATCAAAAAGAATACCGGCAATGACTATGATGCCGATGACGATCAGCCACTCGCGCAGACCGATTTCCATGTAATCCCGTGCCTCTAAATAAATGGTTCTATGAAGAAAGGGCTGAAACCCCTTTAAAGCGTGGCGCCAACTCTATGTTCTGACAGGCATTTTTTCCCACGCACAAGAAAACTTGACATTAAATTAACACGACACAAGGAAACTTTACACCGTCTGTCGTACAGGCTTGCATTTATAAGTCCCCAAGGATCAGTGCTAGTTCCCACAATGCCCAAGGAAATCCCCTTACGCCTCGAATATCTTTGCCTCAACGGCGGACGATTCAGGCGTCCACCAGGGCCATGGCCTCCTCCACATCCACCGCCACCAGCCGTGAGCAACCCGGCTCGTGCATGGTCACGCCCATCAGTTGATCGGCCATTTCCATGGCGATCTTGTTGTGGGTGATATAGATGAACTGCACCGTTTGTGACATCTCTTTGACAAGTCGGGCATACCGTCCAACGTTAGCGTCATCCAACGGCGCGTCAACTTCGTCGAGCATACAAAACGGTGCCGGATTCAATTTGAAAATGGCAAACACCAGGGCCAGGGCTGTCAGGGCCTTTTCGCCGCCGGAGAGCAAATGGATGGTGCTGTTCTTCTTGCCCGGGGGCCGCGCCATGATGGTGACCCCGGTGTCGAGCAGATCATCACCGGTGAGCTCCAGGTAAGCGCTGCCGCCGCCGAACACTTTTGGAAACAAAGCTTGTATGCCGGCGTTGATCTGATCGAAGGTGTCCTTGAAGCGATTGCGGGTTTCCTTGTCGATCTTGCGAATCACGTTTTCCAGGGTATCGAGGGCTTCAACCAGGTCGGCGTTCTGGGCATCCAGGTAACGTTTACGCTCGGATTGTTGCTGGTATTCGTCGATGGCCGCGAGGTTGATCGCGCCCAACCGCTGGATGCGCGCGGCGATGCGTTCGAGTTCTTCCTCGGCTTCCTTCTCGCTGGCCTCGGCCGTCAGGGTGGCGAGCACGCCGTGCAGGTCGTAGCCGTCTTCCAGCAACTGATCCTGCAAGGTCTTGCGTCGTACGTTGAGGGCCTGCCATTCCATACGCTGCTGTTCGAGCTGGCCGCGAATCAGCTGTGACTGCTGTTCGGCCTGGCTGCGGCGTTTTTCGGCGTCACGCAACTCGCGGTCGGCGTCTTCCAGGGCGATCTGCGCGGTCTTGAGTTCGACGTCGACGCTCAGGCGCTTGTCGAGCAGTTCTTCGAGCTTGAGGCGCAGCTCTTCCAGCGGCGCCTCGCCCTCCTCCAGGTTCAGGCTCAGCTGCTCGCGTTTTTCGCTCAGGCGCTCGGATTGCAGTTCCAGGCGTTCCAGGGCCTGGCGGGTGGAATCATGCTGAGCCTTGAGGGAGCCGAGGCGTACCGCCAGTTGATGGGCATGGTCCTTGTGCTGGCGGGCTTCCTGGCGAACCCGATCGAGACGCTCGCGCAGGCTGTCGCGCTGGGCCAGCAGCAACTCGCGCTGCTCGGTGTCGACGGCCATGGTGTCGAGGGCCTCTTGCAGTTGCAGGCGGGCCTCACCGACTTCTTCGTGTTCCTGGGCACGCTGCTCGCCCAGTTCGCCCTGCTCTTCATCGAGACGGGTACGGCGCAATTGCAGTTGCTCGGCCTTGGCCTTGCTGGCCGACAGCTTGGCCTTCAGCTCACCCTGCTGGCGGGCTTCGTCCTGCAGCAGACGGCGCAGATGCTCACGTCCGGTTTCCTGCTGGCGCTGGGTGGCGCGCAGGGTTTGCAAACGGGTTTCGAGGCTGGCCAGGGTTTCTTCACGCTCTTCACGCTCCAGGCCCAGGCGCTGGATCTCCTGACCCCGGGCAAGAACGCCGCTCTCGGCCTCGCTGGCCCGACGCACCCGCAGGAAATGCCGCCCGACCCAGAAACCGTCGCGACTGATCAGGCTTTCCCCTGCCGCCAACTGGCCGCGCAGGGACAAGGCTTGCTCAAGGCTTTCAACCGGCTTGACCTGACCCAGCCAGGGCGACAGATCGATATCCGCCTCGACCTTCTCCAGCAGGCTGCCCGGCACCCGGGTGCCGTCCGGCGCCGGGCTGAGCAGACGCAGATCGCCCTGCTGGAAACCGCCGAGGTCGAGACCGGCGAAATCATCCACCAGCACGGCCTGCAAGTCGGCGCCGAGCACGGTTTCCACCGCCAGCTCCCAACCCGCCTCTACCTTCAAGCCTTCGGCCAGGCGCGGACGCTGCGCCAACTGCTGCTCACGCAGCCACTCGGCCGTGCCGGTGCCCGGATCGAGCGCCGCCTGCTGCAAGGCTTCGAGGGACGCCAGGCGGCCATTGAGGCGCTGCAAGTCGCCCTGGGCCTGTTGCTGATCCTGCATGGCCTGCTGCAAATCCTGGCGCAGTTGTTCCAGGCGCTCGACCTGGCCTTCTTCGCTGGCCTGCAAATCTTCCAGGGTCTGCTCGCTCTCGGCCAACTGCTCGCTGAGTTCAAGGATGGCCGCGTCTTCCGGGTCCGCCGAGAGCAAGGCGCGCTCTTCGGCCAGACGCCGCTGGCGCTCGGCCAGACGTTCCATGCTGGTTTCCAGCTGCTGGATCCGCGACTGCTGGACTTCGGCCTGGCGCCGCGGCTCGGCCGAGCTCAGGTTGAAGTTGTCCCACTGTTCCTGCCAGCCGTGCATGGTGGTTTCCGACTCTTCCAACGCGGCGGCGGCTTCTTCGGCAGCGGCGCTGGTCACCTCCTGCTCGGGTTCGAGCATGGCCAGCTCTTCACCGAGGGTCGCCAGCAAGGTGCGGTCGTGACCCAGGTGCGATTCGGTTTCCAGACGGGCGCGCTCGGCTTCACGCAGATCGTCCTGCAACTGGCGCAGACGCTGCTGGCCATGCTGGATGCTCTGCTCGACCCGGGCGATATCGCCACCGACCGAATAGAAGCGTCCCTGCACCAGATTGAAGCGTTCGGACAGCTCATGGTGCCCGTCCCGCAGGCGCTCGATGCTGGCGTCGGCGTTGCGCTGCTCGGCCACCAGGGCTTCGAAGCTGATTTCCTGGTTGCCGATAATCGCTTCGCGCTGGCCGACCTGTTCGTTCAGTGCCTGCCAGCGCAGGGCCGACAGTTGGGCCTTGAGCTGACGCTCCTCGCCCTTGTATTCCTGATACTTCTCGGCCGCCTGGGCCTGCCGGTGCAGGCGTTCGAGCTGGCGCTCCAGCTCTTCGCGCAGGTCGGTCAGGCGCGCCAGGTTTTCATGGGTGCGACGAATACGGTTTTCGGTCTCGCGACGGCGCTCCTTGTACTTGGAGATGCCCGCCGCTTCCTCGATGAAATTGCGCAGGTCCTCGGGCTTGGCTTCGATCAGCTTGGAGATCATCCCCTGCTCGATGATCGAGTAGCTGCGCGGACCCAGGCCGGTGCCGAGGAAGATATCGGTGATGTCCCGGCGCCGGCATTTGGTGCCGTTGAGGAAGTAGCTGTTCTGGCTGTCGCGGGTGACCTTGCGGCGAATGGAAATTTCCGCGTAGGCGGCGTATTCACCAATCAGGGTGCCGTCGGAGTTGTCGAACACCAGTTCGATGCTCGCCTGGCTCACCGGCTTGCGGCTGGTGGAGCCGTTGAAGATGACGTCGGTCATCGACTCGCCGCGCAGGTTCTTCGCCGAGCTCTCGCCCATCACCCAGCGGACGGCGTCGATGATGTTCGACTTGCCGCAACCGTTGGGACCGACCACCGCCGCCATGTTACTGGGGAAGTTCACCGTGGTCGGGTCGACGAAGGATTTGAACCCCGCCAACTTGATGCACTTGAGCCGCACGCTTAGTCGACCGCCAGGGCAGACAGGACGATGTCGCAGCTACGCTGGGCGTAATTGGCCAGGACCGTGCGGATCAGCGGCAGGTCGCGGGCCATGACGGCGGCCAGCAGTTGCGCGAACAGGGTCAGGTATTCGCTCATTTCCGCCTTGCGCCGCTCCAGCGCCAGGTAATAGGCGCGGCTCATGGCCGGCTGCAGGTTCTCGACGGTTTCCTGCAGGTACGGGTTGTCGGCGAACGGAAAGGCCGCGCGCATCACATTGAAGCTGTCTTCGACGAAGGTGCGGATATCCGCGTTCTCGAAGCTGGCGCTCAGGCGCTGCTGCAGTTGCAGAAACGGCGCGAGGTCGGCCTGCTCCTTCCAGCGTTGGGCGACGGCATTGCCCAGCAGGATGTACAACTCACTCATCAGGGTGCACAGGCTCTGCACCTTGTGGGCGGTGAGCTCGGTGACATGGGCACCGCGCCGGGGCAGGATGGCAATCAGATGGCGGCGTTCGAGAATCAGCAGCGCTTCGCGTACGGAGCCACGGCTGACATTGAGCGCCAGCGTAACCTTCTGTTCCTGGATGCGCTCCCCGGGTTTGAGGTCGCCGCGAATAATGCGTTCGGCGAGGTGGTGAGCAATTTGCTCGGCGAGGCTGTCCGGCGCCTTGAACGTCATGGTTTTCCTTCAAAATCTTCGATCAGTGCAAGCGGCGCAGTGTAGCGCACTTGATACCGGGTGGCGCAGGGCTCCTGAGGCGGAATTTGGCACGAATCCCGCAATTATTTCAGCAGCTAGACTGGGAGAAAGCGCTCCATGCTTTCAATCGCGAGATTTTCCTGACCCAAAGGTCAGATATTTGTTGACCGAAAAGTCAGATATCACTAGATTCTGCCCATCGGTCAACAACAATAATGAGTCTGCGAGGCCTTCCGTGATCCAGTTTTTACTCAACCAGGAACTCCGCCGCGAGCACGCCCTGGACCCGAATCTGACGGTGCTCGAGTATTTGCGCGAGCACCTGGGCAAATCCGGCACCAAGGAAGGCTGCGCCAGCGGCGATTGCGGTGCCTGCACCGTGGTGGTCGGCGAGTTGCATTGCGACGCTTCGGGCCAGGAGCAGATCCGCTATCGCAGCCTCAATTCCTGCCTGACCTTTGTCTCGTCGCTACACGGCAAGCAACTGATCAGCGTTGAAGACCTCAAGCATCAGGGCCAACTGCACAGCGTGCAACAAGCCATGGTCGACTGCCATGGCTCGCAGTGCGGCTTCTGCACGCCGGGCTTCGTGATGTCGCTGTTCGCCCTGCAAAAGAACAGCGATGCCCCGGACAGCCACAAGGCCCATGAAGCCCTGGCCGGCAACCTCTGCCGCTGCACCGGCTACCGGCCGATCCTGGCCGCCGCCGAGCGCGCCTGCTGCAACAAGCCGGCCGACCAGTTCGATGCCCGCGAAGCCGAAACCATCGCCCGTCTCAAGGCCATCGCGCCGACCGAAACCGCGGAACTGAACAGCGGCGACAAGCGCTGCCTGGTGCCCTTGACGGTCGCCGACCTGGCCGCGCTCTACGACTCTTATCCGCAAGCCCGACTGCTGGCCGGCGGTACCGACCTGGCGCTGGAAGTCACCCAGTTCCACCGCACCCTGCCGGTGATGATCTATGTCGGCAACGTGGCCGAACTCAAGCGCATCGAGACCTTTGAAGATCACCTGGAAATCGGCGCCGCGACCCCACTCTCCGATTGCTACGCCGCCCTCAAGGCCGAGTACCCGGACTTCGGCGAACTGCTGCAACGCTTCGCCTCCCTGCAGATCCGCAACCAGGGCACCCTGGGCGGTAATATCGGCAATGCCTCGCCGATTGGTGATTCACCACCGCTGTTGATCGCGCTGAACGCACAACTGCGGCTGCGCAAGGGCGACAGCACGCGCACCCTCGCGCTGGAAGACTATTTCATCGATTACCGGGTCACCGCGCGCCAGGACAGCGAGTTTATCGAAAGCATCATTGTGCCCCGGGCCGATGCCGCATGGCAGTTCCGTGCCTACAAGGTTTCCAAGCGCCTGGACGACGATATTTCAGCCGTCTGTGCGGCCTTCAATCTGCGCCTCGAAAACGGCGTCGTGGCCGAGGCGCGGATCGCTTTCGGCGGCATGGCGGCGATTCCCAAACGGGCCCGTGCCTGCGAACGCGCCCTGGTCGGCCAGCCCTGGAACCAGGACAACCTGGAACGTGCCTGCGCGGCGCTGGGGGAGGATTTCACTCCACTGTCGGACTTCCGCGCCAGCAAGGAATATCGCCTGCTCAGTGCTCGCAACCTGTTGCGCAAGTACTTTATCGAGCTGCAAACACCGCACATCGAGACTCGGGTGACCGCTTATGTCTAACCCTCACGCCGTGGAAAAAAACCAGGCCGAGATGGCCGAACTGTTCGCCCGGGACCTGAGCACCGGCGTCGGTCGCAGCGTCAAGCACGACAGCGCCGACAAGCATGTGGCCGGCGAGGCGGTGTATATCGACGACCGCCTGGAATTCCCCAACCAGTTGCACGTCTATGCGCGGATGTCTGATCGCGCCCATGCGCGCATTCTCAGCATCGATACCGCGCCGTGCTATGCCTTCGAGGGTGTGCGTATTGCCATTACCCATGAAGACATTCCCGGCCTCAAGGACATCGGCCCGCTGCTGCCGGGCGACCCGCTGCTGGCCATCGATATCGTCGAATTCGTCGGCCAACCGGTGCTCGCCGTCGCCGCCCGCGACCTGGATACCGCACGCCAGGCGGCCATGGCCGCGGTGATCGAGTACGAAGACCTGGAGCCGGTGCTGGATGTGGTCGAGGCCCTGCGCAAACGCCATTTCGTGCTCGACAGCCATACCCATAAACGCGGTGATTCGGCCGCCGCCCTGGCCACTGCCGAACAACGTATCCAGGGCAACCTGCATATCGGCGGGCAGGAACACTTCTACCTGGAAACCCAGATCTCCTCGGTCATGCCCACCGAAGACGGCGGGATGATTGTCTATTGCTCGACCCAGAACCCCACCGAAGTGCAGAAGCTGGTGGCCGAGGTGCTGGACGTGTCGATGAACAAGATCGTGGTCGATATGCGGCGCATGGGTGGCGGTTTCGGCGGCAAGGAAACCCAGGCCGCCAGCCCCGCCTGCCTCTGTGCGGTGGTGGCCCGCCTGACCGGGCAACCGACCAAGATGCGCCTGCCCCGGGTCGAAGACATGCTGATGACCGGCAAGCGCCACCCCTTCTATATCGAGTACGACGTCGGCTTCGACAGCAGCGGGCGCCTGCACGGGATCAACCTGGAACTGGCAGGCAACTGCGGTTGTTCGCCAGACCTGTCGGCATCGATTGTCGACCGGGCGATGTTCCATGCCGACAATGCCTATTACCTGGGCGACGTCACCGTCAACGGCCATCGCTGCAAGACCAACATCGCTTCCAACACCGCTTATCGCGGCTTCGGCGGTCCGCAAGGCATGGTCGCCATCGAAGAGGTGATGGACAGCATCGCCCGGCACCTGGGCCTCGATCCGCTGGCGGTGCGCAAGGCAAACTATTACGGCAAGACCGAACGCAACGTCACCCATTACTACCAGACCGTCGAGCACAATATGCTCGAGGAAATGACCGCCGAACTGGAAGCCAGCAGCCAGTACGCCGAACGGCAGGAAACCATTCGCCGCTACAACGCCCACAGCCCGGTGCTGAAAAAAGGCCTGGCGCTGACGCCGGTGAAATTCGGTATCTCGTTCACCGCCAGTTTCCTCAACCAGGCCGGGGCGCTGGTGCACGTCTACACCGACGGTAGCATCCACCTGAACCACGGTGGCACGGAGATGGGCCAGGGCTTGAACACCAAGGTCGCGCAGGTGGTGGCCGAGGTGTTCCAGGTGGAAATCGATCGGGTGCAGATCACCGCCACCAACACCGACAAGGTACCCAATACCTCGCCCACCGCCGCCTCCAGCGGCGCCGATCTGAATGGCAAGGCGGCGCAGAACGCCGCCGAGATCATCAAGCAGCGATTGGTGGAGTTTGCCGCGCGGCACTACAAGGTCAGCGAGGCGGACGTGGAATTCCGCAACGGCCACGTGCGGGTACGCGACCAGATCCTGACCTTCGAGACGTTGATCCAGCAGGCGTATTTCGCCCAGGTGTCGCTGTCGAGCACCGGCTTCTACAAGACGCCGAAGATCTACTACGACCGCAGCCAAGCCCGGGGCCGGCCGTTCTATTACTTCGCCTATGGCGCGGCCTGCGCCGAGGTCATCGTCGATACCCTGACCGGCGAGTACAAGATGCTGCGCACCGACATCCTGCATGATGTCGGCGCCTCGCTGAACCCGGCCATCGATATCGGCCAGGTGGAAGGCGGCTTTGTCCAGGGCATGGGCTGGCTGACCATGGAAGAACTGGTGTGGAACGCCAAGGGCAAGTTGATGACCAATGGCCCGGCCAGCTACAAGATCCCGGCGGTGGCCGATATGCCGCTGGACCTGCGGGTCAAGCTGGTGGAGAACCGCAAGAACCCGGAAGACACGGTGTTCCATTCCAAGGCCGTGGGCGAACCGCCCTTTATGCTGGGGATTGCGGTGTGGTGTGCACTCAAGGATGCGGTGGCGAGCCTGGCGGATTATCGGGTTCAACCGAAAATCGATGCCCCGGCGACGCCGGAGCGGGTGTTATGGGGCTGCGAGCAGATGCGTCAGGTCAAGGCGGAACAGGTCGCGGTTGTCGAACAGACGACAGAGAGGTGTCTATGAACTACTGGATCAGCGCCCTCGCCGACCTGCAGAACCAGGGCGAGCCCTGCGTGCTGGTGACCATCATCGAAGAGCTCGGTTCGACGCCGCGCAATGCCGGTTCGAAAATGGTCGTCAGTGCCGCCGGCACCTTCGACACCATCGGCGGTGGTCACCTGGAATACAAGGCCATGCAGATCGCCCGGGACATGCTCGCCAGCGGCCAGCAGAACACCCATCTCGAGCGTTTCAGCCTGGGCGCCAGCCTCGGCCAGTGCTGCGGCGGCGTCACCGTGCTGCTGTTCGAGCCCATGGGCCAGGTCCAGGCAGAAATCGCGGTGTTCGGCGCCGGGCATGTCGGCCGCGCCCTGGTGCCCTTGCTCGCCAGCCTGCCCTGCCGGGTACGCTGGATCGATTCCCGCGAGCAGGAGTTTCCGGCACAGCTTCCCAGCGGCGTACGCAAGATCGTCAGCGAGGAACCGGTGGATGAGATCGACAACCTGCCCGCGGGCAGCTACTGCATCGTCATGACCCATAATCACCCGCTCGATCTGGAACTCACCGCCGCCATCCTCAAGCGCAACGACTTCGCCTATTTCGGCCTGATCGGCTCGAAGACCAAACGGGTCAAGTTCGAACACCGCCTGCGCGAGCGCGGCTTCGACGCCAGCGTGCTGCAACGCATGCGCTGTCCGCTGGGATTGGCCGAAGTCAAAGGCAAGTTGCCGGTGGAAATCGCCATCTCCATCGCCGGCGAGATCATCGCCACCTATAACGCGAATTTCGGCCAGCACAGCGCGAGCGCCGAACCTATTGCCAAACTGCTGCCGGCTTCGCGCCGCAGCCAGGCCAAACACTGAGAAAGACCATGCCTTCGACCCGTACCGCCTACCGCGCCGCCCTCCTGCACAGCCTCGCCGATCCGGCCGAGGTCGGCATCGAGGCCTCCTATGAATATTTCGAAGACGGCCTGCTGGTGGTCGAGAACGGCCGCATCATCGCCCTCGGCGCCGCCAGCGAGCTGCTGCCGAGCCTGCCCGCCGATGTTGAAGTCATCCAGCACACCGACGCGCTGATCACCCCGGGCTTTATCGACACCCATATCCACCTGCCGCAAACCGGCATGGTCGGCGCCTATGGCGAGCAACTGCTGGACTGGCTGAACACCTACACCTTCCCCTGCGAAAGCCAGTTCGCCGACCGCGCCCATGCCGAGGAAGTCGCGGATATCTTCATCAAGGAATTGCTGCGCAACGGCACCACCACCGCCCTGGTCTTCGGCAGCGTGCACCCGCAATCGGTGGATGCTTTCTTCGAGGTCGCGGAGAAACTCGACCTGCGGATGATCGCCGGCAAGGTGATGATGGACCGCAACGCGCCGGACTACCTGACCGACACCGCCGAATCCAGCTACCTGGAGAGCAAGGCGCTGATCGAGCGCTGGCATGGCAAGGGTCGCCTGCACTACGCGGTGACACCACGTTTCGCGCCGACTTCAACGCCGGAGCAATTGACCCTGGCCGGCCAACTGCTGGGGGAATACCCGGACCTGTACATGCAGACCCACATCAGTGAGAACCTGCAGGAAGTGCAGTGGGTCAAGGAGCTGTTCCCGGAGCGCAAGGGTTATCTGGACGTCTACGACCACTACCAACTGCTCGGCGAGCGCTCGGTGTTCGCCCATGGTGTGCACCTGTGTGACGATGAGTGTGCACGCCTGGCGCAGACCGGCTCGGCGGTGGCGTTCTGTCCGACCTCGAACTTCTTCCTCGGCAGCGGCTTGTTCAACCTGCCGATGGCGGAGAAACACAAGTTGAATGTTGGCGTAGGCACGGACGTGGGCGGCGGCACCAGCTTCTCGATCCTGCACACGCTGAACGAGGCCTACAAGGTGATGCAGCTGCAAGGGGCACGGTTGAGTCCGTTCAAATCGCTGTACCTGGCGACCCTCGGCGGCGCCCGGGCGCTGCGCCTGGAGGACAGGATCGGCAGCCTGCAACCGGGCAGCGACGCCGACTTCCTGGTGCTGGATTATCACGCCACGCCACTGCTCAGTTATCGCCTGAAGCAGGCCAGGAATATTGCCGAGATATTGTTCGTCCTGATGACCCTGGGGGATGACCGGACGGTGAAGCAGACCTATGCGGCGGGGAACCTGGTGCATCAGCGCTGAGCGCACCCAGTCTCATCGACAACACATAACCTGTAGGAGCAGGGCTTGCCCGCGAAGCTTTTAGCAATCTCAAGGCCGCCTTCGCGGGCAAGCCCTGCTCCTACAAGGTCCGTATCGGTACACAGTATTGTGGCAAGGCAGAACCGGGCAATTGCCTACAGCTTTGCCCCGGACCGCCCCGGCTTCTTGGCCAGCAACAAGTGCGAGAACACCGCATGCAGGTCATCCGACGCACTCTCTTCATCGAGGTTGAGCTTGCTGTCAATATGGTCCATGTGGTGCATCATCAAGTCCACTGCCAGCACCGCATCCCGGGCCTCGATGGCATCGATCAACTGGGTGTGTTCATCGTAGGAACAGTGCGAACGATTGCCGCTTTCGTATTGGGCGATAATCAATGAAGTCTGCGACACCAGGCTGCGCTGGAAGCTGATCAGCGGGGCATTCTTCGCCGCTTCCGCCAGCTTGAGGTGGAACTCGCCGGAAAGGCGGATCCCCGCCCCACGATCGCCACGGGAAAAACTGTCGCGTTCATCGTTGACCATCTGCCGCAACAGCGCCAATTCCTCAGCCGTGGCGTGCAAGACCGCAAGCTCGGTAATCGCCTTCTCCACCATGCGCCGGGCCAGGAACACCTGGCGGGCTTCCTCGACACTGGGACTCGCCACCACCGCGCCACGGTTCGGGCGCAACAACACCACGCCTTCATGGGCCAGGCGCGACAAGGCACGGCGAATGATGGTGCGACTGACCCCGAAAATTTCCCCCAGCGCTTCTTCGCTCAACTTGGTCCCGGGCGCCAGCCGTTGTTCGAGAATGGCCTCGAAGATATGCGCGTAGACGATATCGTCCTGGGTCCCGGTGCGACCGGCCTTGCCGGCACGCGGTTGTTTCTTGAGGGGTTGCAACTGTTCGTTCATGGTCACTCGGATCGGAGACGGCGGCGAATGGACCCCGACTGGCGAACGGCACAGCGGGTCACTGACAAGTAGCGCGTAAAAGCATGGCACATTGTACACAAAGCCGGGTGCCAACACGACTGTACGGCTGTTTGCCGCGCCGGCTGTATTGCAATCAGCCCGCACCTTTACGTTTAGTCTACCCGGACTGTTACCGCTTGTTTCCCTGTACAAGGAATGCCGTCCCATGACCGACCTCACCCAGGCACGCCTGCGCCCCTTGGCCGACACCTCACCTTCCGCCGTGGTCGCCGGTTTTATCGCGATGATGACCGGCTACACCAGTTCCCTGGTGCTGATGTTCCAGGCCGGGCAAGCCGCGGGACTGACCACCGGACAGATCTCCTCGTGGATCTGGGCGCTGTCGATCGGCATGGCGATTTGCAGCATCGGCCTGTCCTTGCGTTATCGCACGCCGATCACCATCGCCTGGTCGACACCCGGCGCGGCCCTGCTGATCACCAGCCTGTCCGGGGTGACCTACGGCGAGGCGATCGGTGCCTATATCACCTGCGCGCTGCTGGTGACGATCTGCGGCCTGACCGGCAGTTTCGAGAAGCTGGTCAAGCGCCTGCCTTCGTCACTGGCGGCGGCGCTGCTGGCGGGCATCCTGTTCAAGATCGGCAGCGAGATCTTCGTCGCCGCGCAGCATCGCACCGGGCTGGTGCTGGGGATGTTCTTCAGCTACCTGATCATCAAGCGCCTGTCGCCACGCTATGCCGTGCTTGCCGCGTTGCTGGTCGGCACAGCCGTCTCGGGCCTGTTGGGCTTGCTGGACTTCAGCGGCTTCAACCTGGAGGTGGCGACGCCGGTGTGGACCACGCCCTCGTTCTCCCTCGCGGCGACCATCAGCATCGGCATTCCATTGTTCGTGGTGGCCATGACCTCGCAGAACATGCCCGGCATCGCCGTGCTGCGCGCCGACGGCTACAACGTGCCGGCCTCACCGTTGATCAGCGTGACCGGGATCGCCTCGCTGCTGCTGGCGCCTTTCGGCTCCCACGGGATCAACCTGGCGGCCATCAGCGCGGCCATCTGCACCGGGCCCCATGCCCATGAGGACAAGAACAAGCGCTACACGGCCGCCGTCTGGTGCGGGATTTTCTACGGGATTGCCGGGACCTTCGGGGCGACACTCGCGGCACTGTTCGCCGCGCTGCCCAAGGAGCTGGTGCTGTCGATCGCGGCGCTGGCGCTGTTCGGTTCGATCATGAATGGGTTGAGCCTGGCCATGAACGAGCCCAAGGAGCGGGAAGCCGCGCTGATCACCTTTATGGTGACGGCGTCGGGGTTCACGCTGTTTTCGGTGGGCTCGGCCTTCTGGGGGATCGTCGCGGGGGTGCTGACACTGCTGATCCTCAATTGGCGCAAGGCCTAGATCCCGAAGCCCCACAAAACCTGTAGGAGCCCGGCTTGCCGGCGATGAGGCCAGCAAGTCTTGCGTCGATCTTGCGGACGCCATCGCCGGCAAGCCGGGCTCCTACAGGGAACGCATTCAACCGGGCCTGAAGGATCAGATCCGGAAATGCCCGACCATCCCCTTCAATTCCATCCCCAGCTGTGCCAACTCGATGCTTGACGCCGCGTTGCCCTGCATCGCCAGCGCAGACTGATCGGCACTGGCGCGGATGCTGGTCACGCTGCGGTTGATTTCTTCGGCCACCGAGCTCTGCTCCTCGGCCGCCGCTGCAATCTGCTGGTTCATCTGCTGGATCAGCGACACCGCCGCGGCGATACTGCCCAGCGCGCTCTCGGTCTGCAAGGCATCGCTGACCGCCAGCTTGACCAGCTCGCCACTGCTCTGGATCTGATGCACCGAGGCCTGCGCGGCCGTGCGCAGGGCACTGACCAGGCGTTCGATCTCTTCGGTGGACTGTTGGGTACGCTTGGCCAGGGCCCGGACTTCATCGGCCACCACGGCAAAACCACGGCCCTGCTCGCCGGCCCGGGCCGCCTCGATGGCCGCGTTGAGGGCCAGCAGGTTGGTCTGCTCGGCCACGCTCTTGATCACCCCGAGCACCGTGCCGATATTCTGGATTTCCGCGCTGAGGCTTTCGATACTCTGGCTCGCCGAACTGGCCGAATCCGCCAGTTGCTCGATCCGCTGCATGCTCTGGCGCACCACCTGCTGGCCGCTGTCGACCTTGTCGTCGGCGGTCTGCGCCGCCTGGGCGGCCTCTTCGGCATTGCGTGCGACATCGTGCACCGTGGCCGTCATCTGGTTCATCGCGGTGGCGACCTGCTCGGTTTCTTCCTTCTGGCTACTGACTTCCAGATTGGTCTGCTCGGTAACCGCCGACAATGAATGCGCCGAGGTCGCCAGTTGCTCGATCCCGGCCTGCAGGCCGCTGACGATGCCGCTCAAGCCCGCGCCCATCTGCTGCATGGCCTGCATCAGTTGACCGATTTCGTCGCGACGCCTGACCTCCACCTTACCGGTCAGGTCACCGGCGGCAATCTGCTGAGCTACCAGGATCACACTGCGCAACGGTGCAACGATCAGACGGGTAATCACCAGCGCCGCCACCAGCCCGACCAGCAAGGCCAGGGCCGACGAGCCGATGATCAGCAGCGAGTTTTTCTTCAGTTCGGCCTGCATCGACTGGTCTTCGGCGGCATAGGCCTGGTTGACCCGCTCCACCACCTGGGCCGCGCGCTCATGCAACTGTTGGTAAACCTTTTTTTCCTGCTCCAGCAGGCCGGTGTATTCGGTGAGCTTGTCACTGAAGCTGGCGATATGACCACTGACCTCGGTCAGCACCGTCTGATAGCCCGGGTCCTTGACCGAGGTCTTGAGTTCCTCCACTTGGGCCAGGGCCTGGTCGGCCTGCTCGATCTTGCCCTTGCTCTGGTTCTCTTCATTGCCTTTGCGGCTCTGGTCGAGGCGCACCCGGGCCTCGTTCATCGCCTGCAACATCAACTGCGAGACATGGCTGACCTGGCCGGCCTGCTCGACAAAATCCTTGCCGTCCTTGCCCTGGGAATCCTTGAGGGCATAGGTACCGTCATCGGACAAACCGGCCTGGAGCACATCCAGGTTGTTGGCCACGCTGGACACCGACCAACTGGCCATTTCCAGCGCCAGGTCCTTGGTCTGGGTCAGTTCGACGAATTCGTCGAACGCCTTGCGGTAGGCACCCAGGGCCTGCTCGACGTCGGTCATGACCGGCACGTTGGCCGCTGATTGCGCCTTGAGGACCTGCGCCTGCGCCAACAGGCCGTCAACGCCCTGATGCAGGGCATCGACGGTCTTGGGATCCGAACGCAGCGCATATTCCTGCTCCAGCAAACGCACCCGGAGCAATTGGCTGTTGAGCGAAGACATCTGCTTGAGCCCATCGAAGCGCAAGCTGATGGTTTGCAAGGACCAGACACCGATCGCCGCCACCAGACCGGTCAGCAGCAATACCAAGGCAAACCCGATACCCAATTTCTTGGCCATACCGAGATTGGCGAAACGTCCTTGCACGGCAGAAATCATGGCGCTTAATCCCCGATTAGAATGCTGAAGGTGCACACGCCCATTCAAGATTCATGCAGATTCGCAATCGGGACGGGTAAAGCACAAGCCTTTGGCGCCGGAATAATGGCCAAAAGCTACATCCGCGTCGCTTTCAGGATGGTCGAGGTCGATTCGGCGCCGCCCAACAGACGGAAGAACTTCTGCGCGCGCAGATCCGAAGCATAGGCCACATTTATCCTCAGCCAGTCACTGTTTTTACCTTGCGGCATAAAGGCGTCGCCCGGAGCCAGCAGCACCCCCAGCTTGCGTGCCCGGGCCAGGACTTGCGCCAAAGGGTAGCCCGGACTGCGGGCCCAGATGAACATGCCGCCAGCGGGTTCGGTGAACACTTCCCAGCCCGCCCTCTCCAAGGTGTCCAGGGTGGTGACCCGCTCCACGCTCAGGCGCTGGCGTAGCCGTTGCACCAGCTTGCGATAGGTGCCATTGGCCAGCAGCATGGCAACCACACACTCGGCAAAACGCGAGGCGCCGAGGCTGGTGATCATCTTCACTTGCGCCAGGCGCTGGATCAGTTCGCTTCGGGCACGGACGAATCCGACCCGCAATGAACTGCTCAGGGTTTTTGAAAAACCGCCCACGTAGATCACCCGCTGGGCACTGTCCAACGCCGCCAGTTGTACGCCGGGCCCGCTTTGCAGATCGCTGTAGATAGCGTCTTCGACAATCAGGAAGTCATGGGCCTGGGCCAACTGCAACAACTGCGTGGCCACCGCCAGGGTCAGGCTGGTACCCGTCGGGTTGTGATAGAGGCTGTTGATAAACAGGCAACGCGGTCGGTACTGCTGCAACAGCCTGGATAACTGCTCCATGTCCGGACCGGACTGCGTACGCTCCACCTCCAGCAACTTGACGCCTTGCAGCGCCAGCAGTTTGTACAGATTGGCGTAGCCTGGTGTTTCCACCAGGACGCAATCACCCGGCTTGAGCAAGTGACGCACCAGCAGGTCCAGCGCCTGGGTGACGCCATGGGTTGTCAGTATCTGCTCGGGTGCGCAGGCGATGCCCTTTTGCGTCAGGCGCTTCTGGATCTGTTGACGCAACGCCAGCAGCCCCTGGGGCGTGCTGTAGCTGAACATCCCGTGCATCTGCGTACGACTGACCTGGCGAATGGCATAGGCGATATCATCGCTCTCGCGCCAGCTTTCGGGCACCCAACCGCAGCCCAGCTTCAACTCGCCCAGAGGGTGCTCGCTGAAGCCCCCCCACTCTGCCTCCAAGCCTTCGTACCACTGCCGCTCGCCGTTGTCGCCGGCATCACCGTGGGCATCCGAGACAATAAAGGCCGAGCCGTTGCGCGGTGTCAGCACGCCCTGCGCCACCAGGCGCTGGCAAGCTTCGAGGACATTCGCCTGGCTGAGGGAGTTGTCCTTGGCCAACTGCCGAACCGATGGCAGGCGAGTCCCGGGGCCCGCGCGCTGGCAGCGGATCCACTCGATCACGGCGTTGACGATTTGCTGCACGACGGGGACCAGCGCCTGCCGATCAATTTCCAAATCCATTCTGTTTGACGCTCCAACCCATTGTTATTTCTCGTTAAACAGTTAAACACAAAAGCCCGGGGGTCTTGCTTGCACAAAAAGCCTCTTCCCCCCGCCCTGGAAGGCCCGCCCGCCGGGCCCTGAAGACACCGACTGACGCGCGAGGGCGAATGTACCGACCGGATTTCCAACACCGGCGGACATAAAAAAACCCGCCATTAGACGGGTTCCTTGCAAAGGGGCTACGAACCGGGGCGAAGCGTGCGACAACTCAAATCGCGGTGGCTCCGCCGTCCACGGCCAGGGCGTGACCGGTGGTAAAGGCGGCACCGTCGCTGCACAGATAAAGCACCGCGCTGGCTATCTCCTCGACCTTGCCGATGCGCCCGACCGGATGCATGGCCGCGGCGAACTCGGCTTTCTTCGGATCGGCCTCATAGGCACGACGGAACATATCGGTATCGATCACTGCCGGGCAGACGGCATTGACGCGGATTTTCTTCTTCGCGTACTCGATGGCCGCCGACTTGGTCAGGCCGATGACGGCGTGCTTGGAGGCCGCGTAGATGCTCATCTTCGGTGCCGCGCCCAGGCCCGCCACCGAGGCGGTGTTGACGATCGCGCCACCACCCTGGGCCAGCATCAGCGGCAACTGGTACTTCATGCACAACCAGACGCCTTTGACATTGACGCCCATGATCGCGTCGAACTCATCCAGGGTGCCGTCGGCCAGCTTGCCTTTCTCGATCTCGATACCGGCATTATTGAAGGCGTAGTCAACCCGCCCATAGGCGTTCACCGCTTGGGCCATGAGGTTTTGCACATCGGCTTCCTGGGTGACATTGCAACGCACGAACACGGCATCGCCGCCCGCGGCGCGGATCAGCTCGACCGTGCCCTCACCGCCGGTAACGTCGAGGTCGGCAACGACCACCTTCAGGCCTTCGGCGGCAAACGCCTGGGCGGTCGCACGGCCAATGCCGGCCGCTGCGCCGGTCACCAGGGCTACCTGGCCGGAAAACGTCATGCTCATGGTTATGTCCTCAATGCAATACGAATGGGCTGCTGTGCTCTCAGTCTAGCCAGCGCGGCAACCGTCGCGGCAGCACTATCAGAAGCCCGGTTAATGGCTTATGCATTGCGGTGATAAGGTTATGGGGCCTTTCATCATTGAAGTGGATCACGCCCTATTCGCCTTGCCTGCAAAACTTGCTGTCTGCGCGATGAGGGTCTATCAACAAGACTTCATTGATCTTCGAGTGCCTGCCATGACCACCCAGAACAATCGCCAATTCCTGCTGGCCAAGCGCCCGGTCGGCCCTGCGACCCGCGAGACCTTCACCTACCAGCAAGTGCCGGTGGGCGAGCCGGGAGCGGGCCAGATCCTGGTCAAGAACGAATACCTGTCCCTGGACCCGGCCATGCGCGGCTGGATGAACGAGGGCAAGTCCTACATCCCGCCGGTGGGTATCGGCGAGGTGATGCGCGCCCTGGGTGTCGGCAAAGTCGTGGCGTCCAACCATCCGGGCTTTGCCGTCGGCGACCATGTCAACGGCGCCCTGGGGGTGCAGGATTATTTCCTCGGTGAGCCGAAGGGCTTCTACAAGGTCGACCCGACACTGGCGCCGCTGCCGCGCTACCTGTCCGCCCTGGGCATGACCGGTATGACCGCCTATTTCGCCCTCCTGGATGTCGGCGCGCCGAAAGACGGCGAAACCGTGGTGATCTCCGGTGCGGCCGGCGCGGTCGGCAGCATTGCCGGGCAGATTGCCAAGCTCAAGGGTTGCCGGGTGGTGGGGATTGCCGGCGGCGCCGAGAAGTGCCGGTTCCTGATCGACGAACTGGGCTTCGACGGGGCCATCGACTACAAGAGCGAGGATGTGGGCGCCGGCCTGAAACGTGAATGTCCGAAAGGCGTGGACGTGTATTTCGACAACGTCGGCGGCGATATTCTCGACACAGTGCTCACTCGCCTGAACTTCAAGGCGCGCGTGGTGATCTGCGGCGCCATCAGCCAGTACAACAACAAGGAAGCGGTGAAAGGCCCGGCCAATTATCTGGCGCTGCTGGTCAATCGCGCCCGCATGGAAGGCTTCGTGGTGATGGACTACGCCAGTCGTTTCGCCGCGGCCGGACAGGAAATGGCCGGCTGGATCGCCAAGGGCCAGCTCAAGAGCAAGGAAGATATCGTCGAAGGCCTGGAGACCTTTCCGGAAACGCTGATGAAGCTGTTCAGCGGGGAGAATTTCGGCAAGCTGGTGTTGAAGGTTTAAAGCCGGGCCGTCTCAGGTAGAACGCATCGCGAGCAATCGGGCATGCGCCGGTTGCTCGCGATAAGACCTTATCAGGCCAGTTCGGCCACTACCGCCGCCAACGCCTGGGCCGGATCGGCCGCCTGGCTGATCGGGCGACCGATCACCAGATAATCGGAACCGGCATCCAGGGCCTGACGTGGGGTCAGGATACGACGCTGATCGTCCTGGGCGCTGCCCGCAGGACGAATCCCCGGAGTCACCAGTTGCAAGCCCGGATGGGCACTCTTGAGCGCCGCGGCTTCCAGGGCCGAGCACACCAGGCCATCCATCCCGGCCTTTTCCGCCAACGCCGCCAGACGCAACACCTGCACCTGCGGATCGACATCCAGGCCGATACCGGCCAGGTCCTCGCGCTCCATGCTCGTCAGCACGGTCACGCCGATCAGCAACGGCTGCGGGCCGCTGCGCTGGTCCAGCACCTCACGGCACGCCGCCATCATGCGCAGGCCGCCGGAGCAATGCACATTGACCATCCACACGCCCATCTCCGCCGCCGCCTTGACCGCCATGGCCGTGGTGTTGGGGATATCGTGGAATTTCAGGTCGAGGAACACCTCGAAGCCCTTGTCACGCAGGGTGCCGACAATTTCCGCCGCGCAACTGGTGAACAGCTCCTTGCCGACCTTGACCCGGCACAGTTTCGGGTCCAGTTGATCGGCCAGCTTCAGGGCGGCGTCACGGGAGGGGAAATCCAGGGCGACGATAATAGGCGTCTGGCAGGCGGACATGGGCGGGCTCTCTGGCAAGTCGAAATCGGCGCGCATTGTAGCGGAACCCGGGGCGGACCGGGACCCGGTGATCGGTAAATCTAGTCCCGATGCGCCATAAATGCCCGAGCTCGCACCAAAGCAAGTCGTAACCTTGGCGAACATCGGCGAAACGTCCTCGATACGACAGCTTTTCGCGGATAACGACGCGATCCTGGCGACTGGCACGCCCACTGCACTTACCCGCCCCGAGCAGTATCCAAACCGTTCAGGGAGAAAACGTATGAACACACAACTCAAGCCCACGCTGGGCACACTGCACCTGTGGGGCATCGCGGTCGGACTGGTGATCTCCGGGGAGTATTTTGGCTGGAGCTATGGTTGGGGGACCGCCGGCACCCTGGGCTTTCTCATCACCACCTTGCTGGTGGCGACCATGTACACCTGCTTCATCTTCAGCTTCACCGAACTGACCACCGCGATTCCCCATGCCGGCGGGCCTTTTGCCTACAGCCGCCGGGCCTTCGGTGAACGTGGTGGACTGATCGCCGGGATCGCCACCCTGATCGAATTCGTCTTCGCCCCGCCGGCCATTGCCATGGCCATCGGCGCCTACCTCAACGTCCAGTACCCGGACCTCGACCCACGTCTCGCCGCCGTCGGCGCTTATGTGGTGTTCATGGGCCTGAATATCCTCGGCGTCAGCATCGCCGCCACCTTCGAACTGGTGGTGACGGTGCTCGCGGTGGCCGAGTTGCTGGTGTTCATGGGCGTGGTCGCGCCGGGCTTCAGCTTCAGCAATTTCGTGCTCAACGGCTGGTCCGGCTCGAGCAGTTTCAGCATCGACTCGATCCCCGGCATCTTCGCCGCGATCCCCTTTGCGATCTGGTTCTTCCTCGCCATCGAAGGCGCGGCCATGGCCGCCGAAGAAGCCAAGGACCCCAAGCGCACCATTCCCAAAGCCTACGTCGGCGGTATCCTGACCCTGGTGTTCCTGGCCCTCGGCGTGATGGTGATGGCCGGCGGCGTCGGCGACTGGCGCCAGTTGTCGAACATCAACGACCCGTTGCCCCAGGCGATGAAAGCGGTGGTGGGCAGTAACTCCAGCTGGATGCACATGCTGGTGTGGATCGGCCTGTTCGGCCTGGTGGCGAGCTTCCACGGGATCATCCTCGGCTACTCGCGGCAGTTCTTTGCCCTGGCCCGGGCCGGTTACCTGCCCGCCTACCTGGCCAAGCTGTCACGCTTCCAGACCCCGCACCGGGCCATCATTGCCGGCGGCCTGATCGGCATCGCGGCGATCTACAGCGACGGCCTGATCAACCTGCAGGGCATGAGTCTGACGGCCGCGATGATCACCATGTCGGTATTCGGCGCCATCGTGATGTACATCATCAGCATGCTCAGTCTGTTCAAACTGCGTAAAACCGAACCCAATCTGGAACGCAGCTTCCGCGCACCGGGTTATCCGATCGTCCCGGGGATCGCACTGGTCCTGGCGGTGGTGTGCCTGATCGCGATGGCCTGGTTCAACACCCTGATCGGCCTGATTTTCCTCGGTTTCATGGCCGCGGGCTTCCTCTACTTCCTGTTGACCGGGCAATCGCGTGCCGCGGCGCCGGCCGATGCGATGCTGACCGGGCTTTAAGGGCTATTCGGACCGATCGGGCTTACAATGGAACCACCGAGAAATCTTTTGACTCGAAGTGGTAAGGGCCGACCTTGCGGATGAAATGCTCATCCGCAAACGGCCCATCTAGGAGAACCTTATGCCTTGGTATGCCTGGCTGATCATCGTCGTCGCCATCGGCTCCATCGTCGGTGGACTGATGATGTTGCGCGACACCGCAAACAAAGTGGAACTGACTGACGAACAGCGTCGGCGCGTCCAGGAACGAAACGCAGAGATGGACGCCCAGGACGCCAAGGATCGCTGATCGTCCATTCCCTCTGGTTATTTCTCCCAGTCCGCCTTGGCGATATGCAAGCCATGCAGGCCTTTATAGGCGGCTCGCTCAGGCGAACTCCAACCTTCGAGCAGTGACGGCTCCAACCGATAGACCTCCACCCCCAACGGGCGACAGACGCTGAGCGGGTCCTGGGCTTCAGGGCCCCACATCGGCAGCGAAAGATCACCGCCCGGGCAGGTGGACAGCGCACACAGCAGATCGATTTCAGCGAAAAACTCCAGGTAATCGCCCTTCTGCGCCGGGCAGGCCTTCATGAAATACATGTCGTCGTGATTGAGCCCCGTGCACTGGAAGATATTCAGTACATCGTGGACATCGAATTCGGTCAGGCCATACGGCAGGACGGCGCGGGTCAGGTTCGAGTGACAGTGATGATGGAAGTCTTCCCCTGTCAGCATCTTGTTCACATAAGGATCACAGCGCGTCCCCAGAAGATCATGCAGACGTCCGCCATGCTCGTCGATCCCGTAGCCGGCCAAGCTATCGTCGGTAATGGTAACCAGCGGACGGAGGAACGGCAGGTTCGACCAGAGCCGGTCATGGGTGCTGACATGGGCGCCTTGCAACTGACGGGTGCGGGCCGCCCAGAGACGCTCACGCGGGTCGTTGGCATTCCAGACGTTGAAGTCACCGACCTGTGGGCCAACCGGCGTGGTCACCCGGAACACGTGGCCGGCCGGTACCTTCCAGGCCCGCCCGGTACGAATTGGCACCTCGAACTGCTCGATCAGCGTACGAGCGCTCTTTTCCTCGCGAATGCGCTGGTAAAACGCGGTATCCACCTGCAAGGCCGAGCCTTTGCTGACCTGATAGGCGGCGGGATAGTCTTTGTACATGCTCAAGATCCTCGATCAGTGATGGGAAGGACGGCTTAAAAAGTCGAGCAGCATCTGCTCGGAATCGTCGAGGTACAGGCTCATCGCCTCCCCGGCGGCGTGCTTGTCACCTTCGGCAAGCAGGTCGTGGATATAACGGTCACGCGCCAGCCAGGGCGCTTGGAAACGCTGCTCATCGGGCGCCGAACAAAACACCAGGCGCAACTGCGCAACGATATTGGTAAAGAACTCGTCGAACAGCGGACTGCGCATCAAGCCGACGATATGTTGATGAAACGCCAGGCTGTGGGTGCCCAGGGCCCGCCAATCCTCGCGCTCGCGAGCCAACTCGGCGGCCTCGATGGACTCGAGCATGCGATCGGACTGGTATTCGCGCAGGGGTTTGCTCAGGGCGATGGCCTGCAGCTCCAGGGTGCGGCGCACCTGGAACAGATCGCGCACCTCCTCGACGCCGAGGCGGCGCACCATCACGCCCTTGTTCCGGACGTAACGTGCCAGGCCTTCCTGGCCGAGCCGATGGAGCGCCTCGCGAATCGTGTTGCGCGAGGCGTTGTAGGTATTGACCAGATCGTTCTCGACCAGCGGCATACCCGGTAGCAGGCGACCGCCGATGATGTCGGCGCGCAGCTCCAGGGTAATCTGGTCCGCCAGGGACAGTTGTGTACTCATGATCATCGCCTTGGATTGTTCAACAATCGTAGAGCAATGGGTAATCACTATTCATGCCAGATCCTTGGTTTCGACTTTTCCCCATTAGCGGTATGCGCCCTTGAAAAAACATGACAAATCGCCTACATGTCACGGTTATCATGGCTTAACGATTCGGAGAGCCCGCCATGCGGTATTCACAAGACCACAAAGCCCAGACCCACGAACGCATCATCCGGGAGGCCGCCGCACGCTTCCGACGTGACGGTATTGGCGCGACCGGCCTGCAACCCCTGATGAAAGCGCTGGGGCTGACCCATGGTGGCTTCTACGCGCATTTCAAATCCAAGGATGAGTTGGTGGAAAAGGCACTGCAGGAAGCCGCGGCCGAACTGGATGTGCATTGCGATACGCTGTTCAGCCAGGACAAACCGTTGCAGGCCTTTATCGACAGCTATCTGTCCGAGTGGCACCTGACCACCCCCGATCACGGCTGCCCGCTGCCGACCATGTGCCTGGAGTTGGGGCAGCGAGGGGAGCCGAGCCCGACGACGGATACAGTGATCGAGTCGCGGCTCAAGCAGGTCGAAGACGCACTGGGGTCAGGGCCGGACGCGCAGGATCAGAGCATTGTCATGCTGGCGACGCTGGTGGGAGCCCTGGTGTTATCCCGAAGTGCCGAGGACGAGACCCTGGCGCAAAAAATACTGGCGGTGACGAAAGCGCACTTGAAGGATCAGGTGGAGTAAAACGCCGCTTTACGCCCTGAGAAGAGGCCGATCACTGAAAAGGCCTCTTCTCCCGCCGGAGCGTATTCAGTTGATATCGAGCTTGTCGCGATTTTTGTCGAGCAGCGACTTGCCGATGCCTTTGACTTCGAGCAACTCATCCACCGACGAGAATGGGCCATTCGCCTCACGATAGGCGACAATGGCCTGGGCCTTGGCCTCGCCTATGCCGGAGAGTTCGTGCTGGATGGTTTGGGCATCGGCGGTGTTGAGGTTGAGCTTGCCGGACGTGGCGCTTGCCGTCGCCGGGCTTGAGGCGGGAACAGACGAATCGGTCTTGGCGGGCGCGGTCGGCGCCGCATTGACCACGCCGGTGATACCCAGCAGCAGGGTGAACGCGAGGGAAGAGAGAAAGCTTGTACGCATAAGTGACACTCCATGACATCGTAAGAGGAAAGCAGCTTTTCCGAAGCTGCTTTCCAAACCTAGATGATGGGTCTCTCCTGTCAAAAATCACGTCATTACCAAGTGTGTAACGATCAGGGATCCATACGGCGCTGCTGGTAAATCCAGTCGACAATCTCACCGTCGGGGGCGTAACCGCTTACGGTATCGCGCAACACTTGCCGTACACGAACGTAATCATCGCCCTCAACGGCGGCCATCAATTCATACAGCCTGGACTTGAGTGCATCCCATGAAAGCATATCTTCATGGGCACTCATGATCATCGGATGCTCGGTCGCAGCGACGTTGTCACCGATCAGCAACTCCTCGTAAAGCTTTTCACCAGGCCGCAACCCGGTGAACTCTATCGCGATATCACCATGAGGACTCTTGTCCGTGCGCACACTCAAGCCGGAGAGATGGATCATCTTTTCAGCCAGTTCGACAATCCTCACAGGCTCGCCCATATCCAGAACAAAGACGTCGCCGCCCTGCCCCATGGAGCCGGCCTGAATAACCAACTGGGCCGCCTCTGGAATAGTCATGAAGTAACGCGTGATCTTCGGGTGGGTAACGGTCAGCGGCCCGCCTGCTTTTATTTGCTTGTGGAACAGGGGAATGACAGAGCCCGATGAGCCGAGCACGTTGCCGAAACGGACCATGGTGAAGCGGGTCTTGTTCACTCGCGATACATTGGCCTGATCGCCAAACAACACCGGAGCGAGCTCACGACTGAGGGCCTGAAGCGTCATTTCAGCCAGGCGCTTGGTACTGCCCATCACATTGGTTGGACGCACCGCTTTGTCGGTGGAAATCAGCACGAAGTTGGCAACACCCGACTGCAAGGCGGCTTGTGCGGTGTTCAAGGTACCGATCACGTTGTTCAGTACGCCTTCGGCGATATTGTGCTCAACCATCGGAACGTGCTTGTAGGCCGCCGCATGGTAGACCGTCTCGACATGCCAGGTTTTCATGACCGACAGGAGCTTGTCCTGGTTACGCACGGAACCCAGGATCGGTAGCAAACGCACCGACAACGACTCTCGAACAACCCGCTGCTCAAGCTCGGAGAGGATGCTGTAGAGATTGAACTCGCTGTGCTCGTAAAGCAGAAGCGTGGTAGGACGAAGCGTCAGAATCTGTCGACAAAGCTCGGAACCGATTGAACCGCCAGCCCCCGTCACCAACACCGAACGCCCACTGATGCAGCGCTCGAGCAAGTCTTCCTGAGCGGGAACCGTATCGCGCCCGAGCAAATCCGCGATATCGACTTCCTGGATATCGTCGACCTTGACCCGCCCACTGGCAAGATCCATGAAACCCGGCACGCTTCGCACATGAAGCGGATAACCCTCCAACAGCGCCAGTATTTCACGACGACGGCCACGCGAAGACGATGGGATCGCCAGGAGTATTTCCTGCGCCCCCGTGGCATCAATCATCTGCTGGATATGCTTGGGCTTGTAGACCTGCAAACCGGCGATATTGCGATCGGCAATACCGCTGTCGTCGTCGATAAAAGCAACAGGCCGCATGGCACGGCCCATGCGCAACGCGGCAACCAGTTGATTGCCCGCCGAGCCGGCGCCATAAATGGCGACCTTGGGCAAGCCATCATCACGATTAGTGAACGGCATATGCTGCGCGGTACCAAACCAGTCACCCAGGAAGTACTGGCGCATCGCAAGCCGCAGCCCCCCCACCATGACCAGACTCAGCCACCAATAGTTGAAGATGATCGAACGCGGAACAACCACCTGGTGGTTACTGTAGATGTAGACGACCACCCCCAGAATCAATGACGAAAGGCTCACAGCCTTGACAATGGTGATCAACGCGTCATTGCCGAAATAACGCATCACCGCCCGATAAAGGCCGAATCGAATGAAAAGAGGAATGGCGACAAGCGGAGCGGCAATAAATAGCCAGCGGTGCTGGGCAAATGGATTGATCAGGTCACCCACCCCCAAACGCACGACAAACGCCATCCACAGCGCTGCCCAGACCATGACGATATCGGTGAGCACCTGCAGAACGCGCTTCTTTCGACGCGGAAGACCTACCAAATAGGCTCGTATCTTATCCATAACCCCTCTATAGCTTGCCTGCAAAATACCATCGTATTGGATCGACAATTACCCAACCCGGTTCCAGACCACAACAGATTAACCAACCTTCTCCAGCTCACCTGCATGAAATCTGACCGCGATAAACACCAAAGGAGCATAAGCCAACAACACACCGGTGAGACCGTCCACCACAGACAAGCCGACACACAAGCCGATGGGCAACAACCAGACGATATTGATCCCGAGTACAGCCAGGGTCACGGGTAAATGACGCCCGACCTGACGCGAGGCAAATTGATAGGCGTGACTGCGATGGGCCTCATACACCTTGTCTCCACGGAGCAGTCGACGTCCCAGCGTAAACGTCGCATCGACGATAAATACGCCCAGCAAAATCAACCATACCCACAGCAAATGAGGCGAATGCCAAGCGGCCTGGAGAGAAAGCCCTCCCAGCATGATGCCTAGAAAACCGCTGCCTGCATCGCCCATGAAAATACGTGCGGGTGGAAAGTTCCAATAAAGAAAACCGGCCACGGCCAGTGCCAGGCACAGAGGAGCCCAGACCAGGCCCTCATACCCGCCCAATTCATAGACAAGACAAGCACCGAGGCAAACAAAAATAGCCTCGACACTGGCAATCCCGTCAATGCCGTCCATGAAATTATAGAGATTAAGCATCCACACCAGGTAAAAGGCCGCGAGAATGTGCCCCAACCAGCCCAAATTGAACACTGCCCCGAACAGATTGAAGGCCGGCGCCCCCCCCAGACAAAGCAGGATCCAAAAAGAGGCGCCAAAATGAGCCAATAGGCGCCAACGAGCAGCTATATGCCCATGATCATCGAGAAATCCCACTATGGCGACAACGGCGCCGGCCGCAAAAAGTGCCAAGAATATCGCCACTGGCATCATGCCCATCCAGGCTAGAGCCGACAATGCGATCAGGAAACCGAGCACGATCGCCACACCACCACCCCGCGGCGTGGCAACAGAATGGGAACTACGCCCATTGGGAACATCCATCAAACTGCGAGCCAACGCATATCGGCGTAACGCACCGGTCAACAATAATGAGGAGACCAATACGAACGCGCACAGCAGCAAAATCATCATCTAGTTCAAAATTCCTGAAACATTGGCCACAAACAAGCCAAGGCAAAGAGCGAAGCTCGCGAATTCAATCCACCATTCTACGCAACATCGTAATCGCACGTCAGGCTCTGCCTACCGGCAAAAGACATCGGAAGCTCGCGGATGGTGTCGATTCGTCAGAACAGCCAGATGATGGGGCCAGAAAGCGATCGGTCGTGAGGGGTGGTACAGAGCCTCAAGGCAAGTCTGTATCGCTCAGCTCAAAGGGACGGGGTATGAAACCGAATTGGTATTGAGCCTCGGAATGATCAAACACCAGATCCTCGATCATTCGTGAAACCATGGCGGGGGACAGATGCCGATAACGAGGCAGACAACGCGCCATTGAAATGGCCAAGTGCAGAAAAACCACCGGGATGCTGATAATACGCACAGGCAATCGCTGCGCCTCGAATATACGGATCACCATCTCCCGATAGGAAAGCACTTCACCTCCGGAGAGGTTGTAGCCTCCTGCCACCACCGCGGGCGCGGTCAAGGCCCGCAGACAGACCTGAATCAGGTCGTCGGCATGAATGGGTTGACGCAACCCCGTACCACCGCCCGCCAACGGAAAAAAACCAAATCGCAGGATGAATCGGGCGACTTCAGAGACATTTTTATCCCGGCCCAGGCCATAGATCAGGGTGGGACGCAACACCACCCATTCGACCCCATGATCCCCGGCCCAACGTTCCAGGAGCGACTCGCTCGTCGCCAGACGATCAGCCAGCGCCCGCTCGGCAAGGTCCGACGACTCGCGCTTGGTATATCGACTGGTTGAGGAAAGCGCAACGATACGCCTGACCTTGCTTAAGGCAAGGCGCTCCAGATACTCGGGAAGGGCCCAGATCGGCGCCAGGCAGACACAGGCGCCGAACTCCAGGCGTGGCCAATCGTCAACGTGCTGCCACGCCACAGTGGAGGAAGGCAGCCGGGCGCGATCACGCGTAAAGGAGATCACCTCAAAACCGGACTGCCGCAACACCGGGACCAGCCGCTCTCCGAGAAAGCTCGCTCCACCCAGGATCGCAACACGCATCTTATGCACCTTTTTTCTGTTTAAAAAATGCGAGCAACCCCATGAGCAGATGGCGAGCAACAACCAAGCTGAAGCGTAGCCAGACGCCAATCACCACACTCACCCACAAAACCCCGGGGTATTGGCGCCGGAAGAACTTCTGGTAAAACCGCAACATTCCACGGTGCTTGTGCCACTCCACGAAATAGGGGCGACCACGACTACAGACCCCAAACTGATGACTTACTTTGGCACCCGGCACATACAAGACATCCCAACCCGCCTGACGAAAACGCATGCACCAATCCAGATCCTCGCAGTGGAGAAAATAACCCTCATCCCACAGCCCAACCGACTCAATGGCTTCACGCCGGACAAGCATGCAGGCACCGGAAATGGCTTCCACAACCATGGGCTCACGTGGCAACGGTTGTTCGTGCAACAAGAAGTCGGAGAATGAAGCCGGCAGGAACTTCGAAAACCGAGAGAGCCCGAATGCCCGCAACAAAGCCCTCTTGGGCGTCGGAAAAACGCGCCGGCCACCGGGCTGCTCCGTACCATCAGGGTTGCAGAGGAAGCCCCCTACCATCCCTGAACGCGGATAACTCACCAACGCCTGAATCATGCCATTCAACGCATCGGCAGCCAGCACACAATCCGGGTTGAGAAATAACACATAAGGGGCTGATGTATGGTGGGTACCGATATTGCAAGCGGCAGAAAACCCGAGATTGGAAGCATTGTGCACAACGTGTAACGCCCCCCCCCTGCGCCGGCATCAAGCTGTCTAGACTGCCATCCTTTGAGGCGTTGTCCACCACAATCACGCGGGAAGCGCCTGCCCGCCATGCGGACAAGACACTTTCAGAGAGAAACTCGCCTGCATTGTAGTTGACAATAATGACATCGCAACTATTATCTAACAGTGCAGGCGACATTTCTGAAGAGCCCGACTCAAATGAAGCCAGCTCACGGCGGGTCAATAGAAAGTTCAAAACAGTTCAAATCCATATTCCACAAAGTAACAATTCTGATACCCACCTGTTACCTACTGCTAAAATCGTCGGCGCGACGGTCAATGCGAATACTTCCCTGCAACCATAGTCCAATATATAGTAGCCGCAGGCTTTTAAAATAGCTAATGGTCGATAGATAAAGCGTACCAATACTAAAATGACGCCATCAAAATGGCACCACAGAAAAAATAATCATTTCAACATCGACCCATAAACACATCACTCATGAGTCGACGCTTGATCACGCGAGGCACCAGTCTGATGCAGTCGTTCAACTCATCCCCCCTCTCAATGCTGCGCAGCATTTTGAACAACAAGAGTCTGATACGAGCGCTCATTTTCCGAGAGGTCACAGGGCGCTATAAAGGTTCAATATTCGGCCTTTTCTGGCCTTTCGCCACCCCATTATTCATGTTATTGATTTATACATTTTTTTTCAGTGTGGTGTTCAAGACCCGCTGGTCAGGCGGAAGCGACTCGAAGAGCGAGTTTGCCTTGGTACTGTTTGCCGGATTGTTGATCTTCAATCTGTTCTCCGAGTGTGTAAACCGTGCACCCGGCCTGATTCTGAGCAACTCCAATTACGTCAAGAAAATTGTCTTCCCCCTGGAAATCCTCCCGATCGTATCGCTCGGCGCCGCGTTGTTTCACAGCGCTATCAGTCTTCTGGTCTGGCTGCTTTTTTATGTTGTGCTGTTTGGCGCTCCACCGGTGACCGCCCTTTCACTACCGTTGATCGTTCTCCCGCTGACTTTATTGATACTTGGGGTCAGTTGGTTTCTCGCGGCCCTGAGCGTCTACCTGCGTGACCTCAGTCAGTTGATCGGTATTCTGACCACCGCCCTGTTGTTTATGTCACCTGTTTTTTATCCTGTATCAGCACTCCCTGAAAGTTATCGTGTTTTTCTCAAGTCCAATCCTCTGACCCTTCCGATAGAAATGGCCCGCAATGCTCTATTCTGGGGATCCTGGCCACACTGGGAGGGGCTGACTATCTATTATGCCTTCACTTTCCTGGTGGCCTGGCTTGGCTTCATCTGGTTTCAAAAAACACGCAAGGGCTTCGCTGATGTCATCTGAAATGGCGATCCATATTGAGAAGCTGTCAAAGCACTATCATCACTATGAAAAGCACTTTCAGCACTTGCTTAAAATGCTTACCGATCGACGCAAGCAGTATTTCAACGCTCACCCTGTCCTGAAAGATATTAACTTTCAAATAAAAAATAGCGAAACCGTCGACATCATCGGCCGTAGCGGAAGTGGCAGGCCCACCTCGTTGCAACTCATTTGCGGCCTGCTCAATCCCAGCGGCGACAGCATCAAACCCCATGGCCGCATCGATGATTGTCTGTCAACGCACGCGCCCGAGTTGGGGCGGTTGACTGGGCAAATGGAGCACAGCCAACAACCAGATACAAGCAGTATCGCAGAAACCCAGGGAAGCAGAGAAACGGCTTCAAGCACAAAAATCTGAAGTCCAGGCACTGTCAGAGCAAGTCGCCAGCCCGCATCACCAGCTTGCGTCAAAACAAACCGAACTACTGAGTCTCTCAGACTAGGCAATCACCATGGACCGTACACCGCTGCGCCATCTACTACACAAAATTCTGTTCAACTCGGCTCGCTATGTGTACATCCACCTCCCCCTTGCCCCCAGCAAGAAGAGCAAATGGGCCCATAGGGTTCGTCTCTGGCTGAAAGGCAGTGCCGCGTCCATAACGCAAAACCAGCCGTTTTCAACGCTGATGAAGATACCCCAGAAGGGTCCCGAAGCAGCAGCGCCTTACGAAAAGCAGACGGCCGCCTTTATCTTTGGGGTCATTGACTGGCATTTTCGTATCCAGCGTCCACAGAACCTGGCCAAAGAGCTGGCACGAACCGGCCAGGTGACGTTCTACATTTCCAACCACTTCATTGATAACGACCGCCCCGGGTTTGAAGTTGAACCCCTTGAGAGCATAAGTGGTTTATTCCAGATCAGACTGAACGTACTCGGCGCACCAGCCATCTATCACGCCCCTCCCAGCAGCGCCGCGACCAAACAACTGCGCCTGAGCCTGGCGGAGTTGATGCAATGGGCAAAGATCGGAAAGGTGAACTGCATTGTCCAGCACGCCTATTGGTTTCCACTCGCCAGATGCGTTCCCAACTCCACCCTGATCTATGACTGCATGGACCATCACGAGGGGTTTGGCAATGTCGCCCGGGAACTGCTGGACCTGGAAAAAGCATTGATGCGTCGAGCAGACCTGCTGGTTGCCACCTCAACCTGGATCGAACAGCATGGCAAACGTGAAAACCAGAACGTCAGCGTGATACGCAATGCCGCGGAATACAGCGCGTTCTGCCAGGCACCACAGCAAGTCTATCGGGATACCCAAAACAGAAAAATCATCGGTTACTACGGCGCGATCGCGGAGTGGTTCGACCTTCAACTCGTCAAGCAGCTTGCCCAGGCCTTTCCCCAGCATCTGGTATTACTCATAGGCAATGATACGGTCAATGCCAAAAAAACCTTCAAGGGCTGCCCGAACGTTGTCATGCATGGCGAGGTTCCCTACGCTTCCCTGCCGCACTATCTCCATGCAATGGACGTGTGCCTGCTGCCGTTCAAGGTCATTCCCCTGACACTGGCGACCAACCCGGTGAAAGTGTATGAGTACCTGAGCGCCGGCAAACCCGTAGTATCGGTCAAGCTGCCTGAACTGGATCAATTCGGTCACCTGGTCAATACCGCTGAAAACCCAACGGAGTTTATCGCCGCCGTTCAAAACATCCTGGAACAGCTCCCCGAACCCTACTCGGCACGCCTGGATCGCCAGCAGTTCGCGCAAACCCAGACCTGGGAACATCGAGCCATTGCCCTGCGCCAGGCGATCGACAGCTTGCCGTCGCCAAGAGTCAGCGTCGTGGTGCTGACCTATAACAACCTGGAATTGACCCAGGCCTGCCTCAATAGCCTGGTCAACAAAAGCCACTACGAAAACCTTGAGATTATCGTCGTTGACAACCATTCCACTGACGATACACCGGCGTTTCTGACCGAGTGGGCCAAGGCCGACCCAGACCGCATCATCATTCTCAACCAGGACAATAAAGGCTTCGCGGCCGGCAACAACCAGGGATTGGCAGCCGCTAGCGGCGACTACCTGGTCATACTGAACAATGACACGATTGTCACGGCCGGCTGGATCAAGGGCCTGATGCGTCATCTGATAGACAATAATGACATCGGCATTATCGGTCCTGTCACCAACAATATTGGCAATGAGGCGCGTATCACCACGCGCTATACCCATCTGAGCGAAATGCACGCCGAGTCCGCGCGCATCACCCGTCAGCACATGGGGCAGTGGTTCGAGATCAATACACTGGCGTTTTTCTGCGTGATGCTGCCACGCTCATCCTATGAACAGATCGGCGGCTTATGCGAAGACTATGGATTGGGCTTTTTCGAAGACGATGACTACTGCCGTCGTATTCAACATCAGGGGATGCGCGCTGCCTGTGCCGAAGATGTGTTTGTACACCATCACTTGTCAGCATCCTTCAACAAGCTCGACACAGAAAAAAAGCAGGCGCTTTTTGAAAAAAACAAAGCCATTTATGAAAGCAAGTGGGGGGCCTGGACTCCCCATCGATACCGTGACGCATGAAACATGCAGATAACAGGATCTATAAAGGAATGACCCAGAAGGTACTCTGCATTATACGTCCCAACCAGTCCCTGGCGACCTTGACCGCACGCCTGTTGGAAGGGCTCGATGAGGTACTGCTTGCCGAAAAACCTGATGTCGTCCTGGTTCAAGGCGATACCACGACGGCCACGGCCGCAGCACTGGCTTGCTTTTACCAAGGCATTCCATTTGGACATATTGAGGCAGGACTGCGCACCGCGGACCTGTACAACCCGTTCCCGGAGGAGGCGAACCGGGTCATCGTCGGCAGGCTGGCACGCTGGCATTTTGCGCCAACCCAGGGCGCCATGGAAAACCTGTTACAGGAAGGTATTGCCACGACGGCGATCACCATGACCGGAAATACCGTCGTCGATGCACTCTTGATGGCGGCAGCCAGACCGCTTGCCCTTGATATGCAACTGGATGAGAGCAAACGCCTGGTGTTGGTGACCTCCCACCGTCGCGAGAACTTCGGCGCCCCCTTCCGCTCGATATGCCAGGCACTCAGGATGATCGCCGAAAGCAATGCCGATGTGCAGATACTCTATCCTGTACACCCCAACCCCAACGTCAAGGATGTCGCCCACGAAATACTGGGCCAGACGACCAACATCATGCTTTGCGCCCCCCTGGACTATCCACAGTTCGTCGCGGCCATGAAGCGCTCTTATTTGATCATCAGTGACTCCGGCGGTGTTCAGGAAGAAGCTCCGGCCCTTGGTAAACCCGTACTGGTGCTGAGGGAGGAAACCGAGCGCCCCGAAGCCGTCGAGCTTGGAGTGGTAAAGCTGGTCGGTGCGGATCAGGCCAGCATCATCGGACAAACTCAGCGATTGCTTGACGATCCCGCGGCCTATAAAGCCATGGCACGGGGCATCTCTCCTTATGGCGATGGCCTGGCAGCCGGGCGTATCGTCGAAGTTCTGGTACGGCATTTTCAAACATGCGAATGATCTATCTGTCCCCGGTCCCCTGGGCCAGCTTCAGCCAGCGCTCACATCATTTCGTGGCCTGGTATCACGAACAGACACAGGCGCAGGTGCTGTGGATAGATCCATACCCCACAAGACTGCCGAGACAATCCGATTTCAAGCGCAAAACCGCTGCTCCAGCTCCAGCCACCAAAGAGGAGTTGTCCCTTGAGTGGCTACAGGTGGTCAAGCCCAAGGTTTTGCCCATCGAGCCCATTCCGGGCTCGGGTCTGCTTCAAACCTTGCTCTGGCGCGAGATCATCAACAAAGCCCATGCTTTCGCCGCGGAACACCCCTGCATGATTTGCGTCGGTAAACCTTCGGAGCTTGCGCTGCAGCTAATTGAGCGCATGCCCGAAAGCTATGCGGTTTACGATGCCATGGACGATTTTCCGGCCTTCTACAAGGGGATTTCTCGTCGCTCCATGGCCACTCGCGAGCGCTTGCTCGTGGAGCGAGTATCGAAAATCCTGGTCTCCTCCACCGCCATCGGTAAAACGCTGGGCGCCATGGGAGACAAGGTGGAGTTGGCCCTGAATGCTTGCGACATCCAGAAACTGGCTCCCCTCGAATCGCTGGTGCTGGATACCAAGCAGCAGTTGCTGGGTTATGTGGGAACGATTGGTAGCTGGTTCGACTGGGAACTGGTCATTGCGCTGGCAAAGGCCAACCCCGAAAACCGGATTCAACTGATCGGCCCGATCTTTGCCCCCCCGCCCTGCCTGCTACCAGGGAATATCGAGCTATTACCCGAGCGCCCTCATGCCGAGGCCATTGCCGCCATGGCGACGTTCTCGGTTGGCCTGATCCCATTCAAGCTCAATCGTCTGACAGACTCCGTCGATCCGATCAAATACTATGAATACCGCTCGCTTGGCCTGCCGGTGATCTCCACTCGTTTTGGTGAGATGGCCTTGCGTGATGAAGAGGCCGCGGTATGGCTGATCGATGAAAACAGCGATCTACGCCTGACAAGCCGGCAGGCGCTTGACTATCGCTGCAATTTTTCAAGGGTCCAGGCGTTCCGCCAGGACAATCTGTGGGCAACACGCTTTTCAGCAACTCGCTTGCTCTCGGATGCCCGCGCAGGCGCGCCCTCTCGCCCTGGTCGCTGACGATTGCAGTCTCGCGCCGTCCGGCTGATATCAACTTTTATAACGTATTCAGGACCACCCCTCTATGACCGACGCACAACCTCCACTCGTGATGTGGCATGCCAGTCAGGTGACACCGGAAGACCGCCAGGGCTTGCTGAGTCAGAAACCGATCACCGTCTGGTTGACAGGTTTGAGCGCCTCCGGAAAGTCGACCCTGGCCTTTGCGCTGGAACGACGTCTGTTGGACAAGGGGCAACTGTCTTTCGTACTCGATGGCGATAATGTTCGCCATGGGCTCAATAGCAATCTGGGCTTCAGCACCGAGGATCGGGCGGAAAATATCCGCCGCGTGGCAGAAGTGGCGAAATTGATGAACGAGGCCGGGCTCATCGTCATCGCGGCCTTTATTTCCCCCTTCACCCAGGATCGCGCACTGGCCCGGACCATCATCGGAGCCGAGCACTTCCGCGAAGTTCATGTCAGTACCTCATTGGGGGTCTGTGAATCCCGTGATCCGAAAGGTATGTACAACAAAGCCAGATCGGGCAGCTTGCCGAATTTTACCGGAATTTCCTCCCCTTACGAAGCCCCCGAACAGCCCCACTTGAGGATCGACACGCAAAACGTGGGTCTGGACGCCGGGGTGGATCAATTACTCGCCCTGATCAACGGTCCTCATTAATCAGCTCTACCGCTACCTGAACAAGGACGTTTATGTAAACACTGTCGTTCGCGATCACTTTAGGAATCCAGAAGTGCTCGATGACTGCATTTTCGTTATTTTTGGTTGCAGGTGCAGGAGCACATACCCTACCTCTTTGATCATCTACTGGTTTCCTCGCCCAATTGAGGTGGGCTTTCATTTATTCATCGGACTAGGTATTCCGGCTGGACATGATCGACCCCACGGGTATCAGCCTCAGCGGGACAACCCTGCGAAGGGGGTTGCAACCTCAGGGCCTGGTGCTTTATAAAACCACGGCACAGAGCAATATGATGATCCTCATATTCATGACATTCATGATGTTCTGATCGCAGCCCCCCTTCCTCTACGCCGTGGGGACCGGCGCCAATAAACTTCTGCAGCTGAATGAAAATGTAAAGGAAATTCGTCTCTGAACACTCGCCGGTGAAAATAGCTTCAAACACCTCAACTACTTGGTACTCTGGAACCAACGTATCGTATTTTGTTTCTTTGGTGATTTCACCGATCATCGCCAGTATAAGGGCAAGACTAGCAAGCAGGCTTTATCCAGTATCTACTCAGCGGCAAACGTCGTATCAGCGGCCTCTCGCAAACACACAGACTGTTGGCCATGGGCGAGCACTTGTTACTGTGCCAAATCCGACACCAAAGAGTTACATGAATATGACAGCAGCGGCATGCTTTTGCGGAGGAAAATTCTGGGCTGTTACACCCGTGGCATTTTTGTAAAAAATGACAATATTTATATAGGTCCGAGCTGTTCGCGAAATATTGACTGCGGATTCCACAGCTATCCGCCCCCCCCCTTAAGGCAGGCAGCGACGCAGGATTAATTCACTACCATCGACCTCTTTTTTCGAAGCAGAGAGGCCGTCGTGGAGCGGTTATCCATGCGTAAGATTCGAGAAGTACTGCGTCTCAAATTTGAGGTCGGTCTATCTGCCCGCCAGTTTGTCCACCGGCATCTGGCTGGTTACCAGCGTCGAGCGATGCCCGTAGCGGTCGTCCAGCAGCTCCAGTATGTCGCGCCGTTGCGCGGCGGTAAACGGCGCCAGGCCCCAGTCGTCCAGGATCAGCAGGTCGGTCTTGGCGTAGCCGGCCATCATTAGTTTGGCGAAGCGTCCATCGCCATGGGCCAGGCCCAGCCCCTCCATCAAGCGCGGCAGGCGCAGGTAACGGACGCTGTAGCCGTCCCGGCACGCAAACGAGCCAGGTTTTGCCCACGCTGGTTGGGCCGCCGATGATCAGGTTCAGGCCGCCGCGCAACCATTGGCCGCTGCCCAGTTGCAGGATCAGGGATTTATCCAAGTCGCGCAGGCTGCGGTAATCGATATCTTCCAGACAAGCGTTGTGACGCAGTCGGGCGGCTTTGAGTCGAGTGGTCAGGCGGGCGTCTTCGCGCTCGGTCGACCATCAGGCCGAGTCGTTCATCAAAGCTTAGGTCGTTGATATCGGGCGTTGCGTGTTGCTCGCTCAGCGCTTTGATCATCCCGTGCAGTCGTAGGGTTTGCAGCTTGTCGAGTGTCGGATTGGGCAGCATGTTCGTGCTCCTTTTTCAGTCAGTGGTAGTAGCCGGGGCCACGCAGGTTGATGTGCTCGTCGGGCAGCAGCGGCAGGTTTTGCTGGGCCAGTGGCAGTCGTTCCAGCCCTTGGCGCAGGATCGATTCGAGGCTTTTGTAACTCACGCTGGCAAGCGGCTTCCAGCCGCTCTTCGCCGTGCTGTTTGCTCAGGCGCAGGATGCCCAGACAGGCACGGAAGCCGTGCTGCGGATGGATTCGTCGTTCAAGGATGTAGGCGATGACACCAGCTGTGTTGGGCCCCGAATGCTCGGCCCAGCGGATCAGCCGTTGCGGTGTCCATTCGGCATGTTCGCGGTGGCTCTTAGGCATGTGTCCGGTCGGTGTGGTGTGACGGCCTTTGTGTGGCGAGCGCAGGTGGCTGGCCACACGCTGGTTGGCGTGGAAGCACTCGACCGTCTTCGCGGTCAGGCGTACTTCGAGCTGGTGCTTCACCAACTGATACGGCACCGAGTAGTAATGGCCGTCGACTTCGACGTGGTAGTCGATGTGGACTCGTACTTTTTTCCATTCGGCATAGACGTACGGATGTTCCGGCAGCAGTTGCAGTGCTGGTTGATCGATGGCCTCGAAGGTCGAGCGGCGCGAGCCGGGCAACTTCTTGAAAGGCCTTTGGTTGATACGTTCGAGCAGCACGCTGATCGCTGTGTTGAGTTCGCCCAAGGAGAAAAACTGGCGGTTGCGCAGCGCCGCCAGGATCCAGCGTTCGGCCACCTGCACGCCGACTTCGACCTTGGCCTTGTCCCTGGGTTTACGCGAGCGAGCGGGCAGCACGGCAACCCCGTAGTGCTCGTGTAGCTGGAGGCGCCGAGCACGGCAACGAAAATCTGGGTCTGACGGATTTCCCCGGCCTGCCGGTCGATGACCGTTACGGTCTGGCCGGCGTAGTCGACGAACAGCTTCTCGCCGGCGCGATGTTCCTGGCGCGTGACCTCATCGACCTTGGCGTCCCAGAGCCGGTAGTGCTCGCAGAACCAACTGTACTGAAAGCCTTGTGGGTGGCTGAGTCGGTACTCCTGCCAGAGCAGGGCCAAGGTGACACCGGGGCGGCGCAGCTCGGCGTGAGCCCATGCCCAGTCAGGCATTGGGCGTTGCTCGCTGGGAACCGTCGGCGCTGGCGGGAACAGAGATCGTTCCAGTTCAACGTCCGACAATGCCGTGGGCCAAGTCAGCCCGTTGGCAGCAAAGCGATTGAGGTAATCACCGACAGTGGCTCGCTCGACTTGCAAGCTGACCGCAATCTGGCGGGCAGATAGACCGACCTCAAATTTGAGACACAGTACTTCTCGAATCTTACGCATGGATAACCGCTCCACGACGGCCTCTCTGCTTCGAAAAAAGAGGTCGATGGTAGTGAATTAATCCTGCGTCGCTGCCTGCCTTAAGGGGGACCGGATGGCTGTGGAATGGGTGACCGGATGGCCGTGGAATCCGCATCCAGAAGGCTGGCCGGTGTTTGCCGCTGGATATTCCAGCGGCGAGTTTGCTGGCGTATTCGTTTCAAAGCCTCGGTACTGTCAGCAGGCTAGAAGCTGGTGAACCGGCGTCCATTATTACCCTGTGCCTCTCGTGGCCGAAGGGTGAATCCTAGAAACGTGAACTGCGTACCCCCGGTGTCAGCGGCTTACCGATCCCGGCTTGCCCCAGTTGCTCCGATTCATACTGTTGGACCCAGCGTCGAACCGCCGAATCGACCAGATTGAGATCCCGGCAGACCTGTGAAACGGCCAACCCCTGGTCTGTGATCATTTTCACGACTTGCAGCTTGAAGCTGTCGTCGAATGTCCTGCGCTTGTCGGTCATGAAAAACTCCTCGATAGATGCATTTTCCACCTATCGGGGTGTCCGGGGAAATTAAACCACCACACCTAAACGGGGCAACATGACGGAAAGCTGGCCACCTTAATGCCCAAACCGCCCGGCTCATAAAAAATTGATTCATAAAGCCTATTAAAGAAAGATGACTCACTGGCAGTCTTCAGACTAAAATGCTTTTTTCTATTGGTCGCGCGGGTGGCATATGAATGTGCATAACCCTGACGTCAACATTGTAAGTAAACGAGTGTCTAGTGCAGATAATTATTCCAATGTCAGGTTTCGGCGAGCGCTTCCGCCGGGCGGGCTACACGGTCCCAAAACCCCTTATTGAAATTGACGGCAAACCAATCATCGCCCATGTCATCGACATGTTTCCAGGCGAAACGGATTTTATTTTTATTTGCAATCAGGATCATCTGGATGATCCTGATTACCGTATGGCGCCCATTCTGCAATGTTATTGTCCCACAGGTCAGATAATCGGTATCCCTGCGCACAAGCTCGGCCCGATCCATGCCGTTCGTCAGATTGAACACCTGATCGACGCCAATCGCCCAATTATCGTCAACTATTGCGATTTCAGCTGCTACTGGGATTGGCAGCACTTCAAGCATTTCGTCAAAGCCACCGCATGCGTAGGTGCGATCCCGGCTTACAAAGGTTTCCACCCGCATACCCTGGGCAGCACCAACTACGCCTATATTCGCGAGACACATGGCTGGGTCGACGACATTCAAGAGAAGCAGCCTTACACCGACAATCGCATGGAGGAGTTCGCCTCCAGCGGGACCTACTATTTCGACTCGGGCAAGACCATGAGCGAAGCGTTCCGCGACACCATGGACCAACAACTCAATGTAGGTGGCGAATACTACGTCAGCCTAGCCTACAAGCCGCTGCTGGCAAACAAGCAGCCTGTCGCGGTCTATTCCCTGCAGCACTTCATGCAGTGGGGCACTCCGGACGACGTGCGGGAGTACAATGGCTGGTCGGCGGCTTTCGAGACAATGAGTCGTCAGACACAAGGTGCCGAGACCAAACCCATCGGCGCCTTGGTAATCCCGATGGCAGGTATGGGACAACGATTCGTCAACGAAGGTTACACACTGACCAAACCACTGATCCCCGTGTCCGGCAAACCAATGGTTACTCAGGCCACAGAGGACTTGCCCAAGGCCGAGCACCATGCATTCGTTCTACGCAAGAACATGCCCGGCTATGCAGAGATTGCCAGGGAACTAGAGCAAGCATTCCCCCGCACCGTGATCGAAACCGTTGCGCAAGTCACTCAAGGCCAGGCCTGTACCGCACTACTCGGCCTGGAAGCTCTGGAACGTGCCATCGCCGATGTCCACGGCCCGATCACCTTCGGGGCTTGTGATAATGGTGCCCTTTATGACGAGAAGGCTTTCCAGACCCTCATCGAGACCCCAGATGTGGACATCATCATCTGGGGAGTACGAGGGCATGCGAATGCCATCCGTCATCCACAGATGTTCGGCTGGATCGATGCAACGAATGGCCGGATTCATAGGATCTCGGTGAAGACTCCGCTGGAGTCTCCAGCAACAGACCCAATCGTATTAGGCACCTTCACGTTCCGCCGCGCCGAAGATTTTCGCAAGGTAGTCTCACGATTGATTGAACGTGACGGCCGTATCAATGGCGAGTTTTATATTGACTCAACCATTAACGACGCTATCGAATTGGGCTTGCGCTGTGAACTGTTCGAAGTAGACAGTTTCTTGTCATGGGGTACTCCGAACGACCTGCGCACGTTCGAATATTGGCAGTCCTGCTTCCACAAATGGCCAGGGCACTCCTATCGCCTGCAGAACGATGGTCGGATACCCTCCGACGCCGTCGCCGAACTTGAAGCACGCTATCAAACGACCGTGCCAGCAATGCCAGGCGCCCAGGCATGATCAAGCGTGAGCTTGCCGTATTTCTGGTCGTAGGCTCATTGACCGTGCTGATCGACTTCCTGACCTATCGCGGCCTGGTCTGGAGCGCATGGATGGATGTCGACCTGGCAAAGGCCGCGGGCTTTCTGACGGGCACCCTGTTTGCGTACTTCGCAAACAGGCTGTGGACATTTGGCCAGCAGGCGCACGCCCCCGGCAGTGTCTGGCGATTCGCCTTGCTCTATGCGATAACACTGAGCGCCAACGTGCTGGTCAACGCCGGCTGTCTGTCGTTGTTCAGTTCAGTGTCCATTACAGTACAACTGGCGTTTCTGATTGCAACGGGTGTATCGGCCGTCCTCAACTTCCTGGGAATGAAGTTGTTTGTATTCAAGGCCAGCGCATCGACGGAGAAATCATGAAGTTTTCGCTCATTATCCCTTGCTACAACGAATCGGCAAACCTGCCTTTGCTGCTGGAGCGCTGCAAAGGCCTGGCCGAACGCCCTGGTGTGGAGGTCATTCTGGTCGACAATGGCTCCACTGATGACAGCCCACAGGTGCTGCAGCGTCTCCTGCCGGCCTATCCAGGCTGCAGAAGCGTGAGGGTAGAAGTCAATCAGGGCTATGGTTTCGGCATCCTTTCCGGCCTGCGTGCCGCCGAAGGCGAAATTCTCGGCTGGACTCATGCAGACCTGCAAACCGATCCCATGGACGCCTTGCGTGGTCTGGAGTTTTTTGATCACCATGGCCCGAATATCTTTGTTAAAGGTCGTCGCTTCGGCCGCCCCTTGGCCGACGTTGCGTTCACGTTCGGTATGAGCGTTTTCGAAACGGTACTGCTGGGCAAACCCATGTGGGACATCAACGCGCAGCCGACGATGTTCTCCAAGACTTTTTTTCAACGCTGGCAAGCCGCGCCATCCGATTTTGCGCTCGACCTGTATGCGTACTACCAGGCTCATGTACAGGGCCTTAAGATTTATCGATTTGCCGTGCGTTTTGGTGAGCGCGCCCATGGTGTTTCTCACTGGAACGTCAACTGGGCTGCCAAACGAAAATTCATCCGCAGAACTGTCGATTTCAGTTTGCAACTTAAGAAGAGTCTAAGGACATGAAGCTCATATCGCATCGGCGTAATACCCGCCAGGAACTCAATGCCACAGAGGGGAAATATGGCATTGAGGTCGACATTCGCAGCTACGGCAACGATCTGATCATTCACCATGACCCGTGTGTACAAGGTGAGTCGTTTGATGAGTGGATTGCCGACTATCGGCACGGGACCCTGATTCTGAACGTCAAGGAAGAAGGTCTGGAAGCACGCTTGATTACAGTGATGAAGGAAAAGGGCATCGAAGACTACTTCTTCCTCGATCAATCCTTTCCGTTCCTCATCAAATGGTCCAAAGCTGGCGAACGCCGTTGCGCCGTGCGGGTATCCGAGTTCGAGTCGATTGAAACCGCGATGACACTGGCAGGCAAGGTGGAGTGGGTGTGGGTCGACTGCTTCAACCAGTTCCCACTCACTCATGAAGATGCCAAGCGACTCCAGGAGGCAGGCTTCAAACTGTGTCTGGTCTCCCCCGAGCTTCAGGGCCGCGATGCCGAAACCGAAATCCCCCGGCTGGCGAAACTCTTGACTGATCGCAATATTGTCGCCGAAGCGGTTTGCACCAAACGACCTGACATCTGGGAAACGTTGGCTGCGTACGCATGAACATAAAGGTTTTCTACCAGCCGGCCTTTCTGGTCGGGCTGGTGCTTCGACTGGTACTTGTACTTTGGGTTGCTCCTGCCCCTGTCACTGAATGGTACCTTCCATTCCTTGATAGCAGCACCAGCACGCTGACACTTGATCCCTGGAGTACGTGGCTGAATCAGGGAGGCATCATTACCGCGTTCCCGTATGGCTACGTGATGTGGGTGGCCTTCCTGCCAGCGATCCTCCTGTGCAAAACACTCTCGCTGCCCTTGATACTCGGCTACGGCCTGACACTGTTATGCGCAGATTTCTTGCTACTGGTCGTGCTCAGAAAAATAGTGCCCAGTCGCGACCGTTTGCTGGTTTGGGTGTACTGGCTATCACCAATCGTGATCGTCGGCAGCTATGTACTCGGGTTCAACGATTTGATCCCGGTACTGCTACTAGCGTGGTCGCTGTATTTTTTCAAGCGTGTTCGCTTGATACTCACGGGCGCGGTCTTTGTCACAGCCATTTCGGCAAAGCTGAGCATGGTGCTGGCACTGCCCTTCTTTCTGATCTACCTGCAGCATAACCGGCCTCTGCGCCAACATCTGCCACGCCTTCTGATCGGACTTATCGTGGGCATGGTGGCAACTCTGGTGCCGTTTCTACTGTCCAGTGCCGGTGTCAGTATGCTGATCAACAACCCGGAAATTGACAAGATATACCGGTTGGCATTCAGTATCGGGGACAGCACTCATCTATATGTCGTACCGCTAGCCTACCTGCTAATGATCTATGCAGCCTGGCGGATAAAACGTCCAAACTTCGAGCTTTTCCATGCCATGCTCGGCATCGTGTTCTTGCTTGTCGTACTGATGACACCTGCCTCTCCGGGGTGGTTTATCTGGGCCATCCCCCCACTGGTAGCTTACCAGGCAGCCAGCAATCGTGTAGCCATTGCCATTACCGGGATTTTTTCGCTGCTCTATGTGGCGAGCGCGCTACTGATCACCCCGGATGCCAAGCTGCTTGTGGACCAGACTAACTGGTTGCCACAGGGGAGCAGTCAATGGCTCTTTGGTGGCAAGCTATCATCGTTGGTGCATACCGCCATGGTTGCTGCGGGCATCGTCCTGGCCATCCGAATCTGGCGCGAGTCGGTCAGCCGTAACGATTACTTCCGCCTGAGCCGCAAGCCATTCGTGATTGGTGTCGCGGGTGATTCGGGCGCAGGCAAGGATACTTTTTCGGACGCCATCAAAGGACTGTTTGGCGGCCACTCAGTCACGACCCTTTCCGGTGACGACTACCACCTGTGGGATCGCCAGAAACCGATGTGGCAGGTGATGACACACCTGAACCCCATGGCCAACGACCTGGAAGGCTTTGCCAGCGACCTGGTGAAACTGACTGACTCCAAACACATCCAGTCACGGCACTACGATCATCAAACTGGCCGCATGAGCCGCCCCTTCATGATCAAGAGCAACGACTTCGTAATTGCAAGTGGCCTGCATACCCTTTACATGCCGATCCTCCGTGAGTGCTACAACCTGAGCGTCTACCTGGACATCGACGAAGGTTTACGGCGCCACTTCAAGCTTCAACGCGACGTGCACCAGCGTGGCCACACCGTAGAGAAAGTGCTTGCCTCCTTCGAGCGCAGAGAACCGGACTCAGCACGGTTCATTCGCCCGCAAGCCGCACATGCGGATCTGGTGCTGTCCCTGCAACCGATACATCCTCGCATTCTGGAAGGTGTCGGCAAGCCCCCCCCCCTGCACTTCAAGATCGTTGCACGCTCGCGCAACGGCCTGAATGAACTATCACTCACACGGGTACTGGTTGGGGTTTGCGGTCTGCATGTCGACATGTGCAACCGCAATGACACCACAGAAGTTGAATTGACGATCGAAGGCGAAACATCTGCCCAGGACATCGAAATGGCCGCGCGAATGATCTGCCCGCGCATCTTCGAATTCCTCGACATCAAGCCACAGTGGCAAGACGGCGTCATGGGGTTAATGCAGCTGATTACCCTATCCCATATCAACCAAGCACTGACAAAACGGTTCATATAGTGAAGATTTTTGCACCTGAGCGGTTCAATCGCCTCCCTGACGCTATACTGTTCGACACCGATAACACGCTTTACCCTTATGACCCAGCACATGCTGCGGCGCAACAGGCCGTCCGAGATAAAGTAGTCACTACCTTCTCGATCAAACCGGAAGTGTTTGACGTAGCCTTCAAGGAAGCCCGCGAACAGGTCAAGACTCGCCTTAAACATACGGCGTCTTCACATAGCCGCCTTCTGTACCTTCAGCGCATGCTCGAAATCATGGGCCTAGGCTCGCAGGTCCTTTTGGCGCTGGACTTTGAACAGACCTATTGGCGTACCTTCCTCAGCAACGCCGTGCTGTTCGACGAGGTGAAGGACTTGTTGGACGACCTGCGCTTGCTCGGCATTCCAACCGCGATCGTGACCGACCTGACAGCTCAGATTCAATTTCGCAAGGTGGTCTACTTTGGGCTCGATCAATACTTCGACTACATCGTGACCAGCGAAGAAGCCGGGTTCGACAAACCTCATGCGGCACCTTTTGAAATCGCTCTGGAAAAAATGCGACCCAAAGGCAATAGCATCTGGATGATCGGCGACAACCCGATCAACGATATCCGCGGCGGTCGCGAGCAGATCAATGCCATAACCCTGCAAAAGATCCATACCGGTACACCGCTAGGCATTGAGGAAAACGCTCCAGATGCCGCCTTCACCGAGTTTCGTGACCTGCGTCGCCTGATTGCCAGGCTTGGAGAGAAAAATGAACTTGCATGATTCGGTTCGCCAATTTTGCTCTGAAATTGGTAAAGATCCGCTGCTGGTCCAAGGCGCCGGTGGGAACGTCTCCTGGAAGGAGAACGATGCCCTCTGGATCAAGGCATCCGGCACTTGGCTGGCAGATGCCAGTGAAAAAGACATCTTTGTACCGGTAAAACTGGGCCAACTGACTACAGCCCTTGAAAACCGGGACTTTGCCGTGGTGCCGCAAACTGTCGAGCCTCATCCGCTGAAACCTTCGATCGAAACACTGCTGCATGCCCTGATGCCTCAGCGCATCGTGGTCCACCTGCACGCCATCGAGGTGCTCACGCACCTAGTTCGCAAAGACTTCGATCTGGCCAATTACCCGGACCTGGACACGTTGCTCAACGCGCGTAGCGTTGAATACTGCAAGCCTGGTGCTGAACTCGCAGAAGCCGTCGCCAAGCAGCTCGACAGTACCAACAGTACCCGCGTGGTCTTCCTGAAGAACCATGGCGTGATTATTGGTGGCGACAACATAGCCGAGATTGGCGAAATACTCGGCTACCTGACTCGTTTTTTTGCCACGCCTGCGGTCAACCAACCGATCATCGCACCCCGTCAGTCGCTGAGCCTGATCAATGGCGTCGAATTTTCCCCCATTGCGCTTGAACAGCTTCATGAGATCGCTACCGCGCCCGCTTTGGTTGACCGGCTAAACGACAGTTGGGCGCTGTATCCAGACCATATTGTTTTTCTCGGTCCATATCCACGCCTGTTCGCAACGCCTGAAGAAGCAAAGGCCAGCCTGGAAAAAGAAGCCGAACTGCCCGATGTCATCTTCGTGCGCGGCCTGGGCACGTTTACCCGCGACAAGATGAACAAAGCGAAAGTCGCACAACTGCTTTGCTATTACGATGTAATGACGAAATTGAATGACGGAGCCAAACTGTCGACGCTGAGCGATACGCAGATTTCCGAGTTGATTGACTGGAATGCCGAGAAGTACAGAAGAGGTTTGAATGACGTTAAGTAAGCGCTTCATCAACCGGCAGTACCTGTCCATCTTGGCTTGCGTGTTACTGACCGCCATGGTGAGTATCTACACTATGGTGACCTATGTTAAAGGCCCCCTCAATGGTAACTTTGATCATTACCTGATGCAGGCTGATCGCTGGGGCATCCCCGAAGCCGTCAAGGCGCACGGCGTTACCCCGCTCTACTTGGACGAATGGAATTCGGGCTGGGACGGTCAGTTCTACTACTACATTTCAAACGATTTGCTCGCGCAGAAAGATACTTCCAGCCACATCGACGCCGATGCCTACCGCTACCAAAGAGTCGGTATCCCCGTGCTGTCCAAGCTCCTATCGCTTATTCTATTTCAGGATTGGGTTAGCCCTTTCATCTACTACCTCACACACTTTGTACTGATACTACTTGGCACGGCTGTCGCAGCACAGTTTTTTATCAAAAAAGGTGTACCGGTCTACTGGATCATTCCTTGGTCCATTAGTATGGGTACTCAGATAACGCTGCTGAACGGGCTTCCCGATGGAGCCGCGGATGCGCTGCTCATTGTCAGTATGGTGGCTGCTTATCAAAAGAAATTTTGGATATACTCCGTCACTATTACCTTTGCTTGCCTGTCGAGAGAAGCGTATGTGGCGTTCCCGGCGATCCTCTTCGGTACCCAACTCCTTGAGCGCCTGATCAAGCAAAAATCGATCAGACCCTACTCAGATTTATTCTTTCTGCTTTGCCCTCTGATCATTTTCATTGCCTGGCAGTCTTTCATCCGAATACATTTTACAATGACACCGGCGGAACAAAGCGCTTCAGTTCTTGGCTTTCCGCTAAAAAGCCTAATAATGCATCTCATTGCGGGACTACAGGGACATTACCCCAATATGGGTAGTGGCTGGGACTCGTACATGGCAGGCACAGGCTTGGCACTGTTCTCTGTTTTATTAGCTTGGACATTCTGGGCTATTGCGAAAACATCACCTGTAAAATCGATTCTTAAGGGAGATATTATAAGAAACACCACTGGGGCATTTACGCTCACGCTATGTCTGCTGTACCTTTGCTTTGGTGACACCGTCATCTGGAACTTTACTGGTTACATGAAGGCAGGCGGCTTATTCCTGTTTTGTATTCCTTTCATGGCAGCGATCACACACCGCATATTGCATCAGTCTACCTTTGTGCTGGCAATGATCATCACTGTATTTTTCTGCTGGCAAGGTTGGATACTGAGAGTTCATCAACCCCCTATCAAATACAAATTCGACGCTAATTGCCATCACCTGAAAATTGATATCCATGGTACTTGCCTTGAGCATTTTGTATGGCAAGGTGATGAACTAGCAGGTCTGGTAGGCTCACCAAAAGACGGAAAGCGTATAGCTCTGCAGGGCCAAACGCGTACGGGGTTTATGTCCTATGGACCTTACATCGAGTTGCCCAAAGGAAAGTACCGGGTGGAACTATCCATTTCAGGTGACGGCACAGACTTGGGTTACACGGATATCATTGGAGTAGACGCGACCAATAAGGCGGTCACACTCGCGAAAAAAACACTCCGGGCGGGCAGCGAAGTCAAGATCGAGACCGAGCTTGATGTGGCAGATAGCTTTGTGAGAAACCTTGAGGTTCGAACCTGGTATCAATCAGGTAACCTTTCGGTAGAGTCACTAACCATAGAAAGATTGGTCGACGAGGAAAAATAAGCCTTTGACGTTCATGCGCCGGAAACGCGGATTCCAAGACATCCAACCCACCAACATCCGGGCAGGTAGTGGAGCGCATAACGACCATCGACCTCCACAAAATAGTCGATGTGTCCTCACATTTTTTTCATTCGACGTAAAAGTATGGATGTTCTGTGTGCGGTCCATGAATCCAACTCCCCAAAGGTGGGTTAGCGATTTACTTTGGCATTTCCGGCGAGCAGTTCCACGGCAGTAAGGCTTCGTAGCCCTCATGGTAACCGCTTCAGCACATGACGTAGCCACGTATAGAACGCTTTTTTTCGGTAGGTCGGATTTATGAACCGCTTACCTTCGTCCTGATATCGGGCGATGTTTTAAATCGCACAGACTCCAGGCGCTTGTGCCAAAGGCAGAAGCCGCTGCGCGCCCAATACAAAATTTTCACGCGATTGCGCGGCTTATTTAGGAAGACGAAAAGCACCGGGTCGAACACGGCTATCTTAATGTCCAGCTCGACCAGCGCAGCCAGGCCATCAATGGATTTTCGAAAGTCGACGGGCCTGGAGCACAGATACACTTTTTCGACTTTGACGTCGGGTCACATCACGGCGAGCTGGGCCCAGAGGGGAAATTGGGAACACAGCATCCGGGGTCACCGCTAAGCGCTTTGAATGCGAGGCTCATGGAGCGCTTACAAAAAATTTGATAACCGGGCAGTTGGCCACCCTACCCTCGACTTATAAATATTAAATCCCTTCGCTTTTGCAACGTACGATTGGCATAATACGCCAATTACAACAGCTAAAATCTAGACTAGGAATTAAACACATGGGTGCTTTCCGCCTACTACTGGCGATGCTGGTAGCAATCTCTCACATGGGTATATCAATAGCAGGGCATAATCCCGGTGTATTTGCAGTCATCTCATTCTTAATAATAAGCGGACTCGTGATGACCTCTCTAATAAAGAAAAACTATTCTACGATAGATAGAGTCCCCGCTTTTTATCTAGATAGAGCACTAAGACTTTACCCTCAATTTTTATTTTACTTTTTACTTGCTTGCATCATCATCGGCACAATGCTTCCAAACTCGCCGACTGCAGAAGGCATCAGCGCAGCCAACATCATCCCTAGTCTAGGAATTTTACCGCTTGACTTATACATGTTTGGTATTACCTCTACAGATATCATACCCCCTGCATGGTCATTAGGCCTTGAAGCCTTTTTCTATCTTGCGATTCCATTTATACTCATCTGGAAGCTGAGAACATTCATGTTTACTGCATCTCTGATGATAGCAATCACTGCAATCACCGGAGTTATAAACACAGATATATACGGCTATCGATTATTGCCCGGAGTGCTTTTCATATTCCTTTGCGGAAGCTATATATTTTTTAGCGAAAAATGGGGGAAAATTCTGATTTTTACAGCATGGACCGTTCAGCTTATTCTTTTCATAGCCATACAAGTAGGCACAGTCAAGGAGGCGCCGTCTAACACAGAAGTGACTGCAGGCATTATCTTTGGAATCCCGGCAATTTATTTCCTATCCAAGTTTGGCTACCACAAAATTGACGAATTCTTTGGAAACATAAGCTACGGAGTATTTCTTAACCATTTTATATTTATATATATATTTCATAGTTTTGGCGCAAGCAACCTCTATAATTCGCCGTCACTGGCAACAGCCCTACTTGCATGCTCCTTTATTGCAAGCCTAGCATCCTATTATTTTATTGAAAAGCCGATTCTACGCTATAGGCATATCTTGCGCAAAAAAAGCCGACCTAACCTCTAGCTTTACCCGGTTGCATCTGGATGCACTTTCCAAATGCAGCCGCTCTTGAGGAAAAAAGCTTAGACAAATAAATAAAATCAATATTCACGCTGACACGCAATTTAATTTTTCTGACTCTCTAGCTTCCTACTGACCCAATATCCTACATTCCGGCTCGGCAATTCTAACCAACGAAAAGAAGCAGCAGACAGCCCCCAGACCAACAAAAAAAGAAGGCTATTAAAGAAAAATATCGCTATCCAACCTGAGTACCCCTCATATAGACGCCCCACAAACCATATCAACGGCACATGCACTAAATAGATAGAAAATGAAAATTTTCCAGCACTCTCGAATAGACGGGCAGCACGCTGAGGCATCAAACACCCCTTATCTGGCAATGATATGACCAGCAAAAAAACACAGCTCAGCACTATGAGCACGTATGCTTTACCAAAAAAATTTGCCGTCGCATACATACAGACCAAAAGCAACACCGGCACCACACACCAAAAGAATTTTATATACGACCTACTGGATATCCACTGGATTAGCGGCACACGAAAATAATAAACAAGAATACCGCACAACATTGGCTCAATACGAAACACCCCCCACAATGGCCACCCCTGAAACGCCAAATAAAAAAGAGCCACCAACAACAAACTTATCACAATACAGACAGCACGTCCTTTGATCACTATAAAGAACAACGGAAGCAAAAGATAAAACCACTCTTCAAGAGACAGAGACCAGTAGTACCCAAACAAACCACAACCGTCGCCCTTCACACACTCGACATAAAGAAAAATGTGGGCCCACTGAAACACCGCTGAAACAGCATGATGAAAGTTATTGGAAAATATACCAAAATAGGGCGTCACAAAAGATAGAAGCGTCCATATTACAACCCACACAATAGCCGGCAAGATAGTCCTAAACCAACGACGAGCAAAGTACACTCGCAGCACTGAAGTTATGCCTTGCATCCTTGCATTTAACGCACGCGCCAACGAAGAACTAACCAAAAATCCGCTGATCACAAAAAAAAGATCTACACCGAAAGACCCGTTAAATATCGCCAAGAGAAATTTAATTGACTCAGGAAGATAAGAAACGGCAGCCATGTGATAGGACACAACCAACACAATTGCTAAACCGCGCAGTACGTCGACATCCCTATTATGCCTTCCCTCCTCCATACCCCCCCCACAATAAATAAGCAACACCCCCCACAGAATCATCAATCCTCATGGTGAGCTAAACCCGCGCTAACGCGGAACTGATCCACTATTTAAATCAATCGACGGTAGATCTCGGCATAAGTAGCGACCATCACATCCGCCGTAAACACCTTTTCAAACCGCCCGGCAGCATTTCGCCCCATCTGCGCGGCCCTCTCAGGCTGATCCCAAAGCGTTTGCATCGCCGACGCCAACGCATCTACATCCGCAGGAGGCACCACCAACCCCGTCTCGCCAGCAATATTAATATAAGACATGCCAGAGCCAATCTCACAGGAAATCATCGGTTTCCCGTACATCGCCCCCTCCAGCAAAGAGATGCCAAACGACTCAGAACGCAAGTGGGAAGGAAAAACCAATGCATAGCAAAGATTGAGCAAGGCGGCTTTATCAACATCCGGCAACTTGCCAACGAAATACACATTATCCAGAGCAGAGGCTTGAGCTTTGGCTTTCAGCTCCTCTTCCAGCATTCCACCACCGACAATGACCACAGGAAGACGCGTCTTCTCTGCCGCCGCCAGTAGAAAGTGAATGCCCTTGTAATAACGCAGTGCACCTACAAATAGGAAAAACTTCTCGCCCACCTGTTTTTTCCATTCCTCAAGCTTTTCAACCGAGGCTTCTGGATAGGTTGCCCGATCCAGACCATAGGGAACGATGCTGACCTTTTCCTTGAAGCCTGTCAGCACCCTGCTGCTCTGTGCATAGTTTGGCGAGGACGCGACAATACAATCAACGCTGGAGAGGAAGCGGTACATTAGCGGTTTGTAGAGCTTGAGCAGGGTCTTCTGCTTGACGATATCCGAGTGGTAGCTGACAACGGTGGGCTTACGCAAGCGCGTGGCAAAATGGACCAAATCCATATAAGGCCACGGGAAATGGAAATGGATGATATCCGCGCCCTTAGCCAGCTCCGCGAAATCCCCGAACGCCGAAAACGAAAAACCGGTCGAGGCCACATGCAAATCAAGCTTGGAGCGGTGGGCCACATGGGTACCCACGGTCTCGTTACGAGCTGCGCCACGAGAGCTCAAGGAAAGAACTTCAGCCTGAATTCCATACCTGGCCGAACCTTCGGCCAGTTGGAAAATCACCTGCTCGATACCGCCCATGGTTTCCGGGTAGTACGTCTTGAAAAAATGCAGAACCTTGATCATCAACTTTCCATAACTTTCTGGTACACCTGCAGCGTTTCGTCGGCACAGCGCTGCCAGGTAAATGCCGAACAGTGCAGCAGCCCCTCAGTAATGGCCTGAGCACGCCAGGCCTCATCCTCGAGGCCTTTCTGCAGGAGCTCGGTCAGTTTTTCGACATCCAGAGCCTCGCACATCAGCGCGGCATTGCCGGCAACCTCAGGCAACGAAGAACTGTTGGAGCACACCACCGGCACACCAGAACTCATGGCTTCCAACACCGGCAGGCCGAACCCCTCATACAACGATGGGAACGTGAACAACCGCGCTCCGGCAAACAACAGAGGTAGATCTTCGCTCGGCACAAAGCCCAGGTAGCGTGCCCAACCCTCTCGTCGTGCCGTCTCCAGACGCAGGTGAATCTCATCATTGCGCCAGCCGTGGTAACCGGTGAGGACTAATGGCCAACGGGCTCTCAAAGCCAACGGCAGTCGCGCATAGGCGCTCAGCAAGGTTTCAATGTTCTTGCGAGGCTCGATCGTACCGACAAAAAGACTGTATTCCCCGGGCACAAGGCCGTGCTTGGCGAGCGAGATCTGCAGCATTTCGTAATCGCGCGGATGGAACTCTTCGGAGCTGGCCAGCGGAACGGTATGGATACGCTCGATTGGCCATGAGAAATACTCGGCCAATTCTCGACGGATGTACTCTGAGTCAGTAATCAGCGCATCAGCCCGTTCCAGGGTCTTCTTCAACTCTTTTTGCAGATAGCGAACTAACTGCGGGGCGTGACAATGGGCCCAGGTAAACGGAGAAAGGTCGTGGAACGTTGCAACCCTCTTCCCGCCAAATGGAGGGAGATAATAGTTTGGACTGTGGTACAGAAAGTCCGAGTACTTTTTCAGCGCCTGTGCTCGAAGGATCGGCATCAGCAACCGATATGCCTCCACCGCCAAAAAATTCTTCTGGACAGTTCTCTTCAAACCGTATCCGCCGCCGGAGGCATCAGAGGCGGTAGGCAGACGGGGTAAAAAGCGGCGACCTGCAAAAAACTGGAGATCCGTAATCTCCTTGCTTGTCTGTAGTCTCAAGGCTAGTTCGTAGGTATAACGACCTATGCCGGTCAGTGGAAAACGGACCGGCTCTACGGATAACACTAACTTCATTTATTCGGCCGCCAACATCCAGTTCAAGGTTTCTTCGAGTGGGGGGGCTTGCCACCCTGCCACCAGTGACTTGAGGCGGCTATTGTCGCCACACAAGGTCTTCACCTCGTTTTCCCGCACAAACGCCGGATTAACCTCAACTACGATCTTTCGACCCGACAACCTCTCGCACATGGCAATGACTTCGCGCAACGAGTAGACATTGCCAGAGCTGACATTGACTGTGTGGCCAATGGGCTTGGCTTCCAAAAGCCCACGATAGGCTTTGACCAGCGCTCGTACGTCGCTGAAATCGCGCCACACATCAAGGTTACCCAGCTCGATTCTCTCGGCCTTACGGCGGAAGTGAGAAACAATCTTGGGTAATAGGAAATTTTCTGCCTGACCGACACCGGTGTAATTGAAGGGGCGAGCAATGACCAGAGGCAATCGATCGCGCCATAAGTTAGCCATGTACTCCATGGCCAACTTGCTGACTGCATAATCATTAGCCGGGGCCGGGACAGTGGTTTCATCCAGCAAACCGGATGAGGTATTGCCGTACACATTGGCGCTACTGGCCAGCAGAACGCAACTCGGTGTTTTGCCGCAATTGGCGATGGCGTCGAGCAGGTTCCGGGTGCCTATCAGATTGACCTGATAAAACGCCTCCGGCGTACCATGCCCAACAAATGCCAACGCAGCAAGATGCACTACGAAATCCGGCTGAAGCGTTGCCAGCAAAGCGTGTAGACCTAGCCCATCAGCCAGATCGATCTGATGGTATCCAGCTTCATCGGAGGGCTGACTGCCCAACCCGCTGACCTCGTAACCGTAAGCTTTGAGTTCAGCAGCCATGTAACGCCCGGTGAACCCCTGAATACCTGTTATCAGTGCACGCTTGCCAGCAGTGGTCATCAGAACGAAAATCCTTGTGCATTGCGACGAAGATCCGCCTCAACCATCATGCGGCACAGCTCTTCGAGATTGACCTTGGACTCCCAACCAAGTATTTCCTTTGCTTTGGCCGGGTTGCCGATCAACAACTCGACTTCAGTAGGACGGTAGAACTTGGGATTGATACTCACCAGCACTTTACCGGTGTCCGCATCAGTGCCCTGCTCTGCTTCAGCCTCACCGGTCCAGTTGATGGCGATGTCCACTGCCTTGAACGCCATCGACACGAAGTCGCGGACAGTTTCGGTGCGGTTTGTGGCCAGGACGAAGGTGTCCGGCTCCTTGGCTTGCAGCATGCGCCACATGCCTTCTACGTATTCCTTGGCGAAGCCCCAGTCACGTTTGGCATCCAGGTTGCCCAGCTCCATTGCCTCCAGCAAGCCCAGCTTGATCTTGGCCACGGAGTCGGTGATTTTTCGGGTCACAAACTCCCGACCGCGCAGTGGTGATTCGTGATTAAACAGAATACCGCTGGTTGCAAAAATACCGTACGACTCACGGTAGTTGATAGTCATCCAGTGGGCGTACAGCTTGGCCACACCGTAAGGGCTGCGAGGGTAGAAAGGTGTACTTTCAACTTGCGGAATAGCCTGGACTTTGCCGAACATTTCGGAAGTCGAGGCTTGGTAGAAGCGAACCTTCGGGTTAACAATACGAATGGCTTCCAGCAGGTTGACCGCACCCAGACCGGTGATTTCAGCAGTGGTCAATGGCTGCTCGAAGGAGACGCCCACGAAACTCTGCGCCGCTAGGTTGTAGACCTCGGTGGCTTCAGTAGTCTGAAGCAGACGAATACTGGCAGACAGGTCGGTCAGGTCGTATTCAACCAGATGCAGATTAGGGTGCTGGTGAATGCCCAGCTCCTCAATGCGCCAGAAATTGACAGAGCTGGTACGGCGGTAGGTGCCATACACAGTGTAACCCTTTTCCAGCAACAGCTCCGCCAGGTAGGCGCCGTCCTGACCAGTAATGCCGGTAACGATAGCTTTCATTCGAATCCTCTGAACCCCATACAAATATTTTCAAAAACGAGGAGCCCATACCTGAGCCCCAGATGCATGCCTAGGCATTTAGCGTAGTGCAGATCATACAGACTGCTGCCATTCATGACGACAGCGCAGAGGCCAGCTAATATGCCACTGGTACTGCTTCAACCGACCTTGCAAATTTTCCCGATCATGTCGACACACATCATGTCGGCATGATCAGGCGAAGCCTTAGGACTAATTTAAATCGGCGCGCGCAAGCAGCTCGGTAAAAATCGTGCCTTGTTCGTAACTATCTTGTTCACTATTTACAGAGAAAAAGCCAACGCCTTGATGGCGCAACGCCTCCAACCCTTCCTGCATTGAGTCACGATGTGCGGATCCACCTTCCAACATGATCAGCCGATCACCCATTCGATAAGAAACCTTCTCATCATGTAATACATCCGAAGGGCAGCCTAGAATCGATAGAGTAAATGCTCTCGCATAGCGATAGACCTGTTCCTCGCGATCGGCGAACACCGGCTCAAATCGCACACCGGCAGGAACACGCGCCAACCAGTCACCAATCAACGCTCCTGCTTTGTCTCGTGGCATTTGCCCATCGATGAATGGTGTCACATCGAACAATAATTGTGAGCGCTCCAGTGCTGCCGGCAAAGAACGATCGATCGCATCCGCAACAGCCATGAGGTCTTCGTCGGTAACAGACAATTCGGGCGTCACAGGGAGCGTGCCGACAGCAAGAATCAACTCTGACACACCCGCTTTGCTGCGTGCAGCGAAATCTTCGATAGCCGTCTTGTACTGGGCAGCACAAGCGCTTGGAGCATGATTGCCGTGAACAATTGCCTGCGCACGCGCGCCTATTACCTTGCGCGCCTGAACGTCAGTCCAGAGCTGATTGAGCGCAGCGATCAATTGAGCATCGGTAAACTCATCCGGCAGTTTGACGACCCCATCATCGTCCAAGTCTGCCATACTACCGTTGGCATTGACGACGGTTGCCAGGCCGTAATTCATGCAATCGAGCACTGCCGCAGAAGTCTCACCTCTCGAATGGGTACGCAGTTGGACACCGACGTCGGCCACGGAGAGATAATCGCAGAATGTTTTGCTGGAGGCCCACCCGGTGATCATAATGCGCGAAGCCACACCGGCCTGGTTGATACGCTGCTGGAGCTGGTCGCCGTAGCTACCTGGATCGTTTTGCCCGACAAACACCAGAACACAGGCTGCATCATTGGCCATCGGCGAGCTCAACCAAGCGTCCAGAAGCCTGTGATTCAATTTACTCGGGCCCAGCAAGCCAAAACTACAGACGACAAAATCTTCAGCCTTGAGCGTCAACTTACTGCGGATGTTTTCATTCCCTTCAGAAGGTAACTCTGCAGGAACTCTCAACAACGGAATATTGACCCAATCTCTCCCTGCCTGCGAGCCATACCATTGAGCCGCAAGTTTTCGTGAGTTTTCAGAGTGGATAATCACTCCCTGCGCCGCTTTCAGGACGGCTAGGTTTACTGGATACTTCCAGATAGTGTCAACCAACTCTTTTGTATGGAAGCGGTCAATGACAGCCGAATAACCATGGCTCTCATAGAGTGCATCGGTCCAGACACCTGGAGCCGGAGTATTCAATTCCATGTGCGCGAGAATGCCCGAAAGGAAAAAGTCGTGCAATACCACGACACCTGGAATGACGTTCACAAGCTCGAACATGTGTTCGTGAAATGTCGAGTTGCCAAAATGGTAGAGCACATGGTCAAAAGACGCCGCGTTATCGACAAACCATTCGACTGAGCGAATTTGGCACTTTTCGTTTATCCAAGCCGGCTCGACCACGCTCTGTTTTACGACCAGATCAACATTGAAGTAACGCATCAGCTCGGGCAACAGCTCGGCGCTGTAGTCACTGATACCACTGCGCTCCGCTGGCAACGGCGACACATACGCCAGACGCGGAAGGCCCTGACGGGGTTCAACAGGGGCAACTGACAATGAGCGTTCCTGATGAAAAGCTTCCAGTGCAGCAATGGTGCGCTGAGCAGTAATGTCCCAAGAGAATTGCTTGGCCTGCTCAAGACCATGCAGCTCCAACTCGCGACGGAACGCATCATCCATCAAAACTTCACGTAGTTTTTGTGTGATCGACGCGTCATCCAGAGGATCAAACATTGCCCGCTCATTGTTGATCACTTCCGGCAGACTGGATGTATTTGCCGCGATCACCGCACGACCGCAGGACATAGCCTCCAATGCTGGGAGTCCAAAGCCTTCGTGCCAGGAAGGAAAGACGAAAGCCTGGCACAAGTTATACAATGCAAGCAGATCGTTTTCCGACACAAACCCGGTCATGACGAACTCGTCGTGATCAAGCCCGTGTTCCTTGGCCAGGGCTTCCAGACGCACGCGATCATCCGGCCTTACCGAGCAGACGACCGCCAGTTGATGCAGTTCGCGGACACTGGCGGGCAGCAATGCATAAGAGCGGATCAGACCTTCGATATTCTTGCGGTGGTCAATACCCCCCGTGTACATCACATATGCACGATTCAATCCGAAGCGTGTGAGCACCTCAGTTTTTTGCGTATCGCTGTACGATTGCACTTTGAAGTGAGCATCTGCTGCGGTCGAGATATTCACTGCATGGAGAGCATCGACCCCCAAGTACCGGATGGCTTCCTGACGAGAAGACTCCGAGATGGCCAACAGCAGATCAGCTGACTTCAGATAGCGGACTTTACTGTCATACCACTTCGAGATGAGCGGGTTCTTCAAGTAAATGTCGCGATTGATGAGCGGGATCAGGTCGTACAGAACCACCGCAGTCGGCAGCTTGTTGGTAAAGCACCCGATACTGGTGACAGAGTCATCTTCAACACCTTCGAAAAGGCTGCTCACCAGCACGACATCTGGCTCAAGCGAAGCCAGGAAAGACTCGCGAACCCGTTCCGCAGCATCACGCCGCCAGGCATTTCCTGCATCGATATGACTAACAGCCTCCGGGGTATGCCAGACGACTATATTTTCCTGAGGGATCAAACCCTGGAAGATATTGCGAAGGCTGTCCACGGACTCAGGAAATGCTCCGTTCAAGGCGAGTAGAATTTCATGATCGGCGCTATTACGCGCAATACCTTGGGCCAAGGACAGCGCATAGCGACCAATACCGCGGTTACGCGAGCCAGTGGATTGAGCACCTTGCAGATCGATTACTATACGCATTATTGGCGTCCACCACGTTGTTCGGCAGCCTTTTTGAGCCGTAGGTACAGATCACGTCCGCGGCCGGTAAGGTGCTGTTCACTTAGTGGTGCTATGGCCCGCTTGGCAGCAGCGCTTTTGGCAAGACGATTGAATAACTTACGGGCGACATCGTAAAGCCTCGCACTCCTCAGCACACTGATGCACCGTGCTCGCAATTGAGGTCGCGCCACAAAAAACAGGCTTGTTTTGCAAAGCGAGAATTTCAGGATTTTTTTCACGAAAGTTTTCAAGCGAACCGTAAAACCCAGCTCTTTGGCCAAACGGCTTTGAAAGACCAGCCAACGCAACGGCCGTGTCAAGCGCCAGGAAGTGCTCGCGTACAAAGCAGCCAATTGATCTTCTAGCGACGCTCGCAACAACTCCTGACGTCTAGTCTCTGCCTCTGCTTGGGAGACGCGATTTTGAATGAGTTGATAAAAGGAGTGCGAAGCTTTGCCGCCCAGCACAAAACGGTCAAAAACATTGGGAGGCCGGTTAAACGACTCAAACAGTTCGGGGTGCGATTCATGTACATAAAAACGGTTAAGTCCATCGAAGTAAGCAAAGCGATAACCCTTCGCCAGAATCAAGTGCTCCCAGTCACCATGACTCTGCTCTTGACTTAACGGCAATGTACTCTCGATGACCAAAATCCAGGGGCGAATTGCCGATTCGACCCAGCTTTCGATAACGTTTTTCTCAAGGCCCTCAACATCGATTTTCATCCAGTTGACGTCACGGTCCCGATATTTTTCCAACAAGGCATCGAGTGGCATAACAGGGACCACACGGCGAATAGCCTTATATCCCGATTCAATATGTAGCTTGGCGATTGAGTCATCGGACGTCGAAAGACCTGTATCCGAGAACTCATAAAACTCTAGCGTTTGCGCACCCGAACCGATAGCGACCTGTTCGATCACTTCATCAGGCCGAGCGAGCTTCAGCTTCGTGGAGTACTGCTCGGTTGGTTCAACATGCACACCACGCCAATCATGCTCATAGAACGCCAGGCTGACAGAGTCGCTAACCGGGTCCTGGGCTCCGATGTCGATGTAGAAACCTTTACCGACGTGACTCAAAGCCCTCCACAACATGACGTCTTCAAAATTTTGAGCGTAGGAAACAAAACTCATCAGTGCTTTACCGAGTAAATATAATTAATAAATTCGCCATCTTGCGTATACGAATCAATTAGTAACCCTGCTTGCTCGGCGAGCACTTGACGGGAACGCCCAAGGTAGAAAAACAAATGAAAACGGGTAAATTCGTAGCGGTACTCGAAGCAAGGAGTAGTGTGAGACATCTTCCCTCCTGGCTTGAGGTGTTTGGCCATCGAGCGCATTTCGGTCAACGGATGACGAAAGTGCTCCAATACATTATTGGAGAAAATGCCGTCAAATTCGATGGCATCAAGATCACGCTCACTGGAAATGACATACGGTTCATTGGCTGTCGCACCAGAGTGATGTGGCTCATAGGCCATCACGTTCCACCCCTGCTCACGTAATAGCTGAACAGATTTCGACCATCCGCCTGCACCGTAGTTCAGATAAACCCCTTCTTTGTTTGGGTTAAGTGCGTGGAAGGTACGAACCTCCAAGTCAGTCGAGTCACCTTCCTGATAGACGCTATAGTGAACGGCATAGTCTTGTGAGAGTTCCGCAGCGCTCAACACCATCATTTTAGACGGACCGAAAACAGCATCACAATCCGGACACTGGTGACGAAGCAGTCGCCCTCCTCCGAATACACAATGCGACTCCATGGCCTTGTACGCCGACGTAGCGTGTACCGCGCCACAAAGCTCGCACGCCAAGGTCAAAGGAGAAGGCAACAACCTTTCGACATGATCGATAACTCTCCATTGGCTTGCAATCCGCCCTCGGACAGTGTCTTGGTGAAAGGCCGCCAAGTGATCCACAATGGCGTTTTGAGCCGATGTATTCGCATCAGTTTGAGCAGGAACATGTAGTGCCGCTTGCGACAGTCGAGTCAAACTTGACCTACGCGTAACGGCCACGTCAAAAGCGGATAAAAGTTTGTTGACTATTCTGATGATCATCATTCAACCATTTCTTTCTCAATAGTGACAACTGGATTCAGCCACAGGCTGCCAGTGAACACATCACAATTGACGTTCAACATCTCGAAAACCAACGCCAGATCGCGCCACTCATAGTTTTCAGAAAGGTGATTTTCAGACCCTGTCAATGCAACAGCAACTGAGTAACTGCCTGGACCCAAGTTTGCGTTAAAAGCAAATCTGAAATCTACACATTCACCGGCGCGCAAGTCACTCAAGGTCTGCCGCATGTGGTGCGTATTAGTACCGAAAACGGGTTGCCCCAAGCGATCCTTGATCATGAAACCAAGTACCATCTTGTCGATGCCCTGGTTGACTTTTGCTCGAACACGCAACGTGACCGATGCACCGACCTCAACGACCTTCAAGGAGTCGCCATGCTCATCGAGGACACTGACATCCAGGATGGATGCTTCGCCGGAACCCGACACCGTCTGAACTCGCCCTTCTTCGGCCACCAACTGGTGTACCGTCTGGTTTTCTCTTTCGGCTAGGATCGCATTGTAATAATCCATCACTTCTTCAGGTTTTCCTTCCATCGCTAGCTTGCCGCTTTTGAGTAGGATGGCACGATCACAAACGGACTGAATCGCCGCTTTGTCGTGCGAAACAATCAGCAAGGTTGTCCCCGCCTTGCGGTACTCGCGAATTCGTTCAAAGCTCTTGTGCTGAAAATACGCATCGCCCACCGACAGTGCCTCGTCGACAATCAAGACGTCAGGCCGACGCGCAGTCGCGACGCTGAAGGCCAAGCGCATTTGCATTCCACTGGAATAGAGCCGCACCGGCTGCTCGAGGTAATCACCAATTTCGGCGAACGCTTCAATTTCAGGCATCAGCTCGTTGACCTCAGCCACGCTAAGCCCTAGCAACTGGCCAGCCATAATCGCGTTCTGACGACCGGTGAAGTCCGGATGAAAACCCATGCCCAATTCGAGCAATGCAGCCACTCGGCCACTGATCTCCACGCTGCCGACGGTAGGCTGGGTGGTGCCAGTGATCATTTTCAACAACGTACTTTTACCTGCCCCGTTGACACCAATGATTCCGACCGCCTCACCTGAACGAACATGAAAGGTGAGCCCTTCCAGCACCCATTTCAATTTATGACGTGGCTTGCTCCATGGGATGACCCACTCAGCAAGTCGGGAGACACGGCTCGGATACTGCTTGTAAGCCTTGCCCAGGCCATTAACATTAATCGTGCCCATCAGAGTTCATCCACCAGCTCACCTGAATGCTTTTTGAATAAACGAAGCCCCAAAAAGCATATGAACAGGCTGAGCAACGCAATAGGAATAAGGGCAATCCAATCGGGCATTAAGCCGTGAACCATGACGCCTTGATAGGTGCCAATCAACGTAGCCATCGGGTTGAGCGCCATCACCCCTTGCAGCCAGGCAGGCAGGATATTGAGTGGGTAAACAATCGGCGTAAACCAGAACCAGAATTGCAGCACCACACCAAAGAGCTGGCCAACATCGCGAAAGAATACGTTCAGCACGCCCAAGGTGATCCCCAGGCCGATGGCAAACAGAACCTGGATCAACAGGACCGGAATAATGGTGAAAAAAACCCATCCTGGGAAATTTCCTGTCACCAGCATAAAGATGATGAACAGCGAGAATATAATGCCAAAATTGACGGATGCGTTCAGCACCAGTGTCACTGGCAGACACAAACGCGGAAAACTCAACTTTTTGATCAGATTCGCGTTATCAATAAAGATGCTTTGAGCCCGACCTACGATCTCGGCGAAGTACCCCCAGCCGATGACCCCGACACAGAGGTAGATACTGTAGCCGAAGACCCCTTCCACACCCGGCAATTTTGCCCGCATCAATTGCGAGAAAATCACCGTGTACACGAAGATCATGGTCAGCGGCTGGATCACCGTCCAGGCAACACCCAACATCGAGTTGGTGTATTTTGACTGAAACTCTCGCTTGACGCTGCCCAGGATAAAACCTCGATAATTCCATAGAGCCTTCAGTGCCGGATTAATCATTGAGCCGCACCAATCAATGCTTCAATTTCCTTTAGGTGAACCCACATCAATTCGCTATTACCATTGGACTCAACGTTCAAGCGCAACAATGGTTCAGTGTTGGAGCCCCGCAGGTTGAAGCGCCAATCCTCGAAAGCCACGCTGATACCGTCAGTCCTGTCCAAGGCAGGTAATTGAGCCTGGTAGTGAGCCAACACCTTTTCAATGGTCTTGGCGACATCGGCCACCTTGTAGTTGATTTCACCGGTACAAGGGAACGCTGCGATGCGCTCATCAACGTGCTCGGACAACGGCTTGCCAGTGCCCGACATCAACGCCGCCACCAACAACCAAGGAATCATTCCACTGTCGCAATACGCAAAATCCCGGAAATAATGGTGTGCACTCATCTCGCCGCCATACACCGCATCTTCCTCGCGCATACGCTCCTTGATGAACGCATGCCCGGTCTTGCTCTGTACGGCGATACCGCCAGCCTGCTCGACCTGCTCGATGGTGTTCCAGGTCAAGCGCGGGTCGTGGATGATCTTGCTACCGGGGTGTTGCTTGAGCAGCATCTCGGCCAGCAAACCGACCAAGTAGTAGCCCTCGATGAAGCGACCGTCGGCATCAAAGAAGAAGCAGCGGTCGAAGTCGCCGTCCCAAGCCAGCCCCATGTCACACTGGCTGGCCAATAGCGCCTGACGGGTCAGCTCGCGGTTTTCCGGCAGCAGCGGGTTGGGTACGCCGTTGGGGAAGTTGCCGTCGGGCTCTTCGTTGATGAACACCCATTGTAGCGGCAAGCGTGCGGCCAGTGCCTTGAGCACAGGACCGGCGGCGCCATTGCCCGGGTCAGCGAGGATCTTCAGGGGCTTGAGGGCCTTGACATCTACGTAGGTAAGCAGGTGTTCTATGTAGGCAGTCTTGTCAAAGACCTCACGCACTTCACCTTTGACGACTGCTTCGTCACCCAAGTCGCCCTGCTCGACGCGCAGACGAATAGCGTCCAGGCCGGTGTCGCCGCTGATGGGGCGCGATTCGGCCTTCACCAACTTCATGCCGTTATAACCCTTGGGGTTGTGGCTGGCGGTGATCATCACGCCGCCGTCGACCTTGTAGTGACTGGTGGCGAAGTAGACTTCCTCGGTGCCGCACAGGCCGATATCGATCACGCTGGCGCCGGCATCGCTGATGCCGCGCATCAGTGCAACTGCCAAGGCTGGGCTTTCCAGGCGCATGTCCTGGCCGACCACAAAGATTTGCCCCTGCAACTCGACGACGAGCGCACGGCCTATGCGGTAGGCAATGTCTTCGTTGAGTTGAGCGGGGACCTGGCCACGGATGTCATAGGCTTTGAAGCATTGGGTCACAATAGGAGGATACATTCTGCTCACTCACTGAATGCGCAATGCCACCCTGGGGTGGCAACGCCGAAAATGGACCGCCAGGGTCTGATGCCACTGGCGCGCGGCCCGGCTTGACGCAAGGCTCGCAACGGGCTCAGTGTGGTTACTTGTCGACGCGACCGTAGTTGTCTTCGAAACGCACGATGTCATCTTCACCCAGATAATCACCGCTCTGCACTTCAATCAGCACCAGATCGATCACGCCCGGGTTTTTCAGACGGTGCTTGTGACCCGCGCGAATGAAGGTGGATTCGTTGGTGTTGAGCATCAGCTCCTGGCTATCGTTGATGACCACAGCCATACCGCTGACGACAATCCAGTGCTCGCTGCGGTGGTGGTGCATCTGCAGTGATAGCGAGGCACCCGGCTTGACCACGATACGCTTGATCTTGAAGCGCTCGCCGTTTTCCAAGGTGGTGTAGGTACCCCAGGGGCGGTGCACGGTGCGGTGCAGCAGGTGCAGGTGGTGCCCCTTGGCCTTGAGTTGACCGACGATGTGTTTCACATCCTGAGCATGATCCTTGTGAGCAATCAGCACGGCGTCCGGGGTGTCGACTACCAGCAGGTCTTCGACACCAACCAGGGCGGTCAGGCGGTCCTCACTGTTGACGTAGTTGTTGCGCGAATCGTAGGAGAACACTTCGCCTTCGAAACGATTGCCCTGCTCGTCAGGCGCAGTGAGGTCGCTCACGGCGTTCCAGGAACCGATGTCGCTCCAACCGATGTCGCACGGGATGGTGGCGACCTTGGTCGAGCGCTCCATCAGCGCGTAATCGATGGAGATATCGGGCACGTTGGCGAAAGTGTCGGCGTCCAGCGCCAGGCAGCTATAACCGGTGGCGGTGGTACGGCGCGATTGCTCCAAGGTACGGGCAACGGCAGCCACCACGTCGGGGGCGTGCTTTTCCAGCTCTTCGAGCACGGTGCCGACGCGGAAGCAGAACATTCCCGAGTTCCAGAAGTAGTTACCGGCAGCAACATAGGACTCGGCAGTTTTCAGATCTGGCTTTTCAACAAAACGCTCGACCTGCAGGCCACCCTCGAGCACGGTACCTTTAGCGGCCTCGATGTAACCGAAACCGGTCTCTGGATACTGCGGCTGAATGCCAAAGGTCACCAGCCAGCCTTGGGCAGCCAAGCTCACGGCTTTTGCAACAGCACTGGCGAAAGCGGCTTCGTCCTGGATCAAATGGTCGGCAGCCAGCACCAACATGTACGCCTCGGCACCATGGACCGCCTTGAGCTGCAGGGCGGCAGCTGCGACGGCCGCGGCAGTGTTGCGACCAAACGGCTCGAGAATATAGCCCTGTGCCAGACCACTGGTGTTGATGGTGCGGTATTCATCTTCGGTCTTAAACAGAAGCTCGCGATTGGTAACGGTAAGCACTTCCACCACACCTTCGAGCTTCGACGCACGCAGGAAGGTTTTCTTAATCAGATTCTGCCCGTCGGGCAGGGTCATGAAAGGCTTTGGATGCGCCTCGCGGGAAGCAGGCCACAACCGGCTACCCACACCACCAGATAGAATTACCGGGATCAATCCCATTTTTTAGATCCTTTACTGCCACTCGAAAGCGTTAGATTCAAGTTGGCTGCTGTCGTATTTTTCAGCACGAAAATGGCACAAAACCGTTGTTTCAGCCGAGCAAAAATTTTAGATGCTGCTTTACCGTCATTTCATGGGACCGCACCAACGCCAATCGGGCTACAAGAATATCAGAAAGTATTGACCGAGGCTTGCGCAGCAAGAGCATATGCGAAGAGATCGCAATGGCCGGTATCTACACACGGGGCGCCAATAATATCAAAAAAGCATCATCTTTAATTGGTTAATACTCGATTGTGTGCCGCAGCCCGGGCCATGATTAAGCGCGCGACTACCTGCACCGCCAGCCGGGCCTTATCCTGCGGCTTGCTCGGCCGCGCCGGGAGCATAATGGCGCCGTAGTACCGGCGCACACTTCAGTGCCGCACGCCTCAGGTCCGGCTTGTAACGGCCGGGCAACCAGAGCGCACGGGCTATCCGGAGCGATCATTTCAGAGACGCCACCGAAATAGCTGAGGGCCCGGCTCAACGCCATCACCCAGTCCACCTGGGGCTCGCCCGGCGTGGCGCAGGCATGGGTGTAGTTCGAGGCACCGAGGAAGATGTGCGCCTGCTGGAGAACTCTTGTGACCCGCAACGAAAATCAATGGCCAGCCAGCGACCAATGACTAGCCGCCAATCGTGACACCTCTTGGAGCCACTGGACCGAGATCCTGTTTCAACCCGCCCGTTGCGCTAGAAAATCCTCGGTCGTCTTGCGCAACGCTTCATCGACACTGATCAATGGACTCCAACTCAGAAGCTCGCGAGTCTTGCGGATGTCGACCTGTAACGACCCACATAAACGCTGAGCAAGCGCTCGCTTGCCTAATATTATGGCACCGGCCTCCAGCAACCAGCATGGTACTGGTATCAAACGTGCCGGCTTATTTAACATGCCACCTATTCTCTGCAACAGATCAGTCGTCGAAAGATCTTCACCATCACTTACCAGAAAAACCTGATTTGCCGCTGCTGGGTGAACCAGGCAAGTCATAATCAGATCAACCAGGTTGTCCAATGCCACCAAACTGCGCCGATTGTTATCAATTGCACCAAATGGCATCGGCACCCCCTTGTATAACCAGTTCATCATGGCAAAGAAATTTGCCCTCACACCCGGACCATAAACAAGAACAGGACGAATAATGACCACCTCCATGCCTGTCCTGGCCGCCAGGGCTTGCAGAGCTTGTTCGGCTTCCATCTTTGACACCCCATAAGGATCCAGAGGCGCCGCCGCCATATCAGCAGTGTAAGGCTTTCCGAGAGAGGTGGACTCTCCATTAACCTTGATCGAACTGACAAAAATAAACCGTTTAACTCCAGCCTCAGCCGCCTGCCGAGCCAGACTCAGCGTTCCCTCCACATTGACCTTGCGATATTCAGCAAGAGGATCAGATGAAGTATCCCCCATAACATGTACTCGTGCAGCGAGTTGAACGACAACGTCTTGCCCCGCCAGCAGCGGTCGCCACTCCTGATCGGCAGAAAGCCCCTCCACCCAACATTGCCTGATACGCGGATCCAGGCTGGCTTGCTTTCTGCGTACTGCAGAAGTGACCTCATGCCCTCGCTCCAGTAGCACAGTAATCAAGCCACGACCGATAAAACCGTTGCCTCCCGTCAGAACAACACGCATTATCAGGATCCTTTCACGATAGAGACAATGTCTTTCGACATTTCACGCATAATGCTTAATCGAGAAAAACACTCGATAAATTCATCGCGCGGGGCCGTAACAGCGTTCAATTTTTGAAAAGCACTCACAGCACCCGACACATCACATGGAGTAAATACCGCAGCATTGTCTATATTTTCAGAAACAAAATTCGCCGCATAACCGGCAACCCCCGCCCAAATCGGCTTGCCCAGCGCCGCATATTCAAAGAGTTTTGAGGGTAAAACTTTACGGAACGCATTGTGATCATTGAGATGCAGAAACAATATATCCGCAGCTTGATAAATCCTGATCAGCTCATTACGCCTGACAGGTTTCAAGAGTTCAACATTGGTGCAGCCCACTGCGCTAATTGCAGACTTCAGGATCTCAAGTCGCCCGCCATCGCCAATCAGCTTGAATACAAGCCTACCTTCAAATTGCTTGGCCAACTGCGGAATAATATGATGCAGACCCTGCCCCTCGCCCATATTACCGGCATATACCACTTCCAGGATTTTATTTGAGCTGGCTTCAGCCGCCACTGGACCCGCGCTCAAAAACTCATCATCAATCCCATTGGTGAACAGAGAATAGATCTGCTCAGGATAAGCACGTTCAAAATAAGGAAGGAAGCCCGCAGACACAAGATTGACTTTCTTTGCAGACCGAATAGTAAATTTTTCGAGTAATGAAAATAGAGGGGTCAGAAGCCATGACTGTGTTTTCGGCAACACATCCTTGATGGTATCGACAAAAATATCGCGAATATCAAGGTAAAGGGGCGCGTTTTGACGTCTTGCTATGCAGGCCCCCAACGAGGCGGTCATCAGTCGCGAAGAAGTCGCATAGATTAAATTATAGTGCTTGCCCAGAGTCAGGTTACGCACACGGCGCGCGTAGACTAAAAACGCCCGGGCCTGATCCAGCATCCCACTTTTATGGGCAGGTAACGCGATACGGCGAATAGTGAGGCGTGAATGCTCTTCATGCTCAGGGGCCTCACTATTAAATGAGCTGTAGCGATTGGGCAACGTCGTAATCAGCTCAATACTGGCGTACGTGGGCAAGTCTTCCAGCAGCGCCTGCACAAGCGCGCTGGTACGAAACGAACCGGCAGATAGATCAGGGCGATAATAAAAACTGAGTATTAGAATTTTCAAATAAACCTCACCAGGTTATGGTGGTCATCAGTATCTCCGAGGAAAGCTCAGCAATAATACACTGATTGGGGATGGACTTCCCGAACTCCGGATGCCATGTTGAATCAACAACGTTGATGTTGACAGCACCTCGAAAGCAGACATGCACGACTCCCCCCAGGGGCAGCACCACGCTCACATTTCTCCCATCACGCAAGACAGTCGCATCGGGATGAACGAAAAACCTTGAAAGCGCGCAATCAAACGCCCCTGTAATGCTGTCAATAATCTGCAGCTCGCCAGCTGTCGCCCGCCACTCGCGCCGGTGCATGTTGCGGCCCCTCAAACGAATATAGCCGTCATGGTTGCATGCTATACGCGCACTGTCGTCGACGCTCTCAAACGCCTCAAGTTCAGCTCTTGCACGTCGCGCGACCCTGAACCCGGCCCACACCTCAGATGAATTCTCCCCGTTCACTTCAACAGTATTGTGGGCGGCAGTGCTGCGCTGGCGGTGACGCTCACGATCCTCACCATACCGCGAGGTTCCCGAGTTGACGAAAACCCGTTGACCAAAGAGGCTGAGTTCAAAACTCAAGGTATCCGCATGGGCGTGCCCTGGCTGATAATCGGGGGCTATCTGCGCAAAGCTCATCAACGCCTTGCCACCTTCGTCCAAATCAATAACACCATAACCGCTGTCCTTGTAGCATCTGGCTGCCACGCCCCCCGCCACGAATTGCATTGGCGGTGGCAAACAACCCAATAACTGCGCATAGGCTTCAATATCTCGCAAGCGTGGTGCGATCCCAAATGCCGAGTCGTTGAAAAAAGGAATATCACCATCTGGGTGCTGAATATCACGCAGCCAGATGATGCCTTGCCTGACAACCGCCTTCCACTTTTCAAGACGCTCTGCTAGCGGTGCCCACCGTGTGTGTGCGGCGAGGTTGACCAAGTCGCACATATCCCATATTAGGGAGGCGTGATACATGGGTGACAACTCATAGTGTGCTCCATCGGATAAAAACTGCTCATCAATCTCGCGATCGAGTATTTTTAAACCGAGATGCCGCCAATACTCGACATGCAGACCGTCCAGAAAACAGCCAGCCATGAGCAATGCTTTGCCATTAACAAATAGATGATTGGCGAGAATATGGTATTCAACTTGTTTGGACAGTGCGAATGTCTGAAGAGCCAGGCTATCCAACCAATCCTGCTTCAAATCCGAGCGACCGCGAAACCACTTCAGCAAATTCACAATGCGCAACGAAAGCGTGTAAGGCTCCCAAGCACACCCTGAATAGGGTGGATTTTCCTCGATCCAGCGATTGACGATATAACTGTCAAGGGCGTCAGATGTAACGTCAACGCTTGTCAAGCAATCTAGATAATGCAGATTGTAAAGCCAGATTTTTGGAAGCGTCGAACTATTCCATTGCACTGGCTGCTTGATTCCCATGAACTCAAATTGCTTATCCGAGGTCAGTCTCGACGCACTCCAGGCGGGAATCTGTCCGAGACCAAACGATGTGCTCTTTTTGTACCCCAAGACCACAAATGGCCCAACCTTTACAAAACGGTAATATATTCTGTAAACAATCTGCTTCAATCGTAAGGTTTTGACTGTGTGATAGAGCTTCAAAAACCGAGACATCAGCACATCGCCCATAAAAGTTTAAATAATAAATGAGTTGGGACCTATGCGAAACATTCCCATCGTATAAGACCCTTTTCATAACATTTCAGAAAGCGTAAACCTAGAGTAATATCACTGCTCACGCAACATCTGTGCGACCTCGATGCTGGCCCGGGCAACCTCAAAAATCTCCGCTGCGGAAATCGGGGTCTCGCCGCCGCTCTCAACTGCAGCCAGGAACGCACGGGCACACTCATTCTGCCCCTTGTTCTGCTTCCAGAGGTTGAGCTTTTTGAAGCCCGGCCAACCAAACCCCCTCAATTTACGGAAATTATCCAGTTGCAGTACTCGACCAGCAGTAAAAACCTCAACTCGCTCCTTGGGAAAGCTCGAAGAACCATTTGCCAGATAATGGACTGTTCCAAATGAACCATCCTCGAACCCAAGTGTGATCGCCGCCTTGTCCTCGGTAATGGTAACGCCATCGACTCCGCCCATTCGTCGTGCCTGAATGGAAACAATCCGACTTCCTGCGAGGAAACGCATGAGATCTATAAAATGACAGGCCTCTCCGATAATACGTCCTCCCCCCACTGCTATATCCTGTGTCCAATGATCAGCAGGAATAGCACCGGCGTTCATCGTCATGATAAAGGACTTCGGCTCTTTGACACTTTGTAACAGTGCCTTCATTTTTTGAATCTGTGGAGAAAAACGACGGTTGAACCCGACCATCAAATGAAGCTTGGCCCCACGGGCGTAAGCGTCATGGTAGGCCCTCTCCACATCCAGCAACTCCTGTGCCTCAATAGCCAGCGGCTTTTCGACAAAAACATGCTTACCGGCATCCAAGACCTGTGTAACAAAACGCGCATGATTGTCATGCCGAGTAACAACGGCAACCGTGTTGACCCTCGCGTCCTCAAGCAATCCTGTTACATCGGTCGAGGCCTCGGCGAAACCGGCCTTGCTCCCATGTATGACGCCGCTCAGCCCCCCGGCGGTAACGATGGTGTGAAGTTGAGCGCCCGCCGCCTTGAAAGCAGGGATCAACATCCGCGAAGCATAGTTACCCGCACCGATAAAACCAACGACCGGTTTGATGGAGTTGAAATGAGATGGCGCAAGCGTGTTCAAGACGACCTTTTTAATATTCCTTTCCGTCTCACTCGAGGAATATTGCAAAATAATACCAAGGCTTGAGGTGCCCGTCGTCAGCACCTGATAAGCGTCACCCGCCTGCTCAAAGGCAAATCGATGGGAGATCAGCGATTCGACCTCGAGCTGACCACTGGCCATCATATCCAGAACAGCTTCGAAATTGCGCTGTTCCGTCCAACGAACAAATCCTATCGGAAAATCATTTCCGCGCTCTTCATAATCAGGATCGTATCGCCCGGGACCATAAGAGCAAGAAACCTGGAAAGTAAGTTCCTTCTCATAAAAGTCGGAGCGATTCAACTCCAGCCCCGTGACGCCCACGAGAACGATACGTCCCCGCTTACGGGACATGTTTGCTGCTTGAGTGACAGGATCGGATGATTTGGTCGAGGCGGTTATGATCACGCCGTCCACACCACGACCTCTGCTGAAAGCAATACCTGCAGCGACAGGGTCCTCCCCTTTGCCCGGATTGCAGGTTTCAGCACCGTAGCGACGCGCCATTGCAAGTTTCTGCTCGTCGTAATCAATGGCCAGTACGCGACATCCCTGTGCCCGTAAAAGCTGCACGGTCATGAGGCCGATCAACCCAACGCCAGTGACAACAAAGGTCTCACCCAACGTAGGCGAGGCCAAACGAATACCTTGCAAACCAATACTGGCAAGCACAGTGAACGACGCCGCTTCATCACTGACGACGTCAGGAATCCGGGCGCAAAGGTTTTTCGGAACAACGACAATATCAGCATGGGGACCGTTCGAAACGACGCGATCCCCTGCTTTAAATCCAGAAACGCCCTTACCGATCTCGGTAACAACCCCGACATTGCAGTAGCCAAGGGGAAGCGGTTGGGCCAACTTTGATCGAACCGCATCGACAGTAGTCATCAAACCGTCCGTTTGAACTTTCTGCAATACCATGCGGACTTTATCCGGCTGCTGGCGCGCCTTCTCAAACCAATTGGCGCGACCAAACCCCACGAGCATGCGTTCCGTACCGGCAGATATCAACGTATTGGTCGTTGCCATTTTCAAGGCACCGCTGCGTACCGCCGGCGCAGGGGCATCAACCAAAGACGTTTCACCGCTAGACATATTTTGAACAACCTGCTTCATGCATAAATACCAGTAAAGTTGAAATTCTGTTTATCGTACGGAGGCCCATCTTATCCAACGTCAGTCGAGAGCAAAATGCCCATCGAGATATTGCTTGCACCATAGCTCCATGCAAACGATACCAAACAAGGTGTAAGCCGCATCGATTCGACCCGCGCGATCTGCCTTGATCAAACTGGCAACAGCCTCCGGATCGAAAATCCCCCTGGACGCGAGCGAAACGGGTGACAGCACCTCATCGACCAGCGGCTTCAAACGCCCCTGCAGCCAATGGCGAAGCGGCACGCCAAAACCGGTTTTAGGGCGATAAATAACATCATGCGGGAGATAAGGCTCCATGGCCTTTCTGAAAATCCACTTGCCCTCCCGACCCTTTTGCTTGAGCCCCGAAGGCAAGCTACCTGCCAGCTTGACAAGTTCCAGGTCCAACAAGGGAACACGAACTTCAACCCCCGTCGCCATCCCCATCTTGTCCGTGTAATTAAGATTGTGGTCTGCCAGGAAATGCTTGCACTCCAAAGTCAGCATCTTGTCCAGCGGCGTAGCGTCGTTCGGAAGACGAGCCAACGACTCACGCATTGGAGCGAACAGGTCGTCGATCGATAACTCCCGACGCAAGTCAGGTGCCAGCAGGCCAAAAGCCATGTCCGGGTCCAGCCAAAAGAAGTAGCTGATCAGCCGATCGTCCTGTGGCAACTCCGCATAGCGGAAAGCCTTGCCCAGGCGCCGCGACAAGGGTGAAGACGCAGGCAGTAGTGCAGCACTCCCCGCTAGCCCTTTACGAATAACAGCAGGCAGATGCCCCCACCAACGCTCCTGCGCCAGGGCGAAATGACGTCGGTATCCGGTAAAAATATCATCGCCACCAGCCCCGGACAGCAGCACCTTAATGCCGTTTTGGCTGGCCATCTCCGAGATAAACAACGCGTTCAGCGCTGCCGGATCCGCCGTGGGCTCGTCGAGGAGATAGACCACATCAGGTAGGCGGTCCATCATTTCGTCACCGACAGTGACTACCTGCAGGTCCACATCCAGATGTTTTGCCACTTTTTCCGCGTATGGCAAATCCTCGGCAAATCCCTCGCCGGCAGCGGAAGCACTGTCAATCTTGATGCTAAAACATTGCAGACGCTCCTTGCCTCGTATCTCCTCAGCAGCGAATGCAACGATGGCACTGGAGTCCAGGCCTCCCGAAAGAAACGAGCCCAACGGTACATCCGACACCAGCTGTCGCTTGACAGCCGTGCGAACCGCTGCCGCCAACTCCCGGGTCGTTTCCTCGACAGGTTGAAGCTGTGAAGCCTCCAACATGGGTAGCTCATAATAGAACCACGCCTTCTCGACCTGACCATTGACAATACACATGGCCTGCCCGGGCAACACCTTCTTGATACCCCGGACGATTGTCTTTTCCCCGGGCGACCACAAATACCCCAAATGGGCCAATACCGCCTGAGGGTCAATGTCCGGTTTGGTAAATCCGCCTCGCAGCAAACCTTTCATCTCACTCGAAAAAGCAAAGCGATCATGCCCAGCGTGTATATAAAGGGGTTTGACACCCAATTGATCACGGGCAACCCAGAGTTTCTGAGTGTCACGTTCCCAAAAGACAACCGAAAAAATACCGTTTAAGCGCGACAGGCAATCGATGCCATAACGGCAAAACAAGGCAAGCAGAACCTCGGAGTCGGACTGGCTGAAAAACGTATCCCCGGCTTTCTCCAAGTGAACTCGAAGTTCGCGAAAATTATAGATTTCCCCATTAAAAACCATGACCACCCGACCATCGGCCGAAATCATGGGTTGGTGGCCTGCCGAAGAAGTGTCGAGAATGGACAGGCGTACTTGACCTAACCAGACGCCAGCGTTTGTATCCGACCAAACGCCCTGGTCATCAGGACCACGACGGCGAATAAAAGAAAGCGCCGCCGAAAAATCGATCGTTTCTTTTTCACCGCGATGAACATACCCCATGATACCGCACATAGAACGTCTCTCAATGTGTTTAAAATATCGTTTGCTTCTTCATTTAAAAAGCAAAAGACTATCCAGTCGAAACCGCAGTTTTTTCAGGAGGTGCAGACCGACTGCCAACAACGGAGTAATAGCGAATGGGTACAAGCAGCGCCAAGACAACCAGCCAAGGTACGATCCTTATCCAGCCAACGGCAAAATTGAAAAACTCCTGCTCAAAGAGCAGGAAGTAGTAGGACAGCATAATGACCACCAGCAGTGTTCGCCCACTGCGTCCATGCATCAGCAGGCGCGTGATAAGCCCCAGGAAAACACCATGAACAAGGCCCGCCAAAATAAAACCAACCGGACCGAAATTGCCGTACGCATCCGTTAGTCCACAGCTCTGATAATCAACAGCGGACAAGCTGGTGTACTCCCCTATCATGAAAGCCTTGGCGGTCGTCATCCCCATCGCCTTCAGTGTGATCGCGTCAGTTGAGCCTACCAGCGGACCAAACAAGCTGATGAATGGACTATACCAAGCTTCTCCCAAAGGAAACCCACGTTCTTGCAGCACAGGACTGATGATACTGATCAAATCAAAGCAATTGACCCGATCCAACCACTCATGGGCACTAATCTGAGAGCCCCCCGTGCTTATCATAAAGGGATTCAATATAGCAAGGTAGTCGACCCCTCCCGCATCAACACTGGTGCGAAAGTTGACCAGTACGATCATGAGATAGAGAAAAACGGGAGACAGGGCCAGCATTCGAAGCGCAAACTTCTTCAACTCAAGCCCCGTCCACAACATCATGACTCCAACGGACACAAAAATAAAAACCAATGCGATCCGTGAGTTGACAACGGCAAATATCAATACATCAACAGCCAATATGACTCCGATAATTTTCATCCACAACGGAGACCACTGCTGACGTAAGATCACGATCAGCATGAAAAAAATGGGCGGAACCGCCATATCATGAAATTTTATCAACAGCAGGTCTAATCCGCTCAAACTGGAAAAAAGCTGTGCGGCCTCCGCCGAACCAATTCTCCGAAAAAAATAACCAAGCGATAACGCGCGAAAACAATAAATGCCGAGCAACAGAATAGAAAGAATTGAAAACGCGGTAATCGCGAACCGAGATCGATAAACGACAACCACCTTTTCAATCCCGGGAAGACGCCACACCAACAATCCATAGGCGACAAACAGGACGGGGAAGTAAAAAACCAATATCCCTATCCAGAACCCCGAGTAGCCTGACACGTCGGCCCCATCATTCAGAAAGTAGACACCCATCGGGGACGCGATCAGGTAAACAATTGCCTGAAAGCAAAAAAAAATAAAAAACGCATCGCGCCTGACATCAAAGCGTGCAAACAGCCCAACAAGGCGGCAATAGGCGATGCTGAGAAAACCAATAAAAGCCACTAAAGCAAGTTCCATAAGACCCCCTATCATCTATCGACCATCCGAGGCCTTTACATTTTCAAAAGCTGTCCTTCTTTCGCTCACAACTCTGCCAAGCGCTGCCGTAAAAAATAAAACAACAAACCGGCAGAACAGGCCGCCCCAACTAAAGACGCCAGAACCCCCGCCCATCCGCCGATCAGTGGAACGCCACTGAAAAGTGTAAGTAAAACCACACAACCCTCGACAATATTTATTTTCAAACTGAGTCCAAAGACCCGAAGGACCAGCAGCATTGTACCACAGCAGAGTGCCATCGCTTTCATGGGTAACGACAGTGCCAATACCAGAGAATAGAGTGCTGTCAACTCATAGGCCCCTTTCGAAAAAAACAGCCATATCAGAGAAGCCAGTATCAACAGCACGGCAGTCAAGGACGACACTTTCAGCATAGTACTGACAAATAATGCGTAATTTTTTCGAAATATTTCCTTGTCCTCAAACGCCGAGACCAGCTCAGGAAGTGCCCGCTGGGCGATTATCGTCACGGGCAATATCCCGGCAACAAGGCCGAGCATGGCAACACCAAAATAACCGACTTGGTCGATGGGCAAGGTAAAATAATTCAACAGCAATATCGGCAAGCTATCAACAATCAGGCGGACAAAAAGACTCGCATTGACCAACGCACCGGAGCGCGCCATAACGATCAGCTTTTGCCAACTGAAATGACGCCTATCACAGGCCGAGGTGACATACGCCCTCAACTTCCATCCCACCACAAGCAAACACAACCCCTCACCAAAGTAGCGAGCGAGCACCCAGCCGTGAACCCCATAAATTCGCGTCAACAAAACGTGCACCAATACCCCGGCAGTGGTTGCCAGCATCAATGCAAAATATATTTCCCTGATCGCTTTCACACCCTGCGCAAACGCGGTGGAAGCACGAATCAAATTAGTCAGAAAGACCAGACCACAGGCCTGTAAAACATAACCACCAATGATCGACACCGGAAGAAGGCCGTAGCCAATACAAACACCCAGCACCGTCACAAAAGACGTCAGGCCGATCAGCATATAAACACGCTGCAGTACCTCTCCCTGAAGCAGCAGACCATCAACCTCCGAAGACTCTCGAACCGCGATGCTCTGCATACCCAGGCTGCCAGCCAGCACGATCAGGGCAATGATGGTTTCCACGGAGCGAATCGTCCCCACCTCCGCGGGGCTGATCCAGGGGAAAACCAGGAACTGGCTGACGATGACACCACCTTGAATACAAGCAGTGATAATAAAAAGCTGAAAAAGCCGTGAACCTTCCAGCAAGGCGATTAGGCGCGCTAGCACTCCACACCGCCATTCATAGCGATTGCCCTTGAACACCCCATACATTCACACCCGCTTTTTTTGTGCCAGTGAATCTATAACCGCCTTTAGAACATCCCGACGCGCGGCAATAGAAAACTTCGACACAATCCAATTATGCCGAACCGCCGCGCCATCGCCGACTTCTGCTTGAAGTACGGAGCTCATGGCGGCCGCGATTTCGTCAACACTCTCGGGCTGAACCCAATAGGCATGATCGCCGGCTACTTCTGGCACTGCGCCCCGCGGCGAAGTAATGACACGAGCCCCGCAGGCCAAGGCCTCGCCAATGGCATGCCCAAACCCTTCATAAAGCGTCGGCTGGACGTAGGCCAGGCAGTTGCGATAATGAGTACGCTTTTCTTCATCGGAGATCATTCCGATAAACTCGACCTGATCGCTTACCCCAAGCCTTGCAGTCAACGCCTTCAGTTCGGACAAATAATCGCCATTTTTCCCGGCTATAACGAGACGAAGATCTTTCGCACGCTCAGCCAACCGGGCAAACGCTTCAATAGTAGGAATAAGCCCCTTGCGAATAACGTTGGTCCGACTTGTCCAACTTACGGTAAAAAAATAATTACCAGGCGTCGCGGCTTGATCACCAGGAGAGTAAAAGTCGGTATCAATTGCCAGCGTCGCCTCGACCGGGTTTTTCACCGAAAGATTCGAGGTCACTTCCTCACGCTCGAAATGAGAGATGAACAGATTCCTGTCAGCCAACAGCAACGAGGCGCGTAATACAACTCTCTGCCACCACGGGCGATCCAGATAACACATACCGGGAATTTCTTTCCGGCACGTTGAATAATCGAATGCCCCCGTCACGATCACCGGTTTTCGGCGCAATTTTCCGGCCAACAGCGGGAGCGGCGAATGCCCCCACCACCAGCAAAAATACAAATCAGCCTTCCAGTCCAGCGTCGCAGGCGTACCTGAAACTATGACTTCGTGACCCAATTCCTTGAGGATACGAATATCGACCCGGTAGAACTCGACCTTGTCAAACATTTCACGCCAGTTTTCATGAGCTGACATGTTAGCAAAAAAACAGATACGCACAGTGCACCAACCTGAAACTGGCCGTTAAGCTTTGACGGTAACCTTATGCTCGTACATAGACAGTAATGTCTCGCGCAAACCAGGTATGGAAATATCACCGACAGCAGAAAAGAGCCTTGAAGGATCCCCATAGAGGCTCTTGACCTCGTCCTGCCTGACAAACGCAGGATCAACGGAAACTTTTGGCATGTAGCCTGCGATCAGTGCCTTCTCATCGATCACGTTTTCCAAGGAAATACTGCGCCCAGAGCAGATATTAAAAAACTCGCTGCGAGCATCGCAAAGCAATAACCTGGCATACGCCTCAACCACTAAACGCACATCGGAAAGATCCCGGGAAACATCGATATTTCCCAGCCTCAATTCCGGTTCGCTTCTCGCAAAAGCGCCCACGATTTTTGAAAAAACAAAAGACTCGGACTGACCAGGCCCCGTGTAGTTGAATGGCCTGACAACCACTATTGAAATACGACTGAACCATTTCTGAACCAGCGCCTCCATCGCCAGCTTACTGAGCGCGTAGTGATTCATCGGCTGCGGGCTTGCGCTTTCGGCAATCGGTGAGGACAGCGAGTTGCCATAGATATTCGCACTACTAGCAACAATCAGCGTATTAACGCTGGAATCGATAATGACATCACCGCGTATGGCGCTTTCCTGCGCGTCCTTATCCTGCGAGCGCCAAACCGCAACCCAGGCCCCCAGCTCGGACAAATGGGAAGCCGCTTGCTGAAAGAGGGTTTCTCTGCCTGACATTGCCAGAAACTGCTTGGGGTACAGGGTCCTGCTCAAGGGCCAAAGACGGGTGCCAGCCCCTCCGGACATGATGACAGGAAGAACTTTCATGGCAGCCAGATTCCACGGGTATCGACTATCTTACGACCCTGCAATGTGGCGGCGGGAACAGCCTTGAACTCTTTATGATCAACCAACAATAACAAAACATCCGCTCGAGCAATCGCTTCCTCGATGCTGGTAATTTCCGTTGTCGCTTTCAGCGCCTCAGGCAAACCTTCGATATTCGGCTCAACGACAAGCACCTTGCCGGAATGACGCTTCGAAATATCCTTTGCGATCTCGAGCGCCGGACTCTCGCGGAGGTCATCGATGTCGGGCTTGAAGGCCAGGCCGAAACAGGCGATAACGACGTCTTTTTCAAGCTTCCCTGGATTGCCTGACAGATGCTCGGCGATAGCCCTGTCGACCTTCTCCATGACCCAATCAGGCTTGGAATCATTGACTTCGCGAGCGGTGCGAATCAGCCGCGCCTGCCCTTCGGCCTGACTGACAATAAACCAAGGGTCAACGGCGATACAGTGCCCACCGACGCCCGGGCCCGGTTGAAGAATATTGACTCGCGGATGACGGTTGGCGAGTTTTATCAACTCCCAGACATCGACATCAAACGAATCGCAGATCATTGAAAGTTCATTGGCAAAGGCAATATTGACATCACGAAAACTATTTTCTGTCAGCTTACACATTTCAGCTGTTCGCGCGTTGGTCACAATACATTCACCCAGGACAAAAATCTTGTACAGGCTGGTCGCAAGCGCCGAACATTTCGGTGTCATCCCGCCGATAACGCGATCATTCTGGACCAACTCACGCAATACGTGCCCTGGCAGAACACGCTCTGGACAATGAGCGATTCTGATATCCGACGCTTCGCCACATGTCTGGGGAAAGCTCAAGTCCGGACGCGCTTCAGCCAACCAGGCAGCCATCTGCTCAGTCGCACCGACTGGCGATGTGGACTCGAGAATAACCAGGTCACCCTTTTTCAGAACGGGAGCAATCGACTTACTCGCCGACTCGATATAACTCAGGTCTGGCGCATGGTTTTCCTTGAACGGCGTAGGCACCGCGATCAGAAAAGCGTCGGCCGGCTCGGGCTGGGTACTGGCCCGAAGAAAACCTTCAGTAACCGCGGCATGGACGACCATATCCAGATCCGGTTCGACGATATGGATCTGACCGCGATTGATCGTATCGACCGCCGCCTGGTTGACGTCGACACCGAGCACTTTTATCTTTCGCGCCGCAAAAACAGCGGCTGTTGGCAGGCCGATATAACCTAAACCAATAACTGAAATGGTTGAAAAATTCATGAATGAACCTTATTTCTGAAGCGTTGCCAGGACAGCTACAATACGCATGCAAGCTTTGCCATCGCCATAAGGGTTATGGGCAACACTCATTTTTTCGTAGGCTGCGTAGCTTCGAAGAAGCGCCTGCAGGTTACTGATGATTGCATCTTCAGAAGTCCCCACGAGCCTGACTGTACCCGCCTCGACAGCCTCCGGCCGCTCCGTAGTGTCCCGCATCACCAGCACGGGCTTGCCCAGGGACGGCGCCTCCTCTTGCACACCTCCCGAGTCTGTCAGAATCAGGTGGGAGCGATTCATCAGGTACACAAACGGCAAATAATCCAAAGGTTCGATCAGATGGATATTTTTAACGCCACCCAGCAGTCGATTGACCGGCTCACGCACATTAGGGTTCAAGTGCACCGGATAGACAATTTCAACATCATCAAACTCCTTGGCAATGGAAACCAGGGCGTGACATATCCGCTCAAAACCGTCACCAAAGCTTTCACGGCGATGGCCGGTCACCAATACCAGGCGGCGGTCTTTTGACAAAAAACCAAACTGTTCGGCGAACTGAGCCTGCAACGCCTCGCTGGATTCCAGTTTTTTTACGACTTCGAGTAACGCATCAATTACCGTGTTGCCCGTGACATGAATGGATGCCGCATCCACGCCCTCTTGAAGCAGGTTTTGCTGCGAGCGCTCGGTCGGGGCGAAGTGAACGGCTGCCAATGCCCCCGTCAACTTTCGATTCGCCTCCTCGGGCCAGGGAGAATAGAGATTACCGGTACGCAGTCCAGCCTCGACGTGAGCCACTGGAATCTGGTGATAGTAGGCCGCCAGGGTAGTTGCGAAGGTGGTCGCAGTGTCACCGTGCACAAGAATAACGTCAGGCCGATAGTCGACAAATATGTCTTTCATGCCCTGAAGAATCGCCGTGGTAACATCTGTGAGCGTTTGAGCAGGTCTCATGATATTCAAATCAAAATCTGGCTCGAGTTCGAATAGCTCCAACACCTGATCCAACATTTGACGGTGTTGTCCCGTAACGCAGATCTTCGCATTAAAACGCTCATCCGCGGCAAGAAGCAGCGCCAATGGTGCCATTTTGATAGCTTCAGGACGTGTGCCAAACACACTCAAAACCTTTAAAGTCATTCGATTACCAATGCCGTCATATTCATAATATTGAACAGTTCAGTCTTGAAAAATCGGCAGCTGCGCCCGAATCTCAGATCATCGCAGCACTCCAAACTCCTCGGGTGCTGACCCGTTACGAGCGCACTACCGAGGAAATAGGCCAGGTGCGGCGACTGCTGACAGCGATCTCAGCACTCCCTCACATCCAAAACCAGTCAAGGCAAGCCTTGACAGATGCAAAAAACCATAAACACCAATAACAACCATTCTCAAAAAAACAACAAATTACGGCATCAAGCTATCACCCCCCCCCCCTTTCAAAACTGCCTTTCCTATTCGCATCAAGGCCGGATGCATCGGGCCAAAAATCACCCTACGTGCACTTCTGTCGCGGACACTGCTCTACTGACCGCCCATTATACGACTAATAGCTCCTATCCCGACAGCCACAGCAGCCATCACCGGCAGCGGAGACTGTCTCAAAAAAACAAAAGGGAGCATCGCGCCCCCTTCCTCTCTACACCGTCCTTCTCAGGATCAATGGCTAGAATTTTCCCTGCCGCCATCGCAATACGTCGAAGAAAAATTTCCCTGCGATCATCAATCCGGCAAAAGCCCCGCCGAGCAAAGCGCTCAAAAAGAAGTAGACGATGATTTTTTTACCGGGCGCTATATTTTCAACCTGTAAAAAACCATCTGATCGATAGACCCCCACCCCTTCAGCACCAACCTTCAGATCACGAAAATAGTTGCGCTTAACTTCCCAGGCCCGAATCCTCGAGGCAGAGGCCCCATCATTCGCAGCGCTACGCTCTACCTCGATCTGATGGTCATAGCTGCGCGCCAGCACCATCGCATCACGATTTACCTGCTCGACAACCTCAGCCACTGCCGCATCACTTGCAAATTTGACAAACGCCTGGAGCCATTGTTTAACCTGCTCGGCATTACTGTCACGCATGACAACCAGATAGCTATTGAGCGGAAAACGCTTATCGAAATTTTCATCTGGATAGATCTTGAGTGGCATCTCGGCAATGACAAGCTTCTTGGCAAAACGGGCGTAGGAAGCCTCCTCCGAACCGCGAACCTCAACAGGTAGCGAAGGTAGATAGATCTTTGTATAAAAGTCATGTCGCACATCCAACGACTTCAGTTCACGGGCGAACACAGCATAAACTTCTCTGGTCGTCAGGTATCCCAAGCCAAAGTCTTTACCACGACCATAATTCAGCGCTGACACTTCACTCGCCGCAGGGGGACCTAAAACAACGTTAAATTCATAGACTGGCACAGCCCAAAAGGCATAACCTGCTCCCGCCCCGCCACTGACCAACATAATAAAAAACAGCAAGAACCTTTGCCGCCAAAAAAGCCGAAAAAAATCGATCAAACCCAGCGCCCGTGGAGCCTCAACTCCATTACTACCTAAAACATCAACCATTCCTAACGCCCTATCCGTGCTATCCGTGCTATCCGTGCTATCCGTGCTATCCGTGCTATTCGCACTTTTTCAATATACAAATTTTCTCGACCAATTCCACACATGACATCCTTTTCGAATATTCTTACCTTCAGATTTCTTGAGCAACTATCCGGGAGATCTAGTGAGGCATTACCCAAGATGCCGTTTCACGCACCATCCATTTAAGCTTCTCCTGTTGATGACTCACCAGGATAAAGTATCTTCATGGCAACGCGGATCAAAAATCAGACAAAAATGTAATTATACAACTATATTCACAGGACATCCCTCTGAGGGCATGAACTTGGGCTTCACCCCAGCGCTCCTTCCCGGAAAACCGCCCCATAGGACAACTGGTAAGCCGGAAATAGCGTTACCGCCAATTCATCCAATCAATCCTCTTCCTCCTCATTCACCCGATCCCTCAACTCCTTCCCCGGCTTGAAATGCGGTACAAACTTCCCGTCCAGGCTCACTGACTGCCCGGTCTTTGGATTTCGCCCGACCCGCGGAGCGCGGTAGTGCAACGAAAAACTCCCAAACCCGCGGATCTCGATGCGGTCGCCGGTTGCCAGGCATTGGGACATTTGCTCAAGCATGGTCTTGATGGCCAGCTCCACATCCTTGGATGAAAGCAGCCCCTGATGGGTGACAATTCGTTCGATCAGCTCCGACTTCGTCATATTTTTCCCTTCTTTTTCAAGCAGCTAGGAAAGCACTTCGAAGGTTTTAGCATGAGCGGAAGGTTTTGAACAGCCCATCTATTGACTTATCTGCATGCAGAAGAAACAAGGAACAGGATCGTCTAATTACAAATCACCAGCATGGTGCGAGTGACGGCGCCAGCCGGATTCCAGCCGAAAAGATAGCCATCCCCTTCATCCTTTGCATCGCTGGACCGGGTGACGACCTTATAGCCCTGAGCCTTGCACTCAAGGGCAGCCCGCGTGTAACACTTGTCCCAGTCCGACCCAAGTCCCGAACAGTCGATCTCGACACCGCTCACGCCCCGCCTGACGTGAGTCGTCGCCTGGGTGACGCACCCCGCAAGTAACAGCAACGCGAGGACAACCATTAGCTTGCTCATTCCTTTCCTTACTGACGCGCTCCCCGAACCGCTCACGAAGCACAAATCTACGATCCTGACGACAAACGTTTTTACACTGATAAATAAGACCGTCGCCACCCTGAATTCGTTTCAGATTTTGAACGTCAAATCGTGGGCACAAAAAAGGGCGACCGAAGTCGCCCTTTTTCTATGGTCCGACAGAACTTAGTTCTGTTTTTCCATCTGAGCACGCAGCAGAGCACCGAGAGTGGTGTCGACTGGAGCATCCGAAGCAGCTGGCTTGTCGCGCAGGCTCTGGATGGCTTCTTTTTCGTCTTCAACGTCTTTCGACTTGATCGACAGCTGGATCACGCGGCTCTTGCGGTCAACGCTGATGATCTTGGCTTCTACTTCTTCGCCTTCTTTCAGAACGTTGCGCGCGTCTTCAACGCGGTCACGGCTGATTTCGGAGGCTTTCAGAGTCGCTTCGATATCGTCGGCCAGAACGATGATGGCGCCTTTGGCGTCAACTTCTTTCACGATGCCTTTAACGATGGCGCCTTTGTCGTTAACCGAGACGTACTCGGAGAACGGGTCGCTTTCCAGTTGCTTGATACCCAGGGAAATGCGCTCGCGCTCTGGGTCAACCGACAGGATAACGGTGTCCAGCTCGTCGCCCTTCTTGAAACGACGAACGGCTTCTTCGCCCACTTCGTTCCAGGAGATGTCGGACAGGTGAACCAGACCGTCGATGCCGCCGTCCAGACCAATGAAGATACCGAAATCGGTGATCGACTTGATGGTGCCGGAGATTTTATCGCCCTTGTTGAACTGGCCAGAGAAATCTTCCCATGGGTTAGATTTGCACTGCTTGATGCCGAGGGAGATACGACGACGCTCTTCGTCGATGTCCAGAACCATGACTTCCACTTCGTCGCCGACTTGTACGACTTTCGAAGGGTGGATGTTCTTGTTGGTCCAGTCCATTTCGGAAACGTGTACCAGGCCTTCAACACCTTCTTCCAGCTCAGCGAAGCAGCCGTAGTCGGTCAGGTTGGTAACACGAGCGGTGACGCGAGTGCTTTCTGGGTAACGGGCTTTGATAGCAACCCATGGATCTTCGCCCAGTTGCTTGAGGCCCAGGGAAACACGATTGCGTTCGCGATCGTACTTCAGAACCTTGACATCGATCTCGTCGCCAACGTTGACGATTTCCGATGGGTGCTTGATGCGCTTCCAAGCCATGTCGGTGATGTGCAGCAGGCCATCGACGCCACCCAGATCGACGAATGCGCCGTAATCGGTGAGGTTCTTGACGATACCCTTGACTTGCTGACCTTCCTGCAAGGATTCCAGCAGAGCTTCACGCTCGGCGGAGTTCTCGGCTTCCAGGACGCTGCGACGGGAAACGACAACGTTGTTGCGTTTCTGGTCGAGCTTGATGACCTTGAACTCGAGCTCTTTGCCTTCCAGGTGCGTGGTGTCGCGCACTGGACGGACGTCAACCAGAGAACCTGGCAGGAACGCACGGATGCCGTTAACGTCGACAGTGAAGCCGCCTTTAACCTTACCGTTGATAACGCCCTTGACCACTTCTTCGGCTGCGAAGGCTGCTTCCAGAACGATCCAGCATTCAGCGCGCTTGGCTTTTTCACGGGACAGCTTGGTTTCACCAAAGCCGTCTTCAACCGAATCCAGCGCCACGTGAACTTCGTCACCGACGTTGATGTTCAGCTCGCCAGCATCGTTGTAGAACTGTTCCAGCGGGATCAGAGCTTCAGACTTCAGACCGGCGTGGACAGTGACCCAACGAGCTTGGTAATCGATATCAACGATAACACCGGTGATGATCGAACCAGCCTGAAGATTAAGGGTCTTCAAGCTCTCTTCAAAGAGTTCCGCAAAGCTTTCGCTCATTTTAATTCCTGTTGATAAGGGCGAAGAATACGCCCATCTGCCACACCCCAGACGGTGTGGGTTACGTTCATATGAAAGAAGCCGCGCAGGACTATGACTGGTCCCCTGCACACCTCTTGGTCACCCGGCGATATCGCGAATGGCGATCTCGCTCATGATGCGTTCCAGCACCTGCTCGATGGACAATTCCGTGGAATCCAGCTGTATGGCGTCAGCCGCCGGCTTGAGCGGGGCTACCGCTCGCTGGGTGTCACGCTCATCGCGTGCACGTATCTCATCTAGCAGACTCGACAGACTAACATCATCGCCCTTGGCCTTCAACTGCAAGTACCGGCGACGAGCCCGCTCCTCGGAGCTGGCGGTCAGGAAAATCTTCAGCGGCGCATCGGGAAACACCACCGTGCCCATGTCCCGGCCATCGGCCACCAGGCCTGGCGGCTCCTGGAACGCCCGCTGGCGTTGCAGCAAAGCCTCGCGCACCGCCGGCAACGCCGCGACTTGGGAAGCCCAGGCGCCGACCTGCTCATTGCGGATATCTTCGGTGACGTCGTCGCCCTCGAGGATGATCCGCGCCGTACGATCACTGGTCGCACCGACGAACTGTACATCCAGATGAGCGGCCAGGGCCTTGAGCAGTTCCTCGTTGGTCAGGTCGACCCCATGGTTGCGCGCGGCGAATGCCAGCAACCGATAGAGGGCGCCGGAATCCAGCAGGCACCAGTTCAGGCGCTTGGCCAGGATCCCGGCGACCGTGCCCTTGCCCGAACCGCTCGGCCCGTCAATGGTGATAACTGGAGCTTGAATATTCACGACCGTGCCTCTTTGTGATCATCATTGGCGTTCAAGGTGCCCTTGCGGGCCCGGCGGGCCAGGATTCTGCCGAAATGCTCGCGCGCCGCTTGCGCACGCTGGAATACCTCCAGCAACTGAGGCCCATCCCCGGCATCGACCGCATCGCGCAAGACGTCCAGGTCACCGCGAAAACTGTCCAGCGCACGCAGCACAGCGTCCCGGTTGGCCAGGAAGATATCGTGCCACATCACCGGATCGCTGCCAGCAATCCGCGTGAAATCGCGGAATCCACCGGCGGCGTAGCGAAAAATCTCCAGGTTCTCGTTGCGCTTGGCCAACGAGTCCACCAGGCCGAAGGCCAGCAGGTGCGGCAAATGACTGGTCGCCGCCAGCACTTCGTCGTGACGCTCGACCTGCATGTGCTCGACATCCGCCCCCAGGGCCCGCCAGAGCGCATCGACCGTCGCCAGCGCCGACGGATCGGTGTCGGCCAACGGCGTCAGGATCACCTTGTGCCGACGGAACAGCGCACTGTTGGAGGCCTGCACGCCACTCTGTTCGGACCCGGCAATCGGGTGCCCCGGGACAAAACGCGGCGGCATGGTGCCAAAGGCCCGACCGGCGGCACGCACGACATTGCCCTTGGCACTGCCGACATCCGTGAGGATCGCCTGCCCCAGGTCCATGCCCGCCAGCAAGCCGAGCATTTTCTCCATGGCCAGGATCGGCACCGCCAGCTGAATCACGTCGGCGCCCTGGCAAGCCGTCGCCAGATCAGCCTCACAACGATCGACCACGCCCAACTCGACCGCGAGCTCACGGGATTGCGGGTCGAGATCGACACCCACCACTTCCCGGCACAGGCCGCTTTCCCGCAGCCCCTTGGCAAAGGAGCCGCCGATCAAACCCAGGCCGACCACCACAAGGCGGCCGATCATAGGCTTCACAGATTGCATCGACATGACATCAACCACGGGCCAGGACCTTGGCCAGCGCCTCCAGCAAACGACTGTTCTCACTGGCCAGGCCAATGCTGACCCGCAGGTGCTTCGGCAGGCCGTAACCGGCCACCGGACGCACGATCACCCCTTCACGCAGCAGCCCCTGGTACACCGGGCCAGCCTCACGACCGACATCGACAGCAATGAAATTGGCCTTCGAGGGAATCCAGCTCAGCCCCAACTGGCGAAAACCTTCTTCCAGTTGCTGCATGCCGGCTTCGTTCAAGCTTCGGCTACGGGCGACATACTCGACATCGTCAAGTGCCGCACGGGCCGCGACCAGCGCCAGGCTGTTGACATTGAACGGTTGGCGAACGCGATTGAGGATATCCGCCACGGCGGGCGACGACAGCGCATAACCGACACGCAAGGCCGCCAGGCCGTAGGCCTTGGAGAAAGTTCGAGAAACCAGCAGGTTCGGATAGCTTGCCAGGTAGTTCAGGCCATCCGGCAGGTCGACACCTTCGGCATATTCGATATAGGCCTCGTCCAGGACCACCAGGACATCCTGCGGCACAGCGGCGAGAAACGTCTCCAGCGCCCTCGGGCCGAACCAGGTACCGGTCGGGTTGTTCGGGTTGGCGATAAACACCACACGGGTGTTTTCGTCGATGGCCGCGAGCATCGCCGCCAGGTCATGCCCGAAGTCCTTGGCCGGAGCCACACGGGCCTCGGCATTCACCGCCTGGGTCACGATGGGGTAGATCGCAAAGGCATGTTCGCTGAACACCGCGTTCAACCCCGGCGCCAGGTAGGCACGGGCGACCAGTTCGAGAATATCGTTGGAACCATTGCCCAGGGTCACCTGGCTGGCCTGCACCCGGCACAGCTCGGACAGACGCTGCTTGAGCTCGAAACCATTGCCGTCCGGATAACGGGTCAAATCCGCCAGGGCATCGTGAATCGCCGCCAGGGCCTTGGGACTCGCCCCAAGGGGATTCTCGTTGCTCGCCAGCTTGATGATCCGCGCCGGATCAATATCCAGCTCACGAGCCAGTTCATCCACGGGCTTGCCCGGAACGTAAGGCGACAGTTGTTGCACGCCCGGCTGAGCCAGGGCGAGGAAGTTACCGCTCATGATCAACGCCTTTACAGAACCGCTTTCGGGTAGGAGCCCAGCACCTTGAGGGCGACGGCTTCCTGACTGATCTTCTCCAGCACACCCTTGACCAGCGGATCACGATGATGGCCAACGAAGTCGATAAAGAACACATACGTCCATTTACCACTGCGCGAAGGTCGGGTCTCGATACGCGTCAGGTCAATCCCGTTGTCGTGGAACGGCACCAGCAGCTCGTGGAGCGCGCCAGGCTTGTTGCTCATGGAAACAATGATCGAGGTCTTGTCGTCGCCGGTAGGCGGCACTTCCTGGCTACCGATCATCAGGAACCGCGTGGAGTTGTCCGGACGGTCCTCGATTTTCTCCGCCAGGCGGGTCAAGCCATACAGGCCGGCCGCCATGTCGCCGGCAATCGCCGCCGAGTTCCACTCGCCCTTGACCCGCTTCGCCGCTTCGGCGTTGCTGGAAACCGCCACGCGCTCGACGTTCGGGTAATGGGCGTCCAGCCACTTGCGGCACTGGGCCAGGGACTGGGCGTGGGAGTAGATGCGACTGATGCTGTCGGTCTTGGTGTTTTCGCCCACCAGCAGGTGGTGGTGAATGCGCAGCTCGACTTCACCGCAAATCACCATGTCGTGCTCGAGGAAACTGTCGAGGGTGTGGTTGACCGCACCCTCGGTGGAGTTTTCCACCGGCACCACACCAAAATTCACCGCGCCGGCCGCCACTTCACGGAAGACTTCGTCGATCGCCGCCATCGGCTTGCTGATCACGGCATGGCCGAAATGCTTCATGGCCGCAGCCTGGGTGAAGGTACCTTCAGGACCCAGGTAAGCCACTTTCAGCGGCTGTTCCAGGGCCAGGCAGGAAGACATGATCTCGCGGAACAGCCGCGCCATTTCTTCGTTGCCCAGCGGTCCCTGGTTGCGCTCCATGACCCGCTTGAGCACCTGGGCTTCACGTTCCGGACGATAGAACACCGGCACTTCGCCCTCGGCCAGCGAGGCCATTTTTACCCGCGCGACTTCCTGGGCGCAGCGTGCGCGCTCGCTGATCAGTTCGAGAACTTTCTCATCGAGGCTGTCGATACGCAGGCGCAGTGCCTTGAGTTCTTGCTCGGACATTAGCCGTGTTCCTTCTCGAACGCTGCCATGTACGCCACCAGCGCGTTCACCGCGTTGATGTCGACGGCGTTGTAAATGGAGGCGCGCATGCCACCCACCGAACGGTGGCCCTTGAGATTCAACAGGCCCTGCTCTTCGGCGCCGGCCAGGAACGGCTTGTCCAGGCGATCGTCGGCCAGGCGGAACGGCACGTTCATCCAGGAGCGGTTGGTCTTGTTGATCGGGTTGCTGTACAGGCCGCTGGCGTCGATGAAGTCATACAGCGTGCGCTGCTTGATTTCATTGAGCTTGCCGATGGCTTCGACGCCACCCTGCTCCTTGAGCCACTCGAAAACCAGGCCCGACAGGTACCAGGCCAGGGTCGGCGGGGTGTTGTACATGGAGCCGTTGTCGGCCGCGACCTTGTAGTCGAGCATGGTCGGGCAGATCGAACGGGCGCGACCCAGCAGGTCTTCACGGACAATATTGACGACGATACCGCTCGGGCCGATGTTCTTCTGCGCACCGGCATAGATCATGCCGAAGCGGGAAATATCCACCGGGCGCGAAAGGATGTCCGAGGACATGTCGGTGACCAGCGGCACATCACCGGTTTCCGGAATCCAGTCGAACTCCAGGCCGCCGATGGTTTCGTTCGACACATAGTGAACATAGGCCGCGTCTTTCGACAGCTTCCATTCGTTCTGGCCGGGAATGGCGAAATAGTCATAGGGCTTGGCGCTGGCGGCGACATTGACGTTGCCGAAACGCGAAGCTTCCTCGATGGCTTTCTTCGACCAGATACCGGTCTCGATGTAGTCGGCCTTGCCACTTTCGGGCAGCAGGTTCAGCGCGACCTGGGCAAATTGCTGGCTGGCGCCGCCCTGCAGGAACAGCACCTTGTAGTTCGAGGGAATATCCAGCAGGTCACGCAGATCCTGCTCGGCCTTGGTGGCGATGGACACGAACTCATCGCTGCGATGGCTCATTTCCATGACCGACAGGCCCTTGCCGTGCCAGTCGAGCAGCTCGGACTGGGCACGCAAAAGGACAGCTTCAGGCAGCGCAGCAGGACCCGCGCAGAAGTTATAGGCTCGTTTGCTCACATCCACTCTCGCTATGCTTTCAATACACACCGGCCTGCGCCCTACTCCAGACCGGCTACGCCTACGGTAGAGAGTAGAGCAGACAGGCGCTTTTAGTCCTGCGGTTGCGCTTCGTCGGTCGCTGCATCCAGCGCCTGGTCGTCGGCCGCGTCATCGATCAGCGCTTCGCCGTCGAACTCGACACCCTCTTCCAGTTCTTCACCTTCGACTTCCGAAGGTTCCTGGACACGCTCCAGGCCCACCAGCGTTTCATCGCTGGCCAGCTTGATCAACGTCACACCCTGGGTATTACGACCCAGGCTGGAGACTTCATCGACACGGGTACGTACCAGCGTGCCCTGGTCGGAAATCAGCATGATCTCCTCACCGTCGAGCACCTGTACCGCACCGACCAGACGGCCGTTACGCTCGTTGCTGACCATGGCGATCACACCCTGGCCGCCGCGCTTGTACTCGGGGAACTCGCTGATCGCGGTGCGCTTGCCGAAGCCGCGCTCGGAAGCCGTGAGAATCTGGCTGCCTTCTTCCGGGATAATCATGGAGATCAGCTTCTGCCCTTCGTTCAGGCGCATGCCGCGCACACCGCGGGCCGTACGACCCATGGCACGGACGTCGGACTCCTTGAAGCGAGTGACCTTGCCGGCGTCGGAGAACAGCATGACCTCGCGCTCGCCATCGGTGATCGCGGCGCTGATCAGCACGTCGCCTTCATCCAGCTCCAGGGCGATCAGGCCAACGCTACGCTGACGGCTGAAGGCTTCCAGCGGGGTCTTCTTCACGGTACCGTCGGCGGTCGCCATGAAGATGAAATGACCTTCGGTGTATTCCTCCACCGGCAGCATGGTGGTGATGTATTCACCCTCATCCAGCGGCAACAGGTTCACCAGCGGACGGCCACGGGCGGCACGGGACGCTTCGGGAATTTCGTAGGTCTTGAGCCAGTACACCTTGCCCTTGCTGGAAAACAGCAGCAGCGTGGTGTGACTGTTGGCAACCAGCAGGTGGGCAATGTAGTCCTCGTCCTTGACGCCGGTCGCCGACTTGCCTTTGCCACCGCGGCGCTGGGCCTGGTAGGCCGCCAACGGCTGCGTCTTGGCGTAGCCGCCGTGGGAGATGGTCACCACGCGCTCTTCTTCCGGGATCATGTCGCCCAGGGTCAGGTCGAGACGGGCATCGAGGATCTCGGTACGGCGCACGTCGCCGTACTCGGCACGAATCACTTCCAGCTCTTCGCGGATCACTTCCATCAGGCGCGTGGCGCTGTTGAGGATGCGGATCAGCTCGCCGATCTGGTTGAGGATCTCCTGGTACTCGGCCAGCAGCTTCTCGTGTTCCAGGCCGGTCAGGCGGTGCAGACGCAGTTCGAGGATGGCCTGCGCCTGTTCCGGCGACAGGAAGTACTTGCCGTCGCGCAGACCATACTGCGGGTCCAGGGTCTCCGGACGGCACGAGTCGGCACCGGCACGCTCGACCATCGCCACGACCGCGGACGATTCCCAAGGCATGCTGATCAGCGCTTCCTTGGCCTCCGACGGCGTCGGCGAGGCCTTGATCAGCGCGATCACCGGGTCGATGTTGGACAGCGCAACGGCCTGGCCTTCGAGGATATGACCACGCTCGCGAGCCTTGCGCAGCTCGAACACGGTACGCCGGGTCACGACTTCGCGACGGTGACGGACGAAGGCTTCCAGCAGGTCCTTGAGGTTGAGGATCCGCGGGCGACCGTCGATCAGCGCAACGATGTTGATACCGAATACGCTTTGCAGCTGGGTCTGGGCATAAAGGTTGTTGAGAATCACCTCTGGCACTTCGCCACGGCGCAACTCGATGACCACGCGCATACCGTCCTTGTCGGACTCGTCGCGCAGCTCGGTGATGCCTTCGAGCTTCTTCTCTTTAACCAGCTCGGCGATCTTCTCGATCAACCGGGCCTTGTTCAGTTGGTAAGGCAGCTCGGTGATGACGATCTGCTGGCGACCACCGACCTTGTCGATGTCTTCGATGGTCGAACGGGCGCGCATGTAGATGCGGCCACGACCGGTGCGATAGGCCTCGATGATACCGGCACGACCGTTGATGATCGCGGCGGTCGGGAAGTCCGGGCCCGGGATGTACTGCATCAGGTCATCGACGGTCAGCTCGGGGTTGTCGATGAGCGCCAGGCAACCGTCGATGACTTCACCGAGGTTGTGCGGCGGGATGTTGGTCGCCATGCCCACGGCGATACCGCTGGAGCCGTTGACCAGCAGGTTGGGGATACGGGTCGGCATGACCGCCGGGATCTGTTCGGTGCCGTCATAGTTCGGCACCCAGTCCACGGTTTCCTTATGCAGGTCGGCCAGCAGCTCGTGCGCCAGCTTGGTCATGCGCACTTCGGTGTATCGCATGGCCGCGGCGTTGTCGCCGTCCACCGAACCGAAGTTGCCCTGGCCGTCGACCAGCAGGTAGCGCAGGGAGAATGGCTGCGCCATCCGAACAATGGTGTCGTAGACCGCGGTATCACCGTGCGGGTGATACTTACCGATCACGTCACCGACCACACGGGCAGATTTCTTGTACGGCTTGTTCCAGTCATTACCCAGTTCGCTCATCGCGAACAGCACACGCCGGTGCACGGGCTTCAAGCCATCGCGCGCATCAGGCAGTGCCCGCCCGACAATCACGCTCATCGCGTAGTCGAGGTAGGACTGTTTCAGCTCGTCTTCGATATTGACCGGGAGGATTTCTTTGGCCAGTTCGCCCATGAGAAGCCTGATTCCTTTTTCTGGTGAAACTTCGTCACATCCATATGGGACGAACGAAGCTCGCCGCCGCGGGCCTGATGCCCTGCAACGACTTACGACAAATCAACGAGTTATGCCTTGGATCTGCGCAGCGAAGGCAGCCGGTTCGGGCTGCCCTGGAAACCGTCGGATGTTATCACAATCGCCGCCACGCACCTACCCCGGTAGAGGCAAGGAAGTAGACGGGCGGCCGCTGTAACCGACCGGGAGCGCGCCGAGAGGGGCTTAGAGGCAGAATGACTGCCTTTTGGGCCCATAAAATACCCCATGGCCTGGGACAAAAGCCGGTCAATGCAGGCGTTTTCGACACATCAATTGGGCCATCTTCGCGGTGTCCGGACGCTCGACGATGCCTTTTTCGGTCACGATGACATCGATCAGGTCCGCCGGCGTCACGTCGAAGACCGGATTAAAGGCCTCGACCTCGGCCCCGACCCGATGACCGCCAACACTCAACAGCTCGCTGCCGTCGCGCTCTTCGATCGGGATATCGTCGCCACTGGCCAGGTCCATGTCGACGGTCGAGCTCGGCGCCACCACCATGAAACGCACGCCGTGGTGCATCGCGCAGACCGCAAGCTGATAGGTGCCGATCTTGTTGGCCACATCGCCATTGGCGGTAATGCGGTCGGCCCCGACTATCACCCAGGTCACACCCTTGGTCTTCATGATGTGCGCGGCGGCCGAGTCGGCGTTCAGGGTCACCGGAATGCCTTCGTTGGCCAGCTCCCAGGCGGTCAGGCGCGAGCCTTGCAGCCAGGGTCGGGTTTCATCGGCATAGACCTGCTCGACCATCCCTTCCAGAAAGGCCCCGCGAATCACTCCCAGGGCCGTACCGAAGCCGCCGGTGGCCAGGGCGCCGGTATTGCAGTGGGTGAGAATCGCCTGGGCATTGCCCTGGTGCTTGCGGATCAGGTCGACCCCCAGTTGCGCCATGGTCAGGTTGGCCTCGCGATCACTTTCATGGATCGCCATCGCCTCGGCCTCCAGGGCCGCCAGCGGATCGGCGCCATCCTTGACCCGCTCCAAACGCTCACGCATGCGGTCCAGGGCCCAGAACAGATTGACCGCGGTGGGTCGCGAGTTCGCCAGCAAGGCAAAATCAGCTTCCATCGCCGCCAGCCAGTCGCCGCCCGCGGCCAGACGTGCCCGTGCCGCCAGCACGACACCGTACGCCGCGCTGATGCCAATGGCCGGTGCACCGCGCACCACCATCGAACGAATCGCCTCGGCGACCCCCGCCGCACTGTCGTAGGCCAGCCAGGTTTCCTCGAACGGCAAAATGCGCTGATCGAGCAGATACAAGGCACCATCACGCCAATCGATGGCCTTCACTTTTTCCGCAGCCAATAGCCGATCGCGCATGATTCACCCCACACTCCGGAACAAAAGCCGCCGATTATAGCGATCCCCCCGTGGGGGCGCTCGGGTATACTTCGCCATTATTTCAGATAAAGCCCGGAAGCCGTCCACGATGCCGAATACCTCCGCCCCGCTCGATCTTCTCCTGCTGCCGACCTGGCTGGTTCCGGTCGAGCCCGCCGGCGTGGTACTCAAGGAGCATGGCCTGGGCATTCGTGACGGACGCATCGCCTTTATCGGCACTCGGGCCGAGGCCTTGAAACTCGGTGCCAGGGAGGTCCGCGAACTGCCGGAAACCCTGCTCGCCCCCGGCCTGGTCAACGCCCACGGGCATGCCGCCATGACCCTGTTTCGCGGTCTGGCCGACGACCTGCCGCTGATGACCTGGCTGGAGCAGCATATCTGGCCCGCCGAAGCCCAATGGGTCGACGAAGCCTTCGTCCGTGATGGCACCGACCTGGCCATCGCCGAGCAACTCAAGGGTGGCATCACCTGTTTCTCGGACATGTACTTCTTCCCTAAAATCGCCAGCGAACGCGTGCACAACAGCGGCATGCGCGCGCAGATCGCCATTCCGATCCTCGATTTCCCGATCCCCGGCGCCGCCAGCGTCGATGAGTCGCTGCGCCAGGCCATCGAGCTGTTCGGCGACCTGAAGCATCACCCACGGATCAAGATCGCCTTCGGTCCCCATGCACCCTACACCGTTGGCGACGAAAACCTGGAAAAAGTCCGGGTCATCGCCGAAGAGCTCGATGCCGCGATCCACATGCACGTGCATGAGACCGCCTTTGAAGTGCAGCAGTCCGTGGAACAACGCGGCGAGCGTCCGCTGGCGCGCCTGGGCCGCCTCGGCTTGCTTGGCCCACGCTTCCAGGCCGTGCACATGACCCAGATCAGCGATGACGACCTGGCATTGCTGGTAGAAAGCAACAGCAGCGTGATCCACTGCCCGGAATCGAACCTGAAACTGGCCAGCGGTTTCTGCCCGGTGGAGCGCCTGTGGCAAGCCGGCGTGAACGTGGCCGTGGGCACCGATGGCGCGGCGAGCAACAACGACCTCGACCTGCTCGGCGAAACCCGTACCGCCGCTTTGTTGGCAAAGGCCGTCGCCGGTTCCGCCACGGCCCTGGACGCACACCGCGCACTGCGCATGGCGACCCTCAATGGCGCCCGGGCCCTGGGCCTGGAGCAGGAGATCGGTTCGCTGGAAGTCGGCAAGGCCGCGGATATGGTCGCCTTCGACCTGTCAGGCCTGGCCCGGCAGCCGATCTACGACCCGGTGTCGCAACTGATTTACGCCAGCGGCCGCGACTGCGTGCAACATGTCTGGGTCGGCGGCAAGCCGCTGCTCGAAGACCGCCGCCTGACTCGCCTGGACGAACAGCAGTTAGGCGCCACGGCCCGGGCCTGGGGCCAGCGCATCGGCGCCCAGAAGCATTGATTGACGCGCCATAGAGTGCATGAATTGAAGATGACGCAACGCCCGGCGGGCGACATCAACCTGATTTCCAAGCTTTAGAGGATAGTCCATGAGCAACGTCGACCACGCTGAAATCGCCAAGTTCGAAGCCCTCGCCCATCGCTGGTGGGACCGCGAAAGCGAGTTCAAGCCGCTTCACGACATCAACCCGCTGCGGGTCAACTGGATCGACGAACGGGTCAAGCTGGCCGGCAAGAAGGTCCTCGACGTCGGTTGCGGCGGCGGCATTCTCAGCGAGGCCATGGCCCAGCGCGGTGCCACCGTGATGGGCATCGACATGGGTGAAGCGCCCCTGGCCGTGGCCCAGCTGCACCAGTTGGAGTCCGGTGTCAGCGTCGAGTATCGGCAGATCACCGCCGAAGCCCTGGCCGAGGAAATGCCCGAGCAGTTCGACGTGGTGACCTGCCTGGAAATGCTCGAGCACGTTCCCGACCCGTCCTCGGTGATCCGCGCCTGCTTCCGTATGGTCAAACCCGGCGGCCAGGTGTTCTTCTCCACCATCAACCGCAATCCCAAGGCCTATCTGTTCGCCATCGTCGGCGCGGAATACATCATGGGCCTGCTGCCGCGCGGCACCCATGACTTCAAGAAATTCATCCGCCCCTCCGAGCTCGGTGCCTGGAGCCGCGAAGCGGGCCTGGCGGTCAAGGACATCATCGGCCTGACCTACAACCCCCTGACCAAGCATTACAAGCTGGCGGCGGACGTCGACGTCAACTACATGATCCAGACCCTGCGCGAGGAGTAACCGATGCGTTTGAGAGCGGTTCTCTTCGACATGGACGGTACCTTGCTCGACACTGCGCCGGACTTCATTGCCATCTGCCAGGCCATGCTCGCCGAGCGCGGCCTGCCGCCAATTGCCGATCGGTCGATTCGCGACGAGATCTCCGGCGGTGCCCGTGCCATGGTCGCCGTGACCTTTATGATGGACCCCGAGTCGCCGGGCTTCGAAGACTTGCGCCAGGAGTTCCTCGAGCGCTACCTCAAGGCCTGCGCCGTCCATAGCCGCCTGTTCGACGGCATGGCCGAGCTGTTGGTCGACATCGAGAAGGCCAATCTGCTCTGGGGCGTGGTCACCAACAAGCCGCTGCGCTTCGCCGAGCCGATCATGCAACAGCTGGGGCTGGCAGAGCGCTCGGCGCTGCTGATCTGCCCGGACCATGTGACGAACAGCAAGCCCCACCCGGAGCCGCTGATCCTCGCGTGCAAGATGCTCGATCTCGACCCGGCCAGCGTCTTGTTCGTCGGTGACGACCTGCGCGATATCGAGTCCGGTCGCGACGCCGGTACCCGTACCGCCGCCGTGCGCTACGGTTACATCCACCCGGACGACAACCCCGATCACTGGGGCGCCGATGTGGTGGTCGACCATCCGCTGGAGCTGCGCAAGGTATTGGATAACGCGCTGTGCAGCTGTTGAGCCTGCCAGCTGTTTTACATTTGTAGAGGTTTAGCCATGTTCGATTACTCCGCCCGCCCGGACCTGCTCAAGGACCGCGTCATCCTGGTCACCGGTGCCGGCCGTGGCATCGGCGCCGCCGCCGCCAAGACCTACGCCGCCCACGGTGCCACCGTGCTGTTGCTGGGCAAGACCGAAGCCAACCTGAGCCAGGTCTACGACGAGATCGAAGCCGCCGGCCACCCGCAACCGGCCGTGATTCCGTTCAACCTGGAAACCGCCCTGCCGCACCAGTACGACGAACTGGCGGCCATGATCGAAACCGAATTCGGCCACCTCGACGGCCTGCTGCACAACGCCTCGATCATCGGCCCGCGTACCCCGCTGGAACAGCTCTCCGGCGAAAACTTCATGCGTGTCATGCACGTCAACGTCAACGCCATGTTCATGCTGACCAGCACCTTGCTGCCGCTGCTCAAGCTGTCCCGGGACGCTTCGGTGATCTTCACCTCCAGCAGTGTCGGCCGCAAAGGCCGCGCCTATTGGGGGGCCTATGGCGTGTCCAAGTTCGCTACCGAAGGCCTGATGCAGACCCTGGCCGACGAGCTCGATACCGTGGCCCCGGTGCGCGCCAACAGCATCAACCCTGGCGCCACCCGAACCAGCATGCGCGCCCAGGCCTACCCCGGTGAAAACCCGGAAAACAACCCGACACCGCAACAGATCATGCCGGTCTACCTGTACCTGATGGGGCCCGACAGCAGCGGCGTCAACGGCCAGGCCTTCGACGCGCAGTAAACCCTCGCCCCACCGCGCCGCGTGTGCCGGAATACCGGCGCGCGGCGATCTGCCCCCCAAAAGCCATCAGTGCAAGTCAAACAATTGCCGCCCTTGCCGGCCGACGACACTGGCCCCTAAAAATCAAATCCCTGAATTCAAACGACTTTTATTCGATTGAACCGATTGGCACGACTTTCGCTCTAACTTCTTCAACACGCAGCGTAAGAGTCGTTTCCAAACCGCTCTTTCGCCCACCCTGTAAGACCGTATTCTGTGCTTAGGGGCTTGCCACTATGAAAACGCCGACCCAGACCAACGCAATTGATTTTGATCGCGCCAGATTGCAACGTCTGGGCTTTGGCCAGCTTCCCCCCGCCCAGCAACGCCCCATCAACCTGGCCCAACTGCGCCATCAACTGACCCTACAGCTGCAGGTCAGCCTGGAGCCGGAGCGCATCCTGGACATCTTCTTCCGCGAGATCCAGCGCGTGGTGCCACTGGATGCCTTGAGCTACCTGCACCCGGCCAGCGACTTGCGCCTGGAGTTCGGCCAACGCGGCCATCACTTGATCAGCTACAGCCTCAGCCATGAAGGCGAGCAACTGGGCGAGTTGATATTTCGCCGTGGCACCCGCTTCAACGAAGAGGAACTGGGCAATCTGGAATCGGTGCTGGCGAGCCTGCTGTACCCGATGCGCAACGCCCTGCTCTACCGCGCCGCTACCCGCTGCGCACTGCGCGACCCGCTGACCGGAACCGGCAACCGCATCGCCATGGAGCAGGCCCTGCAGCGGGAATTCGAACTGGCGCGCCGCCATAGCCAGCCGATTTCGGTGCTGATGCTGGATATCGACCACTTCAAACAGATCAATGACAACCACGGCCACAGCGCCGGCGACAAGGTGCTGAAAATCGTCGCCACGTCGATCAAGGACCAACTGCGCAATGTCGACCGGGTGTTCCGCTATGGCGGCGAGGAGTTTCTGATCCTGCTGTCCAATACCCATCGCGAGGCCGCGGCATTGGTCGGTGAGCGCCTGCGTTATGCGGCGCAAGACCAGGATTACGATTGCGATGGCCAGCGGATCAACCTGACGGTGAGCCTGGGTTGCGCCACACTGTTGCCGGGGGAGTCCACCGAAAGCCTGCTGCGCCGCGCGGACAATGCCCTGTATGTGGCCAAGCGCGAAGGGCGCAACCGCCTGGCCATGGCGGGCTGAACGCGCGACACAAACCGGAAATTCAAGACTGCACGCAACCCCTGTAGGAGCCAGCTTGCTGGCGATGAGGCCTGTGAGCCTTGCATCGCCTGATCGGCCGCTATCGCCGGCAAGCCGGCTCCCACAGTGACTGCATCGAACTCAGGATCGAGGTGCCACCAGTCAACCCTCGGCGAGAGCGGCCTGGCGCTCGCGGGCGACCGGAGCCTTTTCCCCATGTTCCAACTGCATGCAACGTTCAAGGAACAGATACATGTAGTCATAGCTCTTGCAGATCGCCTGCCGCAGCTCGACCTGCAGTGCCTTGGCGGGATTGTTGCCGGCCAGGGTACAGATGATTTCCAGGGCTTCCCACGGATGGGCATCATCGTACTGGGCATGCATCTTCAACCATTTCATCGCACGCTTGCGGTCTTCCTCCGGGAAAGCCGCGGCATAGACCCCCGTCGAACAGACCAGCGCCGACCACTCGCCGGTGGCCCCTTCAATGGCGTAGTTGGTCGCGGCAATCCCGACGATCAGCGCATCGGCCGAACTGGTATGCCAGCACCAATGACTCAGCGCGTGCAGCTCGGGCGCGACCTGTTGTGCCTGCAGGTCCTCGAGGGTCACGCCGTGGGCGCGGCTCCAATGCAGCCAATAGTCGGCGTGGTTCAGTTCCACGCGGATATTGCGCATCAGCCAACGCCGCGCCATGTCCTCGCCGGGATGGCGGGCAAAACGGGTCTTGGTGAGGTTCTGTGCCATGTATAACGCAAACTGTTCAACCACCGGCCAGCCGCCAATCAGATAGTGGCGCATGGTTTTCGCGCTCAACCTGTTGTCGCGCATCCGCTGGTAAAGTTCGTGTTCGACAACCCGGCGCTTGCTCTCGCTACAGTCCTGAATGAGCTGCTGCGCCCACGCGGGGTAGCTGGAGGCCTCCATAAGTGGGCCGGTTCTGCTGAAAGTGTCGATCACTGTCGGGCTCCTTCTGAGTGGTGATTTAAGCAGATCAGCAAAGGTTTCAGCGGAATGTACCAGGCGCCTTGAACAGGAGAGGCCGGGGTCGAGCGGGCCGACACAACAGGCTGTCACAGGTGAACAACTGCGGCCGCTCGACAATATAGCCTTGAGCATAGTCGACACCGATCTCGAGCAGGGCCTGCTCGATCTGCGGTGTTTCAACGAATTCTGCAATCGTTCGCTTCCCCATGACATGGCCGATGTGATTGATCACCTCGACCATGGCGCGGTTAATCGGGTCGTCCAGCATATCCTTTACGAAACTTCCATCGATCTTCAGGAAGTCTACAGGCAAATGTTTGAGATAGGCGAATGAAGACATTCCCGCGCAAAAGTCGTCCAACGAGAACCGACAGCCCAAGTTCTTGAGTTCATTGATAAATCGTATGGCGCTGCCGAGATTGGAAATGGCGCTGGTTTCAGTTATTTCGAAACAAATCATATCCGGCGGAATGCCATGCAGCTTGAACTGCTCATGCAGGAAGCCGAGGAAGCCGTCGTCGCCAATGGTGGTACCCGACAGATTGATCGCGCACATCGCCATCGCGCCCCCGCGCTTCTGGGCGATGCATTCGGCAATGACCTTGAAGACGTTCTGCACCACCCAGCGATCCAGTTGGGTCATCAGGCCATAACGCTCGGCGGCCGGGATAAAGCTGTCGGGCAGGATCATACGCCCGGCCTCGTCGTGCAAACGCAGGAGGATTTCCACATGCCCACCGGTGTGATCGGTGTGTCCCAGGGCGGCAATTTCCTGGGCATACAGGCAGAACCGGTTTTCCTCCAGGGCCATGTGCAAACGCTGGACCCAGGCCATCTCGCCGAAACGCAAGGACAACTCCGAATCGTCCGCGTGATACACCTGGACCCGGTTGCGCCCCTTCTCCTTGGCCATGTAGCAGGCCATGTCCGCCGCCCGCAGCGAAGCCTCCAGGGTGGCCGGTGCCTGGGCAATGTGCACCAGGCCGATACTGACCGTGGTCACGAACGGCCGCCCTTTCCAGACGAAATGCAGGTTCTGCACGGTCTGCCGCAGGCCTTCGGCGATCTTTTCCGCGGCCTCCGACGGGCAGTTCTCCAGCAGGATGCCGAACTCGTCACCGCCCAGACGGGCCAGGGTATCGCCCTCGCGCAAGCCGGATTGCAGCAAGGCACAGATGTGCCGGAGCAATTCATCGCCGGCGGCATGACCGCAGGTGTCATTGACCAGCTTGAACTGGTCCAGGTCGAGGAACATCAAGGAGTGGCGTGCCGGTTGGCGGCTCAGGTTGTACAGCGCCTGTTCCAGGCGATACTCGAATTCACGCCGGTTGGCCAGGCCCGTCAAGGCGTCATGGGTGGCCTGCCAGGACAGGTTGGCAATGTACTGGCGCTCCTGGGTCATATCGTGCAGCACCAGCACCGTCCCACTGACTTTGCCGGCGTTGCGGATCGGCGCGCCCACCAGGGTCACCGACACGGTGCTGCCGTCCAGGCGCTGGATCAGCTTGGAATGCTCGCTGCCACCGCTCAGCCGGCCGCTGAGAATATGTTCGATCAGGGTAAAACCTTCCTCCTGGGCATTTTCGTCGAGCAGGTTGAACAGTGCCGCCAGGGGCAGGCCATGGGCCTGTCCGGCCTTCCAGTGGGTCAGGTGCTCGGCGGCCGGATTCATATAGGCGATGGCGCCTTCCACATCGGTGGTGATGACCCCGTCACCGATCGACTCAAGGGTAATCTGCGCCCGCTCTTTTTCCAGTTGCAAGGCATCGGCAAAGGCATGGCGCTGGGCCAGCAACTTGTGCGTGCGCAGCAAGGCCAGGGCGATCAGGCCCAGGGCGGTGGCCAGGTTGGTGATCAGCAACAAGCGCAGAATGACCCGCGAACCTTCGCCCAGGGCATCGCTGAAGGCTTTAGCAGCCGGTGTCACGCCATCATTGATGGCAAAGATCTGGCTCTTCCAGCCTCGGATATCGTTGTTACTCTCCTGGTTGACCGAGATCGCCCGGTGCATCTGCTGGGCGACAGTGTCCAGTTGCAACAGGTAACTGTCGCCCACCGCCCATTTTTCAATGGCTCGTTCCAGGTAACTGAAGTGCCGGAAGTTCAGGTATAACCAGATGATGCTGGAGGCATCGTCGGGGTGATTGCCGCCTTGCAGTATCCCACGCCGGGCGGCTGCCAGGTCCGGGGTCGGCGAATCCAGGGCGACCCGCAGGTCGTGTCCGCCCTGGGGCACGGCGATCGCTTCCTGGTATTTACGGAAGATCGTTTCGTCGCGACTATCGGCGTACAGGTTGAGGTAGTAGATGGCGTCCTTCTGGCCCTTGGACCAGAGGCTCTCGCCCGCCACATAACCGCGCACGGCGGACAGCACATACAGGCTCAGGCAGCCCAGCAGGGCCTGAAACAGGACAACAGCAATAAATGGCCAGACGATGCCCAACAGCCGTGGCGTTCCGAGAGTCCGCGTTTGCTTCATGAGATCCCTTGCATCAGCACTGCCAGATGAGCACTCGAGAGAAATCCACTTCTGATAGCACAGCCTAGGCTAATTTCCATGACACCGAAGGGATCAACCTCCCCCCTTCCAGGTCACCGGAACTCATCCATCGTTCGCACACACAGAGAAAAAAGTCTTTCCTTCAGTCAATTCAACCACTAAGCACAGAAAACCCGATAAAACTCAAGCGCGTCAAATTTTTTGCAGGTGCCCGTACAACTTCGCGTAGAGGCCACCTTCGGCAATAAGCTGCTGATGGTCGCCGTCCTCGGCGATGCGCCCACCGTCGAATACCAGCACCCGATCCGCCTGTTTCACCGCAGACAGCCGGTGGGCAATGATCAGGGTCGTGCGACCGCTGAGAAACCGGCTCAGGGCCTGATGCAGGTTGTATTCGGTGGCTGCGTCGAGGGCCGAGGTCGCTTCATCGAGAATCACCACTTTGGGTTCGGCCAGGACCATCCGGGCAATCGCCAGACGCTGACGCTGACCACCGGACAAACGCACCCCGGAGCGCCCGACAATACTGTCCAGGCCTTGTGGCAATAGGTTGATCGTAGCGTCGAGCTGGGCAATTTCCAGTGCCCGCCAGCAAGCTTCATCGCTGCGCTCACGGCCCATGGTCAGATTGGCGCGCACGGTATCGTTGAACAACGCCGGGTGCTGTAACACCACCGCGACGTTCTCGCGCACGGTGTCCAGGCCGATCTCGGCCTGGGACGCGCCGCCAAAGCGAATGGTCCCGGACTGGGGCGTGTAAAGACCCAGCAGCAGTTGCACCAGGGTGCTTTTACCGCCGCCGCTGGCGCCGACAATCGCGACTTTTTCGCCAGGGGCGATGGACAGGTCCAACTGATCGAGCACCGGTTCCTCGCCATAGGCAAAACTCAGGCCCTGTACCTCGATACCCACGGTGTCGCGCCCAATGAAAGGATCGACGCCACCGGGGTACTGCGGTTCATCGGCACGTGCCAGCAGTTCGTTGATCCGCTCGAGCGCACCGCCGGCGGCGTAGAAGGCATATTGCAGGTTCAGCAACTGCTCCACCGGCCCGATCATGAACCAGAGATAACTGAACACCGCGAGCATCTGGCCGATGGACAGGTCCGAGAACAGCACCGTGAGCATCGCCGCCGCACGGAAGATATCGATGCCGAACTGGAACAGCAGCCCCGTGGCCCGGCTCGAGGCATCGCTTTTCCATTGCGACGCCACGGCGTAATCCCGTACTTCCCGGGCACGGGTCCCCAGACGGCCGAGGAAAAAGCCCTGGCGATTGCCGGCACGCACTTCCTGGATCGCGTCGAGGGTCTCGGTCAGGGCCTGGGTAAAACGCGAGGTGCTGTCGTTTTCCAGCTTCTTCAGATGCTTGACCCGCTTGCCCAACTGCACCGTGGCATAGATCACCAGCGGGTTGAACAGCAGGATCAGCAGCGCCAGCTTCCAGTGCATCCAGACCAGGATGGCCGAGGTGCCCACCAGCGTCAGCATCGCCACCAGAAAGCGGCTCAGGGTCTCGCCGACGAACTTGTCCAGGGTGTCCAGGTCGGTCACCAGGTGCGTGGTCACGGTGCCACTGCCGAGGCTTTCGTACTCGCCCAGGGAAATACGCTTCAAACGCTCGATCAACCGGGTGCGGATGCGGTAGACGATGTCCTTGGCCAGCCCGGCGAACAGCCGCGCCTGGACCACGTTGAACACCAGGGCCCCACAACGCAGGGTCAGAGTCACCAGCAGCATCAGGCCGATATAACCGACGGCGCGCTGCCAGGGATCGGGCAGCAGGTGGTTCATCACCTTGAGCGCGGCATCGCCGTGCCCCAGCAGGACCTCGTCCACCAGCAATGGCAACAGCAGGGGAATCGGCACACTGCACAAGGTCGCCAACACGGCCACCAGATTGGCGATCCATAGCGCTTTCTTATGGTGCAGGGCCAGACGCCGGATTTCGGCCCAGCTCAAGCGGTCCACAGGGGGTTTGACGGGTTCGGGATCGGGCTGTTCAAGCACTGGCCGCGCGCTCCAGCCATCGGCCGAGCAGCGGGGCAAGTTCAGCCAGCGGCTGGTAGCCATTGGTCAGCAGCGCCAACTGGCCATTACGTTCGGCCAGCAGGGTCGGGAAACCGGCAATCCCCAGGTCCTGGACCCAGGTGAAATCGGCCGCGGTGGCCGCGTGTTGCTCGGCCGTGTCGAAGGCGCCGGCAAACTCGATGCGCGGCAAACCGGCTTGCTCCGCCAACTCCACCAGCACGCTGGCTTGGGTGACATCCCGGCCCTCGACATAGAAGGCCCGCTGGATCAGCCCCACCAGCGTCCACGCACAGTCCGGCGCCAGGCTACGCGCGGTGATCACGGCGCGGCAGGCAGGCTCGGTGTCGTAGATGAAACCGTCAGGCAAGGCGCCGTCGAGCTTGAACGGCTGGCCGGTGGTCTCGGTAACCGCCTGCCAGTGCTCCATGATATAGCGCCGGGTGGTCGGCTCCAGCGCGGCGCCGCTACCGGTGCGCAGGCCGCCCATCACCAGGTGCAGTTCGACCCCCGCCGCCTGGGCCTGCTTGACCAGTGCCTCGGCCACCGGGGCAAACCCCCAGCACCAGGAGCACATCGGGTCCATTACATAGAGCAGGCGCGCGGACATGGTTCAGCCCTCGGAAGATTGACGGTAGTTGTAACCGATCGGATGCGGCTGGTTGCGCGCCTTGGCCAGTTCGATCTGCTTCTGGCGGTCAATGGCGCTACGACGGGTTTTCTCGCTCAAGGTGTCCCAGCAATGCGGGCAACTGATCCCGGCCACGTAATGCTCCGAGGCCCGTTCCTCGACGCTGATCGGCGTACGGCAGGCATGACATTGATCGTAGTCGCCTTCGCTCAGGTCATGGCGCACGGTCACCCGATTGTCGAAGACAAAACAGTCGCCCTGCCACTTGCTCTGCTCCTGGGGCACCTCTTCGAGGTACTTGAGGATCCCGCCCTTGAGGTGATAGACCTCGTCGAACCCCTGGCTGAGCATGTAGCTGGAGGCCTTCTCGCAGCGAATGCCGCCGGTGCAGAACATTGCGACCTTCTTGTGTTTGGCCGGGTCGAAATGGGCTTTGATGTAGTCGGGGAATTCGCGAAAACTGGTGGTTTTCGGGTCGATGGCGCCTTCGAAGGTACCGATCGAAACTTCATAATCGTTGCGGGTGTCGATCAGCAACACTTCCGGGTCGGCGATCAACGCATTCCAGTTCTGTGGATCGACATAGGTGCCGACCTGCTTGTTCGGGTCCACGCCCTCGACCCCCAGGGTGACGATTTCCTTCTTCAGCTTGACCTTGGTCCGATAGAACGGCTGGTCATCGCAATAGGATTCCTTGTGGTCGATGTCGACCATCCGCGGATCCAGCTTGAGCCAGGCGAGCAGGCCGTCGATGCCTTCGCGGCTACCGGAAACCGTACCGTTGATGCCTTCTTCGGCGATCAGCAGGGTGCCTTTGATACCGTTGTCGACCATCGCCTGCAGCAGTGGCTCGCGCAGGGCAACGTAATCTTCCAGGGTGACGAACTTATAAAGTGCCGCCACGACTATGGGTTGAGTCATGGGTGATTCTCTCCAGGTGGCTGCCCTCGCAAAGGGCGAACCGGATGCAAAAAAAACGCGCCGACAGTGCGGCGCGTTGCGGATTCTAGCAAAAAAACACCGGTCAAAAAACCAGCATCAATGCCCTCCGCCGGCGCAGACCGGCGATGCCGGGGCCACGCCGATTTTCACCCATTCTTCAGGGGTGTAGGTATGCAGGGCCAACGCATGGAATTCACTCATCAGATCACCCAGGGTGGCATAGACCTTCTGGTGGCGCTTGACGCTGTTCAACCCGGCAAACTGTGCGCTGACCAGCACCGCCTTGAAGTGGGTCTGCAACCCACGGCTGTGCATATGGCTCTCGTCCAGGACTTGCAGGTGCTCGGGTTGCAGGGCGCCCAGTGCGGTTTCGATACGTTGCTGCATGCTCATTCCAGGCTCCGCTTACGGCTTTTTCTTGACCGCGGGTGCCGGCGCCTTGGGCGTCAGCTCGTTGGTCATGTCTTCCAGCAGCTTGTTCACCACCGGTACTGCGCTTTCCAGTTTGGCCTGGGTCATCTGGGCCGATTGCTGGGTCAGCTGCGGCATTTTTTCCAGGACTTTCTTGCCCAGTGGCGACTGGTAGAACGCGACCAGGTCCTTGAGTTCGGATTCGCTGAAGTTGTCGGTGTAGAGTTTGAGCATGTCAGGCTTGAGCTTGTTCCAGCCGATGGCCTGGTCCAGGGCGGCGTTGGCCTTGGCCTGGTAGGTGTCGAGCAACGGCTTTTTCGAGGCCGGTGCCTGGGTCTGCTCGAAGCGCTGGGCAAACATTTGCTGTACTTGCGCGTAGACCGGGGTGCCCAGCTTGTCGGCGTGGGCCAACGTCAGGAAAGCCTCGGCACTGGCGTTGTGGCTGGCGGTATCGGCGAAAACCTGGCCGCTGGCGCATACCAGAGCAACCGCGGTACAGATGGCACGAAGACGGGTCATCGAGTTTCCTTTCTAAACAGGCGAGGTAAAACCCCAAGGGCATCCATTCTGCGCCTAACAAAGTGTGTCACTCAACCCCGTGGCCAATGCTCGGGTGTCCGATGGTCGCGAAGAGAGTAAAACCTGGAAGGGAACCCACGCGTTCGATCAGGACCTAAACTGCGCTAACCCGCCATCAGGAGTGAAACCGAATGAGTCGCATCGAAACCGACAGCCTTGGCCAGGTAAACGTACCGGAAGAGGCCTACTGGGGCGCCCAGACCCAGCGTTCGCTGATCAACTTCGCCATCGGCACGGAAAAAATGCCCCTGGCGGTCATGCACGCCCTGGCGTTGATCAAGAAGGCCGCGGCCCGGGTCAACAACCGCAATGGCGACCTGCCCGCCGATATCGCCCGGCTGATCGAGCAGGCCGCCGACGAAGTGCTCGCCGGCGAACATGACGACCAGTTCCCGCTGGCGGTCTGGCAGACCGGCAGCGGCACCCAGAGCAATATGAACGCCAACGAAGTGATTGCCGGGCGGGCCAATGAACTGGCCGGCAAGGGCCGTGGCGGCAAATCGCCAGTACACCCCAACGATCACGTCAACCGCTCCCAGAGCTCCAACGACTGCTTTCCCACCGCCATGCACATCGCCGCCGTCCAGGCGGTGTACCAGCAGTTGCTGCCGGCGATGGCCGAACTGTCCGGCGGGCTGGCGGAACTGGCGGCACGCCATATGAAGCTGGTGAAGACCGGGCGCACCCATATGATGGATGCCACGCCGATCACCTTCGGCCAGGAGGTCTCGGCCTATATCGCGCAACTGAACTACGCCGAGCGGGCGATTCGCGCGGCCTTGCCGGCGGTCTGCGAACTGGCCCAGGGCGGCACCGCCGTCGGCACCGGGCTGAATGCGCCCCATGGTTTTGCCGAGGCGGTTGCCGCCGAACTCGCGGCGTTGTCCGGCTTGCCGTTTATCAGCGCGCCGAACAAATTCGCCGCCCTGGCCGGCCATGAGCCCCTGACCACCCTCTCCGGCGCCCTGAAAACCCTCGCCGTGGCCCTGATGAAAATCGCCAACGACCTGCGCCTGCTGGGTTCCGGGCCGCGTGCCGGATTTGCCGAGGTGAAGTTGCCGGCCAACGAACCGGGCAGTTCGATCATGCCCGGCAAGGTCAACCCGACCCAGTGCGAGGCGCTATCGATGCTGGCCTGCCAGGTCATGGGCAATGACGTGACGATCGGCTTTGCCGCCAGCCAAGGTCACTTGCAGTTGAATGTGTTCAAGCCGGTGATCATCCATAACCTGCTGCAGTCGATCCGACTGCTCGGCGATGGTTGCAGCAACTTCCAGCAGCATTGCATCGCCGGGCTGGAACCCGACCCGGTGCAGATGGCCGCGCACCTGGAGCGTGGCCTGATGCTGGTGACGGCGCTGAATCCGCATATCGGCTACGACAAGTCGGCCCAGATCGCCAAGAAGGCCTACAGCGAAAACCTCACCTTGCGTGAAGCGGCGCTGGCCCTCGGCTACCTGACCGACGCCGAGTTCGACGCCTGGGTCCGGCCGGAAAACATGCTTGAATCCGGCAAGAACGGCTGACGTCGAGCGTTAATTTGCCATCAAACGCACCCGCCGGGCCTTGAGCCCGGCCATCAGCGACGGCCCCAACGCCACCAGCGCCGAGCCCAGCACCACCAGCAACGCGCCGCCATACCCCAGGCCATTGATATCTTCGGGCTGTACGAAGCCGGGCCACAGCCAGGCCGCCAGGGCCACCGCGGCAAAGGTCACCAGCGGCGTGATCGCCAGGGTCGCACTGACCCGCGAGGCTTCCCAGTGCGCCAGGGCCTCGGCAAAGGCACCGTAGGCCACCAGCGTATTGAGGCAACAACCGAGCAACAACCAGCCCTGCAACGGACTCAGTTGCAGGACTTCGCTCGGGTGCACCCAGGGCGTGAGCAACAAGGCACAAAACAGGTAGATCACCATCATCACCTGCAACGAATTCCATACCGTCAGCAATTGCTTCTGGCTCAAGGCATAGAAGGTCCAGACCGTGGACGCCAGCAACACCATCAATACCCCGGCGGTGTAAGTCCCCAGGGAGGTCAGCAACTCTTCCAGGCGCTGATTGAAAAACAGCCCGAAGCCGAACAGCAGCACCAGCAAGCCGAGCCCCTGCCCCAGGCTGAAGCGCTCCTTGAACACGAACAGGCTGGCGATCAGCAGGAAAATCGGCCCCATCTGCACCACCAACTGCGCGGTGCCCGGACTGAGGCGGTTCAAGCCCATGAGGTAAAGCACGTAGTTGCCCACCAGGCCGAGCACCGCCATCAGCACCAGCCAGCCGCCTCGTGGCCCGAGGACATGCCGGCTCGGCAACCGCCGGGTCGCCGCCAGGTACACGAACAGAAAGCCCCCCGACACGATCAAGCGGCACCAGGTCACGGTCACCGGGTCCATCACCTGCAATACCTGCTTGAGCTTGATCGGCAAAATGCCCCAGAGCACGGCGGTCAACAGCGCCAGGAACAGGCCATAGCCCCAGCGACCGGATGAGATATGCATGAAGAGTCCTGCGGACGTGTGGGGGAAGTCGCCATTCTAGGCCTTGCCAGGTCGGCAACACAGCCGGGGAAGACAGCCCGATACGACCTTGAGCATGCCAGAAACGCCGTCAATAAACTGGCCATGACCATTGATCGGAGGATCAGGTGAGCTATCCTCATAAGTTTTATGCTAGATTTCTGACAGCTACGCTCACCAGCGAGATTTCGCCATGTTCGGCAAACGCGCACAAGACAACACCGAGGCCATACATTTTCGCAGTGGCCGAGTGACGACCATCAACGGATTGTTTTTTTTCAGCACTCGGGAAAACACACTGGAAGGGCCGTTCTTTACTCGCACCGATGCCGAGCGCGAAACCCAGCTGTATGTAAAACGCATGCAGCGGGCCAATGCCATCCAGGCCAGCCAGACCCTGTAGCAACAGGGTCTGGTCCAGGTTCAGAGCAACGCTTCGAACAACCCCGTCGCCCCCATCCCACCGCCCACGCACATGGTGACGATGCCATAACGCAACTTGCGTCGCTGCAGCTCACGCACCAGGTGCCCGACCTGGCGCGAGCCGGTCATGCCGAAGGGATGGCCGATGGAAATCGAACCGCCGTTGACGTTGTACCTGTCGTTGTCGATGCCCAACCGATCACGGCTGTACAGGCACTGCGAGGCGAACGCTTCGTTCAACTCCCACAGATCGATATCCGCCACGCTCAGGCCCCTGGCCTTGAGCAGCCGCGGCACCGAGAACACCGGGCCGATGCCCATTTCGTCCGGTTCACAACCGGCCACGGCAAAACCACGGAACAAGGCCTTCGGCGTCAGCCCCAGTTCCAGGGCTTTTTCCAGGCTCATCACCAGGGTCATCGAAGCGCCGTCGGACAGTTGTGACGAGTTGCCCGCGGTCACCGAACCGTCTTCGGCAAACACCGGCTTCAAACCGGCCAGGCTTTGCAATGTGGTGTCCGGGCGATTGCAGTCATCACGCTCCACTACGCCTTGCAGATGCTGGATCTGCCCGCTGGCCTTGTCTTCAACCGCATAGGTTACGGCCATGGGCACGATTTCATCGTCGAACAAACCGGCGGCCTGGGCGGCGGCCGTGCGCTGCTGGCTTTGCAACGCATACAGATCCTGCTGCTCACGACTGACACCGTAGCGTCGGGCGACGATCTCGGCGGTCTGGCCCATGGGGAAATAGATCCCCGGCACCTGCTCCTTGAGCAGCGGGTTGATCAGGTTGTCGGTGTTGACGCTTTTCATCGTCAGGCTGATGGACTCGACGCCACCGGCAACGATGATCTCACTGCAACCGGATGCGATCTGGTTGGCGGCAATGGCAATCGCCTGCAAACCCGAGGAGCAGAAACGATTGAGGGTCATGCCGGCGGTGCCGGTGCCCAGCTTCGACAACACCGCGACATTACGCCCGATGTTGTAGCCCTGGGCCCCCTCGTTGGAGCCGGCGCCGACGATGCAATCCTCGACGCTGGCCGGGTCGATGCCGTTGCGGCTGAGCAAGGCGTTGACGCAATGGGCCGCCATGTCATCCGGCCGGGTCTGGTTGAATTTGCCGCGAAAGGACTTGGCCAGGCCAGTCCGCACGCTGTCGACGATCACCACTTCACGCATGACCCACCTCGTTGATTGTTGTTGTCGGTTGGAAGGATCGAGCGAGCATAAGCCCACCCGATTCCCGACCGCGACAATCATTCATCCGGCGTATGCGCGGCCATCGTCCTACTTCGACTTACCCTTCTTCCCATATGCTTCGAAGGCGTCCTCGATGGCCCGGTTGATCGTGCGCAGCACCTTGACCCGGGCCCAGCGCTTGTCATTGGCTTCCACCAGCGTCCAGGGCGACACTTCGGTGCTGGTACGGTCGACCATATCGCCGATGGCATCGCGGTACAGCTCCCATTTCTCGCGGTTGCGCCAATCGTCTTCGGTGATCTTGAAGCGCTTGAACGGAATTTCTTCGCGAGCCTGGAAACGCTCCAATTGGGTTTGTTTATCGATGGCCAGCCAGAACTTCACCACGATCACTCCGGCCTCGCTCAGTTGCTCCTCGAAATCGTTGATTTCACTGTAGGCACGCATCCAGTCGGCCTGGCTGCAGAAGCCTTCAATCCGTTCTACCAATACACGGCCATACCAGGAACGGTCGAACACGGTGAACTTGCCACGCGGCGGGATATGCCGCCAGAACCGCCAGAGGTACGGCTGGGCACGTTCGTCTTCGGTCGGCGCGGCGATGGGGACGATACGGTACTGCCGTGGATCGAGCGCCGCGGCGACCCGGCGGATCGCTCCGCCCTTGCCCGCCGCATCATTGCCTTCGAACACCGCCACCAGCGCGTGCCGACGCATGCGCTTGTCCCGCAGCAGACCGGCCAGCCGCGCCTGTTCGGTAATCAGTTGTTCTTCATAGTCGTCCTTGTCCAGGTGCTGACTCAGGTCAAGGCTGTCCAGCAGACTGAGTTCATCCACCCCCGACTGCAGCGGTGCGGCATTGGTCGGGCGCGGCTTGGCGTCCTTGGTCTTGAGCGCCGTCTGCAAGCCTTCGAGCAGGATCTTGCCCACGGTCAGGCTGCGGTAATGCGGATCGACACCTTCGATCACATGCCAGGGTGCGTAGTCGTTGCTGGTGCGGCGCAGCACCCGCTCACCGAAATGCACGAACTTGTCGTAAGTCTCCGACTGCTGCCAGTCCAGCGGGCTGATGCGCCAGCTGTGCAGGGGATCATCCTGGAGAGATTTGAGGCGGGCCTTCATCTGTTTCTTGGACAGGTGGAACCAGAACTTGAAGATCAGCGCACCTTCGTCGCAGAGCATGCGCTCCAGGCGCTCGGCGCCATTGATCGCCTGGTCCAGCACCGCGTCCTTGAAATGGCCGTGCACCCGTCCCTGCAACATCTGGCTGTACCAGTTGCCGAAGAACACCCCCATGCGCCCCTTGGCCGGCAACTGCCGCCAATAGCGCCAGGCCGGTGGCCGGGCCAGTTCTTCATCGGTCTGCTGGTCGAAGGTGCGGACCTCGATCAGACGCGGGTCCATCCATTCGTTGAGCAACTTGACCGTCTCGCCCTTGCCCGCCCCTTCAATGCCATTGATCAGCACAATGACCGGAAAGCGCTTTTGCTGCTGGAGTTCGAACTGCGCCTCCAGCAAGGCTTCACGCAGGGCCGGGACTTCGGCGTCGTAGGTTTCTTTGTCGATGGCGTGACCGATTTCGGCGGATTCAAACATGGGCGACTCCCTTCCAAGATAGAGCAAGACTAACGGATCGGACCACGCTGTGTGGCGGGAAATCCCCAGGCCTTGCCATGGATCAATCCAGCGCCCGGCAATGGGCTAGAATAGCCGCCTTGTTGCCGTCGAGTGCCCCCATGACCCGCGTATCGCCCACTCCTCCCAGCCACGCCCAGATCGACTGGGATGATCAAGGTCGCCCGCACTCTAGGGTCTTCGACGACGTCTATTTCTCCGACCAGTCGGGCCTGGACGAAACCCGCTACGTCTTTATCGAGCAAAATCGTCTGAAAGAGCGTTTCGAGGCCCTCGGGCCGAACGAGCGGCTGGTGATCGGCGAAACCGGCTTCGGCACCGGGCTGAATTTCCTCTGCGCCTGGCAGTTGTTCGAAACCTGTGCGGTAGCGGGCGCCCGACTGCATTTCGTCAGCGTGGAAAAGTACCCACTGAGCCGCACCGACCTGCAACGCGCCCTCAGCCTCTGGCCCGAACTGGCGACGTTCAGCGCGCAATTGCTCGGGCAGTATGTCGCCATTCACCAGGGCTTCCAGCGCCTGCTGCTGGACAATGGCCGGGTGACCCTGACACTGCTGGTCGGCGATGCCCTGGAACAGTTGCCGCAACTGGATGCCCGGATCGACGCCTGGTTCCTCGATGGCTTTGCCCCGGCGAAAAATCCCGAGATGTGGACACCCGAGCTGTTCGCCGAACTGGCGCGACTGGCGGCCCCCGGCGCGACCCTGAGCACCTTCACCAGCACCGGCTGGGTCCGTCGCTCGTTGAATGCCGCGGGCTTCAAGATGCGCCGCACGCCGGGCATCGGCCATAAATGGGAAATCCTGCGGGGCGAATTTATCGGCTGGCCCGAAGACACCGCCGAACCGCCGCCGGCCAAGCCCTGGTTCTCCCGCCCACGACCGCCCGGCGGCGAACGCCGGGCCCTGGTGATCGGCGGCGGCCTGGCCGGTTGTGCCAGCGCGGCGAGCCTCGCCGCCCGTGGCTGGCAGGTCTGCCTGCTGGAGCGCCACGATGCCCTGGCCCGGGAAGCCTCGGGCAACCCGCAAGGCGTCCTCTACCTCAAGCTGTCGGCCCATGGCACCGCGCTGTCGCAACTGATCCTCAGCGGTTTCGGGCATACCCGGCGCTTGCTCGAGCAGTTGCACAAAGGCCTCGACTGGGACGACTGCGGCGTCTTGCAACTGGCCTTCGATGAGAAAGAGGCCGAGCGCCAGGCCCAATTGGCCAAGGCCTTCAGCCCCGAGTTGCTGCAGGTCCTCGATCAAGCCCAGGCCCAGGCCCGTGCTGGCGTGGCCCTCGAACACGGTGGACTGTTCTTTCCGGAAGGCGGCTGGGTTCATCCGCCGGCCTTGTGCCAGTGGCAGGCCGACCACCCGAACATTGAAGTGCGTGCCCATAGCGACGCCGTCGAACTGCGCCAGGTCGACGGCCAATGGCAGGCGTGGGCCGCCGACACCCTGCTGGGCGGCGCCCCGGTGGTGATCCTTGCCGGCGCCGCCGAAGTGAAACGCTTCGCCGCCAGCGCCACGCTGCCGCTCAAGCGCATTCGCGGGCAGATCACTCGCCTGGCGCAGACCGCCGGCAGCGCCGCCTTGCACACCGTGGTCTGCGCCGAAGGTTATGTCGCGCCGGCACGCCTGGGTGAACATACCCTGGGAGCCAGCTTCGATTTCAAGAGCGAAGACCTGACTCCCACCACGGCGGAGCATATCGGCAACCTGGCATTGCTACAGGACATCTCGCCCGACCTGGCCCTGCGCTTGAACGCCGCGGGCTTGGCTCCAGAACAACTGCAAGGCCGGGCCGCCTTTCGCTGCACCAGCGCCGATTACCTGCCGATCGTCGGGCCGCTGGCGGACCCGCAAGCGTTCGCCGAGGCCTACGGCATCCTGGCCCGGGATGCCCGGCAGGTGCCACAGGTCCCCTGCGCCTGGCTCGAGGGCCTGTATATCAACAGCGGCCACGGCTCCCGAGGCCTGATCAGCGCACCGCTTTCGGGTGAGCTGCTGGCGGCGTGGCTGGAGAACGAACCGTTGCCGCTGCCCCGCAGTATTGCCGAGGCCTGTCATCCGAATCGTTTCGCCTTGCGCGCCCTGATTCGCGGCACGGTCAAGCCTCGGACGAACGCCTGAACCGGCGCCCCGACCAGACATCAGAGCGGGGCGGGATGCTCATCCAGTTCGTACTGGGTCAGCCCTTCGAGAAAACGTTGCTCCTCGGCGAGGCGGCTCTCCATCAACATCGACAAACTTCGGGAATACCTGTCGCTGAGCATCTCCGGGGAGTTGTTCAGCAGTTGTTCCTCCTGCTCATGAAACGGCCTGTTGAAGAGGGCGAAATCCCGTGGGTACTTCTTCCTCAGGTAGTCGATCCAGAAATCGCGCGAAGCAATAAAGGTCTTCATGGCCGCTGTCGCCTCAGCCTGCCGTATGCGACCGCGGGCTTCCAGGATCTGCTCTTCGCTGACACCGGCAATGGATCTGAAGAACATCTCCTTCGGCTGCCCGGGCAAATACAGCGAACGTCCCAGGCCGACCCGATAGGCCAGATTCACTTCGATCTCATCCACCATACCGGCTGAAGGCCGCTCGGGCTGCTCGTACAGCGCCTTGACATGCTCCCGGGCAATCTCATCGATACGTTCCAGGCGAAACAGGCCCCGCGCCAACTTCAGCAACTCCGTCGGCTCACTACTCCTGAGCGCCAGAAACCGGGCCCTGGCCAGCAACATCCGGACTTCCAGGTGACTGAAATTGCGTGCGGCGCTGTCCACACAGGTCAACGGATCGGCCGCCAGGTCGAACAGCTCACGCCGCAACGTGGTGTTCTCGGCGGCTTCCGCCAGCACCTCCCAGACGCGTCGCGTCAAGTCGGCGCGAGTCTTCTGATATTCCGCGCTGCTGCCCAGGCGTCCCAACAACGCGAACAGTTCCCCGGAGCCCTCCTCTTGCCGCAAGTCATGCCACAGGTCGCGCAGGTTGTCGCGGCGCTCGCCCTCCTCGATATCGGCCAGCCAACGCTGACGCGCACTGTAGTCATCCAACGCCAACTCGGTATCGGGAATGCCGAAGGTAATGCCGGTGCGCGCCCGATAGGCGGCCAACAGGTTCTGGTGATACTCCGACAAGGGGTTGTTACGCAGAATGATCCGCCGATTGATCGGCGAAGGTGCCGTGTAGATCGCGTTCGGCACAACCTGAATCCGGTTGTCACGCAGATCCGCCTCGTACAGGCGAACCCGCGTCAACAGGCCCACTGGCAAACCGTCGATACCTGTCCCGCGCAGATGCAGGCGGCGTAAACGCGGCATCTGGCCAACATCCAGCAAGCTGACATCGAAGTTGCCGTTCAGGTTCAGGGTTTCAAGATCGTGCAAACCCGACAGCACACCGACGGCGTTCGGCGTCAGGGTGATCTGGTTATCCTGCAGATACAGCTCCCTGAGCCGGCTCATATCGGCAATCGCATTCGGCAGGTACTCCAGCCGATTGTTATTCAACTCCAGCAGGCGCAGGTTGGGAAAACGCTCGAGAAAACCTTCTGGGATCCGACTGATTCTCATGTTCTTCAGCGAAAGCTCGGTGACATGATCAAAACTGATACCGGTGGGCAAACTTGGCAGGCTGTCGACGCGCAAGCCCGCCAGGCTCAGGCTGTGACCGATGGCCGCGCCATTTTCGTTGTAGGTAGCCGGTGTCTGCCGTCGCCAGCAACGCTCGATGATCTCGGCCGCCTGTTCACGGCTCTCGGCCATGCCTCCCAACCAGGCATGCGCCCTCACCGTCTGCCCTCCTCGCCAATCGGCCAGGGTCGAGCGCAGTTGCCGGAGCTCCTCTTCGAGCGCCTGGAGCCGAGCTCTGACCTCAAGAGGATCATCGCCAAAAGAAAAATAGAGATTGCGCGCCTCCGCCTCGCAAAGGTCTGGATACAGCCGGGTCAACCGGCGTAACCCGCGTCGCGAGCCATGGACAATGCCACGCCTGACACGCAGGCAACCGCCCATATAGCTGTCGCGCCATGTCGGCGAACGCGTTCCTGGCTTGCGTGGCGGCAGGCCGAGTGTCTCTTCGAGCTCAGCCCGTGGACGCAGCAGGATCTTGGACATCAGCAACTGGTGCAGCAAGTCGGCCTCGCCCAGCTTGACCCCCATCGCCTCGCGCTCGCTCACCCGCAAGCCGCTCAACACCGCCGAGCTCAGGGCCTGGGGCCCATTGACCTGCGGCCCCAGGCTCAGGCCCTCATTATCAAAGGCTTGATAGCCCTGTGCAGTCCTGACCAGAACCCGGCGCCGGGGCAAGTCGTCATCGCCCATCTTGAACAACAGGCGTCCGTCGAAGCGCTCCTGACGAATCTCCCAGCGCACATCCGCCGGCCACCCAACCATCGTTTTCAGGAGGGGCAGCTGCAACCTGGCGCCATCCAGATCTCCCGTTTTCTTGAGAAAACCACCGTCCAGCGCGTGATTGACTCGAATCTCACGCCTGCTTTCGCCGGCCTTTTCAATCAATTCCAAGGGCAGACGCCCGCCAAGGCTCAAGCGCCCTTTCAGTACGTCGTCCGTCTGTCCCAGGATTTCACGCAAGACCCCGTCCGGTAAATCGGCAAAGCCTTGCCTGAGGCTCATCGGCAAGCCGACATTGGTCACGCAGCACAAACGGTAGAGGCGCTGGAACACCGTGGGGCGCTGTTCGCGTACATGGGTGCGCAGCAGCCCTTCCAGAAGCGCCGACGTCTGGTCGGGATCCGCCCCCGGACCGAGCAGCATCCGCTGCTCCTGGAGTGTCAGTTTGTCCAGGACCATCGCCAATCCATCCGCCTCGATGTCCCTGGAGCGGAGCATGAGCCGCATCGGTTGCGTTGTCAGATCCGCCCCGTACTCCTTGAGCGGCTTGCCTGCATCGTCCAGCAACATGAGCGTGCGATTCCGGGGCCAGCTCTCGAGGCTGGGCAGAATCTGCAGCTTCAGGTCGAGCACACGTGCCGCGGCCGATCTCGGCGCGGTGGACGGCACCAGCAGCCAGCTCAATTCATTGTCCAACCTGAAGCGCTGTATCGAGTCCATCAGGGAAGCCGGGAGCTTGGCATTATTCATATGCAGGCGACGCAATAGCGATTCGTCGAGTCGATGAATCGACAGGATCTCCTCGAGGCTTTTATCACTCAAAAACCGCACGTCAGGCCCCAGGCGACGCAGCAGGTGAACCGGATCGTGCCACTGCAAAGGCCATTCGTGAGCCAGCCTCCAGGCCCCGGCGCCATTGTGCTCAAGCCAGGGTTCGTAAGCCGACCCACGGTTCGGATGGCACAGACGCCAGGCCCCGGAAGCCTTATCCCGGTAGGCCCGGTAAGGCTCGCCGGCGATATCCAGATAACGGTGTCCATCGCCAGCGTCGTCCCCCAGGTAAAAACCTTCAGGGTCCAGCCCCCTTTCCTCCAGTTCGGGGACATCATGGCGATAGGCGCGCAGGTCGGCCTGCCACAGCCGGTAGCGACCATCGCTCGACTTGATCGGCAGCAGGCTGTCAAAAAAGTCCGAGGGCCGCTGAAAAAAACCTTTGAGGGCCTTGCTCCCCCAGTGCATGACCACACCCAGGGCCACCATCGTCGCAATGTCCTCGGCCACCGACATCATGTGCGAGATCGCTTCGTCACGCTCACCGCGCCGCCAATCCTCATAGCCCTCATAGGTCTCCGCCAACAGTTGCCCGACCGCCACCCCCATCATCAGCAAACCCAGCCAGGGGTTGGCGAAGGCGGCCAGGTTGAGCAAGGTCATGCCCAGACCCAACAGCGACTGCCTCCTGGCCTCGCGGGCAGCCTCGTCAACATCTTCGGTCGGGACCGCCACGACCCGCCCATCGTCCTGAAGCCGCAGGATCTGTTGTCGATAGAGGTGAAAAAACAACTCGCCGCTCAGCAACTCCAGCTTCAACGATAAATCGGCAGACGGATTCAGGGACTTCGTGATGTTTCCATAGGCATCCCGGGTCTCAAGGGTCAGGCGCACCCTCAACTGCGACAGGAACCTCGGCAGATCGCGCTGGCTGACAAAACCACAGAAGAACGCTTCATACGAGGGCTGCCAAAGACGGCTACGCAGTTCGGCGTGGAACGCCGCGAGCGAGGCATAGAGTTTGAAGCGGGTGAGTGGATCATTGGGAATATGCACCAGTACCCGATCCTTCATCGCGGCCGTTTCGCTCGCTGGCACATTCTGCAGCGTGAACAGACAAATACCCGGTAACGAAACACCCAGCACTTTCAATCCATTGACCACCATCCTTGAGCCATCCGGGGCAACGGCGATATTCCATTCGATCAACTTGCAGATCTGTTGATGGGCAATCTGATCGATGTCTTTTTTCATGTAGGCGATATAGGCATCCACCAGCATATCGGCTTTCTTTTGCTGGACGATGGCGGACTCAATGCGAAACTCGTCGTCATCCGCCGACTCCCCCTCACTTCCCTGGAGATGAAAAGCCTGGCACAGGTGATGCTGATAGACCCGGCCCAGATCAAGCTGGCGCACCAGTTCGACGAAATCCTCCAGGCTGACTTTTGGCACCCGCTTCGGGTCGCCACTCAGGCTTATATGGGATTTTGGAGGGAGGCGTTCGTCCGCCTCGAAGTTCTGCAACGCGGCCTCCAGCAAACTGCGGCTGGTATAGGTCATCGGAAAGACTTGAGACGACTCGATGGGATAGCGCAGTGACGGCCATCGATCGGCAATTTTCACGTGGTCCCGGTAGATATCCAGGCCCGGCCCGAATCGACTCAGCAACGCGTGCTCCAGAACCGGCGCGCAAAACTCCCGGACGGGTTTCAGGTCCTTGAACCGCTCGGACAGTTCCTCCTTGAAAAAAAGACTGCGCCGCAGGTGCTCGCGCAGGCGCGCGATATCTTCGGGGCGGGCCGCCAACAACCAGGGCGGAGCATGGGCATTGATCACATCTTCGTTTTCGCTTTGCTCGTCCAGGGCAGACGGCACAAAACTGGGAATAGCTGACATTTCAAATATCCTTTTTTAAAAGCCCGCCGCCGCGACTGATCAGGGCAGACAAAGGCCCCAGGCCGTTATCCGCCAAGGCCTGGGCCACTCGCGCTCCGGCAAATTGCGCCAGGGGCTGACAATGCTCGAGTGCCGCGTCCATTTCCATCGAGGCTATCAGTCTGTCGAAGCTTGAAAAGCTCAAAAAATCTATTATTTATCAGCAAGTTAAATCAAAAATAAAAATCCTTTGGATAGCCGGATAACACCTCTGCGCGCAACACGCCGCGTCACCGGGGCTCAGCCGGCGAGCACGGTCGCGGAATTTTTTATAACGATTGGACTGGGGAAATTTCAGCGGGGCTCAGCCCTGGTCGCAGTCGCGTGGCCGGGGCCAGGTACGCGCGGGTTTCTGCGCCTTGACCTCGTCGCTCGCTTCGATGCCGACGGTGTCACTCCCCAGCAAGGCCTCCAGTTCCGCGATGCTGCGGATGTAGCGGTCCAGCGGCTCAAGCGTCGCCTGGTTGGGGATGTACCAACTGATGGCCTGGGTCTTGCCATCCGCATCGGTGGTCAAGATGGTTTTCCAGAAGGCATCAGGTGTGCGGATACCATGGGACTCGAGGAAGAAGTCATTCGCCGGGTTATCGTGGATCACCCCGCCGTAGACCTGCACCGATGCCAGGTCGCGATAGCATTCCGAAATCTCCTCCGTTTGCACCCAGATCCCCTGGTTGAAGCGCGCGGCCTGGGGCACGATATTGCTCATGTAATGGGCCTGGCGAATCGCCAGGCCGCTGTGGTCCATTTGATTGGAGGGCACCAGATGCCCCCGGTCCCAGCCGGGTACCGCGCTGTATCCTCGAGAGGAAAATTGCGTCGGGCAGCCGGCGGGCAGATCAGGGTCCAGTTCAAAGCCCCTGGGCCGCTTGGCATTGCCCTTGTCGGCGGTCAACTGATACGCGTACCTGAGTGCCGTGCGGTTTTCACAGTCATAAGTCAGGGTAAAGCCCTCGCGGACCAGGGTGATCTGCCCGGGAGGCGGCGCCAGATCCGGCAATGGCGAGACACAGCCGCCAAGGCCCAGCAACAGCCCCCCCAGGAGCGCTCGGCGGCCGGCACTGGTAAACGCCGCGTACGAAACCGGCCTGATGGGGTGTACTGCATTGTTCATTTTGATGTTCCTCATCAATAACGATCTGCCCTTGGCAGTCCGTCAGGAAGAGAACATTCTTTTGTTGCCTATGTCTGTCAGAACGGGACGAAATGAGCGAGGGGCCTGTCATTACACCTTGGCGTTATAGCCCGACAGGCCCTGGCACAGTAGCATCAGGCCCCTTAGCCGCCAGAGACGATTCCATGCTGATTCCCTACGACCAACTCGAACCCGACACCCTCACCCGCCTGATCGAAGACTTCGTCAGCCGCGACGGTACCGACAACGGTGACGACACGCCCCAGGAAACCCGCGTGCTGCGGGTACGCCATGCATTGAGCAAGGGCCAGGCGGTGATTCTCTTCGATCTCGAAAGCGAGCAATGTCAGTTGCTGCCCAGGCACGCGGTGCCGAAAGAGTTTTTCGACTGATCGTCAGACAACGGAGTCGCGGACAGGCTCCGGCGCCCCCAGTTGGGTCAGGATCCGACGGTAGATTTCCGCACGGTGCACATTGACGTTCTTCGGTGCCTCGACACCGAAACGAACGTGGTTACCGTTAATGGCGAGAATTCTCACGGTGATGTTATCGCCGATGGAAATCATCTCGCCGACGACGCGGCTCAGTACAAGCATGGCACTCAATCCTCAAGGGTTTATGAGCGCCCAAGACTGCCCGGCCCGATGAGCGCCTTCAATGCAGGCACGGCAAATCAGCCGGCCCTGACCGACAGGGTCGACTCGCCCTACAGAATCAGATTACTTACCGGGCAGAGTCGGAGAATTTACCGAGGAGAGTTGGATTCAGGACGGTGAAAAGCGCGGTCCCAACAGAATGATGCTTGCACCGAGGACACAGAGCGCGGCGCCCAACCAGTCGGAACCGAGGGGCCGGATACGCTCGATCAGGCCCAACCAGGCAATCGAAGCAATGATGTAGATACCGCCGTAGGCCGCGTAGGCCCGACCGGCGTAGGTCGCCTCGACCTTGGTCAGCAGCAGCGCGAACAGCGTCAGGCTCAACAGCGCCGGGGCAACCCACCAGGCGCTCTTGCCCAAGCGCAGCCACATCCAGAAGGCATAACATCCGGCGATTTCAAACAGTGCCGCGAGAAAGAACCACAGATAGTTGATCACAATAAACACTCGTCAGGATTGCCCATTGCCGGCAACCCTAACCAGCCGTCGATCCGTGGGCAAGCTCAATGCGGGACTTGTTTGGCCTTGGCCCGCATCTTGTCGGCCATCACGGTCATTTCGTCATAGAGCAACTGCGGATTCTTCTGCTTGAGGGCCCAGGCCATGCGCCCTTGCTCGTGGGGCAGAATCATGAATTCGCCCAGGCCGACCCGGGTATAGATGTAGTCGGCGATGTCGCTCGCGCTGATCGGTGAGCTTTCCAGCAACTTGCCGACCTGGGCCTTCATCGCCGGCGTAGGCCCGCGGAAAGAGTCCAGCAGATTGGTCTGGAAAAACGACGGGCAGACCACGTGCACGCCGACTTCCTGCTGCGCCAGTTCGATCAACAGGCTTTCCGACAACGCCACTACGCCAGCCTTGGCCACGTTGTAGTTGCTCATGGCCGGCCCCTGCATCAGCGCCGCCATGGAGGCGATATTGATGATCTTGCCCTTGCTCTGTTCCAGCAGCGGCAGGAACGCCTTGCAGCCCTTGACCACCCCCATCAGGTTGATCGCGATCTGCCAATCCCAGTCTTCGAGAGACAACTCGCTGAAGAACCCGCCCGAGGCAACACCGGCATTGTTGACGATCACATCGATGCCGCCGAATTTGACCTCACACGCCTGGGCGAATGCCGTCAACTGGCTGTAGTCGCGCACGTCGCAACGCTGGGTGAAACCATCGCCGCCAGCTTCGCGCACCAGCCTGAGGGTTTCCAGCAGGCCCGGCTCGCTGACATCCGACAGCGCCAGACGCCAGCCTTCGCGGGCCCAGCGCAGTGCGATTTCGCGGCCAAGACCGGAGCCGGCGCCAGTGATCATGATGCGATTGTGCATAGCAGATGCCTTGTGGGTTCTGAGGACGATGAGCGGCAGTGTAGCGAAGGACGCTCGAAGGCCCATGCACCATCAGATTGCTGAATGCTCCAGGCAAAGTGACGACTGAGGGGGAAGGCGCAGCTTTATTGTTCGACACCGCCAAGGTGGGAACGGTCGATCAATAAAACAATAAGACGAGGGGGCGAGAAAGGTCGGAAAAAAACTGAATTTTCTTCTCGGCGCTCAAGTCGGACTTATCAAGCAGCCTGTTATTCAACAGCTGAACGTGCGCGATAGCGTCTCGAAAAACAGAACAAGGAAAGCACCATGAGTCTTATTCTGATCGTCATCCTGATCCTGCTGCTGGTCGGCGGCCTGCCCGTTTTCCCACACTCCAGAAGCTGGGGTTATGGTCCATCGGGGGTGATCGGGACAGTCTTGATCGTACTGCTGATCCTGGTACTGCTCGGCAGGATATGAACCTGCTGGCTTGAGTCGGCTCGCGACGGTCCGGTTGACGATCATCGCGAGCCAGCGAGTGCGGTATCAGTCGTTGCTCGGTTTGTTCACGGCCTGCAACACGTATTGCGGCAAGGCAAACGCACCGAGATGGATCTCGGGATTGTAGTAGCGCGTGACTATACCGCTGCCAGCAAAGCGCTGGCGCAGGGTTTCCAGAGACAACTTGCGCGACGCGGTGTGGGTCGCGCCCCAGGCGAAGGTCATGGCACCGCCGATGTAGGTCGGTATCGCGGCCTGGTAGAAGTGCCAGTCCGGGAACAGGCTGCGCAGGCGTCCCGCGGTGGTCTGCACTTCGGCCAACTGCATGAACGGCGTACCGTTCTGGGTCACCAGGATGCCGCCTTCGTTCAGGCAGCGACGGCAGGCCTGGTAGAAATTTTCGGAAAACAGCACTTCACCGGGACCGATGGGGTCGGTGGAGTCGGAAATGATGACGTCGAACTTTTCTTCGGTGGTGGCGACGAAACGCATGCCGTCGTCGATCACCAGGTTCAGCCGCCCATCGTCGAACGCGCCCTTGGAATGCTCAGGCAGGAACTGCTTGCACATCTCCACTACGGTGGCGTCGATCTCGACCATGGTGATGTGCTCGACACCGCGATGCTTGGCTACTTCACGCAGCATGCCACCGTCGCCACCCCCAATAATCAGCACGCGCTTGGCGCTGCCATGGGCGAGGATCGGCACATGGGTGAGCATTTCGTGGTAGATGAACTCATCGGCCTCGGTGGTCTGGATGACACCGTCCAGGGCCATGACCCGGCCCATGCGGGCGTTTTCGAAGATCACCAGGTGCTGGTGCCCGGTGCGCACTTCGTGCAGCAGCTTGTCCATGCGAAAGCGCTGGCCGTAGCCTTCGTAGAGGGTTTCCTGGTAGTGGGTTTCAGGCGTATTGCTCATGGGAAGTGCTCCGGTGAAGGCGAGTGGCAACGGACGGTTACCCGCCCATGACGGACTATCGAACAAGCAATGGGCGCTGACGGCCATCGTCTCGATAATCCGAGAAAGGCGCGCAGTCTACGTTGCGAACTATGACAGGTCGAACCGTCCCCGGACAAAGGCCGTTGACTTGCGCGTTCTAACTAAGGGACGAGGTATTTGATCAGTAATGCGGTGACCGTCGACACGGTCCCGACAAAGCCAATGGCAATCGCGACCGGGTACCAGAATGTTTCCCGTGTCATCTTCCCCGCCTCGGCATTGAGCTTGCGTTGCTCGGCGATAAGCTTGGCAATCTCGACATGGGTTTTCTCAAGCTGAGCCTGTTCCATACTCATCTCCTGCATGGGCTAATCCTTTAGCGTAGGGTTTCGGGGCAGGTCCTCCCTTGAATCCGGGAGAAGCCTGAGGGCAAGGCGTCCAAGCCTTTTACCCTGTTCAAACCCTAGGACTTCATCCATGTAGATGCCATCAGCCGCCTACAACCAAGATCGTAGGCAATTTCCGAAACACAAACAGAATGTGTCACACCCTCTGCCGGGGCGGCACCTTGCTCAAGCCTGTATTGACCACCACTAGCGCAGATTGCCACGCGGCCCGGCGATGGCCCAGATGATCAGGCCGAGTACCGGCAGCAGGATGATCAGCAGGATCCAGAGGATCTTCATCCCGGTTTCGGCAGGGCTTTTCAGCACATTGAGGATGGCCCAGATATCCAGCGCCAGGATGATCAGGCCGATCAGGCCGTTGAAAGTGGAACCCATGGTCTTGCTCCTAGATGAGGATCTGCCCCCATAGGATAGCCGGCCGCCGCCAGGGTTCACTTTATTGCTGCGCGTTCAACCGCGGCGACTCAGACGTGCAGCGCGACTCTCAGGGCTTCCAGGGAGGGCGCGGCGGCAATCCCGACCTCTCCACACAGGGCCAGCACTCGCGGCAGGTCATTGCCGTAGACCAGCACCGCCTGCAGTTCGTCGTCGAGCAACTGGCTGAAGTTCACCAGTACGTAGCCGCCCATTTCCGGGTTCATGCTGCTCAATTGGACCTGGATACGGTTCAAGGCGGTCAAGGCCTCGACCTTGGCCAGCTGCTTGGGCTTGATATTGAAAGGCACGTCCTTGCCGAAGGACTCGACGATCCGGGCGAACAGATCCATGTAGGTGTCGGCCTGGAACAGCACGGTCTCGGGCAGGCTACCGACCACCACCCACTCGCCCAGGGGAATCGGAAAACTGTCGTCGTAGTTGATGTCCGGATTGGCCGCCAGGAAACCGACCTGGTCGGCGTAGGCCTGGGCTGCTTCATCGGCGATCTGCAGGATTTCGGCCTCGCTCATGCAGCCGGAGCTGATTTTGCTGATGAGTTCGACGAGGGCGATTTTCATGGACAGGTCCTGCAGAGGAGAAAATGACGGCCGCGAAGAATACACCAATTCCCCCTGAAGCCGGTCCATCCGCGCCTGAATCCCTGTCGACGGGCTGGCGAACGGTATCACCATGGCACCATTTGGCATTTTTATTTTCATAAAATTGATTTATGAAAAAAAACATGTCATTTATAGCCGCTACAAGATCAGGCGGAGCTACCCGCCACGCCAATCCGGACGGCACCTCGCCCACACTTCACAAACAACGGGAGTCAACAATATGAACAAGACAGGACTTCTAGGTGCCCTGGCCCTCTGCGCCTTCAGCATCCTGGCCCATGCCGACGAGGACAGTCTGCGTATCGGTATAGAAGCCGCCTACCCGCCCTTCTCCTACAAGACCCCGGAAGGCAACCTCGGGGGGTTCGATTACGACATCGGCAACGCCCTGTGCGATGAAATGAAGGTCAAGTGCCAATGGGTGATCCAGGAGTTCGACGGGATGATCCCCTCGCTCAAGGTGCGCAAGATCGATGCGGTGCTGTCGTCGATGTCGATCACCGACGACCGCCTGAAATCCGTCGACTTCAGCGAAAAGTACTACCACACCCCAGGCAAGTTCGCGATGAAGGCCGGCAGCCTGATCAACGATCCGCTGGTGGATCTCAAGGGCAAGAAAGTCGGCGTGCAGCGCTCCTCCACCTACGACCGCTTCGCCACCGAACAACTGGAGAAAGCCGGCGTCGAGATCGTGCGCTATTCCTCACAGAACGAGGCCTTTCTTGACCTGGCGTCGGGTCGCCTGGACGCCACCCTCGCCGACATCGTCAACACCGACGAGAGCTTTATCAAAACCCCGGCGGGTAAAGGCTTCGCGCTGGTCGGCCCCGATATCAACGACCCGAAATACTTCGGCCGGGGCGCCGGTATCGCCCTGCGCAAGGGTGACACCGCGAACGCCGCGCGCCTGAACGCGGCCATCGATGCGATCCGCGCCAATGGCAAGTACCAGCAGATACAGGCCAAGTACTTCGCGTTCGATATCTACGGCGAGTAAACCTTCCCGTGACCTTGGCGCCGGCTTGCCGCGGGCGCCCTTCTCCCACTTGTCCCGCGCGCCCGACGGCGCTTCGGGCGAGGAGTTTCATCATGCTCCACGGTTACGGATCGAGCATCCTCGAGGGTGCCTGGCTGACCCTCAACCTGGCCCTGAGTGCGATGGCCATGGCCATTGTCCTGGGTCTGATCGGTGCCGCCTTTCGGTTATCCCCGCTCAAATGGCTGGCGATGCTGGGTGAGGGTTACACCACCCTTATCCGCGGCATCCCCGACCTGGTCCTGATTCTGCTGATTTTCTATGGCGGTCAGGATCTGGTGAATCGCCTGGCTCTTGCACTCGGCTACACCCACTACATCGACATCAACCCCTTCATGGCCGGTGTCTGCACCATGGGCTTCATTTTCGGCGCCTATCTCTCGGAAACCTTTCGCGGTGCCTTCATGGCCATTCCCGGCGGCCAGGGCGAGGCCGGGATGGCCTATGGCATGAGTGGCCTGCAGGTGTTCCGGCGGATCCTGCTGCCACAGATGATTCGCTTCGCCATTCCCGGTTTCACCAACAACTGGCTGGTGCTGACCAAGTCCACCGCGCTGATCTCGGTGATCGGCCTGCAGGACATGATGTTCAAGGCCAAGAACGCCGCCGATGCCACCCACGAACCCTTCACCTTCTTCCTCGCCGTGGCGGCGCTTTACCTGATGCTGACCAGCCTGTCGCTGCTGGTGCTGCGTTATCTGGAAAAACACTATTCGGTCGGCATCAAAGCCGTCGAGCTGTAAGTGGAGAGCCACCGATGATTCTCGATTACAACCTGATCTGGCAAAACCTGCCGCTGTATCTCGGGGGGGCCTTGCTGACCCTCAAGCTGCTGCTGATCTCCCTGGCCCTGGGCCTGATGCTGGCCATCCCCCTGGCGCTGCTGCGGGTCTCCCGCTCGCCGCTGCTCAACTTCCCGGCCTGGCTGTACACCTACGTGATCCGCGGCACGCCGATGCTGGTGCAATTGTTCCTCATCTACTACGGCCTGGCGCAGTTCGAAGCAGTCCGCCAGAGCCTGCTCTGGCCCTATCTGTCGAGCGCGACCTTTTGCGCCTGCCTGGCCTTTGCAATCAACACCAGTGCCTACAGCGCAGAGTTGCTCGCCGGCAGCCTGAAGTCGACACCCGGCGGCGAAGTCGAGGCCGCCCGGGCCATGGGCATGTCGCGCATGACCCTGTACCGACGCATTCTCCTGCCCTCGGCCTTGCGCCGCGCGCTGCCGCAGTACAGCAACGAAGTGCTGATGATGCTGCAAACCACCAGCCTGGCGTCGATCGTCACCCTCGTCGATATCACCGGCGCGGCGCGCACCGTCAGCGCGCGCTTCTATTTGCCCTTCGAAGCCTTTATCACCGCTGGCCTGATCTACCTGGCCATGACCTTCGCCCTCGTGCGTCTGTTCAAGTTGGCCGAGCGCCATTGGCTGGCGTATCTGGCGCCACGCAAGCACTAAGGAACCCCCATGCAGCAGATCAACTACGTCCTGCCCTGGAGCGCCACGGGCACCGAGCGCCAGCTGTCACTGTTTCGCTTCGGCAGCGGCTCGCGCAAGGCCTACATCCAGGCCTCCCTGCACGCCGACGAACTGCCCGGCATGCGCGTCGCCGTCGAGCTCAAGCGCCGCCTGCGTGAACTGGAAGACCAGGGGCGCTTGATCGGTGTGATCGAACTGGTACCCATGGCGAACCCCATCGGCATCGGGCAGATGTTCCAGGCCACCCATCAGGGTCGCTTCGAGTTCTCCAGCGGCAGCAACTTCAATCGCGACTTCCCGCAACTGACCGACGCCGTGGCCCGGCAGTTGGAAGGCCAACTGGGCGCGGACGCCGTGACCAACGTCGGACTGATTCGTCGCGCCATGCTCACGGTCATCGAGCACCTGCCCCCGGCCACCTCGGAACTTGACGGTTTGCGTCGCCAGTTGTTGCGCCATGCCTGTGATGCCGATGTGGTGCTCGATCTGCACTGCGACTTCGAGTCGATCATGCTGCTCTACGCCCTGCCGCAAAACTGGTCGCGCCTGTGTTCCCTGGCCGCGCGCCTCGGCGCCGGAGCCGCCCTGCTGGCCGAGGATGCCGGCGGCAATGCCTTTGACGAAGCCTGTGCCAGCCCTTGGGTGCAACTGGCCAAACGCTTCCCACTGGCCAATATCCCCCTCGCCTGCATAGCCACGACCGTTGAGTTGCGAGGTATGGCCGACACCGATCGCGAGCCCTGCATCGCCAGCGCCGAGCAGATCCTCGGCTACCTGGCCGAACAGGGCCTGATCAGCGGTCAATGGCCGGCCGCGCCCGCCCTCTGCTGTGAAGCCACTCCGTTCGCTGGAGCGCAATATGCCTACGCGCCACACCCCGGCGTGGTCAGTTTCCTGCAGCCGCTGGGTGCGCGAGTCAAGGTCGGCGACCCGCTGTTCGAAGTCATCGACCCCGTGACCGACCAGCACAGCGTGGTGACCGCCAGCACCGACGGCATTCTCTATGCCCGCGAACGCCTGCGTTTCGCCCAACCCGGCTTGTGGCTGGCGAAAGTCGCCGGTCGTACCCCTATTCGCCAAGGTCGCTTGCTCAGCGACTGACTTCAGCAGAGTGAACACAGCATGAACAAACTTGAAATTCAGGACCTGCACAAAAGCTACGGTACTCACGAAGTGCTCAAGGGCGTGTCGCTGGAGGCAAAAGCCGGTGATGTGATCAGCCTCATCGGCTCCAGCGGCTCCGGTAAAAGCACTTTCCTGCGCTGCATCAATTTGCTTGAACAACCCAATGCCGGTCAGATACGGCTCAATGGTGAACAGCTCAAACTGGTGGCCAACGCCTCGGGCGGGCTCAAGGCCGCCGAGCCGAAGCAACTGCAACGCATGCGTTCGCGACTGGCCATGGTGTTTCAGCACTTCAACCTGTGGTCGCACATGAGCGCCGTTGAAAATGTCATGGAGGCCCCGGTGCAGGTCCTCGGTGTGTCCAGGAAAGAAGCCCGGGAAAAGGCCGAACACTACTTGAACAAGGTCGGCGTGGGACACCGCCTGAACGCCTATCCGGCGCACATGTCCGGCGGCGAGCAGCAGCGTGTGGCGATAGCCCGGGCCCTGGCCATGGAACCGGAAGTGATGCTCTTCGACGAACCCACTTCGGCGCTCGACCCGGAGCTGGTCGGTGAAGTGCTCAAAGTCATGCAGGACCTGGCCCTGGAAGGTCGCACCATGGTCGTGGTGACCCATGAAATGGGCTTCGCCAGGGAGGTCTCCAACCAGTTGGTATTCCTCCACAAAGGCCAGGTCGAAGAACGCGGCAACCCGCGCGAAGTGCTGCGGGGGCCCCAGTCCGAACGTCTCCGGCAATTCCTCTGCGGCAGCTTGAAATAGCCGCCGCCTGACGCCCCGACCATTGCCGGCCCCGCACGTCGACGGCCGGCTTCGGATACACTGGCACCCGCCCTTCCACCCCCAGAACCTGTTGAGCCGGATATGCCGACCCCCTCGAAAAACACTACGGTCTATGCCGCACCGGTCATGCGCAAACTGGCGGAAATCGTTGCCGACCTGCAGCCCTCGCTGCGCAAGGTGGCCGACTTCATCCTGCGCCATCCGTTGAAAGCCGCGACCCTGACCATCGAGGAGATGGCGCAGGCCACCGCCACCTCGCCCGCCGCGGTCAACCGCCTGGCCAAGGCGCTGAACCTGGGCGGCTACACCGGCATGAAAGCCGAGCTGGTAGCGACCTTGCAGCAGATGGTGTCGCCGGTGGACAAACTGCGCAACGAACTGGCGCACCGCCCCGGCGGCGCCTTCGGCCTGCATGAACAGATCGAGAGTGCCATTGGTAACCTCGGCACCACCGGCACCAACAACCACCCCGAGACCTTCGAAGCCTTTGTCACCTGCCTGACCCAGGCCCGCAAGATCTACATCCTCGGGTTTGGCAACAGCGTCTACATGGCCGGCCTCGCGGCTTCGACCCTGATGCCCTTCTGCGCCGACGCGACCGCCATCAGCATGGAGGGCGGTAACGAAAACGCCGCTTATCGACTGGCGGCCATTACCGACCAGGACATCCTCCTGGCGATCTCGCTGCCGCGCTATTCCCTGGATACGTTGCAACTCTCGCGGTTTGCCCACGAGCGTGGCGCCACGGTGCTGGCCATCACCGACTCGCCGGCCTCGCCGCTGACCGGCATCGCCCAGCACGTGCTCTTTGCCCCGGCCGACCACGCCGTGTTGACCAGTTCCAACATCGCGGTACTGGCGTTGATCGAAGGCTTGGTAGCCGGGGTGATGGCGCGCAACAAGGAAGCCGTGAAACTGGCAACCGAACTCACGGAAAGCGTGATGTCCTACCTGCACATACCCGGCAGCAGCAAGCCAACGAAAAAGTGAGCATGGCCGCCGCGCGGTATTTGCAGCAGTGCGTCAGCCGAGGATTTTCTGCAACTGCGCCGCCGTGTCCTGGGCGCCCATGGTCTGTGCCGCGGCCAATGCGGTGACGCCGTTGGCGTCCTGGGCCCGGGGATCGGCGCCCTGGCTGAGCAGGTAATCGACAATCGTGGTGCGATTGAACATCGCCGCCATCATCAGCGCCGTACGGCCGTCCTTCGACGTCCCCTCGACCTGGGCCCCGCCTTCGATCAGCAACCTGACCATCTCCAGGTCGCCCTTGAACGCCGCGCCGGCAATCGGGCTCTGGCCGTTATCGTTTTGTATCTGCGGATCAGCCTTGTGCTCCAGCAACACACGCACCGCATCGGCATGCCCGTGGTAACTGGCCAACATCAGCAAAGTGTCACCCTTGTGGTTACGCAGGTTCGGCGGCAGGCTTTTGCTCAACAGGGCCGCAAGCATCGGCGCATCGCCCTTGCGCGCCACATCGAACACCTGTTCGGCGAACTCGGCGGCTTGGTCTTCGGTCATTTGTCGGGCCTGGTCGGACATGGAGCGCTCCTTGGCGTTGCTTGGACAGGGCTGTAAAGGACTCCAGTTTCCCGAGCCTCCTGCTCGCTGTCATGCCCTATTTTTCAAGCGCTTCCATAGAGACAATCAATAAACGCAACGGAACAGCCCGACACCAGGCCCGCGCCGAGCGCCCAGACATCGGCAAAATGCAGGATGCACGATGGCCTTTCTTGCAAAATGCACGACCGCGCAAAACCAAAAAAACCATAACTTATTGTTTTATAAGTAATTTTTAAAAATCCCATGCTGGCACAATCACTGCACCTATGACTCCATGCCCTACATGAGCTAAAGGAGTCCATAGACATGAGCCTGATCCAGGAAAAGTTTGCTTCGGTATTTTCCAACTACAAGGTCACGACCCAAGCGCGTCCGGATGGCGGCATTCTGCTGACCCTGCAGGCCAGCGACGGCAAGCAAGTCCGGCGCTCGGTTTCCTACGCGCAATTACACACCGCGGAACAACTCACCTGGGTGATCAGCGCCATTCGCCGCGACCTCGCCAGCGAGCCCGGTGAACTACCGTCGATCGCACTGTTGCAAAGCCAGAACCGCTTCGCACTGCCGACCTATCAGTAAGCAGAAAACCACAAGCACCCCGTTGAAGCCTGTCGGACTCTCCCGGCAGCCCTTCCACGGGTGCCATGCAACTTGCCTGCACCCTCTCACACCAAGCCACGATTAACCGCCTCTCCCACGGCATGCGCCCGATTGCTCACACCCAGTTTGTGATAGATATTGCGCAGATGAAACTTGACCGTGGCTTCGGAAACATCGCGAATAACGCTGATTTCCCAGACGGTTTTGCCCGCCCGTGCCCAGCGCAACACTTCCAGTTCCTTTTCGCTCAAGGTTTTGCTCTTTGACAACCGGCACCGGCGGGGCTTGTCCAGCGCGGGCAGGACGACAACGTGGGACGGTGCCTTGGAGGATTGAATAAAATCCTGTTTATTCCGCCCTCGCGAATCGGCAATATCGACCACCCTGCAAGAAACTCTGCGCACGACATCGGCACCCAGCATTTCGGGAACGTTCATGATTGTTTCTCCCTCTGGTTTCAATAGATCTCCCTGCCGTGACCAATGCTTCTTAGCCACAGACAAACACCCATCAAAAAACAGAGAGTTACACAGAAAGGGGATTTAACAAGCAACCACAAACACAAACAGGGATGCCCGACATTTCAACAGGCAATTTCCTACAACTTAAAACACACAAGGCCGACTCAAGTTTTAATCAAGACGACCGTCCATGCTCTGTTTAACCTAAAGTGTCGCCAGATCAATCTCGGCAAAACTGCTCACGTTCGGGTGGCCGGGCAGTTCTCCACCGTCGCGCGCCAGGCCGCAGGTCAGCATGCCGGCCTGGCGGGCGGCATCGAGTTCTTCGACGATATCCGAAAGGAACAGGATCTGGCTTGCCGGGCAACCGATGGCTTCGCTGATATGTCGATAGGACTGGACTTCGCGCTTGGGTCCCGAGGTGGTATCAAAATAACCGCTGAACAAGGGCGACAGGTCACCAGCCTCGGAACAGCCGAAGATCAGCTTCTGTGCCTGGATCGAGCCCGAGGAATACACATACAGCGCCAAGCCCTGCCCGTGCCAGTCCTGCAGCGCCCGGACCGCATCCGGGTACACATGCCCCTTGAGCTGACCGGCTTCATAACCCTGCTGCCAGACCATGCCTTGCAAGGCCTTGAGCGGCGTGGCCTTGCGGTCCTCGGCAAGCCAGTCGAGGAGAATCTCGATCACCCGCTCGACATCCGCCGCCGGCTCACCGCTGTCCAGCCGCACCGCCCCCAGTTGCACCGCCACCTCCGGGCGCTCGGCGTGTTGCCGGACAAACTCCGGCAGATGCCCGGCCGCGTAGGGAAACAGCACGTCGAAGACAAAGCTCACCGCACTGGTGGTGCCTTCGATATCCGTGAGGATGGCTTTGATCGGCATGTCGGATCCTTCTGGGTGGAATGGCGGAGTCAGTCTTCGAGACGCGGGAAACGGTTGGCGATGTCCTCGCCGGTGAACTGGGCGACCCAGCCTTCGGGGTTGTTGAACAGGCGAATGGCGACGAAATGTGGGTGTTCGCCCATATCGAACCAGTGCGGCGTACCGGCCGGTACCGAAATCAGGTCGTTCTTTTCACAGAGCACGGCGTAGACATACTCGCCGATGTGCAGGGAGAACAGACCGCGACCGGCAACGAAGAAACGCACTTCGTCTTCGGCATGCCGGTGCTCGTCGAGGAACTTGGCGCGCAACTCGGCCTTCTGCGGGTGATCACTGTTCAGGCTGACGACGTCGACGGTGATGTAGCCGCGCTCGGTCATCAGACGGTCGATCTGCGCCTGGTAGGCGGCGATCACCTCTTCCTGGCTGGCACCGGGCTGAATCGGCGCGGCAGCTTGCCAACGGTCGAAACGCACCCCTTGCTCGGCCAGGGTCGAAGCGATGTCGTCGACGTGGGTCAGGACCTTGTTCGGGAGGTCCGGGCTTGAAACGTGATAGACGGACAGGCTGCTCATGGGACTCTATTCCTCGACTGGGCTCTGCGTCGACCTGCTCTGGAGGCCGGTCCGACGCGCCGGATAATCAGATAATCAACAGTTCGTGCAAAAACCGATATTCAGGAAGACTGCAGCGAACGGACTTTCAACTCACATTCAAAGAGAAACTCGAACGCTTCGATCTGGCGCAGGGCGTCGCTCATGCGCGCCCCCCAGGTGTAGAGACCGTGCCCGCGAATCAGATAACCGACGCAATCGGGATGCGCCTCGAGCCAAGGCTGCACCTTGGCCGCCAGCCGCGCAATATCCTGGTCGTTATCGAAGATCGGCACCCGCACCCGGGACTCATGGGTCGTGACCCCGGAGAAAGCCTTTTGCAGCTCATAGTCTTCGAACTCGATGAACTCGCCGGGCGTCATCCGCGACAACACCGTGGCATTCACCGAATGGGTGTGCAACACCGCGCCGATCTCTCCGCGCCAGGTATAGAGCTGGGTGTGCAACAGGGTTTCGGCCGAGGGCTTCTTGCCCGGCTCCAGGCTGTTGCCCGCCAGGTCGGTGGCGAGCACATCGTCCGGGCCCAACTGCCCCTTGTGCTTGCCAGACGCCGTCAGCAGCGCCTGGCTGGCCGACAGGCGGGTCGAATAGTTGCTGCTGGTGGCCGGCGACCAGCCGCGACCATACAGAAAGCGCCCGGCCTCGATGATCTCCAGGCTCAATTGTTCACGGGTCAGGTTCATGGCCGCTCCTCTTCCATGCGTGTGGCAATGATAATGGCCGCGGCCAGGGCCGCGAGGCTGGCGATGCTGAAGGTCCAGGTCGGCCCCAGGCTGTTCCAGCTATAACCGGCGTACAACGCGCCCAAAGCCCCGCCCGTACCGGCCAGTGCAGCGTATAACGCCTGCCCCTGGCCTTGCTGGCGCGCGCCGAAGCTACGTTGCACGAAATGAATGGCAGAGGCGTGAAAGCTGGCAAAGGTCGCCGCGTGCAGCACCTGGGCGAACAACAGCACCGCCAGGTGATCGGCCAACGCGCCCAGCAGCAACCAGCGCACGGCGGCCAGGAGGAAACTGGCCAGCAGCACCCGACGGACCGAAAAGCGCGCGAGGATCCGGCTCATGGCCAGGAACATCAGCACTTCCGCCACCACCCCCAGTGCCCAGAGCATGCCGATCAGCCCACGCGTGTAGCCGAGGCTTTCCAGGTGCAGGGTCAGGAAGGTGTAGTAAGGACCATGGCTCATCTGCATCAGCGCGACACAGGCATAGAACGCCAACACCCCGGGGCGGCGCAACTGTCGCAGAAAACCTTCGCCAGGCACTCTCGGGCCCTGGCTCGGCGGCTGGGCATTGGGCACCCAGGCGCTGCTCAGGACGATACCGGTCATGATCACCACAATGGCCACCGGGTAGATATCCAGGCTCAGGGCCTCGAACAGGCGTCCGAGTGCCACCACCGTGAGGATGAAACCGATGGAACCCCACAAGCGGATCTGGCTGTAACGTGCCGCCTGGCCCTGGACCTTCAGATGGGCCAGGGTGATGACTTCGAACTGTGGCAGCACCGCGTGCCAGAAAAACGCATGCAGGGCCATGACCAGCGCCAGCCAGGCGTAGCTCTTGTCGAAGAAGATCAGCGAAAACGCCAGCAAGGTGCAGACCGCGCCGAAGCGCACGATCGCCAGGCGCCGGCCCGTGTAGTCACCCAACCAGCCCCAGATATTCGGCGCCACGCAACGCATCAGCATGGGAATCGCTACCAGTTCGCCAATCCGCGCCGGGGCAAACCCCAGATGATGGAAGTACAGCGCCAGGAACGGCGCCGTCGCTCCCAGCAAGGCGAAGTAGAACAGGTAGAAACTGGACAACCGCCAGTAAGGGAGCGGCGCCCCCGGCATTACAACTGGCCCAGTACCGGTGTGCCGACCCGCACGTCAGCGTTTTGCCCGCGGTGACGCAGCAGGTGGTCCATCAGTACGATCGCCATCATCGCTTCGGCGATCGGGGTGGCACGGATGCCCACGCAAGGGTCATGACGGCCCTTGGTGATCACGTCCACCGGGTTGCCATGGATGTCGATGGAGCGTCCCGGCGTAGTGATGCTCGAGGTCGGTTTGAGGGCTAGGTGCGCGACAATCGGCTGGCCGGAGGAAATCCCGCCAAGGATGCCGCCGGCGTTGTTGCTGAGGAAACCTTCCGGGGTCAGTTCGTCGCGATGTTCGGTGCCGCGCTGGGCCACGCAGGCAAAACCGGCACCGATCTCGACCCCCTTGACCGCGTTGATGCTCATCAGCGCATGGGCCAGTTCCGCATCCAGGCGGTCGAAGATCGGCTCGCCCAGGCCCGGCATCACGCCTTCGGCAACCACGGTGATCTTCGCACCGACCGAATCCTGGTCGCGCCGCAACTGGTCCATATAGGCCTCAAGCTCAGGCACCTTGTCCGGATCGGGACAGAAAAAGGCATTCTGCTCCACCGAGTCCCAGGTCTTGAACGGGATTTCGATAGGGCCCAACTGGCTCATGTAGCCACGGATAACGATGCCCTGGCTGGCCAGGAACTTCTTCGCGATGGCACCGGCCGCCACGCGCATGGCGGTTTCCCGGGCGGAACTGCGGCCGCCGCCGCGATAATCGCGCTCACCGTATTTATGGTGATAGGTGTAGTCGGCGTGGGCCGGGCGGAACAGGTCCTTGATCGCCGAGTAGTCCTTGGACTTCTGGTCGGTGTTGCGGATCAGCAGGCCGATGGCGCAGCCGGTGGTACGGCCTTCGAAAACCCCGGAGAGGATCTCCACTTCGTCGGCTTCCTGGCGCTGGGTGGTGTGGCGGCTGGTGCCCGGCTTGCGGCGGTCGAGGTCGCGCTGCAGGTCATCCAGGGACAACTCCAGGCCCGGAGGGCAGCCGTCGACAATGGCGACCAACGCCGGGCCATGGCTTTCGCCTGCGGTGGTGACAGTGAACAGCTTGCCGTAAGTATTGCCGGACATGCAGGGCGCTCCGCGAATCGAGTCTAGATCAAGCGTGGCAGTATACGCGGGCTATCCCCGTAGTTCATCCTCGAACCTTATCCTCGATGACGAGTCGAACCGACACTCTGTAGATAATGGCGTGATAATGCTGCGATTGATTTTGATGACCCTGGCCCTGTTCAGCGGTTTTGCCCAAGCCTCCGTGCTGCTACAACAACCGATCACCCTGGACACCGGCAGCGGCGAGCTGTTCGGCTCGTTGCTGCTGCCGCGCTCCGACGCACCGGTACCCGTGGTGTTGATCGTGTCCGGCTCAGGTCCCACCGATCGCGATGGCAACAATCCCGATGGCGGTCGCACCGACAGCCTCAAGCGCCTGGCCGGGGTACTGGCCAGTCACAATATTGCCAGCGTGCGCTTCGACAAGCGTGGCGTGGCCGCCAGCCTGGCTGCCGCACCCGACGAGCGAACCCTGAGTATCGAGGGATATACGGCGGATGTGGTGGCCTGGGGCGAGAAGCTCAAGGCCGACCCGCGTTTCGGGCCACTGATCCTGCTCGGCCACAGCGAGGGCGCATTGATCGCCACCCTGGCGGCGCCCAAGCTGGACGTCGCGGCGCTGATCAGCGTCGCCGGCAGCGGCCGCCCGGTCGACAGCGTGGTCCGCCAGCAACTGGCCAATAACCTGCCGCCGGCCTTGATGTTGCGGGCCAACGCTCTGCTCGACAGCCTCAAGGCCGGGCACCTGGACAACGATATCCCCGCGCCGCTGATGCCGATTTTCCGTCCCAGCGTCCAGCCCTACCTGATCAGCCTGTTTCGCCAGGACCCGGCGGCGGCTTTCGCCCGCCTGAAGATACCCGCACTGATCGTCCAGGGCCGCAACGACATCCAGGTCGGCGTCGGCGATGCCGAGGCGCTCAAGGCCGCCAAGCCGGACGCGCAGCTGGCGCTGATTGACGGCATGAACCATGTGCTGCGTATCGTCCCCGAAGATATCAAGAGCCAGCTGGCCTCCTACAAGGACCCGCAACTGCCTCTGGCCGCCGAACTGGGCAGCCGGATCCTGGCCTTTATCGACGGGCTGCCGCATCACTGAGGCCCGGCTTGAGGGCGTCAAAAGCTTCGCGGGCAAGCCCAGCTCCTACAGTTCAGTGTCGTGTGTAAAATTTGTGTTCGACACTGGACTGTAGGAGCTGGGCTTGCCCGCGAAGAGGCCCTCAAGACCGCTACAGGACCGGTGCCAGGCCCAAGGGCACTTTCTGCTCCAGTCCTGCCAAAAACGGCCGATAAGTCATTGCCGGTACCGATATTGTGACCGGCAAGCTGGATACGGACAGGATCTTGCCGAATGACTGAACCCCAAGCCTCAACCGAAAACACCGCCGAAGCCGCCGAGGCCCCGCCCGTGGAGCTGCCGTGGGCGGACGTCCAGGCCGAGCATTTCAAGCTGCTGCGCCTGGCGCCCCTGCCCACCGAGCGCAGCACCGGCGCCCGCCCCCTGCGGTTTGTCCAGTTCGGCTACGCCGAGCGCCATAGCAAGGAACGCAGCCTGCTGCGCCTGGAGATCCAGCTGCCGGGACAACGGGTGCGCAAGGAACAGAACCACCTGGACGTGTGGGTCGACCACAGCACCAAGCGCGTGCATTTCGGACCGGAAAGCGGCTTGCAGGTAGAGCCGATGAATCGCGGTATCGGACGTTTCCTGGCCGCCCAGGCGGCGATCTGGGCCCAGAAGAAAGGCTCACATTACGTGGTCGATGGCGCCACCCTGCAAAACAAGGACGCCTTGAACGAAGACACCCGCCTGCGCCGCGATCACTTCCTGAAAGTCCAGGGTTACGAAGTCGAATACGCGGATGCCCCCCTGCACCTCAAGGGCAGCTACAAGGACGTGCGGGTCGGCGACCTGCGCACGGCGTGGAACACCGAAAAACTGCAATTCGTCGAAATACTCGAAGCGGCGCAGATGCTGCAGACCGCCGAACAGAACCTGCTGGAACAGGAAGTGAAGCTGCGCCAGCAGGAAGAACGCGTGAGCAAATTCAAGCGTGAAGACACCGGCCTGCGCTTCACCATCACCTGCCTGGTGGCCTTTGCGATGTTCCAGGCCGGCTTGCTGATCTGGATCGCGACCCGTCACTGAACCTTGTGGCGCCCATCCAAGGGCGCCAGGGTCAGGCCAACGACGAAGGCTTCAACCCCGATGCAACTTGCTCATCAGCTCCGCCTCGGCCTGGGTCAGGCCGCAGGACTGCGTCAATTCATCAACGCTGGCCCCCATCCCCACCAGCCGTGCCGCCTGGGCGAAGGACAGGCTCGACGGATCACGCTGCTCCAGTTGGGCAAGCTTTTCCGGTAGCGGCGCGACGACGGCCCGCAGCTCGTGCAGGTCCTCGCCCATGCGCACGGTGCCGTTCTGGAAGTTATCCACGCGCCGCGCCAGCTCCTTGATGCGCTGGTCCCGCAACGCATCGCCCTCGGCCTGCTGCCCGGCAATCAGACGCTGGTTGCGGGCATAGACCACAAACATCCCTACGGTCCCGGCCCACAACAGGGACAGGAGAATAACGGCGACCTCAAGAATCAATCAGATGCTCTCCAGCTCGGACCATTCTTCTTCGCTCATCATTTTGTCCAGCTCAACCAGAATCAGCAGTTCGTTGTTCTTGTTGCACACGCCCTGGATGAACTTGGCCGATTCGTCGTTACCCACGTTCGGCGCGGTTTCGACTTCCGACTGACGCAGATAGACCACTTCGGCCACGCTGTCGACCATGATACCGACCACTTGCTTGTCGGCCTCGATGATCACGATACGGGTGTTGTCGTTCACTTCGGTCGGCATCAGGCCAAAACGCTGGCGGGTGTCGATCACGGTGACCACGTTGCCGCGCAGGTTGATGATCCCCAGCACGTAGCTCGGTGCACCCGGTACCGGGGCGATCTCGGTGTAGCGCAGGACTTCCTGGACGCGCATCACGTTGATCCCATAGGACTCGTTATCCAGCTTGAAGGTTACCCATTGCAGGATCGGATCTTCGGAACTCTGTGCGGACGACGACTTATTCATACCCCTGACCCTCAATGACCGTTGATACGGTGTGTGCTCTGGCAAGCCTCGCGGGGGGACCGCTAGGACGCCGTTATTTGTTCGTTGGTTTGCTGGCTGGTTTACCGGCCGGCTTGTTCGTTTGCAGATGTTTCACCGCACCGCTGGCGATCAGTTCAGCCAGTTCGGAGACGTCGAGTAACGCACACATGTGTTCGATGACCGTGCCGGCCAGCCACGGCCGCTGTCCACGATGGGTACGCCATTTGATTTCGTTGGGGTCCAGGCGCAGGGAACGGCTGACCTGATGCACCGCCAGCCCCCATTCGTAGCCCTGGACCGAGATCACATATTGCAGCCCCTGGCGGAAATCGTCGCGATAACGGTCCGGCATCACCCAGCGCGCGGTATCCAGCACTTTCAGGTTGCCGGCCTGGCTCGGCAGGATCCCGAGGAACCATTCCGGCTGTCCGAACAATGGCGTCAGCTCGTGCCCCGCCAGCGAATAGATCGACCCCAGGCACACCAGCGGCACCGCCAGGGTCAGCCCGGCGACGTCGAACAGCAGGCATTCGAAAGGCTCGGCCGCCCAATGGGGACGCTCGTCGCCCTGCATCGGTGGCGGCGGGATATTCGCCGCGGGCGGCAGATGCACCTCGACCACCGGCTCCACCACCACGGGCGCGACCGGCACAACCTGCGGTATCGCCACCGGCGCTTCCAACACCACTGGCACTGGCGCAGGCGCCGTCACCACGGGTGCGGCAACCACGGCTTGCGCGGCCAGGGCATCGCGGGCCTGCTCTTCGAGCACGGCGGCCTGGAACTCGTCCAGCTCGCTGGCCACGCTCGTCTCTACCAGCAGCGGTACCGCGACCGGCACCTCGACGGCGATTTCCACCGGCAACTCTTCGGTCGCCTCCTGCAGCAGTGCATCCAGATAGGATTGCAGCGCCACTTGCGGCCGTGTGGTGATTTCGACAGGACGGATCATGTGCATGCCCATGGAGATGTCCCGTTACAGTAACCTGTAAAGGGTATCGGCTGGACAGGCAGATGACTTGAGGACTGGGACACGTCAGGCCACCTGCGGAATGAGTTGTTGGGTCAGCAAGTGCTTGAGCAAGGCCCGATAGGCCAGCACGCCCCGGCTCTTGCCGTCGAACTGCGACGGTGTGACACCCGCCCGGCTGGCATCGCGCAGGCGCGTGTCGACCGGAATGTAGCCTTCCCAGATGGTCTCCGGGAACTTGTCGCGCAGGACCCGCAGAGTCCCCATGGACGCCTGGGTCCGGCGATCGAACAATGTCGGTACGATGGTGTAGGGCAAGGCCTGCTTGCGTGAACGGTTGATCATCGCCAGGGTGTTGACCATCCGTTCCAGTCCCTTGACCGCCAGATGTTCGGTCTGTACCGGCACCACCAGTTGCTGGCTCGCCGCCAAGGCGTTGACCATCAATACACCCAGCAGCGGCGGGCTGTCGATCACCGCGTAATCGAAGTCCTGCCACAGCTGCGCCAGACTCTTGGCGATCACCAGGCCCAGGCCGCTCTGGCCCGGCGACAAGCGCTCAAGGGTCGCCAGGGCGGTGCTGGAGGGCAATAGGGAAATCCGCTCGTCGCTGGTGGACAGCAGCAATTGCCCGGGCAAGCCCACAGGAACCGTGCCCCGGTGCTGGAACAGGTCGAAGGTGCTGTGTTCCAGGGTATCGGGGTCATAACCGAAATAGCTGGTCATCGAGCCGTGGGGGTCGAGGTCGACCACGACCACGCGCTTGCCCGCCTCGGCCAGCAATCCGGCTAAAGCGATGGAGGAAGTGGTCTTACCGACGCCACCCTTTTGATTGGCTACTGCCCAGACTCTCATTCAGTGTATTCCTCCCGCCCGGCGTCAAGCCGGCCGAGAAATAGCGCCAAGTTATAGAGCAGGTGCCGGAGATTTGACGGCCTTCTCGCGTACCGCTTGCTTTATCGCTGGCGGTGCAGTTTGTGTGCCAGCACGCTTCAAGGCCGCGTCCGGTGTTGCATTGGCCGTGCCGGTACCGGTCAGGCTGCGGCGTACGTCGAGATTACGCGACACCACCAGCACCACCCGCCGGTTGCGCGCCCGGCCTTCGGCGGTGGCATTGTTGGCCACCGGCTGGAACTCGCCATACCCCACCGATGCCAGCCGGCCGGGGTTGACCCCGTCCATGGCCATCATCCGCACGATACTCGCCGAACGGGCCGAGGACAGCTCCCAGTTGGTGGGATATTGCGCGGTACGGATCGGCTGGTCGTCGGTAAAGCCTTCGACGTGGATCGGGTTGTCGAAGGGTTTGAGGATCTTCGCCACCTTCTCGATGATGTTGAACGCCATGTCACTGGGCATTGCATCGCCGCTGCCGAACAGCAGGCTGGAGTTGAGTTCGATCTCGACCCACAGTTCGTTGCCGCGCACGGTCATCTGGTTGGAACTGATCAGGTCGCCGAACGCCGCGCTGATATCGTCGGCGATGCTCTTGAGCGGGTCCTTGGCCCCCTGGCCGATGGCGGCATCGGTCTGATCGACATCCTTGATCAGCGGGTCGGCCGGCTTGACCGTGACCGGGCGCTCGTCACCGATGGGAATCGGCTTGAGGCTGCGGTCGGCGTCGTTGAAGACCCCGACCAGCGCCTGGGAGATCACCTTGTACTTGCCTTCGTTGATCGAGGAAATCGAGTACATGACCACGAAAAAGGCGAACAGCAGCGTGATGAAGTCAGCGTAGGAAACCAACCAGCGCTCGTGATTCACATGCTCTTCGTGTTGGCGACGTCTGGCCATGTCTACTCCATCACTCCATGAAGCCTTGCAGCTTCAATTCAATGGAGCGCGGGTTCTCGCCCTCGGCAATCGACAGGATGCCCTCGAGGAGCATTTCCCGATAACGCGACTGGCGAAAGGCAATCGACTTGAGCTTGCTGGCCACCGGCAGCAGTATCAGGTTGGCACTGGCCACGCCGTAGATGGTCGCGACAAAGGCCACGGCAATCCCGCTACCCAGTTGCGAGGGGTCGCCGAGGTTGCCCATCACGTGAATCAAGCCCATCACCGCACCGATGATACCGATGGTCGGCGCATAGCCGCCCATGCTTTCGAAGACCTTGGCGGCCTCGATATCACGGCTTTCCTGGGTGTAGAAGTCCACTTCGAGGATGCTGCGGATGGCTTCCGGCTCGGCACCGTCGACCAGCAGTTGCAGGCCCTTGCGCGAGTAGGTGTCGGGCTCGGCCTCGGCGATGCTTTCCAGGCCCAACAGGCCTTCCTTGCGCGCCGTCAGACTCCAGTTGACCACGCGCTCGACGCCGGCAGGCAGATCGATACGCGGTGGAAAGAGGATCCAGATGAGAATCTGCATGGCGCGCTTGAACGCGCTCATCGGCGATTGCAGCAAGGCCGCGCCGATGGTCCCGCCCAGCACGATCAAGGCGGCCGGACCGTTGGCCAGGGCCCCCAGGTGACCACCTTCGAGGAAGTTGCCGCCGATGATGGCGACAAACGCCAGAATCATCCCGATAAGGCTCAACACATCCATCAGAGACAAGCCTCGACCAGGTGCTTGCCGATTTCATCGAGGCTGTACACCGCATCGGCCAGCTCAGCCTTGACGATGGCCATGGGCATGCCGTAGATCACGCAACTGGCTTCGTCCTGGGCCCAGATGGCACTGCCGCCCTGCTTGAGCAGGCGCGCGCCTTCACGACCATCGGCACCCATGCCGGTGAGGACCACCGCCAGAACTTTGTCACCGTAGGACTTGGCCGCGGAACCGAAGGTGATATCCACACAAGGCTTGTAGTTCAGACGCTCATCGCCTGGCAGGATTTTCACCGCGCCACGCCCGTCGATCATCATCTGCTTGCCGCCCGGAGCGAGCAGGGCCAGCCCGGGACGCAGGATGTCGCCATCCTCGGCTTCCTTGACGCTGATCTGGCAAAGCTTGTCCAGACGTTCGGCAAAAGCCTTGGTGAAGGCCGCCGGCATATGCTGGATCAACACGATGGGCGCCGGGAAGCTGGCCGGCAACTGGGTCAGGACCCGCTGCAGGGCTACCGGACCACCGGTGGAGGTACCGATGGCAACCAGCTTGTAGGCCTTGCGCTTCGGCGCGCCGGAGGTCGAGACCGCGGCGTGTGCGGGCGCCGGAGCGCGACTGGCCACCGGGGTGGTGCGCACGGGTGCCGGAGCCGGGCTGCCGTAGCTGCTGGACGCCGGTGTCGGCGTAGGGGCCGGAGACGGCGCGGCAGCAGGCACACTGCTGAAGCGGCGGTTACTGCGCGAGATGCTGTGAACCTTCTCGCACAGCAGCTGCTTGACCTTCTCCGGGTTGCGCGAGATATCTTCGAAATTCTTCGGCAGGAAGTCCACGGCCCCGGCGTCCAGCGCATCGAGGGTGACCCGGGCGCCTTCGTGGGTGAGGGACGAGAACATCAGCACCGGCGTCGGGCAGCGCTGCATGATATGCCGCACCGCCGTGATGCCGTCCATCATCGGCATCTCGTAGTCCATGGTAATCACGTCCGGCTTGAGGGCCAGGGCCTGATCGATGGCTTCTTTACCGTTGGTCGCCGTACCGACGACCTGAATGCTTGGATCCGCCGAAAGAATTTCCGAGACGCGGCGGCGGAAAAACCCCGAATCATCCACCACCAGGACCTTGACTACCATAAACACTCCGTTAGGCACGGCGGCGGGCTTAAGCCCAGCCGCCGGGCCAGAATCAAATACGCCGTGCGGCGTAACGCTTGAGCATGCTCGGCACGTCGAGAATCAGGGCAATGCGACCGTCACCGGTAATGGTGGCGCCCGACATGCCCGGGGTCCCTTGCAGCATCTTGCCCAGCGGTTTGATGACCACTTCTTCCTGGCCGACCAACTGATCGACGACAAAGCCGATCCGCTGGGTGCCCACCGAAAGGATCACCACATGGCCTTCGCGCTGCTCCTCATGAGCGGCCGAACTGACCAGCCAGCGCTTGAGGTAGAACAGCGGCAGGGCCTTGTCGCGGACGATCACCACTTCCTGGCCGTCGACCACATTGGTGCGCGACAGGTCGAGGTGGAAGATCTCGTTGACGTTGACCAGCGGGAAGGCAAAAGCCTGGTTGCCGAGCATGACCATCAGGGTCGGCATGATCGCCAGGGTCAACGGGACCTTGATGACGATCTTCGAACCCTTGCCCTTGGTCGAGTAGATGTTGATGGTACCGTTGAGCTGGGCGATCTTGGTTTTCACCACGTCCATGCCCACGCCACGCCCTGACACGTCGGAAATCTCGGTCTTGGTCGAGAAGCCCGGGGCGAAGATCAGGTTGAAGCAGTCGGTCTCGCTCAGGCGATCGGCCGCATCCTTGTCCATCAGGCCCTTCTTCACCGCGATACTGCGCAGCACGTCGGCGTCCATGCCCTTGCCGTCATCGGAGATCGACAGCAGGATGTGGTCGCCTTCCTGCTCGGCGGAGAGGATGACCCGACCGCTGCGGGACTTGCCCATGGCTTCGCGGTCGGCCGGTTCTTCGATACCGTGGTCGACCGAGTTGCGCACCAAGTGGACCAGCGGGTCGGCCAGGGCCTCCACCAGGTTCTTGTCGAGGTCGGTCTCTTCGCCCACCAGTTCCAGGTTGATCTCTTTCTTCAACTGCCGGGCCAGGTCGCGAACCAGGCGCGGGAAGCGGCCGAAGACTTTCTTGATCGGCTGCATGCGGGTTTTCATCACCGCGGTCTGCAGGTCGGCGGTCACCACGTCGAGGTTGGACACGGCCTTGGACATGGCTTCATCGCCGCTGTTCAAGCCCAGGCGCACCAGGCGGTTACGCACCAGCACCAGTTCGCCGACCATGTTCATGATCTCGTCCAGGCGCGCGGTATCGACCCGCACGGTGGTTTCCGCTTCGCTGGCGGCCGGCTTGTCGCCGGCCGCAGCGGCAGGCGCCGGGGCACGGGCCGGAGCCGGCGCGGCGGCGGCAGGTGCCGGTGCGGCCTTGGCCGGTGCTGGCGTCGCTGCGACCGGCGCTGGCGCCTTGGCAACCGGTGCAGGTGCGGCGGCAGCCGGTTTGGTCGCGGCCGGCGTGGCCACCGCCGTGGTCGCGGCCACTTCGGTGAACTTGCCCTTGCCATGCAGCTCGTCGAGCAGCGATTCGAATTCCTGGTCGGTGATCAGGTCGCCGCTTGCAGCGCCGGTTTTCTCGGCCGCCTGAGCCGCAGCCGGAGTGGTATCGAGCGCCTCGACCTTGAACGAACCCTTGCCATGCAACTGGTCGAGCAAGGCTTCGAATTCGTCGTCGGTGATATCGCTACTTTTTTCAGCCCCACCGCTGGCCGCCGCCGGTGCTGCCGGCGGAGTGGGCGCCGCCACGGCATCCGGCGCGAACTGGCCCTTGCCGTGCAACTGGTCGAGCAGGGATTCGAACTCGGCGTCGGTGATCTCATCGCCACCGGCCTCGCCTTGTACCGCAGCCACCGCTTTGGGCGCCTCGGCTTCGGCCTTGACGCTGTTCAGGGAGTCGAGCAGCATTTCGAATTCGTTATCGGTGATGTCGCCGGATTCGCTTTCAGCGACCGGTTCCGGCTCCGCCACTTCGGCCACTGGCGCGGCCACTTCCTCGGCACCCGCCGGTTCCGCCAGGCGCGCCAAGGCCGCCAGCAGCTCCGGGGTGGCCGCAGTGATCGGGCCACGTTCACGGACTTCGCTGAACATGCCGTTCACCGCATCCAGCGCTTCCAGGACCACGTCCATCAGCTCCGAGTCGACGCGTCGCTCCCCCTTGCGCAGGATGTCGAACACGTTCTCGGCGATGTGACAGCACTCCACCAGCTCGTTGAGCTGGAGGAAGCCGGCGCCCCCTTTTACAGTGTGAAAACCGCGAAAGATTGCATTGAGCAGATCCGCATCATCTGGCCGGCTTTCCAGCTCGACCAGTTGTTCGGACAGTTGCTCCAGAATCTCGCCGGCCTCAACCAGAAAATCCTGAAGGATCTCTTCATCGGCGCCGAAGCTCATGTGTTTGGGTGCTCCTAGAATCCAAGACTGGAAAGCAAATCGTCGACATCGTCCTGACCGGACATAACGTCTTCACGTTTATCGGCATGAATCTGCGGACCTTCACCCTGGGCCATCTGTTTTTGTGGGTCTTTTTCGGCAAGAAGCGCATCGCGGTCATGTTCGATACCGGCAAAGCGGTCGACCTGACTGGCCATCAGCACCAATTTGAGCAGATTGCTTTCCACTTCGGTGACCATCTGGGTCACGCGCTTGATCACCTGGCCGGTAAGGTCCTGGTAATCCTGGGCCAGCAGAATATCGTTCAGTTCGCTCGAAACAGCGCGGGTTTCCTGCTCGCTGCGGGACAGGAACGTCTCGACCCGCCGCGCCAGCTCGCGAAACTCCTGGGCACCGACTTCGCGCCGCATGAAACGGCCCCAGTCGGCGCCCAGGGCCTTGGCCTCGACGTTCAGGCCAGTGATCCTCGGGGTCGCACTCTCCACCAGGTCCATGGTGCGATTGGCCGCCGCTTCGGTCAGCCTGACCACATAGGACAGGCGCTCGGTGGCGTCGGTGATCTGCGACACTTCCTCGGCCTGCGGCATATGCGGGTCGATCTGGAAGTTGACAATGGCGCTGTGCAATTCGCGGGTGAGCTTGCCGACTTCCAGGTACAGGCCACGGTCACGGGTCTGATTCAGCTCATGGATCATTTGCACCGCGTCGCCAAACCGGCCTTTTTCAAGGCTGTCGACCAGCTCGCGGGCGTGTTTTTTCAGGGTTAGTTCAAAATCACCCAGTGAAGATTCGTTGTGCTCCATAGCGCCCCCGTGGTGGACTTCATCAACCGATGCGTTCGAAGATCTTCTCGATCTTCTCTTTCAACGCCTGGGCCGTGAATGGTTTGACCACATAGCCGTTTACACCGGCCTGGGCAGCTTCGATGATCTGCTCGCGCTTGGCTTCAGCGGTCACCATCAGCACCGGCAGGTGCTTGAGCTTTTCATCGGCGCGCACGTGGCGCAGCAGATCGATACCGGTCATGCCGGGCATGTTCCAGTCGGTGACCAGAAAGTCGATGCTACCGCTGTTGAGGACGGGAATCGCGGTAGTACCGTCGTCCGCCTCAACCGTGTTGGTGAACCCGAGGTCACGCAACAGGTTCTTGATGATCCGCCGCATCGTTGAAAAATCATCAACGATGAGGATTTTCATGTTCTTGTCCAATTCGACCTCCAAGCAGTCTTAAACGCGTACAGCACCTGGACGCGCTGTTCAATCAATTCGGCACAGCACTCAACGACTGCATGGAAACGCCATCCGGCCGAGTCACCCGCAAGGCGTCAAACGCCCTGCCGGTCTCGTTCGCAGTGTTCCCACACTGCCCTCAGCGCGCTCGCCACTCCCCCAAACGCCCCCGCAAACGGGCCGCGCACTGGCTGTGTAACTGGCTGACTCGCGACTCGCTGACCCCCAGCACCTCACCAATTTCCTTGAGGTTCAGCTCCTCGTCGTAGTACAGCGCCAAGACCAGTCGCTCACGCTCCGGCAAATTGGCAATCGCATCCGCCAGCGCTGCCTGGAAGCGTTCATCCTCCAGGTCGCGCGACGGCTCGAGATGAGCACTTGCGCCGTCCTCGTGCAGCCCTTCATGGTCGCCGTCCTGCAACAGGTCGTCGAAACTGAACAGGCGGCTGCCCAAGGTATCGTTCAAAATCCCGTAATAATCGTCGAGACTCAATTGGAGTTCGGCTGCAACCTCGTGATCTTTAGCGTCACGGCCGGTTTTTGCTTCAATTGCGCGAATTGCGTCACTGACCATACGGGTATTGCGGTGTACCGAACGTGGTGCCCAGTCGCCCTTGCGCACTTCATCGAGCATCGCGCCGCGGATACGAATGCCGGCATAGGTCTCGAAACTGGCCCCCTTGCTCGCGTCGTACTTGGTCGAGACTTCCAGCAGCCCGATCATCCCGGCCTGGATCAGATCCTCGACCTGGACACTGGCCGGCAACCGCGCCAGCAGGTGGTAAGCGATACGTTTGACCAACGGTGCGTAACGTTCAATCAATTCATATTGGCTGTCACGCGACGACTTGGAATACATGCGATAGCCACTGGCAGTCATAGCACCGGTCCCGCACTCGTTTGATGCACCAGACGCTCGACGAAAAACTCCAGGTGCCCCCGTGGATTGGCGGGAAGCGGCCAGGTGTCGACCTTCTGAGCGATAGCCTTGAACGCCAAGGCACATTTCGAACGAGGGAATGCCTCGTAGACCGCACGCTGCTTTTGCACGGCCTTGCGCACACACTCGTCATAGGGAACGGCGCCGACGTATTGTAAGGCCACGTCCAGGAAACGATCCGTGACCTTGGTCAACTTGGCGAACAGGTTGCGGCCTTCCTGCGGGCTCTGGGCCATGTTGGCCAGCACGCGGAAGCGGTTCATGCCGTAGTCGCGGTTGAGCAACTTGATCAAGGCGTAGGCATCGGTGATCGACGTCGGCTCGTCGCAGACCACCAGCAGCACTTCCTGGGCCGCGCGGACGAAGCTGACCACCGACTCACCAATGCCCGCGGCGGTGTCGATCACCAGCACGTCGAGGTTGTCGCCGATATCGCTGAATGCCTGGATCAGGCCGGCATGCTGCGCCGGGCTCAGGTGCACCATGCTCTGGGTCCCCGAGGCCGCCGGCACGATACGAATCCCGCCCGGGCCTTGCAACAGCACATCGCGCAGCTCACAGCGGCCTTCGACCACGTCGGCCAGGGTACGTTTGGGTGTCAGGCCCAGCAGGACGTCGACATTCGCCAGCCCCAGATCCGCATCCAGCAGCATGACGCGCCGGCCAAGCTCAGCCAGGGCCAGGGATAAATTCACTGACACGTTGGTCTTCCCGACGCCACCTTTGCCGCCGGTCACCGCGATCACCTGTACGGGATGCATGCTGCCCATGTTCTCTTCTTACCTTGTCTTGCTTAGACGGAAGGCCACATAACTGGCTGCGCGTTCACTTGTCGGAACAATGCGTGGCAGACCATCGATGTAGGTAATTTGCAACGTCTGAATACTCATCTCAACCCACCCGTTTTGACGGGCTGTGGTAGATATCAGCGAACATATCGGCCATGGCTTCCTCGCTGGGTTCTTCCTGCATTTGCACACTGACCGCCCTGGACACCAATTGATGCCGGCGCGGCAGGTGTAGATCATCCGGAATGCGTGGCCCGTCGGTCAGGTAGGCCACTGGTAATTCGTGACTGATGGCCAGGCTCAGCACTTCGCCGAGGCTCGCCGTTTCATCAAGTTTAGTCAGGATGCAACCGGCCAGCCCGCAGCGCTTGTAGCTGTGGTAGGCGGCGGTCAGCACCTGTTTCTGGCTGGTGGTGGCCAGGACCAGATAATTCTTCGCCTTGATCCCGCGTCCGGCCAGGCTTTCCAGTTGCATGCGCAACGCCGGATCGCTGGCCTGCAGGCCGGCGGTGTCGATCAGCACCACGCGCTTGCGCAGCAGCGGGTCGAGGGCCTGGGCCAGGGACTGGCCCGGGTCGACATGGGTCACCGAGACGTTGAGGATCCGCCCCAGGGTCTTGAGTTGCTCCTGGGCACCGATACGGAAGCTGTCCATGCTCACCAGCGCGATGTTCTGCGCGCCGTACTTGAGCACATAACGCGCCGCCAGCTTGGCCAGGGTGGTGGTCTTGCCCATGCCGGCCGGGCCGACCATGGCGATTACACCGCCTTCTTCCAGTGGCTCGATCTCGGGCGTGACGATCATCCGCGCCAGGTGCGCCAGCAGCATGCGCCAGGCCTGGCGCGGCTCCTCGATCCCGTTCACCAGTTCCAGCAGGTCCCGCGACAACGGCCCGGACAGGCCGATACGCTGCAGGCGACGCCAGAGGTTGGCCTGTTGCGGCTGACGACCTTGCAACTGGTTCCAGGCCAGGGAGCCGAGCTGGACTTCCAGCAGCTCGCGCAGGCCGTTGAGCTCCGAACGCATCGAGTCGAACACTCGCTGGTCCACCGCCGGGGCGTGTGCGACAGGCGCTGGCGCCGGGCGCCGCGGCTCTTCGAAAGTCGGTTCGATCAGCGGCTCGGCGGCGGTCAGCGGCAGGCCGGCGAACAGTTGGCGATTGGTCGTGGCGTCGGTATCGCCGTCGCTGCGCAGGCTCAGCTCGGCCTGGGCGGTAACGATACGCGACTGAGTCTTGCGCAGCTCGTCTTCGAGTTCCATGTTCGGCACCCGCGGCGACAGCGCCGAGAGCTTGTAGTCCAGGGCAGCCGTCAGCTCGACACCGCCCGCAATCCGGCGGTTGCCGATAATGGCCGCGTCGGAGCCCAGCTCATCACGAACGAGCTTCATGGCCTGACGCATATCGGCGGCGAAAAAACGCTTAACTTGCATAACCCACTACCTCAGCCGTTGGGCCCTACTGTCGCAACGATGGTCACTTGCTTGTTGTCCGGAATTTCCTGGTAGGCCAAGACATGCAGACTTGGCACCGCCAGTCGTCCAAACCGCGAAAGCATCGCGCGAACCGGTCCAGCTACCAGCAGGATCACCGGCTGCCCTTGCATTTCCTGGCGCTGGGCGGCGTCGATCAACGAACGCTGGAGTTTCTCAGCCATGCTCGGCTCCAGAAGAACGCCTTCTTCCGAGCCTTGTCCGGCCTTCTGCAGACTATTGAGCAATATCTGTTCCAACCTTGGTTCCAAGGTGATCACAGGCAGCTCGGACTCAAGCCCCACAATGCTTTGGACGATTGCGCGGGACAATCCGACGCGAACCGCGGCAACCATAGCGGCAGTATCTTGACTCTTGCTGGCATTGTTGGCGATCGCTTCGGCAATGCTGCGGATATCCCGGACCGGCACGTGTTCGGCGAGCAGGGCTTGCAGCACCTTGAGCAGATGCGACAGGGAAATGATCCCCGGCACCAGCTCTTCGGCCAGTTTCGGCGAGCCCTTGGCCAGCAACTGCATGAGTTGCTGGACTTCCTCGTGGCCGATCAGTTCGCTGGAGTGCTTGTAGAGAATCTGGTTGAGGTGCGTCGCCACCACGGTACTGGCGTCGACCACGGTATACCCCAGGGACTGCGCCTGGGACCGCTGGCTGACCTCGATCCAGACCGCCTCCAGGCCGAAGGCCGGGTCTTTGGCGGTGATCCCGTTGAGGGGACCGTAGACCTGCCCCGGGTTGATCGCCAGTTCGCGATCCGGGTAGATCTCGGCTTCGGCCAGGGTCACGCCCATCAGGGTCAGGCGGTAGGCGCTGGGTGCCAGGTCGAGGTTGTCACGAATATGCACCGTGGGCATCAGGAAGCCCAGGTCCTGGGAGAGCTTCTTGCGCACCCCCTTGATCCGCGCCAGCAACTGCCCGCCCTGGTTACGGTCCACCAGCGGAATAAGGCGATAACCGACTTCCAGGCCGATCATGTCGATGGGGCTCACGTCATCCCAACCCAGCTCCTTGGTTTCCTGGGTTCGCGCCGGCGACGGCAGCAGCTCCTGCTGGCGCTGGACTTCGGCCAGGGCCTGGACCTTGGCGACGTTCTGTTTTTTCCAGACCAGATAGGCGATGCCACCGGCGACGGCCGCCAGGCTGATAAAGGAAAAGTGCGGCATGCCCGGCACCAGGCCCATCACCGCCATCAGGCCGGCGGCGACACCGAGGGCCTTGGGGGAGGCGAACATCTGCCGGCTGATCTGCTTGCCCATGTCTTCCGAGCCGGAAGCCCGGGTCACCATGATCGCCGCCGCTGTGGATAACAACAGTGATGGCAATTGCGCCACCAAACCGTCACCGATGGTCAGCAGGGCGTAGACCTTGCCGGCGTCGGCAAAACTCATATGGTGCTGGAAGATCCCGACCGCCATGCCGCCGATCAGGTTGATGAACAGAATCAGCAGGCCGGCGACGGCGTCACCGCGGACGAACTTGCTGGCACCGTCCATGGAACCGTAGAACTCGGCTTCCTGGGCGACTTCCAGGCGGCGCAGCTTGGCCTGTGGCTGATCGATCAGGCCGGCGTTGAGGTCGGCGTCGATCGCCATCTGCTTGCCGGGCATCGCATCGAGGGTGAAGCGCGCGCTCACCTCGGAAATCCGTCCGGCGCCCTTGGTGACCACGACGAAGTTGATGATCATCAAGATCGCGAAGACCACGATACCGACCACGTAGTTGCCGCCGATCACCACCTCGCCGAAGGCCTGGATCACCTTACCGGCGGAGGCATGACCTTCCTGGCCGTGGAGCATGACCACCCGGGTCGACGCCACGTTCAGCGCCAGGCGCAGCAGCGTGGCGATCAGCAGGATGGTCGGGAATACCGCGAAATCCAGCGGTCGCAGGGCGTAGACGCAGACCAGCAGGACGACAATCGACAGGGCAATGTTGAAGGTGAAGAACACGTCCAGCAGAAACGCCGGCACCGGCAACATCATCATCGCCAGCATGATCAACAGCAGCACCGGCACACCGAGGTTGCCGCGGCCGAGGCTGCTCAGGTTGCTGCGCGCCGAGTTGAGAAGTTGAGAGCGATCCACCGGTATTCCTCGTCACCTTGAAGCAAACTTTTGACGCCGGGAGCGTCATAGGCCTGCCACTGCAAGAAGCCTTCCAACTTTTGCAGTCCAAGGTAACGAGCCGCCTCGAACCAGGGGTTCTACTGGGCGACCCGGATGTCGTTCGCGGTCAACTTGCCAAACTGCAGATCACTCCCTTTCACGTACAGGATCCCGCGATTCAACCGGGCATCCTCGACCTTGACCTGGTCTTCATGGAAATACCCCAGAACGACAATCGCCGTCGGGGCACGCGAAAGCAGGTCATGCCCCAGCATCAAATTGAGTGCCCACTGAAATTCGATGATGGGCAAATCAGCAATGACGATCCGGCGCTTGCGGTCGCTCCAGCGGAAGTCCTGCTGGACCGTGATAAAGACATCATCGTCGAAAAACTCGAAAACCGGCTTGCCGTAACGCCTCGAAAGCCCATTGGCGGACCAATCACTCATATAGTCATTCGGATTGCTGAATACCCCGCAGAGTTGCTCGAATGAACGAATACTTCCCGCATTGCCGGAAAAGTAATTGTACGAATAGTGATAGGCCAGACCGGCCAACTCGGGACGGATGGCGTTGATAGGAGCATCGAGGTAACCCGGAATATGGGTGTTGGCTGCTTCTTTGAAACGTTCAAAATCCAGTAACAACCTGAAAGTGATCGAATAGCCGATCGCACCGATTTCAGGTTTGTCCTCCAACCTGCCCGATACAAATAGCAACCCCATCCCTTCCAGCCGCTCATATTGCTCGTTGCTCATGATCGTTCGCTCCCATGATGGCCATCCCTGAGAAGAATGAAACCTCCATGGAGCCTATGAGGCGCCAGGCAAACGAACGCGGTCTACTGTCAGAATTGACAGTTTTATGCAAAAAGTACTGCCACTGGTCGTGCCGCCGAGACAAGAGCTGGCGCAGGGTGCGCAACGCAGAAGACGTGCAGCCAAAAAAACCACTCTGATAGCCTCATCCCCGCCCTATTGCCGCTTTAGTTAAAAACAATCCAATAAACCACACTCTTAGTACAACTCAACATAAAAAACTGTCAGTTCTGACAGTTCACGAGAAATCTTTCCCGCCCCTATCATCGTTATGCAACACGGAATGGCAAGCACACATCGAATATCCACCATCGCGGGGGTTAGCTTGCCCCTACCCCTCCAAACTCAACGGATGCAGATTCATCCAAACAAAGAGAGACATCCTCATGAAAGGACCCACTCAAAACTTAACTGCTCCTGGAAGCATAGATAGTGAATTTGGATTTCTAGGCTCGTTCTCTGACTTCAGGGCGGGCACTCTGCTCATGAGCATCGCGGGTCTGCGCCCCCGCGGAGAAATACTCTTTGTAGGGACGCATCTGGAAAACAACCAACTGAGTTTTCAACTGGCGCAACTCACCAATCTGGGACGCCTTGATCCGTCTTTTGGCCCAGATGGCACCGGCAGCCTCCTCGGCGTATTCAAAACAGGAAGCGAGGCCACCGCCACCGGGGCTCAGATACTCAAGGATGGCAAAATACTCTTGGCCGGCCATCACCGTTCATTCGCAGGAGAGTCCCGAATTGCACTGGCACGCTTCCTGGAAAATGGGGCGCCTGACGAAAGTTTTGGCAATAAGGGCAGCGTTATTCTCCCTCGTCTCACCGACGCGCCACCCAACCTCCCCCAGGACCACCTTTCCACCCTGAGAAACCGCAGAACGCTGCTGAGCCACCCCAGGTCAAATATCGTTGTGGACCCCGATGAAAAAATTATCATCGGACAAAACGCGCTTCTGCTGAGGCTAGAAAAAAACGGAGAGATCGACCATAGCTTTAACCAGACCGGTCATCTTAATCCTAATACCGTCATCAACGCGGTTGCTGTGTCGGCCGATCGAAAAATCACCATCGCTGGAGTGGATAGCGAAGGTGCCAACTTGGCACGCTTCAATGTCGATGGTTCTCCAGACCTCGACTTCGGGCACGGCGGCAGGACTTCATTCGGCGTAGGTTACCCTTCAGCCGCCATAAGCCTGTCCCTACATGATGACGGGCGTATATTCGCCGCCGGTGTGTCAGACATGGATCCCGGCGATATATGGGGAGCCGGGCTCAGGGGATTGCTCGCGGCATTCACCGCCAATGGTCGCCTGGATCCGGCATTTAATAATGGCGCGCCCCTGGTGAGCGACTTTGGCATTACAGACGGCATGGGCTGGTTTGATATAGGCGGTACACCCGATGAAATAGTTGTCGTGGGTTATGCAGGTTTGCTGTCAAGGGAGAGCGGCCTTATCGCACGCTATCTGGCCAATGGTAATCTCGACACCACCTTTGGCAATGGATCAGGATACGTCAGACGATTTTTTCCAGGCTCACGCGGTGTATGGGAGTCAGTGATCGTCCAGCCGGACAAAGGCATCGTAGTTACGGGTGATACCCCGAGGAACGTCGTCTCCCGCTACCTCGGAACATAGGCCAGGCGGCCCGGAGGCTCGGTGTTTGTCGGGCCTGTTCAGGAATCGCGGCGTAAATCCGGCGGAATCGGCAGGTCGCCCTTGAGCGGGTCCGGGCGCTTGCCCTTGCCGGCACGGTACTGGCGGATCTGGAAGACGTACGCCAGCACTTGTGCCACCGCCAGGTACAGGCCCGCCGGAATCTCCTGATCCAACTCGGTGGAGTAGTAGATCGAACGCGCCAGGGCCGGCGACTCAAGCAGCAGGACGTCGTGTTCGACGGCGATCTCGCGGATCTTCAAGGCCAGGAAGTCACTGCCCTTGGCCAGCAACACCGGCGCCCCACCCTTCTCCGCGTCGTATTTGAGCGCCACGGCATAGTGGGTCGGGTTGGTGATCACCACATCCGCTTCGGGAATCGCCGCCATCATCCGCCGCTGGGACATTTCGCGCTGCAACTGGCGAATCCGCTGCTTGACCTCCGGCCGCCCCTCCTGGTCCTTGTGTTCGTCACGTATTTCCTGCTTGGTCATCAACAGGCGCTGGTGGGCGGTATAGAGCTGCACCGGGACATCCACCGCGGCAATGATCAACAGCCCCAGGGACATCCACAAGGTACTCCAGCCCACCAGTTGCAGGCTGTGGATGACCGCCGACTCCAGCGGTTCATGGGCGATCCGTACCAGGTCGTCGATATCCGAGGACAACACCGACAGCCCGACGAACAGAATGATGGTGAACTTGCCGACCGCCTTGAGCAGCTCCATCACCGACTTGGCCGAGAACATCCGCTTGATCCCCGGGAAGGGGTTCATCCGACTGAACTTCGGTGCCAATGTACCAGGCGAGAACAACCACCCGCCAAGGGCGATCGGCCCGATCAGGGCGGCGGCCAGGGCGGTCAGCAGGATCGGCTGCACGGCCCAGATAGCCATTTCCCCGGAGCGCAGGAGAAAAATCCCCATGTAGCGCTGGTCGAGCACCACTTCCCGGCTCAGGGTGAAATTCATGCGCATCAACTCGGCCAGATCCTGGGCCAGGGCGCCGCCGAACACCAGCAGCGCGCCGGCACCGGCCATCATCACGGCAAAGGTATTGAGTTCCTTGGAGCGGGCAACCTCACCCTTCTCCCGGGCATCTTTTTTCTTTTTGTCCGTGGGGTCTTCTGTCTTGTCCTGGCCGCTCTCGCTCTCTGCCATGGTTCAGCGCACCCGTGCCAGTCCACGTAAAAACTGCAGGGCCTCATCGGCTAGCGGTTGATACTGGTTGAGAATATCGCCCAGGCTGACCCAGAGAATGATCATCCCCAGCACCAGGATCAGCGGAAAACCAATGGAGAAGATGTTCAGCTGCGGCGCGGCACGGGTCATGATGCCGAACGCGATGTTCACCACCAGCAACGCGGTGATCGCCGGCAGCACCAGTACCAACGCCGCCCCGAGCACCCAGCCGAGCTTGCCGGAGATTTCCCACAAATCCGTGGTCGACAGCCCGCTGCCCACCGGAAAGGTGGTGAAACTCTCGGTCAGCACTTCGATGACCACCAGATGACCGTTCATGGCCAGGAACATCAGCGTCACCAGCATGGTGAAGAACTGTCCGATCACCGCCGCCGAGACACCGTTGACCGGGTCGACCATGGACGCGAAGCCCATGCCCATCTGGATCGCGATGATCTGTCCGGCCACCACGAAGGCCTGGAAAAACAATTGCAGGGAAAAACCGAGCAAGGCACCGAAGATGATCTGCTCGGCGATCAGCAGCAACCCGCTCAGGTCCAGCGGATGCACCTCGGGCATCGGCGGCAGGCCGGGGGCGATGACCACCGTGATTGCCAGGATGAAATACATGCGGATCCGGCGCGGCAACAGGGTGGTCCCGAAGACCGGCATGGTCATGATCACCGCGCCGACCCGAAACGCCGGCAGCATGAAGCTCGCGACCCAGCTGCTGATCTGCGTGTCGGTCAGCGCGAGCAGCGACATATCAGCCGATGACCTGCGGAATGCTGCCGTACAGCGACAGGATGTACTCCATGAACTTCTGCACCAGCCAGGGCCCGGCGACAATCAGGGTGACCAGCATCACCAACATGCGCGGCAGGAAGCTCAGGGTCTGTTCGTTGATCTGGGTGGCGGCCTGGAATATCGCCACAATCAAGCCCACCACCAGGCTCGGGATCACCAGCACGGCGACCATCAGGGTGGTCAGCCAGAGGGCATCACGGAATATGTCGACTGCGACTTCAGGAGTCATTACACATCACTCGCTCTAGACACCGCCAAAACTGCTGGCCAGGGTACCGATGATCAATGCCCAGCCATCCACCAGCACGAACAACATGATCTTGAACGGCAGGGAAATAATCAGTGGCGACAGCATCATCATCCCCATGGCCATCAGCACACTGGCCACCACCAGGTCGATGATCAGGAAGGGAATGAAGATCATGAAGCCGATCTGGAACGCGGTCTTCAATTCCGAGGTGATGAAGGCCGGCACGATAATGGTCAGCGGCGCCTGGTCGGGCGTGGCGATGTCGGTGCGCTTGGACAGGCGCATGAACAGCTCCAGGTCACTGGTGCGGATCTGCGCCAGCATGAACTCCTTGATCGGCACTTCGGCCTTGAGCACCGCATCCTGGGCCGTCATCTTGTCGGCCAGGTAGGGCTGCAGGGCATCATGGTTCACCTTGTCGTAGACCGGCGCCATGATGAACATGGTCAGGAACAGCGCCATGCCGGTGAGGATCTGGTTCGACGGCGTCGACTGCAGGCCCAGGGCCTGGCGCAGGATCGAGAAGACAATGATGATCCGGGTGAAACTGGTCATCAGCATGAGGAACGCCGGGATAAAACTCAGCGCCGTCATGATCAGCAGGATTTGCAGGTTGACCGAGTATTCCTGCTGGCCGTTGGCCCCGGTGCCGAGGGTGATCGCCGGGATCGACAATGGATCGGCCGCCAGCGCCAGAGGCGCCGCCAGCAGCAAGGCCAACGTCAAGACAAACCGCAAAGCACCCATCACTTCTTATCCTTACCCAGCAATTCCATCAGGCGCTGAGCGAATTCAGGCGTGGCCTGCTCGCTGCTCGGCACCTGGACCGGTTCCTTGAGCACATGCAGCGGGGTGATGGTGCCCGGCGACAGCCCGAGCAGGATCTGCTCGTTGCCGACCTGCACCAGCACCAGACGGTCACGCGGCCCGAGGGCACGCGAGCCGATCAGTTCGATGACCTGCCGCCCCTTCGCCCCCGGCCCGACCTGTTGCATACGGCGCAGCAGCCAGGCGAGGACAAAGATGATCCCCAGCACCAGCAGCAAGCCGAGCACCAGTTGCGTCAGTTGCCCGGCCATGCTGCCGGGCGTACTCGGCGTGGCCGCTGTCGCCGTGGCCAGCGGTTCGGCCGCCCAGGCACTGAGCGGCGACAGCAGCAGGATGCCGAGAAGCCTGTTCATTCAGCGCAACTTCTTGATGCGTTCGCTCGGGCTGATCACGTCGGTCAGACGGATACCGAACTTTTCGTTGACCACCACCACTTCACCGTGGGCGATCAGCGTGCCATTGACCAGCACGTCCAACGGCTCGCCGGCCAGGCGATCGAGTTCGATCACCGAACCCTGGTTCAATTGCAGCAGGTTGCGGATATTGATATCGGTGCTGCCGACTTCCATGGAAATCGACACCGGAATATCGAGGATCACTTCCAGGTTCGGACCGTCCAGGGTCACCGGGTCGTTGTTCTTCGGCACACTGCCGAACTCTTCCATGGGCAGGCGGCTGCCGCCCGACGAATTGCCGGAGTCAGCCGCCAGCAAGGCATCGATATCGGACTGGCCGGCATCGCCGGTTTCTTCCAGGGCAGCCGCCCATTCGTCGGCCAGGGCCTGGTCGTCGGCGGAAGTCATATCGTTATCATTAGCCATCAGTTGTCCTCGGCAAGCAGAAATTCAGTTAACACAGCGCATTCCTGATCGACGCCCTAGCGGCGCCCGATCGCCTCAATCACTTGCAGTGCCAGGTTGCCCTTGTGGGAACCGAGCTTGACCTTGAACGACGGCACGCCATTGGCGCGCATCACCATCTCTTCCGGCAGTTCCACCGGAATCACATCACCCGGCTGCATGTGCAGGATGTCCCGCAGGCGCAACTGGCGACGGGCGACCGTAGCGCTGAGCGGCACGGCCACATCGAGCACGTCTTCGCGCAGGGCCTTGACCCAGCGCTCGTCCTGGTCGTCCAGGTCCGATTGGAAACCGGCGTCGAGCATTTCCCGCACCGGCTCGATCATCGAGTACGGCATGGTCACGTGCAGGTCGCCGCCGCCACCGTCGAGCTCGATATGGAAGGTCGAGACCACCACCGCTTCGCTGGGACCGACGATGTTGGCCATGGCCGGGTTCACTTCCGAGTTGATGTACTCGAAATTGACTTCCATGATCGCCTGCCAGGCTTCCTTGAGGTCGATGAATGCCTGCTCCAGCACCATGCGTACCACCCGCAGTTCAGTGGGGGTGAATTCACGGCCTTCGATCTTGGCGTGGCGACCGTCGCCACCGAAAAAGTTGTCCACCAGCTTGAACACCAGCTTGGCGTCGAGGATGAACAGGGCGGTGCCGCGCAACGGCTTGATCTTCACCAGGTTGAGGCTGGTGGGGACATAGAGCGAGTGCACGTATTCGCCGAACTTCATCACCTGGACGCCGCCGACCGCCACGTCGGCGGAACGGCGCAGCATGTTGAACATGCTGATGCGGGTGTAGCGGGCGAAACGTTCGTTGATCATTTCCAGGGTCGGCATGCGTCCGCGGACGATGCGATCCTGGCTGGTCAGGTCGTAACTTTTGACACTGCCGGGCTCGGCAGCGGTTTCGGTCTGTACCAGACCGTCATCGACGCCATGCAAGAGGGCGTCGATCTCATCCTGGGACAGCAGATCCTGCACGGCCATGTCGTGATCCTACTGCAATACGTAGTTAGTGAAGAGCAGCTGTTCGACCACCACTTTGCCGACTTCCTTCTGCGCCACTTCCTGCACGCTGGCAGTGGCTTTCTGGCGCAGCAGTTCCTGGCCGACCGGGGTCGCGAGGGTTTCGTAGGTCTGACCGGAGAACAGCATCACCAGGTTGTTGCGGATCACCGGCATGTGCACCTTGAGGGCATCCAGGTCGGCCTGGTTACGCGCCAGCAAGGTGATGCTCACCTGCATGTAGCGCTGGCGGCCGCTGGCGTCCTTGAAGTTGGTGACAAAGGCCGGGGCCATGGGCTCGTAGATCGCCGGCTGCTTGCCGCTGGGGGCGGCTTCGGCCACTGCCGGTGCCGGTTTGCTCTGGGCACTGTGCATGAAATACCAGGTCGCACCCACCGACAGGCCGATGGCCAGCAGCACACCCAGCACAATGACGATGATCAGCTTGAGTTTGCTTTTACTGCCGGGTTCTTTTACCGCTGCTTCGCTCTTCGCCATGCCAATAATCCGTCACTATTCGATTTTTCATAGTCGCACGGCAAGGCTGGAGCAAGTGTTATGCCAGATCGGGCATGAGGGAAGTACTGTCTTCGAAATACAGCGGAACCTGTAGGAGCAGGGCTTGTCGGGACGCCGCAGCGCCGCGATGAGCCCCTTGAGACCGCCAAAAGCTTCGCTGGCAAGCCATGCGCCTACAGTACCGTGTGCAGCCGAAAAATGGATGCACACCGAAAGCCCCGGGATCAGGCGTAATAGTCGACCGCGCTGGAGCCGACCACCACACTGGTGCTGGCGGCAGCGGCCGCTTCGCTGACTGCGGCAACCGACAGGTCATCCTCGCTGTCGCCACTGAGGCTACCGCCACTGCCGCTACCTCTGTGCGCCTGCTGCTGTTGCTGCTGCGCGCCCTGGCCCTGGCCGGCCCAGCCACGGGCCTGGTCGGAAACCGTGACGTCGGCCTGACCCAGACCTTGCTGTTGCAGCATGTCCCGCAGGCGCGGCATGTTGCCTTCAAGGGCATCGCGCACCCCGGCGTGGGCGCTGATGAAGCTGATCTGCGTCGGCTGGTCGGCGGACATGTTCACCTTGATATCCAGGCGCCCCAGCTCGGCGGGCTGCAACTGGATCTCCGCCGACTTGAGGTTGGCGCTGGAGAGGTACATGACCCGATTGACCACTTCTTCGCTCCAACCGCTCTGGTGCATCGCCAACGGCTGGTTGGCCGGCAGTGCATTCGCGGTCTTGGGCGTGGCCGCCTGGGTCAGCGCCGCCAGGCGATTGGCGAAGTCGTCGACCCGGGTATCGCTGGAGGCGCTCTTGATATCCTTGAGACCGTCATCGATCAGGGTCTTGAAGGATTTGTCGCCACCCTGGTCGCCGCTGCCCGAATCGGTTTTCTGATCCACCAGGGTGACGACGTTATTGGCCTGGTTCTGTGCCAGCGTCGAGTCGGTGGCATTGGTGTTGGCGCTGTCGGAGGATTTTGTCGAGGCCTGGCTACCGCTGGAGACGTGCCCCCCCTGCTCCATGGCCAGACGCACTGCCGGCAGGTTGTCCAGCGGGTCGGCGGCCGGATCGAAATCCCCCCCCGTGGTCGGCGTTGCCTTGGCAGCCGGGGTCGCCGCGGCGGTGACCGCTGCCGCCAACGGCGCCTGGACCACAGCCGGATCGACGGGAGCCGCAGGAGCCGGGGTCGCCGCGGTAGCGGCCGCCTGGAGCAGAGCCGGATCAACGGCCGGGTCCGGCGTCGCTACGGCGACCGGGGTATCGGTCGCCGTGGTGTCGGTACCGTCGCTGGAAGCGGTCTTGTCGTCGGACTTGGCCGTATCGGTCGAGGCCGTCGTGCCGTCGGCCGCGGTCTTGTCAGAGGCGCCCTTGTCATCGGCGGACGCTGTCTTGCCATCCACCTTGGTCGTTTTGTCGGCAGGCAAGGATTTGCCGCTACCGGCAACCGATGACTGCGCGGAGGCATTCGGGTTGTCGGCCTTGCTGGCCGGTGCGTCCGGCTTGGCCGGCGCCACGGGGGCCTTCTCCGCCATCGACTTGAGCGGATTGAAGGCGACCTTCACCGGATTGCTCTGGGTGTTCTGGTAGACCTGCGCAAAGCTGAAAGCATTGTCCTTGGGCGGTGCGACAACGCTCGGCGCAGGAATAACAGGGTCCGCCTGCGGCTTGACGGCAGCGTTGGCCTGGAGGAGCGAATTAGGGACGAGTGACATGGATACGGTCTCCGCTGCACAAGGATCGTAAGTACAGTGCAGGAAGCAACAGCAAGGTTCGGGCCATCTTTGCCCGACCGACTCGGATGCTCCCCTTAACGGGGCTAGGGCCGGACCGGAAAGCGCTCGCGCTCGCTTTCGTAAAAACGCCGCACCACTTCATATTCACGGTCGATCTGGTTGATCAGCTCTTCGACACCGACCCGCGGAGATTGCGCGGCCAACTGCTCCAGCTGCCGGCAAAGTTCGGCCAGGCGCAACGCGCCCATGTTGCTGCTGCTGCCCTTGAAACTGTGGGCCGCCGCGCCGAGATCCACAGCATTGCTCGCCTGGTGCAATTGCCCCAGGCGTTTGCTCGAATCTTCGAGAAAGGTATCCAGCAACAGCGGATACTCATCCTCCATGATGTCCTGCAATGCACTGAGTGCATCGCGGTCCAGATGTTCCATATCGTTGTTCACTTGATCGCTCCCTGCTCCACACACGCGAATTATGCCTGAGCCTCCCACGAAAACTCCACGTGGGCGCTGCGCCCGCCGTCCGACCAGCAGGCATTGCGGCCGAGCTGGCGCACCAGCCCCACACCACGCCCCGACAGCCGTTCGGCCCCCACGGGACGCTCCATCACACGGGTCACGTCAAAACCCTTACCGCTGTCATCGACCTGTATGCTCAACCGACCGCCCTCGCCCTGCGGGATCACCTGCAGGCGTACACGGACGAAGCCCTCCTCCAGTTCGAGCAGTCGCCGATTGCGTTGCTCATAGTATTGCGCAAATCCCTGCACATCGCGCTTGAGGCTCGAATCCAGGCCGAGGACACCATGTTCCAGGGCGTTGGAGTAGAGCTCGGCGAGAACGCTGTAGAGCGCCCCGCTCTGGGTGCGCAGGCCATGCACCTCCATCAGCAGTTGCAGCATGTACGGCAACGGATTGAAGCGTTTGAGGGTGGCCGCGCGAAATTCGAAGCTCACCGACCAGTCCAGCGGGCAGGACTCGCCGCTGTCGGAGTAGATCATGGCGTTCGGCAACTGCTGCGTCGGTGCCGGCAAACTGACCTGGACCATGCTCACATCATCGCGGGCCTCGCCGCGAAAGCGATGCAAGGCGTCCTGGATATCCTCGAACAGGCGATCCGGCTCCCGATTGGCGGCGAAGACTTCCTGCAGGCGCTCGACGCCGAACAACTGCTCGTCGCTGTTGCAGGTATCGATCACCCCGTCGGAGAGCAGAAATACCCGATCGCCCTGGGCCATGGGGTAGACGTCGGTGCGGTGGTCGAACGACTCGGCCCCCAGCACCCCCAACGGCAGGTTCCGCGCCACCAGCGGCTGGCGCTCTCCCGTGGCGACCCGATGCAGGTAGCCGTCCGGCATGCCGCCATTCCACACCTCCACCACCTGGCGCTGTGAGCTCAGGCAGAGAAAGGTCGCGCAGCAGAACATATCCACCGGCAGGATGCGCTTGAGCTTGGCATTCATCTCCCGCAGGGTTTCCGCCAGGCCATAGCCCTTGGCGGTCATGCCGTAGAAGACTTCCGCCAGCGGCATCGCCCCGACCGCCGCCGGCAGGCCATGGCCGGTGAAGTCGCCGAGCAGCACATGCATGTCACCGGCCGGGGTATAGGCCGCCAGCAACAGGTCACCGTTGAACAGCGCATAAGGCGATTGCATATAGCGGATATTTGGCGCGTTCAGACAGCCGGCGTGAGCCACCTTGTCGAACACCGCCTTGGCCACCCGCTGTTCGTTGAGCAGGTAGTCATGGTGCCGGGCAATCAGGTCGCGCTGTTGCAGAACGGTGTCCTGAAGGCGCCGGAGACGGTCCATGGCCTTGATCTTGGCCCCGAGGATCACCTGGTTGTAGGGTTTTTCCAGAAAGTCGTCGCCGCCAGCTTCCAGGCAACGCACCAGCCCATCGACTTCGGTCATGGAGGTGAGGAAGATGATCGGCACCAGCGACTCGCCGGCCAGCAACTTGATCCGCCGCGCCGCTTCGAAACCGTCCATCACCGGCATCATCGCGTCCATCAGCACCAATTGCGGCCGCTGCGCCTCGAACAGGGCCACCGCCTCGGCGCCATTGCTGGCGGTCAGCACTCCGTGGCCCTGACGCCTGACGATGCTCGAGAGCAATAAACGATCGGCCGCACCATCCTCGGCGATCAGTACCGTCAGCGACTCCGCTCCCGACTGCATGCAAGGTCAGCCGATATCGAAGAGTTTGTCGAAATTGGAGATGGCGAGGATCTTGCGCACGTCCGAGTTGCTGTTGATCACCCGTACATCGGAATGATCACCACCGGCGTGATCGCGCAACAAGAGCAACATGCCCAGCGCGGAGCTGTCCAGATAGGTCGCCTCTTTCAGATCGACCACAATGGACGACGGTTTCTTGGCAAGTCCCTCGTAAGACTCACGAAATTCCTGATGCCGGCCAAAATCGAAACGCCCCTTGATCGAGATCGTCAATTTTGCGCCATCGGGCGATACTTCTGCGACTACAGCCATGATCCTGCTTCCTTGTCAGTGGCGACGTGTACAAGGTTTAGCACCCCACCGAGGGTAGGGCAACCGTGAGCGTCAAAAATCCTGCAGATCAATACGGACTCTGCCGGGGCAAACGCTGGGACAGCTCATCCAGCAACTTCTGTTCACGCTTGTCTTCCAGATGGCGCGCCTCGTCGACATAACGTTGCACCAGCTTGCGCAAGCCTTCGACCCGGGCGTAGGCCTGCTGCCAGGCCTCGCGCGCCTTGTCGAGATTGTTCTGGTGCCAGGCCAGGCTCTGGCGCTGCTGGCCGACCGCGGTATCCAACTGGGTGAGGAACTGCTGGTAGCCCAGCAGCCACTGACCGGAGACCCCAAGGCTGCCACGCTGGATCCACTGCTCCTGGTATTCGAGACGAAAACGCTCGAGATCCTCCAGCTTGCTTTGCGCCACCCGCACCTGCCCCTGGAAATAGCCGAGACGCTGGACCGCGGTACGCTCGGTACTTTCGGCCATATCGACCACCGGGGCCAGGCGCGCGGCACGGCTCAGTGCCATGATCGATTAACCGCCGGCCACGGGAGCGAACACCGACGCCAGGTGCGCTTCGCTTTCGCCCAGGCTGATATTGGCGTTCAGACCCTGGCGCAGGTACTGGACCATCGCCGGCTGCAGGGCAATCGCCGTGTCGGTCTCGCGATCGCCGCCGGCGACATAGGCACCGACGCTGATCAAGTCGCGACTCTGCTGGTAACGCGACCAGAGCTGCTTGAAGTGCTGGGCGCGGCTCATGTGTTCAGGGCTGACCACCGCCGGCATGACCCGGCTGATGGACGCTTCGATATCGATCGCCGGGTAATGGCCTTCCTCGGCCAGGCGCCGGGACAGGACGATATGGCCGTCGAGCACGCCCCGCGCCGAGTCGGCAATCGGGTCCTGCTGGTCATCGCCTTCGGACAGCACGGTGTAGAACGCGGTGATCGAGCCACCGCCGGCCTCGGCGTTACCGGCCCGCTCCACCAGCTTGGGCAGCTTGGCGAACACTGACGGCGGATAGCCCTTGGTCGCCGGTGGTTCGCCGATGGCCAGGGCGATTTCCCGCTGGGCCTGGGCGAAACGGGTCAGGGAATCCATGAGCAACAGGACATTCTTGCCCTTGTCGCGGAAATACTCGGCAATCCGCGTGCAGTACATGGCCGCGCGCAAACGCATCAGCGGCGCGTCATCCGCCGGCGAAGCCACCACCACCGAGCGTTTGAGGCCTTCCTCGCCGAGGATGTGCTCGATGAATTCCTTCACCTCGCGACCCCGTTCGCCGATCAGGCCGACGACGATGATGTCGGCCTCGGTGAAGCGGGTCATCATGCCCAGCAGCACGCTCTTGCCCACGCCGGTACCGGCGAAGAGTCCGAGGCGCTGGCCGCGGCCCACGGTCAACAAACCATTGATGCAGCGAATGCCCACGTCCAGCGGCTGGCTGATGGGGTCGCGGTTGAGCGGGTTGATGGTCGGACCGTCCATCGGCACCCAGTCCTCGGCCTTCATCCCGCCCTTGCCGTCGAGGGCACGGCCGGCGCCGTCCAGCACCCGCCCGAGCATGCTCATGCCCATGGGCAGGCGCCCGGTGTCGGCCAGCGGCACTACCCTGGCACCCGGCGCAATGCCGGCCACGCTGCCCACCGGCATCAGGAAGACCTTGCCACCGGAAAACCCCATCACCTCGGCCTCGACCTGCACCGGGTGATAACTGTCGTCGTTGATGACCATGCAGCGCGCGCCCATGGCAGCACGCAAGCCCTCGGCTTCGAGAGTCAGGCCGACCATGCGCAACAGGCGTCCTTCGAGAATCGGCTGCCCAGGCAGGTCGATGGCTTCAGCGTAACCGCTCAAGCGCTTGGCGAAGCTGGTGCGTTCAAGACGCATCGGACAGGTCCGCTTCGGGAGCCGTCGTCAGCGCTTCCTCCAGCTCCAGGGCCATGTCCGGCACCGCCGGGTGCAGGGATTGCTCGTGGAGCTGATCGAACAACTGTGCGATGGCCTTGCTGATACGGGTTTCAATGGTCGCATCGATCCGACTGTGCTCGGTTTCGACCCGGCAGCCGCCGGCCAGCAGGGCCTCGTCCTCGACGATGCGCCAGGTGGCTTCGTGGCGCTCGCGCAAGGCCTTGACCTGGTCGAAGTCCTGGGGATTGATGTGCAAGCGGACATTCTCGGCACCCAGCGGCAACAGCTTGAGGGCTTCGCGCAGGACATGCTCGATCTGGCTGGAATCGGTCTTCAGCTCACGCTGGATGACCTCGCGGACCATATGCTCGACCAGACCCACCAGGCCCTGCTCGATCTGCCGGTCCTGCTCGGCGATGGGCGCGAACAGATTGCCCATCAGCGCTTCCAGGGACTTGAGCTTGGCACTGAGGGCGACTTCGGCTTCCTGGCGGACCTTGAGCTGGGTGCTGTGGAAACCTTCGCGTTCGCCCACGGCAAAGCCTTCGTTGTAGGCTTCCTGGCGAATGCTTTCGAGTTCCTCAAGGGTCAGCGGCTGGACCTCCTCCAGCGGCACTTCTTCCATCTCGGCCGGCGGCTCTTCCACCGGCTCGGGTTCCGGCTCCTCGACATGCGGGTCGAAACTGGGCAGCGACCAGAGGTCGAAACCGCCCACGTCCCGGGCGCGGATCAGATCGGTTGGATCAGTCATGGCTTGATCCTTAGATCATCTCTTCGCCGCCCTTGCCACCGAGCACGATCTCTCCGGCTTCGGCCATACGGCGGGCGATGGTAAGGATTTCCTTCTGCGCGGTCTCCACGTCGCTGACGCGAACCGGACCCTTGGCTTCGAGGTCGTCGCGCAGCAGTTCCGCCGCACGCTTGGACATGTTCTTGAAGATCTTTTCCTTGACGCCTTCGTCGGAGCCCTTGAGCGCCAGCACCAGCACGTCCGAAGACACTTCGCGCAGCAGCGCCTGGATACCGCGGTCGTCGACGTCGGAGAGGTTGTTGAAGACGAACATGAGGTCTTCGATCTGGGTCGACAGGTCCTCGTCGACTTCGCGGATCGAGTCCATCAACTGGCCTTCGATCGAGCTGTCGAGGAAGTTCATGATGTCCGCGGCACGCTTGATACCGCCCAGGGTGGTCCGGGCCGCGTTGGAGTTGCCGGAGAACTGTTTCTCGAGAATCTGGTTGAGCTCCTTGAGGGCCGCCGGCTGCACCGTGTTCAGCGACGAGACCCGCAGGATGATGTCCAGGCGCACCTTGTGGTCGAAGTTGTTCAGCACTTCGCCGGCCTGATCGGGGTCGAGGTACGCCACGACGATCGCCTGGATCTGCGGGTGCTCGTAACGGATCACGTCCGCCACCGCCCGCGGTTCCATCCACTTGAGGCTGTCCAGGCCGCTGGTGTTGCCGCCCAGCAGGATCCGGTCGATCAGGCCGTTGGCCTTGTCTTCACCCAAGGCCTGGGTCAGCATCTTGCGCACGTAGTCGTCGGAGCCGACGCCCAGGCTGGTCTGGTCGCCGACGATCTCGACGAACTCACTCATGACCTGCTCGACCTGCTCGCGGTGCACGTTGCGCATCTGCGCCATCGCCACGCCGACCCGCTGGACTTCCTTGGGGCCCATGTGGCGCAACACTTGTGCAGCATCCGTGGAGCCCAGCGACAGCAGCAGGATCGCGGCTTTGTCGACCCGGGTCAGCTTCTGGTTGACGGCGGCGTTATTACTCATCGGCGTTAATCCACTCTTTGACGACCTGTGCCACACGGCCCGGATCTTCGGCTACCAGACTCTTGATGGCGTTCAGCTGTGCGTCATAACCTTCACTCGGGCTCGGCAGCAGGATGCTCTGCGGACCGCCCAGGCTGACGCGGTCGTTGGCCAGTTCGCCATCCAGGCCGCCCATGCCACCGAGTTCGACGTCGCCGCCAAAACCGGCCAACTGCTTGCCCTTGCCGCCATTGGTGATGTTGTTGAGTACCGGACGCAGCACACCGAATACCAGTACCAGGATGAACAATACGCCCAGTACCTGCTTGACCACATCCCAGAACCAGGGTTGCGAGTAGAACGGAATATCGGCGATCACTTCCCCGCGCTCGGCGGAGAACGGCACGTTGATCACGCTGACGCTGTCGCCGCGGCTGGCCTCGAAACCGACGGCATCCTGGACCAGGCGGGTGAAGCGCGCCAGTTCGTCGGCGCTCCACGGCGAACGGGTGGTCTCGCCATTGGTCGGGTTGATCTTGACCTGGTCGTCAACCACCACCGCCACCGACAGACGGGTCACGCGACCTTGCTGTTGCTTGGTGTGGCTGATGGAGCGATCCAGTTCGAAGTTCTTGGTCGATTGTTGACGCTTGTCCGCCGGATACGGCGCCAGCATCGGTTGGCCGGTGGCCGGGTCCATGATCTGCTGGCCGTTGGCATCGAGCAGCGGCTGGCCAGCGGCGATGGCGCCGGAAGAAGCCGCTGCGCCGCCGGTGGTCTGCGGCGCGGTGGCCGGGCCTGGCGGTTGGTTGCTCAGGGCCCCCGGCACGCCTTGTGGGCCGCTGCTGGCGGTGCGCTGTTCGGTGGTCGACTGTTCGCTGCGCAGCGCCGGCTGGTCAGGGTTGAATTGTTCGGAGGTCGACTCGACCGCGCTGAAGTCCACGTCGGCGGAGACTTCGGCCTTGTAGCGATCGTTGCCCAGCACCGGTTGCAGGATATTGTGCACCCGCTGGGTGAGCATGCTTTCCATGCGCCGGCTGTAATCGAACTGCTTGCCGGCCATGCTCAATTCAGAGTTTTGCGCCTGGTCGGAGAGCAGGTTGCCTTTCTGGTCGACGACGGTGACCTGCGACTTGCTGAGTTCCGGAACACTGGTGGCCACCAGGTTGATAATGGCGAGCACCTGCCCGGGCTCCAGGGTACGACCGGAATACATCTCGACCAATACCGAAGCGCTGGGCTTGCGCTCATCGCGAACGAACACCGAGCTTTTCGGGATCGCCAGGTGCACACGGGCAGCCTTGATATTGTTCAGGCTGGAAATGGTCCGCGCCAGTTCGCCTTCCAGGCCGCGCCGATAACGGGTCGCCTCCATGAACTGGCTGGTGCCCAGGCCCTGGTCCTTGTCGAGAATTTCGAAACCGATGTTGCCGTCGCTCGGCGTCACGCCGGCGGCGGCCAGCTTGAGGCGGGCGCGGGACACGTCATCGGCCTTGACCAGCAGCGCGCCGGAGTTCGGCTCGACGGTGTAGGGAATATCCGCCGCCGCCAGGGTTTCCATGACCTGCTTGGCATCCATACCGGCCAGGCTGCCATACAGCGGCCGGTAGTCAGGCTGTTGGGACCACAACACCACGGCAAAGCCGATCGCCACGCTCGCCGCCAGGCCGACCATCAGGCCAACCTGACGGAGCATGGTCATTTCGGAAAGATTTTCCAGAAAGGACAACCCGAACAGCGGCGGTTTACCGTCTGCGGGGCCGGACTTGGCCGGTACGTTATCGGCGAGAACTTCTGCCATGACTATTTACGTCCCTAACCCTTAGACCGGCATCTGCATGATGTCTTGATACGCCTGGACCAGCTTGTTGCGCACCTGGGTCAAGGCCTGGAACGAGACACTGGCTTTCTGCGAGGCGATCATGACGTCCGTCAGGTCGACACCGCTCTTGCCGATTTCGAACGCCGTGGACAGCTGGCCAGAGGCTTGCTGCACGTCGTTGACCTTGTTGATGGCATTGCCGAGCAAATCGGAAAAGCTGCTGCCACTGACTTCCGGCGCGGCCACAGCCGATTTGGGTTGAGCCATGGCATCCATTTGCATGGAGCGCATGTCCAGCATCAATCGATTAAATTCAACACCCTGGCTCATGAACGTCTCTCTCCGGCGGCCTGCAATTTTTTGACACTTGTGCAGCTGTTAGTGAAGGGTTAGCAACAAGGGTGCCAGCTCCTTGTCGTTCTCGAACAAAATCCGATACACGACACACAAGCCCGAATCGGCCTAGCTGGCAAACAGATAGGCCTCGACATCCATTCCGGCATCGCGCATCTGCGCCAGTTTGTAGCGCAGCGTACGCGGGCTGATACCCAGTCGCTCGGCAGCCTCCTTGCGCCGCCCGCGCTCGGCGCGCAGGGTGTCGATGATCATCTGGAACTCACGTCGACGCAGGTCGTCGCCCAGGCCACCTGCCTGCTCCCCCGCTACCGCCTCGACCAGCACCGGTTCGCCGACAGACGACCGGTTGGTCAGCACAAGCCCTGGCAGCGGCGCCGCGCCGACCGGGCCGGCCAGGCAGAAATCCTCGGCCTGGATCAGCCCACCCTGCTGCAGGATCAGCGCCCGCTGGATCGCATTGTCCAGTTCGCGCACATTGCCCGGCCACGGATAGCCGATCAGACAAGCCTGCGCCTGGGGCGACAGTCGAACAGAGGCATGTTTCATTTTGGCGCTGTGCTTGGCAAGTAGACGTTCGGCCAACGGCAGAATATCGGCGGTACGCTCGCGCAACGGACGCCAGGCCAGCGGAAAAACCGACAGGCGATAGTAAAGGTCCTCACGGAAGCGTCCCGCCGCCACTTCTCCCGCCAGGTCGCGGTTGGTGGTGGCCACCACGCGGATATCCAGGGTGATCGGTTTGCGTGCACCGACCCGCTCGACCTCGCGCTCCTGGAGCACACGCAGCAGCTTGGCCTGGAGACCCAGGGGCATTTCGGAAATCTCATCGAGCAGGATGGTCCCGCCATCGGCCTGCTCGAACTTGCCGGCCTGGGCCGCGATGGCCCCCGTGAACGAGCCTTTTTCGTGGCCGAACAGGGTGGCCTCAAGCATATTGTCGGGAATCGCCGCGCAGTTGATGGCGATAAACGGCTGGCTGGCACGGGGTGATTGCTGGTGGATATACCGCGCCAGCACCTCCTTGCCGGTGCCGGACTCGCCAGAAATCAGCACCGTCGAATCGCTGCGCGCTACCCGCGCCGCCAGCTCGAGCAACTGCGCACTGGCCGGCTCCGAGGCGATCGGCCCCTCGCTGTCTGACGCGCCCGGCTGCCCCAGGGCATGCCGAGCCACCAGATCGAGCAGGGCCTTGGGCTCGAATGGTTTGACCAGATAATCGGCCGCGCCCTGGCGCATCGCATCCACCGCCCGCTCCACCGCCCCGTGGGCGGTCATCAGCAATACCGGCAATTGCGGCTGGCGCGCGCGCAGCAGGCCGAGCAACTGATGTCCGTCCATGCCCGGCATATTGACGTCACTGATCACCAGGCCGAACGACTCCGCGGCCACCGCCTCGAGTGCTTCCTCGGCCGAACCGACCGCGTGGAACCGATGCCCGGCCAGCAGCAAGGTATCGGCCAGCGCCTCACGCAAGGCATGATCGTCCTCGACCAGCAGGACCTTGAGCAGCGGTCTCATTGTTGAGCCTCCTCCATGGCGCCAGGAATCAGCGGCAGGCAGACCATCGCACAGGTGCCACGCCCCAGCCGCGATTGTAATTGCATGTCGCCCTGATGCGCCCGGGCAACGGCCTTGACCACCGCCAGGCCGAGGCCGGTGCCGGTGGTCTTGGTGGTAAAGAAGGGTTCGCCCAGGCGCAGCAGCACGGTCGGGTCGATACCCGAGCCATTGTCACTGACGCACAGGCGCAAGGTCGCGCCACGGGCGTACAGGTGCACCTTCAGGCGCACCTGTACGCCCGTGGCGGCCTGCTGGGCGTTTTCGATCAGGTTCAGCAGCGCGCCCACCAGGGTGTCGCGATTGCACAGCAACTCACCGACATGACTGTCGCACTGCCAGCGCACCGAGGCGCCCTGGACATGGGTCTGCGCCGCTGCCTGCAGCGCCTGCATCAAGCCATTGGGCGTCAGCCGATCGGTCAGCGGCAGCTCGCCACGGGCGAACACCAGCATATCGCGGACCTGGTGCTCCAACTCATGCAGGCGCTCCTTCAAGCGCCCGGCAAAGCGTTGCTGGGTCTCGACCGGCAAGGCCTGCTCGGCGAGATGGCTGGCATAGAGCAAGGCCGCCGAGAGCGGCGTACGGATCTGGTGCGCGAGGGACGCAACCATGCGCCCGAGCGAGGACAGGCGCTCGTGCCGGGCCAGTTGATCCTGCAGGCGACGGGTTTCAGTCAGGTCATTGAGCAGCACCAACTGTCCCGGCTCGGCATCCAGCGAGCGGGTGGAGATCGACAGACGCCGGCCGTCCTTGAGGGAGATCTCATGACCGTCGTCTTCACGTGGAGCAAAGCAACGAGCGATCACCTGACGCCAGAGCTCGCCGACCAGAGGCAGGCCGAGCAACTCCCGGGCCGCCGGATTGGCTTCGCTGACGATCCCCAGGGAATCGATGACGATGACCCCGCCCGGCAACAGGTCGAGCAGGTTCTGCAAACGATTGGCCAAGCGCTCTTTTTCCGCCAGTTCGGCCATGCGCTGGGCGCTGACCACGGCCAGCTCGCCCTTGAGCTCGGTGACCCGGGCCTCAAGCAGGCTGTAGGAATCGTTGAGTTGCGTCGACATCTGATTGAACAGCGAGAAAGCCTGCTCCAGACCCAACCGACCGGCCTGCTCGACGGACGACGAAGATCCCGAGGCTTCAGGGACAGGTGACATCGGGGCGGCTTGGGGCATGGTGCTCTCTCGCTTGGCTGACCGTCATTTAAACGGAACGTTACAAGAGGCTTAGCAATACCCGTGCCGAAAAAAAACCAGCCATTTTTCAGCAGCTTGAAAAACAGGCGTCAATCATCCGCCTGTTCATCACCCTCGCGACGGCTCATCCCGTACTTGCGCATCTTCTCCACCAGGGTGGTGCGACGGATACGCAGGCGCTCGGCGGCGCGCGCCACGATGCCATTGGCGTCGTCCAGCGCTTGCTGGATCAGGCCCTGCTCGAGGCCACCGAGGTAGTCCTTGAGATCCAGGCCTTCGGGCGGCAGCATCGCCGAGGTGGTGAAGTCCGGGGTATGGCCGTTGATCGCGACCCGCTCTTCGAGGTCGCTGCGCAGGCTGTCCACCAGTTGCTCGTCTTCGTCATCGACGTAGCGGAATTTCTTCGGCAGCTCGGCGACGCCGATCACCCCATACGGATGCATGATCGCCATGCGCTCCACCAGGTTGGCCAGCTCGCGGACGTTGCCCGGCCAGGCGTGACGGCACAGCGACATGATCGCCGCCGAATTGAAGCGAATGGAACCGCGCTTTTCGTGTTCCATGCGCGAGATCAATTCGTTCATCAGCAACGGAATGTCTTCGACCCGCTCACGCAGCGGCGCCATCTCGATGGGGAACACGTTCAGGCGGTAGTAGAGATCTTCGCGAAAGCTGCCGACCTCGATCATGCTTTCGAGGTTCTTGTGGGTGGCCGCGATGATGCGCACATCGATGCTCTGGGTCTTGTTGCTGCCCACGCGCTCGAAGGTCCGCTCCTGCAGCACGCGCAACAGCTTGACCTGCATCGGCAGCGGCATGTCACCGATCTCGTCGAGGAACAGGGTACCGCCGTTGGCCAGCTCGAAACGCCCGGCACGGGTGGTGATGGCCCCGGTAAAGGCGCCCTTCTCGTGACCGAACAGTTCGCTTTCCAGCAACTCGGCCGGGATCGCCCCGCAGTTGACCGGCACGAAAGGCGCGTCGCGGCGCTTGGAGTGATAGTGCAGGTTGCGCGCCACCACTTCCTTGCCGGTGCCGGACTCGCCAAGGATCAGCACGCTGGCGTCGGTGTCGGCCACTTGCTGCATCATCTGGCGCACATGCTGGATGGCACGACTGGTGCCGACCAGGCTGCGGAACAGGTTGGGCTCGCGCTGCCGGCCGCGCTCACGGGCCTGGTCATACATCTCGCGATAGACCTGGGCGCGGTGCAGGGAGTCGAGCAACTTGCTGTAGCTGGGTGGCATTTCCAGGCTGGACAGGACCCGGCGACGCTGGTCTTCGGGCAGGTCGGCAGAAGAAATTTCGCCGAGAAGCAACACCGGAAGGAACTCATCCCAGGTTGACAGTGTCCTAAGCAAGCCTGTCAGTCCGCTCACGGCATTGACCGTCCCGATCAGGACGCACAATACCTCACGACTGGACGACAAGGGGCCGACCATCTGCTGCCAGTCATCGCTGGTGCAGGAAATATTTTCTTCGCCGAGAAAATTTAAGATCACCGCCAGGTCGCGGCGGCGAACGCTATCGTCATCGATCAGCAGAATTTTGGTTTCACGCCACATGCAATAGCAACTTCCCTAGTCAACTCGATGCCCGGTATGGGTGGGGCAAGCTAGACATCCGAGGCCGGACAGGGCCTCCAAGGACGACTGAAATCTGGAAACAGCACTAGTTAAGTCAAAAAAGCGTACATAGTCAAATTTATGGCGCAATACGGTTCGATTAACCCAACATTAACCGAACAGATGGTAAACCTTTGCGGCGCTCCTTGCTTGCTGGATCTTCGACATCTCATCGACTATTGACTGACGTTCGGTCATCGCAGCTTCCAGCAACTGACGATAGACGTGCAACAACTTCTCAAGCTTGACGCGCAGCGCATCCTCGTCCAACCCCGTCTCGACCAGCACATCTTCCATGCAAGCGCGGCAGGCCAGGTCCAGCTGGGTGATGGCCTCCCAGTCACGCTCGGCCAAAGCCCTTACCAGGGCCTCGCGGGTTTCTTCGATACGCTGCAGTACGAGACTCATGATGCGCTCCTTAGAACTGCGGACCCGGTGGTGCGATAGCGTCCCAACCTTCCTTGACCGTTGTCAGCAGGCCGGCGACTTCGTCGAGCATCCCGATGTCCGAGTTTACATTGGCTTGCAGCAGGCGCGTCATCATATAGGCGTAAAGATTGTCCAGATCGGTCAGCGAATCGGCTGACTTTTCCAGATCCAGGCCCTCGCGCAAACCACCGACAATATCGATGGCCTTGCCGATGGCGACTCCCTTGGCGGGGATGTCCTTACGCTCGATGGCACCTTTGGCCTGGGCGATACGATCCAGGCCACCTTCCATCAACATCTGCACCAGGCGGTGAGGACTGGCCTCGGAGGTCTGAGCCTGGGCTCCTACCTTCTGGTATTGCCGAAGGGCTAGCATCGGATTCATGTTCTACCTCATTAACACTCAAGGGTTCGTATAAGAAGTGTATCGCCTTTGAGTCACAAAACTTTAGACCCAGAAGGCAAAAACCCGGCACGCGCTAAACGCGGCCGGGCTTTTTGGCGAGCTATCGGAGGTTAGCCCGACTTCTGCGCGGTCAACGAAGCGAAGAACGACGTGATGCTGTCCCCCTGTGCCTTCAACTGCCCGACCAACGCGTCCATGGCGTTGTACTTGGCCGTCAGGGTCGCAGTCAGGTTGGTGACATGCAGATCCAGTGCCGCTTGCTGACTCGCCAGGGCGCTGGCCTGGGTGTTCAAGCTGGTGCTGCGCTGATCGAGCAAACCGCCGGTCTGGACGTAGGGGGCGATCGCCGCGGTCATCCGCGCCAACACACCGTCCGCCCCCGCGTTGGCGGTGGTACCGGTAAACAGCGTCTGCACCTGGCCACTCAAACCATCGGTGGTCATCGCCCGGTTGAACGTGGTGGAGTTGAAATTCAATTGCCCCGTCTGCGGATCGGTCCCCACCCCCAGTTGCGAGAGCACCGCCAACTTATTACCCGGCCCGGGCGTGGTGAGCACGCCACGGATACTGGCAATCAGTGCCCGAGGCATGGAGTCACCGGTAAACGCCGCTGGCTTGCTATTACCACTGGAGTCGGTCGTCGGGGTACTGAGAGTACCGATGGTCGTCATCAAGCTGTTGTAGGCGCTCACGAACGTCTGGATCGAGGTCTGCAGACCGCTGGTGTTGGTGCCCACGGTGACCACCGAAGTAGAACCCGCACCTCCAGTCCCCGAGAGCAGGTTCAGTGTCAGACCACTGACGGCACCGGTGACGGTATTGGTCTTGCTGGTAACCGTCAGGCCATCAATGGTGATACTTGCATCCTTGGCCAGACCATTGACCGCGCCCGAGCTTGAAGCTGTCGGGGGATTGGCCATTGCCTGGGTACCGTCGATTGTCAGGCCGGCAATACCACTGACCGACAAGTCGGAACCCGCGCCAGTGGTGTTGGAGCCGAACACAAGACGCGCCGCACCGCTACTGTCGGTCACGATGTTGGCGGAAATACCGTTGCCCGCCAGCGTGGAGTTGATCGCGTCACGGGTGCTCTGCAGCGTTGCATTGGCCGGGATGGTGACATTGTAATTAGTGCCATTCTGACTGATGGTCAGGGTACCACTCGGAATGGCACTGGTTGCACCGCCGGAAAAAGAAGCACTGGAAACCTTCGAACTCGTGGCGAGGTTATTCACCGTAATACTGTAGTTACCGGCTACCGCGGTATTGTCAGTGGTGGCCGTCAATACGGACGGTGATCCGGAGGTTGCCGAGAAGCCGGCGAACTGCGGAGTAGTCGAGCTGTTGAGGGCGGCCAGTGCGGTCTGGAAGGTCGTCAACGCACTCTTCAGCGAACCCACGCCGGAAAGCTTCAGCGTGTTGGTTGTTTGCGACGAGCTGATCTGCTGCGTTGCGGCACTTGAATCAGCATTGACCAACGCGGTCACGATCGAGCCGATATTCAGGCCGGAACCCAGGCCCGTAGTTGGTACAATTGGACTTGCCATGTTTATCTCCCTTCAATTTGCAGCCAGTCTTTTGACCCTTACCAGCGCCAAAGGCAACTGCACACACGATTCATGCCAGCTGTCAGGCTTTCGCATCAAACAGCACATTACTCGCTGAACTCAGACTGTCAGCCAGTTTCAACGCTTCCTCGGATGGGATCTGTCGAACCACCTCGCCGCTGTCGCTGGCGATCACCTTGACCACGACTTGCCCGGAGTGCTCGTCGATGGAAAATTCCAGGTTGCGCTTGATTGATTGAACGAACTTCTCGATATCCTGCACAGCCTGCTTGAGCCTGTCGGAAGAGCCCGAATCCTTGCTGGTGGCTGAAACGGGTGTTACCGGATCCGCCTGAGGCGCCGCCGTAGCCGGTACCGGCTTGTCGGCAACAGGAGTGGAACTGGCCGGCGTAACAGCGGGGTAAGACAGACTAAGCTTTACACTCATGTCCATTTCCATCACCTCTCAACGTGAAAAAGCGAGAGAGCGTGACCAGCACACCCCCCCGCCAAAACTTATTCCGAAATTACTGAAGCAACTTCAGTACAGCGGAAGGCAGTTGGTTGGCCTGAGCCAGAACCGAGGTAGAAGCCTGTTGCAGGGTTTGCTGCTTGGTCAGTTCTGCGGTTTCAGCGGCGAAGTCGGTGTCTTGTACGCGACCCTGTGCAGCGGTCACGTTCTGAGTCACGTTCTGCAGGACGGAGATGGTGCTGGTCAGACGGTTCTGCGAAGCACCGAGGTTGGCACGGGTAGCACCGATGGCGGCGATTGCAGCGTCGATCGCGGTGATCGCGTTGTCGATGTTGGAGGCGGCTGCGGCGCTGGTGGCACCGGTCAGAACCAGAGTACCGCTATCCACGGACAGGCTGACGGCGTCGAACTTGGAGCTCAGGGTCAGGCTGATCTGGTTGGCCGAACCGGTGTTGGAACCCACTTGCAGGGTCACGACGCCAGCAGAACCGTTCAGCAGGAACTTGCCGTTGATCTGGGTGCTCGCGGAGATACGAGTCAATTCGTCCGACATCTGGGCGAATTCGGAGTTGGTTGCGGTCTGGTCAGCGGTGCTGTTGGTACCGTTACGGGCTTGAACAGCCAGTTCACGCATACGCTGCAGAATGTCGGTGTCGGTTGCCATCGCGCCGTCGGCGGTCTGTGCCAGGGAGATACCGTCGTTGGCGTTCTTGATCGCAACGGTCTGACCACGGATCTGGCTGCTCATACGAGTAGAGATCTGCAGGCCGGCAGCATCGTCCGCGGCGCTGTTGATTTTCAGGCCGGAAGACAGGCGCTGCATGGCGGTGGAGAGAGCGTTCGCCGCGTTATTCAGGTTCTTCTGAACAGACAGGGAAGTGACGTTAGTGTTTACACTCAGAGACATGACGAAATCCTCGTTGGTTGGGTACTGCGGCTTCCGGCCCTGGCAAGCGCCGGGTATGGCCTAGAGAACCTTCGTAATAGTTATCGTCGGGATTGCAAGTTGCTTGAGGGCTTTTTTCAAAAATTTTGCCATCACCCTGCCACCCCTTTGAAAACAAGGGCTTGGCGCCCTGCTCCAAGAGGAAAAATGACGTCAGGGAATTGCCGCCGATTCCAGCAGCCCCACCAGTTCGTACTCCATCCAGTCGGCCAGCCCCAACCAGTCCTGGGATTCCTGGCAAACCAGCATTCGGGTCAGCAGTTGCGCCCACTGCTGCCGAACCTCCCCAGGCGCGCTCGCCAACGCCAACTGCGCGGCATCGAACACCTCGACCATGTTCAAGGCCGCCTCCACATCACGACCCAGACGAAACAGCCCGGCGCACTCGCGGGCATCCTCGACACACTGCGCCAGCCGGCTCATTGGACAAACTCCTGGTCGAACCCGGTACCGACGATCTGCGCCCCAGCCCTGCTGCTGTTGAGGAATGCCACCTGCGGGTGACGGGCGATATAGCGCTCCAACTCCACCAGGTAACGACGGAAGTTCAACTGCGTCCTGACCCGTTGCCCCTGGCCGTCCAGTACCCAGTGCTGCGCCAGGTCGACACCCGGGCCGAGATCGCCATCCTTCCAGCCCGCATGGGTCTTGTTCATCGGGAAGGCGAAGTCGGCGCCGAACAGGGTGATGCGCGCCGCGCCCATCTTCACCGCCAGGTCGACCGCCGGGTGCAGCACGCTGCCGCCGACGAACAACAGGCCGCGCCGGTACCGCTCACGTACCGAGGCATAGATCGGACTGATGGAATAGCCGCCGTAACGCGGGCCTTTCCAGGCGTGCAGCACCTGGGGATCGCTCATCGGCATATAGACCAGGGGAATACCGTCGGACGCTTCGACGGGCAAATGTCGGAAACCGATGCGCTGGTCGATGCTGACCACCATATCCGGCCGGATCCCCTGCTCACGCAAAGGCCGGTAGGCAGTGTCGACACTGATGAACAACGGCCGGTCCGGCTGCTCGCTGATCGCGCGCAACTTGGCGAACTGCTGCTCCAGCGTCGGCCCGGTGCCGATCACATAGATATGCTGGCCCGGACGCGTCGCAAACAGCTCGGTGACATCGCGGTCCGCACCAAACACCTCGCGGGTGTCCAGCAGACGCTGGACGATAACCGCGGACTGCGGATCGAACTCGCGATTATTGAAGGTCAGGTGTACCTCGCCGACCAGACGATCACGCATCCGCGCATTGCAATCATCGGCCAGCACCAGTTCGGCCGGCAGGGCAAAAAACGGCAAGAGAATCTCGGGATGGTCGGCGGCGTAGCTCAGATCGACCCGAGGATCGGTCAGCCAGGATTGCTGATCCAACAGCCCCAGCACCAACTTGAACAACGCGCCATTGAGGACATGGACACACAGGCGTTTCAGGCTCGGGCGCTCCAGCAGGATCTGTTGCAGATCGCCCAAGCCGGTGCCGTAGAGGTGCAGCAAGTCGCTGTCCGGCGGCAGACTGGCGGCCTGCAGGCGGGCCTCGGCGACGCGATCATGCCGACTGGTGAGCTGGATGCCACCCACGCTCAGGGTCGAGCCCAGCCCTTCCAGCAGTTCGACCGGCAACGACTCGCTGTCCTCGGCCAATAGCCGCGCCAGCAAACCCGGCCAACGGTCGCCGATGACCTGCAGATTCTGCTCGAAACTTTCGCTCATGCCGCCGCCCTCAACTTCCGCGCAAAAAAATGGCGCTCAAGGTTATCTCACCTGGAGCGCCATTTTGCGACCCTTGGCATCAAGGCCGATGAATAATCGCCGATCCCCACGACAAGCCCACGCCAAAGCCACTGAGGGCCACGCGCTTCCAGGTCGAGTCCAGGACATGTTTCTCCAGCAACAACGGAATACTCGACGACACCGTGTTACCGGTCTCGACCATGTCCTTGATGAACTTCTCCGGCTCGCCCTCGAAACGCCGCGCCACGGCATCCACGATCGCCGCGCTGCCCTGGTGAATGCAGAACGCATCGATATCGTCCGCCTGCAGGCCGGACTCTTCCAGCAACTCGTGCAGGTGCGCCGGAACCTTGAGCAAGGCGAAGTTGAAGACCTGGCGGCCGTTCATGAAAAACACGCCATTGCTGACCTTCAGATGCGGCGCGCCGGACCCGTCGGTGCCGAACTTGGCCTTGCCCAACTGCCAGGGCGCGTCTTCACCCATCCAGGTGGCCGTCGCCGCATCGCCGAAAAGCATGGTGGTGTTGCGATCTTCCGGATCGACGATCTTCGAATACGGGTCGGCGGTGACCAACAGGCCGTTCTTCAGACCCGCCGCTTCCATGAAACCCTTGATCGCGTAGATGCCATAGACATAACCGGAGCAACCCAGGGAAATATCGAACGCCGCCACGTTGGTGGGCAGGCCGAGTTTGTCCTGGACGATGGCGGCGGTATGCGGCAGGCCTTCCTCATCGCCGTTCTGGGTGACCACGATCAGCGCGTCGATGGATTCGCGCTTGAGCTCGGGATTGCGGGCGAACAGCGCATTCACGGCTTCGACACACAGGTCCGAGGTTTCCTGACCGTCATCCTTGCGTGGCAGGAAGGCCGAACCGATCTTGCCGAGGATGAAGGCTTCATCCTTCTCGAATTTTGCACCTTGTGCGTAATTGTCCACGCCGGCTACAGGCACGTAGCTCGCAATGCTCTTTATGCCAATCATTACGGCTTCCCAATAATAAACAGCTGAAAACCCTCGTTCACCAGGACCGAGGGCTGCCGACAAACAGAGATTTGACGCCGCCCACGGGGGAGCGACTGCCGGAAGAGTAAAAGGCTATCACCGGACTCTTTATGAAGCCGGGCGCCATCTTCCAGGTCGATACAATACAGTGAAGATGCGCGTTATGACTCGCAGGTCACGCTATTTTGCCGAATCAGCGCGACAAAACACTATTCGACCAGCGACCAGGACAGCGGCGTCCCACGCTTGAGGGCCTGTCGGGCCGTGCGCCCGAGCACGGCGTCGAGATGCCGGGGTGCCAGTCCCAGACCGGGGCGGATCGCCCGCAGGTTGTCGGCGCTGAAGGTTTCACCCGCGGCCATATCGCGGGTGATATACAGCGAGCGGCGATACACCAGGGACTTGCGTTCCGCCTCGGTAACGCCGTAGTGCACCTGGCCCAGGGCCTGCCAGGCGCGTTCGGTCTCGATGACCAGGCTGGCCAGTTCCGCCGGCTCCAGGGAAAAGCTCGAGTCCACCCCGCCATCAGCGCGATCCAGGGTGAAATGTTTCTCCACCACCGTTGCCCCCAGGGCCACCGCGGCTACCGCCACCCCCACGCCCATGGAGTGATCGGACAAGCCGACCTGGCAGCCGAACAATTCGCTCAGGTGAGGAATGGTTCGCACATGGCTGTTTTCCGGGCTGGCCGGGTAGGTGCTGGTGCATTTGAGCAGTACCAGGTCCTTGCAACCGGCAGCCCGGGCGGCGCGCACGCTCTCATCCAGCTCGGCGACACTGGCCATGCCGGTGGAAATGATCAGCGGCTTGCCGGTCGCGGCCACACGCCGGATCAACGGCAGATCGGTGTTTTCGAAGCTGGCGATCTTGTAGGCCGGCACGTCGAGGCTTTCGAGAAAGTCCACCGCCGTTTCATCGAAAGGCGTGGAAAACGCCAGCATGCCCAGCTCCCGGGCACGGGCGAAGATCGGCGCGTGCCACTCCCAGGGCGTATGGGCCTTTTCATACAAGGCATAGAGCGACGAGCCAGCCCATAGGCTGGCCGGGTCCTGGATAAAGAACTCGCCTTCGTCCAGGTCCAGGGTCATGGTCTCGGCGGTATAGGTTTGCAGCTTGAGCGCATGGGCACCGGCCTTGGCCGCCGCTTCGACAATGCGCAGCGCCACCTCCAGCGACTGGTTATGGTTGCCGCTCATCTCGGCAATGATGAAGGGTGGCGCGTCCGCGCCTATGACCCGCTGGCCGATCTTGAAACTAGTCATGGTGCTGATCCTTTACCACGCGCTCGAAACGGCAGGCCGACTGGACATAACCGCCGTGACGGAACAATTCGATGGAAGCCGGATTATCCGGCAGTACCTGGGCGTCGATCACCGTCACCTGCGGCCAGTGCTCGCCCACGGCGGCTTCGCCACGAGCCAGCAGCGCCCGGCCCCAACCGAGACCGGCGCGGCCCTGGAACAGATACAGCGAGACTTCCGCGCGACTGCCCGCCAGATCGTAGCGCAGCACGCCCACCGGGCCATCCGCGGCCTCGGCGATCAATAGCAGGCGTCCGGGGTTGAGCAGGCTCGCGGCCAGCCAGGCCTGATGCGCCTCCCAGCCGATGGGCTCGGAACTCAACGAGGCACGGCGTACCGACTCGGCGTTACGGCCGTCGAACAACAACTGCGAATCCGCGACCGTGACCCGGCGCAAGGCCAGACTGGAGCCGGCCAAGGCCACGGCAAACCGTCGCGCCCCCAGGCCATCCACCAGACGCCGCGACTGCGCGGCCAGGCTGCGCCGCAGACTGACATTGCCCAGGACAAAACCGATGGCCTGGCGCAGGCTGTCGACCGTCACCTCGTCGCTGCTGCCCAGGTAGACATGCACCCCGGCGGCCGCCAGCCGCTCGGCATTCGCCCGCTGATTCTCCGCCACGGCAATGCACAGGGTCGGCAGGCCGAGGACCGCACGTTCCCAACTGGTACCGCCACCGGCCCCGATAAACAGATCGGCCCGGGCCATCAGCGCGGCGAAATCGCTGACAAAAGTCTGCACCCGCCACTGCGGACGATCAACCGCCATGGCCTGGATCGAAGCCAGCATCGGGTTGGCGGTGCCGGCGATAAAATCCACTTCCAACTCGTTGAAGTCCGCCAGGGACTGAATGGCCTTCCAGGTTTCGCCGGCCGCATCCAGGCCGCCAAAATTCACCATTACCCGCCGGGGCTGCAAGACGATCGGCACAGCCCCCTGGCGGAACTCATCACGAATCAGCGCGTAACGGGGGCCGAAGAGCTCACGGCAGGGCCGCAAGCAGCGGTGGGCGTACTCGGGGTCGCCGGCGGTGAAATTCTGGTCGAAGAGCAGATCCACGGCATGCTGGCGATTGTTCAGGTCGTCGATCGCCGCAATCTGCCGCGCCCACTGGCGAGCGGCGGTTTGCCAGGCGTGATCGAGGCCATAGTGATCGACGATAATCCAGTCGAAGACCGGCTCGGTGACCAGGCAGGCACCCAGCGCGGCGATATCCGCCTGCCACGGCAACGGGGCCTCGATGTCCGCACCGGGCTCCTCGCCTGCGTACTCGGCCGGCAACGCCAGGGCCTGAAAGCCCTGCTCGGCGATACGTGCCAACGAATGGCCGGGCAAGGCCCGACAGGCGAACAGCACCTCGGCACCACCACTGCGCAGCACCTGCGCGAGGCTCAGGCAGCGCGCCACATGCCCGCTGCCAATGGCCGGCGAGGCATCGGCACGGATCAACACTCTCATGGCTCCAGCTCTCCACCAGCCAGCAACGCGCTGTAAAGGTACTCGGCGCGCCGCCAGTCCTCGTCGGTGTCGATGTCCTGGACCAGATGGCGCGGCAGGATGACCGGCAGGCTTTTTTCCGAAAACAGCGCGTCGCCTCGCAGCCAGGCCGCGCTGCGCCCCCAGTAGAACTGCCCGGCATCCTGGAAGGCGCGGGGCAGATCCTGGGAACGGGTCTGTCGATGCTCGGGATACAGCGGCGTCAGCGCGCCGTCCGCGCCGAGCGTCAAAGCGCGCTGTACCGGAAAACCGAATTCGCAAACCGAAAACGCAAAGGACTTTTCAGCATGGGCTTCGAGCAGCTCCAGCCCCTGGCGCAAAAAACGCGCCTGCAACAACGGCGCCGTGGCGTAGATACAGCAGGCATGCTCAAACAGGTATCCGGCCTGCTGCAAGGCCTCCACCGCATGGGCGATCACAGCGGCAGTACCGGTGAAATCATCGGCCAGGGCCGCCGGACGCATAAACGGCACCTGCGCCCCCCGGGCCCGGGCCAGGGCAGCGATTTCCTCGTCATCGGTACTGACGATCACCCGCTCGAACAACCCCGAATCGAGCGCCAGGCGAATAGAGCGGGCAATCATCGGCTCGCCATGGAACAGCTTGAGATTCTTGCGCGGGATGCGCTTGCTGCCACCACGCGCCGGAATGATTGCAATCGCACTCAAGGACGTTTTTCCAGCAGGAACCAGTTGATATCGTCGGTCGGAAACTGCGGATCGCGGTGGTAACTGAAGCCGTAGTCCAGCAGTTGCAGGTCCGGATAACGATCGAGCATTTCCCCGGCAAAGTCACGCTTGAACAACTTGCCGCTGTTACCACGATAGGACACTTCCACCGGCACCGGGTTGTAGTACTCGGCAATCAGGATATAGCGTCCGCTCAGGGTGTATAGCTGCTCATAGGCCGTGGCCAGCAGCTCAGGCGCCAGGTGGATCAGCACGCCCTTGCTCAGGGTCAGGTCGAAGGTCCGCTCGCGCGGGTAGTCGAACAACGAACCGTGCCAGATCTCGGCGATGCCCAGCTCGCGCGCCTGCTCGCAGGCCTTGGCGTTGATCTCCACGCCCTGCAGGGCACACGCGGGCAGGAGCTGGTGCAAGGCCAGCAGGTTGTTGCCGGTGTTGGTGCCCAGTTCCAGCAGGCTGGAGAGCCGGCCGGTGCGCGCCAGGGCCTTGGCGAACAGCGCCAGGTTGGCGGCGACCAGCGCCTGCCCCTGGTTGCGGCCCACGTATTGATCGCCGAACTCGCCACGCCAGAACACTTCCTGTTCGCTGAACTCACGCATGTCGGGTGTTTATCCTCGGGCCATTGAGCGTCGTTTAACCGACAAGATTTCGTAATTGTTCGACCACATAGTCCTGCTGCTCCTCGGTGAGCAGCGGGAACAACGGCAGGCTGAGGGCTTCGCCGAAGTAACGCTCGGCTTCGGGGAAGTCACCGTCCTTGAAGCCCTGCTCGCGGTAGTAGGGTTGCAGGTGCACGGGAATGTAATGCAGGTTCACCCCGATGCCGGCTGCGCGCAAGGCGTCGAAGACTTCGCGCTGGCTGACCCTCATCTGTTCAAGCTGCAAGCGCACCACGTACAGGTGCCAGGCGGACTCGGCACCCGCCTGGGCCACCGGCAATTGCAGCGGTAGGTCGGCCAGCAAAAGGTCATAGCGGCCGGCCAGTTCACGGCGACGGGCGACAAAGCTGTCGAGCCGGGCCGTTTGCGACAGCCCCAGCGCGGCGTGCAGGTCGGTCATCCGGTAATTGAAGCCCAGTTCCAGTTGCTGGTAGTACCACAGCCCTTGCGCGGGAACGTTCATCTGCGCCGGATCACCGGTGATCCCATGGCTGCGCAGACGACGCAGGCGCTCGGCCAGTTCGGGGCTATTGGTCAGGACCATGCCGCCTTCGGCCGAGGTGATGATCTTCACCGGATGGAAACTGAAGATGGTCATCGCGGCAAAGGCACCGCAACCCACCGGTCGCCCGAGGTAGGATGCGCCGACCGCATGGGACGCATCCTCGATCAGCGTGAAGCCATAGCGCTCGGACAATGCGGCGATGGCGCGCATATCGCAACTCTGGCCGGCAAAGGCCACGGCCACCACCACCTTGGGCAACCGCCCGCCGGCCTCGGCAACCTCAAGTTTGCGCGCCAGCAGGCCGGCATCGAGATTCAAGGTCAGGGGGTCGATGTCGACGAAGTCCACCTCGGCGCCGCAGTAGCGAGCGCAGTTGGCCGAGGCGACAAAGGTATTCGGGCTGGTCCACAAGCGATCCCCCGGCCCCAGGTCCGCCGCCAGGCAGGCGATATGCAAGGCCGCCGTGGCATTGCACACCGCCACGGCAAAATCGGCCTGGCAATGTTCGGCCAACGCCGCCTCGAAGCGCGGGATGGTCGGTCCCTGGGTCAACCAGGGCGACTTGAGCACCTCGACCACCGCATCGATATCGGCCTGTTCGATGCTCTGGCAACCATAAGGAATCTGATAAGGCGTCATACCGGCAGCCCGGCGTGCAGATCGGCAATCTGCATCACGTCCAGGAAGTCAGGGTTGGTATCGGAGCGGTATTCGAAGTCCTCATCCACCGCCTTGCCGCGCTCCCCCAGACCGTCAACCGCGAAATCGACATCGACGCTGGTGAAACGAATCGACGGCTGGATGGTGTAGTGGTCGGCGAATTCCAGGGTCATGCGCGCGTCGTCCAGCGGCACCATCAACTCATGCAGCTTCTCGCCCGGCCGAATGCCCACGTGTTTGTGCGGCAGATGCGCGGCCATGCCGGACGCCAGGTCGACGATGCGGATCGACGGGATCTTCGGTACGAACACTTCACCACCGTGCATGCGCGCGAAGCTGTCGAGCACGAACTGCACACCATGGTCGAGGGTGATCCAGAAGCGGGTCATGCGCTCGTCGGTGATCGGCAGTTCCCGGGCCCCCTCGGCAATCAGCTTGTTGAAAAACGGCACCACCGAACCCCGAGAGCCGGCCACGTTGCCGTAGCGCACCACGGCAAAGCGGGTCGCCTGCTCGCCGGCGATATTGTTGGCGGCGACGAACAACTTGTCCGACAGCAGCTTGGTGGCCCCATAGAGGTTGATCGGGCTGGCCGCCTTGTCGGTGGACAGGGCGACAACCTTCTGCACGCCATTATCGATGGCCGCGGCAATGATGTTTTCCGCCCCGTTGACGTTGGTGCGAATGCACTCGGTGGGGTTGTACTCGGCCGCCGGCACCTGTTTCAGGGCCGCGGCATGCACGACAAAATCGATCCCGCGCATGGCCAGGCGCAAGCGCTCGGCATCCCGGACATCACCGAGAAAATAGCGCATGCACGGCGCGTTGAACGTCTGCTGCATCTCGTACTGCTTGAGCTCGTCGCGCGAGAACACCACCACCCGCCGCGGCTGGTACTGCTCCAGCAGACGACGGATGAAGTTGCGGCCGAACGAGCCGGTGCCGCCGGAGATGAAAATCGATTTGCCGTTGAACATACCGTGAGTCCCTTTAACTGTCTGCCAGGCTTAAACGAGCAACTGCGCCCATCCCACTGGACTGGCACTGCCCAGACTGAAACCTTTTCCTGTCAGGGACAGGTGCGGGTTGTAGGCCGGGTCGCGCTGGAAGTTCACCGCCCACTTCTCGAGCAGGGCCGCCAGAGCCTCTGGCGCCTCGGGCAGAAGACCCGGGTGGAACACTTGCACTTGCGGCGTCCACGACACCAGGCCGCCGACCTGGCCGATCTTGAGACACAGATCGACATCGGCGAAGGCCTCGGCGAAGTCGCCTTCGTCCAGGCCACCGACCGCCTCGAAGAACGCCTTGCGCACCATCAGGCACGTCGCCGAGACCGCCGAATAGTTCTGCTCCACCGCCAGCCGCTGCATATAGCCCCTGGCATCCGTCTTTTCACCGACAAAAGGCGAACCGACACCACCGTTCAAGCCGAGAATCAGCCCGGCCTGGGAGACCTTGGTATCACGGCTGTAGAGCTTGGCGCCGACCACGCCGACTTCCGGGCGCAAGGCCTGGTTGAGCAGCGACTCGATCCAGTTGGGGTTGACCACTTCGCTGTCTTGCGCGAGCAGCACCAGGTACTCACCCAGGGCCTGATCTGCCGCCGCGTTGCAGAATGCCGAGGTGCTCGACCAGTCGGCTTGCAACACACTGACTTTACCGGCCTGAGGCTGTTCTCGGAGCCAGGTCGTGAGGGCTTCGCTGTAGCTCGGGTGATCGGCCACCAGCACTTCGTATTTCAGGTAGCGGGTTTTTTGCAGCACTGCGCTCAGGCAGCGCTCCAGTTCGGCGAAGTCGGCCTGGCCATGGAGAATGATCGACACCAGCGGGCGTTCGGTATGCCGATAATCGACAAAGTAGCTGCCCGGATTCTGCGAAGTGACCTGGGCCTTGTAGCCCCGCGTGCCCAGGTGGCGCAGCAACGCCAGGCGCTCATGGGCGTTCTCTTCGAGTGCCGGTACGCTGGAAATCAGCAATGGCTCGTCCAGATGGGCCAGTCCGGCCATGCCGCCCTGCTCGATCAGACGCAGCAACAGATCGAATTCCAGGGCTTTGCTGAAGTCGGCCTTGTAGCCGCCAACCTCCAGCAAGACTTCACGGCGAATCAACCAGTGCCTGGCCATCAGCGCCGGTACGCTTTGTAGCAGGTCGAGGTTGAAGCTCGGACGGAACACATCGATCAGCGCGCCATTGGCGTCGCGCTGGATTTCATCGGTGGCCACCGCACGGCAGCCCTCGGCCGCGCGCAGTTCGAGACCGGCGCGCAACAAACCGCTGGCAGTGAACTCGTCACCCGCCTCGGCCAGCAACAGCCAGTCGCAGGGCAACTGGCGAGTGGTCTGGTTCAACTTGTCGACCAGGTTGCCCGGTGTCACCCGGATAAAGTGCAAGGTGTTCTGCAGGGTAGTCGCCGCCTGCGGCTCGCCCGTGGTGAAGACGACGATGCGGAAGGCCTTGCTGTGCCCTTCCAGCAGGCTATCGAGGGTGACCTGCAACTTACCGATGTCGTTGTTCAGGTCCAGTACCAGCAGGCCGAAGACCGGACCGCTGCCCTGCTCGACCTGGTAATCGCCGATCGCCTCAAGTTCGCCGGCAGACGGCTCGCGAACCTGCAGCCAATCGAGCAGGCGTCCCGAGAGCATCGCCTCGAAGGTCGAGCGATTGTCTTCAGTGGAAACGGCGTCCAGGCGCTCGGCCCAGGCGAACATATCCCGTGCCTCGTCCTCTTCGCCGAGAATCTCCAGTTGCCGGGCCAGGCGCTTGACCACCCGCCGGTTGAACAGGTTGCACTCCTGGGCCTGCCACAGGCGGTCCGCCACGCTTTCCGGGGTGTCGTTGTTGTGCGCGCGCATCAGCGCGTCCTGACGGGTCCATACACCCTCCAGTCCCATCAGTTGCACACGACCGGCCGGCATCGCATGGAGCAGGAATTCGAACTGGGTCAACTGATCGAAAAATGCCTGGTTGTAGTAAGGCATTTCCACGTACTGCTTGGGCCCGAAGCGCCGCACGGGTGCGTCCTTGATGCTGATCCAGGTGGATTCGAACAGCCCTTCCATGGTCAGTGCCCGTCCGGTGCGCAAGCTGTCGGTCATGGCTTCGAAACTTTCCAGGGCGAAGGCTTTGCCCTGTGCCGGATCAAGCCCTTCGATCGCGGTAGGCAGGGAGGCCAGGAACTCGGCAAAGGCTTCGCGCTCGGCCACCGACTTGGCATCGGTGTAGGTCAGCGAGTGGTAGACCTCGGTGCTGTGTTCCGAATCGCCATAGTTGACCTCACGGACCACATAGGGAATCGGCAGGATCCGCGCCTTGGCCCGGGCGAGCATGTAGTAGACATGGCCGATTTCCTGCCATTGGAAACTGGTGCCTTCAGGCAAGGCCGAATGCCAGTCGCGCATCAGGGCGGTACGATGGACGGCGTAGAACGGCGGCAGGTATTGGTACATATAGTCCACCACGCGATCCTGGGCCCGCTCGGAGGCGTAGTCCTCACAGACCTTCTTGTCGCGACGGTAGTAGCTGACGCTGCCCGCCAACGACAGGTACATCATGCAGTAACCATGGCACATGCCGTAGTCGGCATTGTTCTCCAGGAACGCAACCGCCTCGGCCAACGCCCCGTGAACGATAAAGTCGTCGTCGGCGGCAAACACCATGTACGGCGTGGTCACGCTCATCACGCCATGGGCGAACTTGTTCTGCAATTTCCAGTAGTCGTACTGCGGCACGTGCAGGTACTCGATCGAGTCATGCCCCTGCGCGACTTCGGCGTAGGCCACGGGGGAAGAGTCCAGCACCAGCAGTTTGCAAGGCAACGCGCTATAGAACTTCACCGCCCGACGCAGGAACGCCGGCCGGTTATGGGTAACCAGCACCACGGTCAACAAATCACCCAGGAGCTGCACATTCCCCTGAAGCGATGCCTGTTCAGAAACGTACTTGCCTTGCATAACCTTTCCCCAAAACTGCGAATCGACCAATGAACTCAGGATGATGTGGCTATTTAGCGAACCCGGCGCAGGTAACCGTCAGGCGCGACGGTGACCAGCAGCTTGTTCTCCAGCTGCTTATCGATCTCGAAATCGCTGTTCTCTTGCAGGTACGCCCAGACCGCGGTCTTCGGGTTGTCACCCGGGCCCCATGGACGATCAGGGAAAAACTCCGGCGGCATGTCCTCGACCACCGTATCCATCACCACGCAGTAGCTGCCGACGGAAACCAGCGGCGCGTAAAGGCGCAGCTCTTCCAGTACGTGATCGTGGGTATGGTTGGAATCCAGGACCAGGATGACCTTCTTGCCCGCGGCAGCCGCACGGACCTGCTCGGCGGTCGACTGCTCGATGCTCGAACCCTCGATCATGCGGATGCGCTTGCTCATCGGATGGCTCTCGATGGCCTCGCGGTTGTGCCGGCGGATATCAAGGTCGATGCCCAGCACTTCGCCGTGGCCTTGCAGCTCAAGCAGCGAGGCGTAGTAGATGATCGAACCGCCATGGGCGATACCACACTCGATCACCAGGTCCGGCTTGACCTGCCAGATGATCTCCTGCATCGCCATCATGTCCTGGGGCAGTTGAATGATCGGCCGGCCCATCCAGGAGAAGTGGTAGCTGTACTTGTGCTTGGCCGACTCGTTGAAGAAGTCGCGGGCCAGGCCCTGGAGTTTTTCGTCCTGGCCCTGGGCGGCGATTTCGGCTTGGCATTCGGCTTCGAAGGCTTGCATAACGGTCTTGGTCATCATTCAGTCTCGGCAAAAGTTCATTGAAAGGAGGCGCTGTCGACGGCGTGGTAGACGTAACGTCCGCCCGTCATGCGCTTGATTTCTTCGAGGTAATTGGAGTTCATCACAAACAGGTTGGCGCCAATGGGCAAGGCATCCAGGGCTTCCTCCGGCGACGACACGCGCACACCGCTGAGGGGCAGGTAACGCCCCTGCTTGGCCGGGTTGATATCCACCACCTGGTCCACCGCCACTCCCGCCCGCTGCAGGAACAGCGAATAGATCACCCCCTTGGAGGACGCGCCCCAGATACACGAGCCTTGCTCGGGCGCCTCGCGGATGATGCGGATCGCCTTGGCCAGGCTGGCGGTGAAGTCATTCGGCAGCTGTTGGCGCGGAACCGGCTCGGTCGGCGTCAGGCGCAGGCTGCCGAGGTCGGCGACGATATACAGGTACTGCCCGCCGAACAGATGGCCGGCCTCGTGCACGGTGCCGAACAAGCGGCGCAGGTCATCGAGACGGAAGTAGTTGACGTGTTCGTAGAACAGGTCGAACCAGGCCCGGTGCTCGACGATCCAGTCAAAGCACGGCACCTCGATATAGATCTGCCCGCCCTGGTTGGCCTCGGCCATCGCCGCCAGGAACGCCACCGGGTCGGCGATATGCTCCAGCACGTGGCGCAACACCAGGGCATCGGCGGCCAGGCCGAGGCCACGGGTGAACGGTGCCTTGATCACTTCGGGGTTGCTGCCTTCGTAGGCCGGGTCGATACCGGTGATGGCGTAGCCGAGGCCGCGCAGCAGCTCGAGGAAATAACCCTTGCCGCAACCGACCTCGATCAGGCTCCGGCCCTTGAAGTGCCGGGCAATGATGCCTTCCACGTCGCTCAAGTGCTGCTGGAACTGGCCGGAATGGGCCTGCTCGTTCTGATAGTCGCTGTCGTAGCTCAACTTGTCGGCATCGAAGGCCTGGTTGAAGATCAAGCCGCTGACTTCGTCCTGTACCAGCACGATATCGGCGCGGGCCGAAGCCCTGGCCGAGGCCGCGTCGGCAAAGGTGCGGTTTTGCAGGACCGGCAGATCAGCTGCCCGATACAACTCATGCGCCATGTTCGACTCCCAGTAGCTGTTGCAGTCGCTCGGCCACGGCCCAGAACGCCATGGGCTCGTGACTGGCATAACCGTAGTGACCCAGGTTCAGCGCGATGGACGATCCGCGCTCGCGCAGACGCTGCTCGACCAGGGTCCTGACCGCGATAGGGCGGCCGCTGGCGCAATTGACCACGCCGGAAAAATCCCGCTGTTCCAGCAACCGGGCCAGGTAATCGGCGGCCACTTCAATGGCCAGGTAATCACGCAGTTGCTCGCCGGCCGACATGTTGAAGTGACTGTCACCGGCCGCGATGGCACGGTCCAGGCTGGCCAGCAGGCTATTGGGGTTCTGCCCCTCGCCATGCAAATAGAACAGGCGCGCCCACTGCAGGTTGAACGGCATCTGCTGGCGCAACGTCTCCAGGAACAGGCGCAGGGTGTTCTTCGCCAGACCGTAGGGATTGCTCGGCTGCGCCGGCGTCGCTTCGCTCAACGGCCCACTCTGCAAGCCATATTCGAAGCAGGTGCCGGTCACCAGGACCTGGGGCACACCGGCTTCGACCGCCTGCTTGATAAAACGGTAATCGGCGAACAGGTTGTGTTCGAAGTGAAACAGCGCCTGGTAGTTCGGCAACCCCGGCCAGGCCAGGTGGGCCAGGGCATCGACGCCCTGGGTCAGCATGGCAACATCAAGGTCCACGGCATGCACGTCGGCGGCGATAAACTCCACATCGTCGATCCACGGCAACTTGCGCGCGGCCTCGGGATCGCGAGCCACGGCCCGCACCGAATGCCCGCGCGCCAGCAAGGCCGAGACCAGATGGCGACCGACAAAGCCGGTCGCACCGGTCACCAGCACTTTCAGGCCGCTCACAGGATCGTCAACTCGGGTACGGCGACGACAAAACGCCCGCCCCATTCACGCACCACGGCCTGCTGCTGACTCACTTCCTGCAACAGGTTCCACGGCAACACCAGCACGTAGTCGGGCTTTTCCGCCTCGATACGCTCAGGCGAGACCACGGGAATACGACTGCCAGGGAGAAACTTGCCCTGCTTGTGCGGGTTGGCATCGGCGACCCAGGCCAGCAGGTCCGGACGGACCCCGGCATAGTTGAGCAAGGTGTTGCCCTTGGCCGCCGCGCCATAACCGACCACACGCTTGCCTTCGGCCTTGGCCTGCAACAGGAAACGCAACAGCTCGTGCTTGATGCGCTCGGCGGCCGGTGCCAGGGTGGCGTAGAAAGCCGGGGTTTTCACCCCCGCGGCCAGCTCGGCGTCCAGCACCTGGCGGACCACTGCCTGCACCGGGCGACGAGCACCGTCGGCGCGCTGCACGAAGACCCGCAGTGAACCGCCATGGGTCGGCAAGCCGCCGACATCGAAGATTTCCAGGCCATTGCGCACGCACAAGGCCTGCACCGCTGTCAGCGACAGGTAGGAATAGTGCTCGTGATACAAGGTATCGAACTGCTTCCCGGCGATCAGGGCCAGCAGGTGCGGGAACTCGAAGGTGGCCACTCCCGTGGGCTTGAGCAGCGTCGCGAAGCCCTGGAGAAAATCATTGATGTCCGGCACATGGGCCAGCACGTTGTTGGCCGCCATCAGGTCAGCCGCCCAACCCTCCTCGCGCAACTGCAACGCGGTATCGCGCCCGAAGAACAGCTCGCGGATCTCCAGGCCTTTGTCCCGCGCCGCCTGGGCGGTGCTGCGGGTCGGCTCGACACCCAGGCAGCGGATACCGCGCCCGGCGACATACTGCAGCAGGTAGCCATCGTTGGCGGCCACCTCCACCACGCGGCTGTCCGCGGTCAGTTCGAAGCGCTCGACCATCTCGGTCACATAACGCTCGGCATGCTCCAGCCAGGTACTGGAAAACGAACTGAAATAGGCGTAGTCGGCGTCGAACAGCGTATCGGCACGGGTGTAGTCCTCGGTCTGCACCAGCCAGCAGCTCTGGCACACCGCGACTTTCAACGGCAGCCACGGCTCGGCCTGCTCCAACTGGTCAGCCCGCAGGTAGGCATTGGACGGTGGCGAAGTCCCCAGATCGATCAACGGCAAGACCAGCGGGGTACCGCAACCTCGGCAGTTCATAAACGCACTCCAGGGAAAGACGCATCGATCAGGGGGTGACTGCTGTCCCTGGCCGACAGATTTTTGACAGCCTCGGGCCAGGCGATTGCCAGGCGCGGGTCGAGCACTGACAGACCGCCCTCGGACGCGGGCGTGTAGTCGGCGCTGTGCAGGTAAAGCAGTTCAGCATCGTCGCTGAGGGTCTGGAAACCGTGGGCGAAGCCGGCGGGAATCAACAGGCCGCGACCGTCGCCGGCACGCAGGTACTCGGCGTGCCAATGCAGGAAGGTCGGCGAATCCGCACGCAGGTCCACCGCCACATCCCAGACTTCGCCACGCAGGCAGGTGATCAGCTTGGCCTCCGGGGCCTGGGCATTCTGATAATGCAGGCCGCGCACGCTGCCACGCTCGCGGGTGCAGGAGTGGTTGATCTGGCGGATATGAAACGGCTCGCCGAACGCACTCAGGCTGCCTTCGCAGAACAACCGGGAAAAATGCCCGCGCTGATCGGCGTGATGCTTGTGCTGTACGCTGAACAGCCCCTTGAGGGGCAAGGCATGAATCAGGAATTCACTCAAAGCTCACCCCGGTACAGATTCAATTGCGCCAGGGTCACGCTGCGCATGTCCTCGGCGTTTTTCCAGGCCAGGTGCCAATCGAGGGTGTGTTCCAGGCATTGCTGCAAGGACCAGCGCGGTTGCCAGCCGAGCAACTGCCGGGCGCGACTGCTGTCCAGGCGCAACAGACCGGCCTCGTGCAGCTCGCTGGGCTCGACCCGCAGGCCCGGCGCCTGGGGCCAGCGCCCGGCGAGTCGAGCGACGACGTCGCCGACACTGCACATGTCGTCCTCGCCAGGCCCGAAGTTCCACGCCCCGGCCGCTTCCGGCCCACGCTCATACAGCGCGGCGGCCAGTTGCAGGTAACCGGCCAGCGGCTCCAGCGCATGCTGCCAGGGCCGTACCGCCTGTGGATAGCGCAGGGTCACCGGCTCGTCCGCCGACCAGGCCCGGAGCACGTCGGGAATCAGCCGTTCCGGGGAGAAGTCGCCGCCGCCCAGGACGTTGCCGGCCCGCGCGGTCGCCACCGCCAGGCCATGGGCCTCATAGCGTTCGGCCGGGAAAAAGGAGGCCACATAGGACTGCGCCAACAGTTCGCAACAGGCCTTGCTGCTGCTGTAGGGATCATGGCCGCCGAGGGCTTCGTTCTCGCGATAGGGCCAGGCCCACTCCTGGTTGGCGTAGACCTTGTCGGTGGTGACCAGCACACAGGCCCGTACCCCACCGACCTGGCGAATCGCTTCCAACAGGTTGAGGGTACCCATGACATTGCTCGAATAGGTGCCGAGCGGATCGCGATAGGCTTCGCGCACCAGCGGCTGGGCCGCCAGGTGCAGGACAATTTCCGGTTCGGTCTCGGCGATCAGTTCAAGCAAGGCGCCGAGGTCGCGCAGGTCGCCGCGCTGGTCGTTGAGACTCTCGCCAACCCGGGCCAGTTCGAACAGGCTGGGGTCGGTACTGGGATCGAGGGCGAAGCCGCTGACCTGGGCACCCAGGCTCTCGAGCCACAGTGCCAACCAACTGCCCTTGAACCCGGTATGGCCGGTCAGCAGGACCCGCTTGCCGCTCCAGAATGCCCGGCTCAGTCCCACTGCTTCCATGGGGCCTCCCCGCTCTGCCACAGTTGCTCCAGGTGATTCTTGTCCCGCAGGGTGTCCATCGGATGCCAGAAGCCGTCGTGCTGGAAGGCGTTCAGTTGCCCCAGGGTGGCCAGTTCCGCCAAGGGTTCGGCTTCCCAGACGGTACTGTCGTCACTGAGCAGCGACAGCACCTTGGGCGACAGGACGAAGAAACCGCCATTGATCCAACCGCCATCGCCACGGGGCTTTTCGATAAAGCCACGGACCATGTCACCGTCGCGCTCCAGCGCGCCATAGCGGCCTGGCGGCTGTACGGCAGTGACCGTCGCCAACTTGCCGCTGGAAAGGTGGAAGTCCACCAGCGCGCCGATGTTCAGGTCCGAGACGCCGTCGCCGTAGGTGAAGCAGAAGGCCTCTTCGTTCTCCAGGTAACGCCCGGCACGACGCAGGCGGCCGCCGGTCATGGTGTCTTCGCCGGTGTCGATCAGGGTCACGCGCCATGGCTCGCTGTAGTTCTGGTGAACGTCCATGCGATTGTTGCTCATGTCGAAGGTGACGTCGGAGGTGTGCAGGAAGTAGTTGGCGAAGAAGTCCTTGATGGCGTAGCCCTTGTACCCAAGGCAGATCACGAAGTCGTGGATACCGTGGGCCGAGTACTGCTTCATGATGTGCCAGAGAATTGGCTTGCCGCCGATCTCGATCATCGGCTTGGGCTTGAGGTGCGATTCCTCGCTGATCCGCGTGCCCAGGCCACCCGCCAGAATAACTGCCTTCATCAACGTCCCCTCTTGTTCGACACAGGGCCTGCTCAGGCGCTGTGGGACTTCCCAGACTGCCGGGTCAAATCGCGCCAGCGGCACGCGGCCCGTGGGCCGCGCCGCCAAATGCACGATTTATGGCGATATGCAGGGGGACTTGCAGGAAACGCGCCAGCTCCACGGCGGGATCAATCGGCCAGCCAGCCGTTCTCCCAGTAACGCAGGTTGTCGCCACGCAACATGTAGTCGCGCAGGACGATCTCACGCAGTTCATCCCCCATGCGGTAGCTGGCATCGGGATCGGACAGGTGCATGCGAATCGCCTGCAGCCACTCATCGGTGGAGTTGCTCTTGACCTTGGTGCACGGCAGGTAGCCGGTATAGGCCTTGGTATCGGTGCAGATCACCGGATAGCCGCAGGCGCCGTACTCCAACAGCCGCAGGTTGCTCTTGCAGTCGTTGAAGATATGGAACTCCAACGGCGCCAGGGCCAGGTCCAGGTTCAGGCTGGCCAGCTTCGCCGGGTACACCTCCAGCCCGATCACCCCATGGAACTCATGCATGTAAGGGCGCAAATCGTCCGGGCACATGCCGAAAAAGACCCAGTCGACCTCCGTCGCCAGCTCGCGCACAACCTCGGCGATCACCGCCAGATCGCCGGAGTGACTGGTACCGCCGCCCCAACCGACACGGGGCTTTTTCGAGGTCCGGCGCTGTCCCTTCAAGCCCGTCCACAGGTGGGTCGCGAGCATATTGGGAACGACCCGGATATCGCTGTGCATGGACGACAGGGCATCGGCCAGCGGCTCGGTCGACACCACGACCCGATCACACAGGCCGATGCCGCGACGAACCAGCGCCTCCATCTCGTCACGGGTCGGCATGTTGCGCACATGGGCGTTTTTCTTGGTCGGCTGGATCACATAGTCATCCAGCTCGTAGACGCGCCGGGCATTCGAGTAAGTCTTCAGCGGCACGCACTCATTGATCGGCCCTTCGGTATAACGCCCCTGCAGCACGATAACGTCAGGAGACTGACGCTCCACCTCGATAATCGACGGCATTTCATACATGACCCGCCCCACCGCCCGCCCCGCGGCCTGCAATTCGATCAGTGGCTGCGTCACCCGGTAATGGCCGATGGCCGAGGCGTTGACCGGAAGCGCCAGGACCTTCGGCAGGTTGCGGACTGAAAACGGGCTCCAGCCGGAAAGCAGACCCGGTTCGAGGCCAAAACTGCTGCCGCCCAGGGTGCGCAGGCTCAGGTTGGGATTGTAGGCCGGATCCCGAGCGATCACGGGCAGCCAACGCAGGTAGAACGCCTCCTGCTCAGCCTCACGCAGGGCTTGCTGGTCCGCCTCGAGAACCACGCTCGGGCGGGCCCCCAGGGCCAGTTGCGCATGCGGGGTCCAGACCACCAGATAACCGCTGCGGCCAATCTTCAGACACAAATCGACTTCACCGAGCGTCTGCACAAACTGCGCTTCATCCAGCCCCTGCACGCTGTCGAATACGGTCTTGCGCACCATCAGGCAATCGGCACCGACCGCACTCAGATCATGGGCGATCTGCAAACGGTGCATATAGCCCGCGGACTGCAGGGACTCGCCATGAAAAGGCAGGCCCGCAGGCCCATGCAATCCCAACACCAGACCGGCATGTACCACGCGTCCGTCGGCATTGAACAGTTTGGGGCCCACCACGCCGACTTCCGGGCGCTGCGCATGATTGAGCATCTCGTCGAGCCAGAGGCCGTCAGTCACCATCAGGTAGGGGTTGAACAGCAACAGATAGTCGCCCCGGGCTTGCCCGGCAGCGGCGTTGATAACGGCAGCCTGACTCTGGCGGGCAAAGGTCAATACGCGCAAACGATCGCTGCCCATACTGGCCATGGCGCTCAGCCAGGCCAGCGCCTCGGGACTTTCACTGCCGTTGTCCACCAGCAGCAGCTCGTATTGGCGGTAAAGGGTTTTTTCCAATAAGGTTTCGACACAACGCTGTACCGCCGCCAACTGATCCTTGCAGACGATAATGATCGAGACCAGCGGTCGATCCGCGTGCAGATAATCCACACGGTTGAACAGCGCCTGCCCTCTGTCACGCAACTCATGGTCCACGCCGAGACGCCACAGATGCGCCTCGAGCAGCGGTGCGTTCAGTTCGAGCAACTCGGGCAGCGACATCCACTGGGAAAGCGACAACACGGACTCCACCAGTACCTCGGCGATATGCCCGACGACCTGGGTACCGACTTGCTCGACCAGCCGCCAGAGCAGGTCGTGAGGCGCCAGTTCGCCATGTCGCGAGTCGAAACCACCGAGCGCCAGGAAAGGCTCGCGCTTGAAGGCCAGGACACGCCCCACATACGGATAGCTGCGCATCAGGTCCAGGTTGAAGTCGGACTTGAAAACCGGCTCCGCCGGCTCGCCGTCGCGCAAACAGCTCTCGTCACTATAGAAACAGCATTCCTCGCCGGCCTGTACGATGCGATCAGCCAGCACCAGCAGCGCGGGCTCCACCAGGCGATCCCCGGCACGCAACAGATAAAACCAGTCAGCACCGTCAATCTGGGCCAACAGCTCATTGAGTTGCTGCTGCCAGTCCTCTTGCAAAGGCAAGGTAAACACCCGGTCCAACAGCACGGCTTCGCTACAGGCGTCAGACAGTACCAGTGTCAACTCCGCGGGATAGAGCTGCCCGGCCAGACTCTGCAGGGTGCTGTCCAGGCCGGAGAGACCGCCCTCCCGATCAATCACCACCGCCACGATCTTCGGCTGCCACGCCCACTCGAGCAGTGCATCGGGCAGCAGTTTGCGCTCGGGCTCCGTCAGGGTCCGACACGCCAGCCACTGGGCATACATTTCGGAAAAACTGTCGCTGGTAACCCCGACGCGCCAGATCTCGGTGGTCTGCTTGGTGCCCAGGGTCCGCAGCAACGCCAGTTCACCCCAGACCCGTGGCGACTCATTGGCACGGGTCAGCGGCAACAAACGGACCCAGCCATGGGCCGGGGCCGACTCGCCACTGCGCGCCTTGAGCATTTGCAGCAGCCACTCACGCTCGGAGAGCACCGCATCAAGCATCGCCTGCTGCCGATTGGGCCGCTCCGGGTAACGACGCTCGACACTCAGGACGTGGTTCAGCATCACCATATTGCCGCGACGCAACAGGCAGATATACAGCGCGAACTCCAGCGAAGCGACAAAACAATGCCCCGGCTGGGTCAAGGCGGGCAACCACTCCAGCACATCCGCGCGACGCAACAGCGCATTGCTGAAACCACCCAGGATATTGACCGGAAAGGTCTCGAAAATCGCCAGCAGGTCTTCGCCCTTGAAGACCGAACAAGTGGGCGCCAACGTAGCGTTCTCAAGACGAATCGGCAGTTGCAGATCGTCGGCGTCCCAGAACATGCGTTGCGCCAGCACCAGGTTGACGTCGGCCTGCTCGACCAGGACCTGCGCCTGGCGCTCGATACAGGCGCCAAACAGTTGGTCGTCATCATAGAGAAACTTGATGAATTCGCCCTGGGCCAACTCAAGACCCGCGAGCAAATTAGCCACATGCCCGAGCCTGAGCGCGTTACGGACATAACGTACCGGCCGGCCCGCCTCTTCACTCATGGTCTCGACCAGACGGCCAATTTCGTCATCCTGGCTGTCATCGCACACGATGATTTCGAGATTGCCGTAGCTCTGGCCCAAGGCACTGTGCAGGGCTTTGCCAAAAAAGCGTGGATTGACGGCGGGAATGACGAGACTGACGAGTGGGACTGGGTTCACGACGGGGCTCGCAAGCGGCGCGACTCACCCGATCGGACGAGCCACTGGAACCGCTGAAAAAGGCGGTTGATGGAGGCGCGAGAGCCACGATGGCTCCCGCGCCCGGGTCGAATCAGATCTTGTTGAACAGGCCCAATTGACTGATTTTGCTGAAGGCCAACTGCGCCGCCTGCAACATGGTCTGCTGCAGGGTCAGCTGGGTCATGACCGCCGCCGGGTCGGCGTCGCGAATCGCCCCCTGGCTGGTGGTGTTGGCCAGCACCAGGCTCTGGTTGGTGGCGTCCTGGGCATCCAGGACCTGGCCGCGGGTACCGATGGCGGTGACCGCACTGCCCGCCTGGTCCATGGCGCTGGTGACGTTGCTGACCCCGGCGTTCATGCTTGCCAGCAGCTTCTGCTGGGCAACCGGATTGCCATCGGCCGGCGTGTTCAACGTACCTATCATCTGGTTCAAGGTATCGAGGATATTCTGGGTCTGGTGATTATTCGGCTGGACCACAAACTGATCACCGGCCGCCGGCGTACCGCCCAAGGTCAGGCTGACCCCCGCCGCCGTCGCCGTGGAACCGGCCATGGTCCCCGAGGACACCGGCCGGCTGCTGGCCGTGATCGGCGATGCATACAAGTCATAGGCCGTGGCGCTGGTGAACTTGAGGATCGCCCCACTGGCAGGGAAGGTGCTGTCGTAGGCCGCCTGGTTGGTCGTCGTCGCCCCGGTCACCACCGCGGTCGACGGGTTGCCGGCGCTGCGCGAGGTATTGAAGGTATCCGGCTGCGCCGAAAGGGTGAAGCTGTGCCCGGCAATCACGGTATCCGGCACATCACCGGACTTCAGGTTGAGGTTCAGCCCCAGGTCCACGCCTCGAAAGGTGACCGTCTGGTTCGCGCCGTTGCTGTTGCTGATCACGCCGTTCTGGCTGGCTTCGGAAGTGACGTCAGCGCCGCTGGCATCGGTGATCTTGATCTGGGTACTGCTGAGGAAACTGACGGTATACGGCTGACCGCCGGCGAACTGAGCGTTGTAGGTCGCGCTATTGCTGACCTGGCCGTTGGACAGGGTGACGCGACCGTCGTCCACGGCCGGCGAGGTCATGGTGACCTGGGTGCGGGCAGTGTTGATGGACTGCTGGAACGCGTCCCAGCCCGTCACATTGCTGGCCACCGAACTATTGTCGCCAATGGCCAGGTTCAACTGCGACTGATCACCGTTGTAGCTGTAGGTGCCGTCGGAGTTGGCGGTATAGGGCGGAGCGCTGGTCTTCGAACCGCCGAACAGGTAGTTGCCGTTGGCATCCTGGCTGTTCATCAGCCCGAGGACCGTTTGCTGGATCTGTCCCAACTGTTGGGCATAGGCCTTGCGATCGGCATCGGTGTTGGTGCCACTGATGGCCGACAGCCCGATTTCGCGAGCCGATTGCATGGCGCTCTGAATCGCGGTCAAGGCCGTTTCCGACTGACTGTAAGAGCCTTTGAGCGAGCTGATATTGCTGGAGTACTGGGTCAGCGCAGCGCTTTGCTGGCCCAGCTGCAACAGCCGCGCGGCCCCTACCGGGTCATCGGCGGCGGTATTGACCTTGACCATGCTGCTGGCCTCGGCACTGGTCTTGAGCGTGTCGTTGTAACCGCGCTGGTAGTTGGCAGCCGTGGTTTCGTAATACTGGGCGGTGGAAATGCGCATGAATCACGACTCCTTAAAGGCTGCTGAGCAGCGTGCTGAAGATGGCCTGGGCGGCTTTGATAATCTGCGACGCGGCCGTGTAGTACTGCTGGTACTTGACCAGGTTGGCGGACTCTTCGTCCAGGTTGACGCCGGACAGGGAGTCGCGCGCGCCCTTGGCGTTGGTCAGGATGGTCGTCGTCGCCGTGTTGTCCGAGGTGGCCTGGGACGCCTTGGTACCGACAGTGGAGACCAAGGTGCCGTAGGCGTCGGAGATGCTGCTGCCGCCGTTCGTGGCGCTCGTCCCCACGGTCTTGCTGTTTTGCAGGGCGACCAGGGCGGTGCTGTTGCGGTTGTCCGAAGAACCGGCGCCAGTCATCGACATGGTAAAGCTTTCACCGGACTTCGGATTACCGCTGACCGTGGTCTGAACGGTGAAGGTCTTCTGCACGCCTGCGCCGTCCAACACCGGATTGCCGCTGGCGTCGACCATGTTGATTTTCAGGTTCAGTGTGTTGGCCTGCCCCGGCACGATGGTACCGGTGCCCATCACGTTGCCCTGGGCATCGGTCAGGGTGTAGCCCTGGGTACCTGCGGTCGCACCGGTACCCGGTGCGCCGAAGACGATCTTGGCCGGCGTGCCGTACTTGATGGCATCCTGCAACTGCGCGTTGTTGGTCGCGTTGGACGTGCCCAACTGGTCGACCAGGGTCGGCTGGGTGTAGGTGCCGCCGTTGTTGGCACTGGTGACACCGGCCAGCGGCGCCGCCGCGGCAATGTTCTGCGCGTTGGTCATCACCGTCTGGATATCACTGGCACCGCTGCGGGTCGGGGTCACCTTGAAGGTGTCGCCGGCACTCATCGCGCCACCACCATTGAGGCTCAGGGTGATCCCGTCGATGACCGGTGGTGGCGTGGTAGTGGTGCTGAAGGACCCCATCGCGGTGCCGTCCGAGCGCGTGACGCTGTAGTTGGTCGCGCTGCTGAAGGTGACCTGGTAATCGTTGGTGGTCAGCGCACCGGTGTCGGCGATGGTCACGTTCAGGTTGCCGGAACCGGCGCTGTTGTTCCCATTGGCGATGCTGCGCTGGCTGATCAGGGTGGCGCTGTTGATATCGTTGAAGATCGGCGAACCGAAGTTGCCGTTCTTGTCGATGCCCTGGGCCTGCTGCTTGTTCATCTGGTCGGCCGCGACCATGGCAATGCGCCCCAACGCGTTGATCGACGGGTCGAGCACATCGCTGCGATAGCGCAGCAGACCACCGATCTCGCCACCGGTCACCGTGGAGGTGATATCGACGGTGCTGGTGCCGCGATCCAGCTGCAAGGCCGACTGGCTCGGGTCGTCCTTGCTCGGCACGGCGGACAGGGTGTTGGTGCTGTTGCCCATCACCAGCGGCTGACCGCTGCCGATATAGACGTCATAACTCGAACCGCGCTGGACCACCTGGGTCCCGACCAGCTCGGACAACTGGCGCACCGCCTCGCTGCGCTGGTCCAGCAGGTCGTTCGGGGCACCGGCGGCGGTGGTGACTTTGGAAATCTGATCGTTGTACTGGGCAATGGTACTCGCCAGCTTGTTCACCTGGCCGGCCATGTCCGACAGGTTGCTGTTGATCCCGGTGTTCTGGGCGCTCAATTGCTGGGAGAGGGAGTTGAGTTTGTCGCTCAACGCCTGGGCGCTGGTCAGCGTCGTCTGGCGGGACGCATCGTCCGTCGGGGTGGTCGACACACTTTGCAGCGAGCTGAAGAACTTCTGCAACGAAGCGGTCATGCCGGTGTTGGTATCCGACAGCATGGAGTCGGTCGGCGTGACCTGGGCCAGGTACGAGGACGAATCGCTGTTGAGCGAGGTCGAGGTTTGCAACTGCGCATCCAGGTAGGCGCTGTAGACCCGACGGACATCCGCCAGGGTCGTGCCGGTACCGATGAACACGTTGCCGTATTGCTGCGAGGCAGAGCTGGTCTGAACGGTTGACTGACGTGAATAGCCGGCCGTATCAACGTTGGAAATGTTGTTGCCGGTGGTGTTCAAAGCCGTCGAGGCCGCGTTCAACCCCGTCATACCAATATTGAGCAAGCTCATGATTCAGACCTTATAAATTCGTGGAAGCGCCCGCCGCAGCGTAGTTCTGGTAGCTCTTCATCTGTTTTGCTATTTGCGAAATCTTGCTGGCGTAGTCCGGGTCAGTGGCATACCCGGCCTTTTGCAACTCGCGTACAAACTGTTCAGGTTTATCGGCCGACTTCAGTACATCTTGATAGCGATTATTACTTTGCAGCATGGTCACCAGATCGTGGAAGCTGTCCTGGTAGGAGGCATAGGAACGGAAGTCCGCCGTCTCCTTGACCATCTGGCCATTTTTGAACTCACTGGTGATGGCGCGGGCCTGCGGCCCTTGCCAACTGCTGCCGGCCTTGATGCCGAACAGGTTGTGACTGCTGCTGCCGTCCTGCTGGCGCATGACCGATTTGCCCCAACCGGTTTCCAGGGCTGCCTGGGCCACCAGGTAACGCGGGTCGACACCAATGCGCCTGGCCGCCTGTTCCGCCATCGGCAGCATGGTGGCGACGAATTCGTCGGGCGAACTGAACGCCTGTTTGGCCGGCGCCAACGGCGGCTGGGCCACGGCGCGACCATAGATCTGCATGCGCGTGCTCGGCACATTGCTCAAGCCGTGGATGGCCTGACCCTGGAGCACGGAATCGCTGGCGGCGCTGTTGCGCGCCGGCACAGCCTGGGCGTTGACCGTGGCCAGGCTGCCGTCGGCCGACGGCACCAGCCCGGCGACCAGGCGATCAGTCAACTTGCTCGGCAACGCCAGGCGACGCTCGTTGAGCTTGGCCATGTCGTTGTGCAGGCTGCCGTCGCTGTTGTGGATCGGGCTGGCGACCCGCGAGGCCCACAACGGCCGCTGGCCATTGGAGCGCGCGAACGGCGAAGCCGCGGTCGCGGCCGTGGTGGTGCCAGCATTGATCGGTGTCGGCACCGGTGCTTCGCTCGCAACCGTACCGGCCGGCGGCCCGACCTTGAGCCCGCCCTGGGAGGGATGCGTCGGTTTGTTCTTGCTCATCTGGCGCACCAGCACATCGGCCAGGCCGATACCGCCACCCTGGCGCGACATGGTCACGGCCAACTGATGGTCGTACATTTCCTGATATTGCTTGGTCGCCGGGGTATTGAGCGGATTGTCCTGGGCCATTACATCAGTGGCCGCGCGCGCGGACTTGAGCATTTCGCCAACGAACAGCGACTCGAACTCCTGCGCCACCTTGCGAATGTTGGCATCGCTGTCGCGGTTGCCGACCTTCAGGCTGTTCATTCGGTTCAGGTCGCTGTAGGCACCGGAGTCGCCGGTGCTTGCCAACCCGCTCTTGCGCATATCCACCATAGCGACGGCCTCAAATCACGATCAGGTCGGCTTGCAAGGCGCCGGCCTGTTTCAAGGCTTCGAGGATCGCCATCAAGTCGCCTGGCGCCGCACCCACCTGGTTCACCGCACGGACGATCTCGTCCAGGGTGGTCCCCGGGCCAAACTTGAACATCGGCTTGGCTTCCTGCTGGGCGTTGACCCGCGAACGCGGTACCACCGCCGTGGTGCCATTGGACAGCGGCCCCGGCTGGCTGACGATCGGGTCTTCGGTAATGGTCACGGTCAGGCTGCCGTGGGTCACCGCGGCCGGCGACACCTTGACGTTCTGGCCGATCACGATGGTACCGGTACGCGAGTTGATGATGACTTTAGCCACCGCCTGGCCCGGGTCGACCTCAAGATTTTCCAGCATCGACAGGTAGTCGACCCGCTGGCTCGGATCCAGCGGCGCGGTGACGCGGATCGAACCGCCGTCGATGGCCTGGGCCACGCCCGGGCCGAGCAGGTCGTTGACCTTGTCGACGATCCGCTTGGCGGTGGTGAAGTCAGAACGGTTGAGGTTCAGGGTCAGGCTGTTGCCCTGGTTGAAACCACTCGGTACCGCGCGCTCCACCGAAGCCCCGCCGGGGATCCGCCCGGCCGACGGAACGTTGACGGTGATCTTCGAACCGTCCGCGCCAGAAGCATCGAAACCGCCCACCACCAGGTTGCCCTGGGCGATGGCGTAGACGTTGCCGTCGATACCCTTGAGCGGCGTCATCAACAGGGTGCCGCCGCGCAGGCTCTTGGCGTTACCGATGGACGAGACGGTGATATCCACCACCTGCCCCGGCTTGGCGAACGCCGGCAGGTCGGCACTGATCGACACCGCCGCGACGTTCTTCAACTGCACGGTACCGGCGTTGGCCGGCACCTTGATGCCGAACTGCGAGAGCATGTTGTTGAAGGTCTGCAGGGTGAACGGTGTCTGCGTGGTCTGGTCACCCGAACCGTTGAGACCGACCACCAGGCCATAACCAATCAGCTGGTTGGAGCGCACACCGGAAATACTGGCGATGTCCTTCAACCGCTCGGCCTGGGCACCGAGAGCGGTGGACATCAGCAGCACAGCCGCCATCAGATGCTTGAGATTGAACATGGTCGTAGCACCTAGAAAGGCCAGAGCGGGCTGAGGAAGAAGCGGTCGAGCCAACCCGGCTGGCTCGTATCGGCAAAGGCGCCGGTACCCGAGTAGGTAATGCGCGCATCGGCCACGCGAGTGGACGGAACGGTGTTATCGGTGGCGATATCATCCGCGCGGATCATCCCGGCGATGCGCACCAGCTCATTGCCGGTATTGAGGGTCAACCACTTCTCGCCCCGTACGGCGATGATGCCGTTGGGCAGCACGTCAGCCACGGTCACGGTAATCGAGCCGGTCAGGCTGTTGCTCTGCGCGGCCTTGGAGGAACCGTCGGTGGTCTTGGTACCGCCATAGCCGATATTCAGGTTTGCGTTGCCGCTGGTCACCGACGAGCCGAAGAGCGTGGTCAGGCCAAAGTTGTTGGCATCTTTCTTCGACAGGTCGGAGTTGGCATTTTTGCTCGCCTGGGTGGCTTCATTAAGGGTAATGGTGACAATGTCACCGACCCGGAAAGCCTTGCGGTCGCCATACAGGTTCTGCTCGAAGCCGGCCTGGTAGATCGAACCGTTGTTCGCCGCGGCGGGCAACGGGGTACGCGGCAACACCGGCGCGTAATACGGGTCATTGGGCTTGGGTAGCGGGCTCATGCAGCCGGCCAACAGCGCCATCGCGCTCAACGCGAGCATGGAAAACAACCGATTCATGACCCTATTACCTCACGGTGTTGCAGGCGCCCTTCAGGCCGCCTCATAGACTTGATTACAGGTTCTGTGCGACGTACTGGAGCATCTGGTCGGCGGTGGAAATCACCTTGGAGTTCATCTCGTAGGCACGCTGGGTGGTGATCATGTTGACCATTTCTTCCACGGTGCTGACGTTGGAAGTTTCCAGGGTGCTCTGCTCGGTGGTACCGAAACCGTTGAGACCCGGGGTGCCGACCTGCGGCGCGCCGCTGGCGGCGGTTTCCAGAAACAGGTTGCCACCCTTGGCCTGCAGGCCGGCCGGGTTGATGAAGTCGGCGGTCTGGATATTGCCGATCACTTGCGAAGTCGGGCTGCCGGCGACGGTGATCGAGACCGTGCCGTCCTGGCCGACGGTGAAGGTCTGGGCGTTGTTCGGGATGATGATCGCCGGCTGCAGGGTGAAACCGTTGGCGGTGACGATCTGCCCGGTGTTGCTCAGGTGGAAGGTACCGTCACGGGTGTAGGCCGTGGTGCCGTCCGGTTGCAGGATCTGGAAGAAACCGCGACCGTTGACGGCCATGTCCAGCGGCTGGTCGGTGGTTTGCAGACTACCGGCGGCGAAGTTCTTCTGGGTGCCGACGATCCGCACACCGGTACCCAGTTGCAGGCCCGACGGCAGTTCGCTGTCCTGGGTCGACTCGGCACCCGGCTGACGCTTGATCTGGTACAGCAGGTCCTGGAACTCGGCGCGATCACGCTTGAAGCCGGTGGTCGAGACGTTGGCCAAGTTGTTGGAAATAGTCGTCAGGTTGGTGTCTTGTGCCGCCAAACCTGTTTTTGCAACCCATAGAGCCGGAAGCATTCTGTTCTCCTTCGCGCGCCTGTTTTACGGCGCTACGTTCTGGTGATTAGCTGTTCTGCAAGACCCGAGCCATAGCCGTGTCATCTTCTTTGGCGGTGTTCATCATCTTGATGTGCAATTCGAACTGCTTGGACAGGGCCAGCACCGAGGTCATTTCCTCCACGGCATTGACGTTGCTGCCCACCAGGAAGCCCGAGACCACCTTGACGTTGGCGTCGACCGGCGCGGTCGTGCCGTCCTTGGTATGCACCACGGCATCCGGCCCCTTGATCATGTTCTTCAGATCCGGGTTGACCAGCTTGATGCGGTCGACTTCCGCCACCACCCGCGGCCCTTCACCCATGGCGCGAATGCTGATGGTGCCGTCCTCGCCCACTTCGATCTTCGACTCGGGTGGCACGGCGATCGGCCCGCCATTGCCCATGACCGGCATGCCGTTGCCGGCACGCAGCACCCCGAGGGCGTCAATATTCATGCTCGCGGTGCGCACGTAACCTTCGCCGCCGTCAGGTGTCTGCACGGCCACCCAGCCGTCACCGGCCACCGCCACGTCGAGATCGCGACCGGTCTCGACCATCGGACCCGAGTCGAAATCCGTGCCCGGGCGCTCGGACATGGCGTAGGCACGTGACGGAAAGCTGTCACCGAACACCGGCATGGAACGAGCCTGTTCCAGGTCACGTTGAAAACCGTTGGTCGAGAGGTTCGCCAGATTGTTGGCATGGGCCTTTTGCGCCAGAGCATTCTGGGCCGCACCGGTCATTGCCACGTAAAGGTACTTGTCCACAGTCTTTCCTCTTCCTGACGGGCGTTTGCCGCCACCGCTGTACTGCGAGAGGCGCAAGCAATTTCCGAACCAACTTTTTTCTTGACGCAGGACAAGCCCTCGTGACGGGGCTTGAGTACCTTTGGCTGGCTTTCAAGGTCTTGAGGGCAGACGAAAAAACGGCGCGGTTATGCCGCTGGCGGCAAGTATCGGTCGTTTCCCCTCGTGCGGCGGGCGCCAGAAAACCACCCTGGAATAGACCTTGCAAGCCAACCCGGCAGACGGCAACCAACGTCAAGTTTGCCCCGTGACTGCCGACATTCAGAATTAGCCACAGTATTCAGGAGGGCTGACGTGAACCTGTACATCAACCAACTACAGAAAAAAGCGGACTTCAAGGAAGAGATCTATTCAGGCGCCATCTTCCTGGACACCCAGTTGGCGACCGCCAAGGAGCTCTGTGGTTTTGCCAAGGAAAGCATCACCCTGGCCTTTGACGGCGAGACCGATCACCAGTCCCTGCACACGATGATGCCGGTCGAGGAATTCGTCAGCCGGGTGACCCGCCTCAAGGGCCAGTTCACCAACAGCCAGCGCGTCAAGGACCTGATCCTGGCGTTCATCCATGAAGTCGGCATCGACCCGCGCGAGTACATCTTCGATGTGCCGCGCCTGCGCGTCGTGCCCAACTACAACTACCTGCATGCCGGCGTCAGCTACGCCTACAAGCCCCATCGCGACACCTGGTACGGCAGCGTCGATTGCCAGATCAACACCTGGATGCCGGTCTACACCATCGCCCCGAACCAGACCATGATGATCAACGCCGGCTACTTCGAAAAGCCGGTGCTCAACACCTCGAAGGACTGGAGCCTGAACGACTGGATCAACAACCAGCGGCACAAGGCCAAGGAAAACCTGACCGAGGAAGTGCGCGTGCACCCGGTGCCCCTGGCCGACATCGATACGTCGTCGGAAGTCCGCATTGCCGGCAACACCGGTGAGATGCTGATCTTCTCCGGTTCACATTTGCATGGCACCGTACCCAATTACACCGAACAGACCCGCTTCAGCGTGGACTTCCGCCTGATGCACCTGGACGACCTGCAACACAAGCGCGGCGCCCCCAACGTCGACAGCGCCTGCCCGGATGTCGGGGCCGGCTTCAAAGACTACTTCCACGCCCACGACTTCTCGAATTTCCAAGGAATCTATCAATGACCAAGCGCCGCATTACGCCTGCCGAGGCTCAATACAACGAAACCCGTGCCGGCGTGCTCAAGCGGGTCGATGCCGAATACGTGGCCGACGCGCCGTTCGTGTTCGCCAACCGCATCAACGTGACCGCCGCCCTGTCGCGCATGGAGCTGTTCAAGAAGGTCATGGACGTGCCGGGTGCGATCATCGAATGCGGCGTGTACAAGGGCAACTCGCTGATGCTCTACATGCACCTGTCGATGATCCTCGAGCCGTACGCGATCAACCGTTCGATCGTCGGCTTCGACACCTTCGAAGGCTTCACCAGCATCAACAAGGATGAAGACCCGGCCGACATCAACGAGAACATGTTCTCCGACACCGACCAGTCGCTGATCCAGGACATGATCGATGCCAACGACCTGCTGCGTCCGGTCAACCGCATCCCGCGCTGCGAACTGGTCAAGGGCGATATCTGCAAGACCGTGCCGGAATTCGTCAAGTCCCGTCCGGACCTGGTGGTGGCCATGCTGATCCTCGATACCGACCTCTACGAACCGACCAAGGTCGCCCTGGAAACCTTCCTGCCGTACATGCCCAAAGGTGCCATCGTGGTACTCGACGAAGTTGCCTATCGCAACTTCCCGGGTGAAACCAAGGCCCTGCGCGAAGTGTTCGACATGAACAAGATCGAGCTCAAGCGCCTGCCGTTCGACTCGTGCGTGGGTTACTTCCACATCTGATCGAGCCAGGGGCGGGAGGCCTGGTTACTGCCCGCCCTTGACGACCTCATATTCCTTCAGCTTGTTGGCAATGGTGGTATGGGAAACCCCCAGCCGCTTGCCCAGCAAGCGACTGCTCGGATGCTCCGAGTACAGACGCTCCAGCACCGCCCGCTCGAACCGCCCGACAATCTCGTCCAACCCGCCCTCCAGGGAAAAATCCCCCAGGGGTTGGCGCACGCCATAGTCCGGCAACCGGATATGCTCGGCCTTGACCACCCCGCCCTCGCAGAGGGAAACCGCCTGGAACAGCACGTTCTCCAACTGCCGGACATTGCCCGGCCAGTGATAGTGCGCAAGACGATCCATCGCCGCCGGCGCCAACTTCGGCAAGGGGCAACCGATCTGCCGACTGGCCTGGTCGAGAAAATGCTCCACCAACGGGGTCAGCCCGTCCAGGCACTCACGCAGGGGCGGGATATGCAGGGACAACACGTTGAGACGGTGATAGAGGTCCTGGCGAAACTCACCCCGCGAACACAGCTCCGAGAGGTCGACCTGGGTCGCGCAGATCACCCGCACATCCAGGTACACCTCCTCGTCGCTGCCGACCCGACGGAACCCGCCATCCTGGAGAAAGCGCAATAACTTGACCTGCAGGCGCGGACTCATCTCCCCCACCCCGTCGAGGAACAAGGTACCGCCGGCGGTCAGTTCCAGCAGCCCGAGCTTGCCCTCGGCCCGCGCGCCCTCGAACGCGCCGGGACCGTAGCCGAACAGCTCGGTTTCAGCCATGGACTCCGGCAAGCCGGCGCAGTTGAGGGCCATCAACGGCGCCTGTCCCCGCGGGCTGGCCAGGTGGCAGGCCCGCGCCAGCAATTCCTTGCCGGTCCCGGTCTCGCCTTCAATCAGCAGCGGTGCATCCAGCGGTGCCATGCGCCGGGCCTCGCGAACCACCGCGGCCATGACTTTCGAACTCTGGAAAATACTGTCAAAGCCGCGCAACTCCTGCTTGCGCACGTTGTAGATACGCTCGCCGACCTGGTCGGCGCGATGCAAGGTCAGCACCGCGCCGGCCATCGCCTCGCTGTCATCGTGTTCCGACTGCAACGGCGCGATATCCGCCAGGAAAACGTCACCCTTGATCTTGACCCGCAGGCCATTGATCCGCGACTGGTTGGCACGCACCAACTCCGGCAGGTCGAAATCCGGTGCATAACGCGCCAGCGGGATGCCCGGCACCTCGTCAACCCTGACCCCGAGCAACTGCGCCGCCGCGCGGTTGGCCGCGACAATCGAGCCGCCCATGTCGATGGACAGCACCGGAAACTCCAGGGCCCCAAGCAAGGCGTTGAGCTCCATATGCCGACGCTCGCTGGGCATCAGGCCGACGCGTTTGACGCCAAACACCCCGGCGATGGTTTCGAACTTCGGCCGCAGGGCCTGGAACTGCAGGTTGATCAGATTCGGGCAGTGCAGGTAGATGGCATTGCCCTGATCACCGCCGACTTCGCCACGGGCGACGTTGATGCCGTAGTCCACCAACAGATTGAGAATGTCGCGAAGAATGCCGATGCGGTTCTGGCAGTGCACTTTGATACGCATGGAAAGGCTCGAAAAGGGTGATAGCCGGGCCCCATGGGCCCCTGCGGAGCGGGCACTTTTTTCAGTACGCCGCAGTTAGTCGTAAAGATTATGTGACGAAAACCCGCTTGATCGCCACGTCAAAACGCCTTACGCATCAGCAAAACGCCATTTCGTAACGATTTCTTTACGAAATATCGGCATGCATCCTACCCCTTCGCGCTTTGCCCTGGATGCGCACGCCCCCTCAACGGGTTAACACTAAGCCCATCGCAGCACATAACAAGAACGAATCCCCCAGCAGGAGAGCGGTATGAAGCAGACGCACTACGTGGCTCGCGAGCCCGATGCGCAAGGTTTTATCGACTACCCGGCCGCCGAGCATGCCGTGTGGAACACCCTGATCACTCGCCAACTGAAAGTGATCGAAGGCCGCGCGTGCCAGGAATACCTGGACGGCATCGAAAAACTGGCCCTGCCCCACGACCGGATTCCGCAACTCGGCGAAATCAACCAGGTCCTCGGCGCCACCACCGGCTGGCAAGTCGCCCGGGTGCCGGCGCTGATTCCGTTCCAGACTTTTTTCGAACTGCTGGCCAACAAGCAGTTTCCAGTGGCGACCTTCATTCGCACCGAAGAAGAGCTCGACTACCTGCAAGAGCCGGACATTTTCCACGAAATCTTTGGCCACTGCCCGCTGCTGACCAACCCCTGGTTCGCCGAATTCACCCACACCTACGGCAAGCTCGGCCTGCAAGCCAGCAAGGAGCAACGGGTGTACCTGGCGCGCCTGTACTGGATGACCATCGAATTCGGCCTGGTGGACACCCCGCAAGGTCGGCGCATCTATGGCGGCGGCATTCTCTCCTCGCCGAAAGAGAGCGTGTACAGCCTGTCCAACCAGCCCGAGCATCAGCTCTTCGATCCGCTGGAAGCCATGCGCACGCCGTATCGCATCGACATCCTGCAACCGCTGTACTTTGTCCTGCCGAACCTCAAGCGCTTGTTCGACCTGGCCCACGAAGACATCATGGGCATGGTCGAGCGCGGCATGCAGCTGGGTCTGCACGCCCCGAAATTCCCGCCCAAGGCCGCCTGATCCGCGACATTGAGCGCTACGTGCGTCTTTCTCGAACCGACGTTTTCGAATAGCGTATTCGAACGGCGTCCTTGAATAAAAAAACGATTTCAGGAATCCATCATGAACACCTTGAACCAAGCCCACTGCGAAGCCTGCCGCGCCGATGCCCCCCAGGTCAGCGACGAAGAACTGCCGCTGCTGATCAAACAGATTCCGGACTGGAACATCGAAGTGCGGGACGGCATCATGCAGCTGGAGAAGGTCTTCCTGTTCAAGAACTTCAAGTTCGCCCTGGCCTTCACCAATGCCGTCGGCGAGATTTCCGAAGCCGAAGGCCATCACCCGGGTCTGCTGACCGAGTGGGGCAAAGTCACCGTCACCTGGTGGAGCCATTCGATCAAGGGCCTGCACCGTAACGATTTCATCATGGCGGCACGCACCGACGAGGTCAGCCACGCCGCCGAGGGCCGTAAATAATGCATTTCGACGCCATCGCGCGTGTACCCGGCGACCCGATCCTCGGGTTGCTGGAGGCTTATGCCCAGGACCCCAATCCTCGCAAGTTCGACCTGGGCGTAGGCGTCTACAAGGATGCCCAGGGCCTGACCCCGATCCTGCGGTCGGTCAAGCTGGCTGAACAGCGGCTGGTGGACGAGCAGCGGACCAAGTCCTATATCGGTGGCCACGGCGACCTGCGCTTTGGCAGCCTGCTCAACGAGCTGGTGATGGGTGCGGACTCGCCGTTGATCGCCGCCCAACGCGTCGGCGCGACCCAGACCCCGGGTGGCACCGGCGCCTTGCGCCTGAGTGCCGACTTTATCGCCCACTGCCTTCCGGGTCGTGGCATCTGGCTCAGCGATCCGACCTGGCCGATCCACGAGACCATCTTCGCCGCCGCTGGCTTGAAGATCAGTCACTACCCTTATGTCGACAGCGACAACCGCCTGAACGTCGAAGGCATGCTCGCCGCCCTGGAACAGGTGCCGCAGGGTGACGTGGTGCTGCTGCACGCCTGCTGCCACAACCCGACCGGTTTCGACCTGTCCCACGACGACTGGTACAAGGTGCTGGACATCGTCCGTCGCCGCGAACTGCTGCCGCTGATCGACTTCGCCTACCAGGGCTTTGGCGATGGCGTGGAGCAGGATGCCTGGGCCGCGCGGTTGTTCGCCCGGGAATTGCCGGAAGTGCTGATCACCAGTTCCTGCTCGAAGAATTTCGGCCTGTACCGCGAGCGCATCGGCGCACTGATCGTCTGCACCGGCGATGCTGAAAAACTGCTGGATGTGCGCAGTCAACTGGCGGCGGTGGCCCGTAACCTGTGGTCGAACCCACCGGATCATGGCGCGGCGGTGGTCACCACCATTCTCGGCACCCCAGAGTTGAAGAGCCTGTGGGCCGATGAAGTGGAAGCCATGCGTTTGCGTATTGCGCAACTGCGCAGCGGCCTGGTGGAAGCCCTGCAGCCCCATGGCCTAGCCGAGCGCTTCGCGCATATTGGCGTGCAGCGCGGCATGTTCTCCTATACCGGTTTGTCACCGGCCCAGGTCAAACGCCTGCGCGACGAGCACAGCGTGTATATGGTCAGCTCCGGCCGGGCCAACGTGGCGGGAATCGACGCGACGCGCCTGGATGCGCTGGCGCAGGCGATTGCCGCGGTCTGCAAGGACTGACACAACGGCACGTGCTGGCTGGACATGGTCC